>DASTXR010000170.1:0-39320 GCA_035765415.1 Steroidobacteraceae bacterium | reverse complement strand
TCGCCGACGAAGACGAATGGACCGCCTGCATTCCCTGAACATCACTACCAAGGATGGTAAACATGAAAATCTTCAAACGATTGCTCGCCGCCAGCGTTGTCGGCATCGCGGCCATGAGCGGCACGGCGTGGAGCGGCGGCTGCAGCCCCATCGTCATCGACCTCGACAACAAAGGCATCAACCTCGGGCAGGCCGGCGTCGGCGTCTACTTCGACGTCAACGCTGATGGGCTCCGCGATCACGTGCAATGGGTGCGTCGCGACGGCGACGAAGCGTTCCTCGCCATCGATCGCAGCGGCAACGGACGCATCGACGATGGTTCGGAGTTGTTTGGCGTCGGCACACCCATGATTCTCGAGAGCCGCAACGCGCCGAATGGCTTCGTCGGTCTCGCGCAATACGATTCGCGCCAGCTCGGCGGCAATGACGATGGCTACATCAGCGAAGCGGATGCCATCTGGCCGCAGCTGCGTCTCTGGACCGATCGCAACGCGGATGGCGTTTCGACCACCGACGAGATGCGCACACTGGGCGGCACCGGGCTCACCGCCCTGGATACGATTCCCAGGATCCGCAAATATGTCGACGACGCCGGCAACTACATCCCCTACTGGGCATGGGCGGCGCAGGGGCCGAAGCCCGGGCGCGCCTTGATGGCCGACGTGTTCTTCCGCGTCCTGCCGCGATGAGCATGGTGACACTCCCCGTTTCCAGCGCGGCAAATGGGGAGTGTCCCCGTTCCAGTCAGGGGCAAATCCTGCGCACCAGCGCCACGCGCGACTCCACGTTCAGCTTGCGAAACACCTGGCGCACCTGCGACTTCACGGTGTTCGTGGATACGCCGCGCAGGTGCGCAATCTGGGCGAGCGTACGGCCGTCGCAAAGCATCTCGGCCACCGTCTGTTCGGCGGATGTCAGCAGCGCCTCGCCGGCCGGCAGGTGCAACACGCAGGTGATGGCGAAAGGGGTGGCGGATTCAGTCGTGCCCTGAAGGCGGAAGGCGAGTCCGTTGGCTCGGTCTTCGACCGCCAGTGTCTTGCAATTGCCCAGCAGGCGCGCGATGAGAGGCGCGGCATCGGGAATACGCACGGGCCGCCGCGGGCGCGCCGACCCGCTGGCGCGCAATTCCGCCAGAGTTCCGTTCAGCGTCTTCGGCGCAGGCATCGTGACGATGTGCCACGAACCCTCTGATCGCCGCCACTCGTGAAATTGAGCAAGAAGCGCAGATATGCGCTCAACCGGTCAGTTTCTTGACCCAGGCGACGTACTTGTCCATCCAGTTATGCAGGAATTTGCGCGTCTCCGGGCTCGCAAAGTTGCCGGCCTCGTCGAAGAAGCCGTCCTTGACCTGGATGTACGCCTCGGGCTGCCCCAGCGTGGGCATGTCGAGATAGGCCAGGATGGTCCGCAGGTGGAGTTGCGCAACCGCGGTGCTGATGGCGCCAACGGACGCGCCGATGACACCTGCGGGCTTGCCAGCCCAGGCGCTTTGCCCATAGGGCCGCGACGCGTGATCGATGGCGTTCTTGAGCACGCCCGGAATGGAACGGTTGTATTCGGCGGTCACGAATATGACGGCGTCGACCGCGCGCAATTCACTCTTGAGGCGCTGAACCTCGGGCACCTGCGCCTTGTCGTCGTCCTGGTTGTACAGCGGCAGATCGCCAATGCGCAGCTCCTTGAACGTGAAGTCGGGCGGCCCGAGCTTGATGAGGGCATTGGCCAGTTTTCGATTGATGGATTCCTTGCGGAGGCTACCGACGACATAACCGATCTGCTTGGGCATTCAAGGCTCCTGTTTGCGATCGATGATCTCAAATTCACCGGTCGTTTCTGTAGGAATACGGCGCGCCTGACGCAATGCATCCAGTGGTCACAAGCCTTCGTATCGTCTTCCGCTATGCACAAACGCGCGCTCCAGATGCTGTTCGTCCTCATGCTGGTTTCGCTGGCTGCCTGGAACCTGTGGGTTTGCACTCGCCAGCCGGTCTGGGAGTGGGGAGGCCTGACAACCCCACCTGACAACCTCTGGACCATCGCCACGCTCATCGACGCGTACTACGGATTCATCACCTTCTACACATGGGTGTTATGGAAGGAAGTACGCGCCCTGCCGCGCGTGGCCTGGTTCGTCGCCATCATGCTTCTCGGCAATATCGCGATGTCGGCGTACGTATTGCGCCAGCTCGCGCGGCTCACGCCCGAGGATTCCATGGGCACCCTGCTCTCCACGCGCAACACATGACGCCTGCCCGGGAAATCCCATGACTTCAATCGCGATGCAACTACTCGAGCGCGACCTGGTTCCGGACTTCCTGATCCGCCGGCGCATTCGCGCGCTGCTCGCCACGCGACTGCGCGAGGAGAACCAGCGCGATCCGGAAAAGCAGCAACAGCGGCTCATCGACTTCATCCGGCAACTCGAGCGCAGTCCCGTGGCCATCGAGACCGCGGCGGCCAACGAGCAGCACTACGAGGTGCCGACCGCGTTCTACACGCGCGTGCTCGGCCGGCACCTCAAGTATTCGGGCTGCCTGTACCCGCATCCCGGCGCCGCGCCCGCCGAAAACCTGGATGCCGGCGAGGCGCGCATGCTGGCCCTGACCTGCCAGCGCGCGCGGCTCGACAATGGCCAGCGGATTCTCGAGCTGGGCTGCGGCTGGGGGTCCCTGAGCCTGTGGATGGCAACTAACTACCCGGAGTCGAAGATCACCGCGGTGTCGAATTCGCGAACGCAGAAGCGGCACATCGATTCGCAGGCGGGCGCCCGCGGCCTGCGAAACCTCGAAGTGATCACCTGCGACGTGAACCACCTGGCTTTTCCCGAAGACACGCGCTTCGACCGCGTGGTTTCCGTGGAGATGTTCGAGCACATGCGCAATTACGACGCGTTGCTGGCGCGCATCGCTTCGTGGATGGCGCCGCGCGCGACACTTTTCGTACACATATTCACTCACTCCCGCTACGCGTATCCCTTCGACGTCCGCGACGACAGCGACTGGATGGCGCGCCACTTCTTCACGGGCGGCATCATGCCCAGCGACGATCTGCTGCTGTATTTCCAGCGCGACGTGCGGTTGCTCGAGCATTGGCAGGTGCCCGGCTGGCACTACCAGCTCACCAGCGAGGCCTGGCTTGCGAACATGGACCGGCACAGGGCCGAGCTCATGCCGTTGCTCGCGCGCACCTATGGCGAGCCCCAGGCGCTGCGCTGGTGGGTGTACTGGCGCGTGTTCTTCATGGCGTGCGCGGAACTGTGGGGATACGCCGACGGCCGCGAGTGGCTGGTTTCGCATTACCTTTTTGAAAAACGCTGAAAAGCGGTACAGTCGCCAGCCATGGCTGCTGTCAAATATTCCGGGTGGTTGATCGCCACGATTCTTTCCTTCGCCGTGTGTCTGCAGGCGCCGCCCGCCTTTGCCGTCTCCGACGCCGAGCGCGTGGCGGTCTACAAGGAATTCCGCCTGCAGTTCGATGCGAAGAAATACGCCGAGGCGCAGCCGCTCGCCGAACGCCTGGTGGAGCTCACCGAGGTGCAATACGGCGCCGAAGAGCTGGCGCTGACGAATCCTCTGACCAACCTCGCCACGGTTCACTACAAACTCGGTCATTACCCCGCGGCGATCGAACACTACCAGCGCACGCTGCGCATCCTGCAGGCGAAGTCGACCATTGCCGACAAACAGCAGATCCGTCCGCTGCACGGCCTCGGCGTCAGCTTCATGGGCGCGAACGATCCGGAATCCGCGGTGGTGGCGCTCAAGCGCGCCGCCGATCTTTCGCGCAACACCGACGGCCTCTTCAACATCAACCAGGTGGAGTTCATCGACGCGCTGATCGACGCCTATGAGGCGACGGGCCGCTTTCCCGAGGCGGAAAAGGAAAGCCTGTACGCCATGCGCGTGGAGGAAGCCGCATACGGCCGCAACTCCATCAAGCTGCTAGGCCGCCTCGACAAACTCGCGCGCTGGTATGAAGGCGCGCGTCGCTACACCAGCGAACGCAACATCTACGAGCGGGCGCTCGGCATCCTGGCGAGGTCCGCGCCGGAACAGGATCTGCGGCGCGTCGGTCCGCTGCGCGGCATCGCGCGCTCCTTCCGGCTCGAAGCGTTCTACGGCGTCGAAGGCGCGGATGGCGGCGCCACGTTCAATTCCGGCAACACGGGCGCGCCGGTGTTTTCCGACGGCACGCAGCAGCGCCGCGGCGAGACCGCCCTGGCCACGGCCCTCGACATCATCGAAAAGAATTCGCCGGTCAACGAACAGATGCGCGGCGAAGTGCTCACCGATCTCGGCGACTGGTTCCTCATCGCCAACGCGCTGCGCCGCTCGTACGACACCTACGCGGAAGCCTGGAGGGCGTTCGAGCGCGTCTCCAACACCAAGCCTCTGGAGGCTCCGCGCGTGCTCGCTTACCGGCCCTCGGTGAGCTCGATCGATCGTTCACAGCTCGACCCGGCGGAAGCCGTGGTGAAAACCGTGGAGCTGCGTTTCACGGTGGATCGCGACGGCCGCATAGACAACGTGACTTCACCGACGACCGACGTGCCGGAAAACATCGTGCGCAATTCGATGTCGTCGATGCGCCGCTCGCGCTACGCGCCGCGCATCGAGAACGGCGCGGCGGTTCCCACCGAGAACGTGGTCTTCCTCGAACGAGTGCTGGTCAAGGCGACTCCGTCCGAAACTGGGACGTCATCTGCGAAGGAGCAAGAGGCTGCGAAGCCGCCGGAGGCGGTTCCGGAGCCGTCGCCACCACCGGCTGGTCGTTGATCGGCACGGCTTCGATAGTCATGTCGGCAACCGCGGCGGCCGCTTCGGGCGATCCGGGTTCCGGCTTGGCCTTGGGCTGCAGCGCCTGCGAAGCGAGCAGCGGTTTCGCGAGATCCAGCCCCTGGAACTGCGTGAGGAACTTGGCGGCTGCATCGCGCATGGCCGCGTAAGCGGCAATCCCGAGCTCTTCTTCACCATTGCCGATCTTGGGCGCGGGTCCGCTGCCGTATCCGGTCAGCGTGAGCGTGTCGACCAGCTCGCCGTTCGGCGCATAGATGTAGATCTGGTAGCGGATGGTGACGGCGGTGTAGATGCCGCCCGTCTCGCGCGCGCTGGCGAACGAGAACTGTTCGATGCGCGGTTCGAAGATGGCCATGATGCCCGGTTCGAGGCGCGCGGCATCGACGGTGTCGAACATCTTCGCTTCGGTGAATTCGGCGCGGAAGATTTCCTCGACGAGCTGCTTGTGCGACGGGCCGAGCTGCGCTTCGTAATCGACGCTGGCACGGGATTCCTTGTGCGTGTAGTTAGCGGCTTCGCTGGTGACCACGACACCGACCTTGGCGGGCGTGGGCACGATGATGGCCTTGGGAAGTTCGCCTTCCGGCCGCACGGCGACCGCCATGCAGCCCCCGAGCAGCGTCATGGACGCCAGTGAGAGGCACAGATGCGAGAGGCGTCGTAGGTTCACGCGTTCACCCGTCAGTGATGCAGCGAGGCTGACCGAGCACGTCGACTTTGATCGCGCAACCCGGACCACCGATTGTGAGACCCACGAACGTACCTTCGTTTTCGTCGCACATGGCCCGCATTAGAACAGAAAAACGCTGGTTGATACGCGGCGGCGAACTGGCCCCCGCCGGCATGCCGATGGCGTGGATGCGTATCTTGTGGCGCCCCTGCCGGTCTATCGGGTTGTACTTACGTACCGCCTGCAAGGCCGCCTCCACCGACGGGCCGGTGAAGTCGTCTCCGATCACATACACGCTGATCTTCTTGTCGGCCGCCCACCAGCCCTGGACGGCGGCGCCGATGCCTTCCACCGGGCTCGAATCGCTGAACGGCTTCCAGTTGACCATGGTCGACAGGATCTTGGTGCGCTGGGCGGGGGTGTCGCTCAGCCACTGCCCCTTGGAGCTCGCGAACATGGGTTTTCCCTGGTCGTCGAGGATCTGCATGCCCTTCACCTTGGGGTAGATGTCGAGGATCTCCTTCATGACGTTCTGGGCGTTCTCCCAGTTGTCGGCCTGCATGCTGCCCGACGTGTCGATGACGAAGATGATCCACTCGCTGTCCACCGGGATGCCGCCGACGGCCAGCACGCTCGGATCGCGCCTCGGCGCGTTCTTGAGAAGGCGCTGCATCTCGGCGGTCAGCGTCTGGTGTGCCGCCACGAGCTCGGTTTCGACGATGTTGGTGACGGCGGACTCGCCCTTGCTGGCGTTGAACTCGCCGCGAATCTTCGAGAGGTCGCTGGCCAGCGCCGCGGCCTTCCGCTGCTCGATAGTTAGGACCTTGGTCCGGCCCTGCAGCTCGCGGTTGAGCACGTCGGTCTCGCCGCGCAACTCGAACAACTGGCGCTGCAGGTCGAGGATCTGCGCGCGCAGATCCCGTTCGCTGCGCTCGATGACGATGGGCTGGCCGATGTCGGTGAGCACCAGCAGCAGGATGATGGCGCCGAAGCCGCAGCAGATGCAGTCGAGGAACGACAGCGTGAAGACTTCGAATTCGCGGCGTTTACCGAGTGCCATGTGTTCTCCTCATGGCCAGTCGCGCGAGGGAATGACGTACGACCCGCTGCTGCGGCGCGCGAGCCGCCAGTACGCATGCGCCGCCAGCGGGTCGCCCTTCATGGGCAGCAGCACCACGTCGATGGGCAGCTTCTTCTCCATGATCCTCATCGCATCGTCGAACAGCTTTTCGCGATCGCGGGAATTGATGAACTTGCGCGAGGCCGGCACCGAGCCCTGCGTGGGCAGGCCGTCGGTGATCAGGATGATCTGGTCGGGTTCCGGCTGCATCGTGCGCACCGAAAGGAACGCATTCACGAGGCTGGTGCCGTCACCCGGCGTGATGGCGCGCGCCGCGGTCAACACGCCATTGATGGCGCGCGGATCGTTGTTGGCGAGCCATTGCGTGCCGGTGCTGGCCTGCACGGGCTTCGCCCTGGCGCTGTAGCCGATCACCTGGAACTGTCCGTTGTCGGGCAGCTGTGCCGTGATCCATTCGACGATGTCGAGCGCGCGCCGCCACTTCTGCGCCGCGCGCCGCATCGGCTCGGGCTGGTTGCGCAGCTTGATCACCTTGGCGATGTCCTCGTCCATCATGCTCGCCGACGTATCGAGCAGGATGAGGATGCGCTTGCCTTTCATCTGCAGCGAGCTGATGTACTTGCGCTGGCCGCGTCCGCGGAACGACTTCACGCGATCACCGGCCGGCGCTTTGTCCAGCGCGCCGCCCTGCAGGCGCTTCACGCCTTCTTCGAGCGCCTTGATGTCGGCCTTCAACTGGTTGATGTGCGCGCGCCGCGCGAGGCTCTCTTCGTCGAACTCCGTCGACTGTTCGCGGCGCAGCTGGAGCTCGGCGGCGACGCGGCGCGCGCGCGCCTGCGCCTCGGCCGCATCCTCGTCGGTCTTTTCCAGCGTGTTGCGCAACTGCACGAGGTGCAACATGCCCACTTTCACTTCTTCTTCGAGCTTGCTCACCTCGCCGGTGAGCTGGTCGAGCGCGAGGATCTCCTGCGCGCCCTTCTGCGCCTGCACGATCGTGTAGAACAGCACCACCGCGCCGAAGCCGCAGCAGATGCAGTCGAGGAACGACAGCGTGAAGACTTCGAAGGCGCGGCGTTTCTTCACGGCGCCTCTCGCAGGGCCGCCGCGGCGGAAATGAGCGTGAACTCGACGCCCGGCGTGCCGACGCGCACGCGATCGCCGGGGCGCACCGGGGCGCGTTCGCGCACGCGCGCGCCGTTGACCCAGGTGCCGTAGCGACTGTGGTCGATGAGCACGGTGCGTTCGCCCTCGCGTCGCAATGAACAATGGACGCGCGACACTCCCGCCGCGGCCCGCGGCAGCGCGATGTGCGGAGCGTTCGCGACTTCCTCCGTGCCGATGACGAGGCCCATGTCGGGGAAACGCATGGAGTCGCCACCGAAAAGGATGTGTGTCACCGGCAGCGCGCGCGCAGCCGATGTGCTCGCCGACGCCACGTATTCGATGTCGGCGGTCAGGCTGTGATTGGCGACGCGCGGCACGCGGCGGCGCAGGCGCGGTGTGACCGTCGGATCCGTGGCCTGCAACGAGGCCGCGACCGCCGCCAGGCCCGCGGGAACGATGACGAGGCCGTCCTGCTCGAGCTCGAGCAGGCGCGGAAGAAACCCGGGCCAGCGGCGCGACTCCGCCGGCAGCACCAGCGCCGCATCCTGCCCCGCGATGCGCGCGTTGCGCGTGAGGCGCGCGAGCTCGCGATAGAAGGGCTGCGCCGCGTCGGCAAACAGCTGGGCGTCGACCGTCACGGCGAATCGCGCGCCATCGGACTCGACCGCGGCTTCCACCTTGCCTTCGGTGGCGGCACGCGCGGCGAGCATGGGCAGGTCGGCGAACAGGCGCTGCTCCACGTCGAGGCTGAGCAAGGGATCGAAACGGGTATTCCTCACCATGGCGCCCGCCACGGCGATGAGCCACAGGTCGTAGACGTCGAGCAGATTGGCGCGCTCGCTCACGAACGCTTCTTCGAACACACATTCGCCGCCGCCGGAAACCCGCGTCGCAGTTGCCGAGCGCCAGCCCGTATCGAGCAACACGTAGTGGCTGCGATCGACGACCGCGGCGGCGGTGAGCGTGGCGGAATCGAGGAAATCACGCGTATCGACGCCGGCGGCGCTCAACGCACCGCGCAACGCCACCAGCGCGTTCGCATCCAGGTCGGCGGGCACGGCAACCACGGCTTCGATGCGGTCACTGACCGCGAGAGCGCGCAGGTGCGCGTGCACTTCGAGCGCGACATGGCGTGCGGCATTCTCATTGCGCGCGAGCTCGCGCCAATGCGACAGCGATACTTCGTCCGGCCGGCCACGCGCCGCCGCAAGCGCCGCGCGTCCGAATCGCGCGTCGCGAGCCGCGATCTCGACCGCCAGCGGCTCGGTGGCGAGCAACTCGCCATCGCGAGCGATGGACAGCGTGTGGTGGTCGAAGTGAAAGCCGTACATGGGAGTTGGCGTCAGGTGTTCGTGGGAAAGCTGACGCTGGCATCGGCGTCGTATTGCAGATCGGGGGGCAGTTCTTCGGGCGCGATGCCTTCGTAGGGATCGGCGTCGGATTCCTCCCCGTTCGCGCCTTCGGCTGCCGGCTTGTCACTGGCGGCTTCGCCGGTGGCGGATCCGGCGCTCGTGGGCGCGGGTTGTTCCGGAGCGTTCGCGCCTTTCGGCGGCGGCGCGTCGGGAATCTCGTCGGTCGCGGACTTCGGTTCCTCGGCGGCCAGCGCCGTCTGCGCGGCAACCTTGGAACTGCGCACGGGCGCGTTGAGCAGCGCGGTCGTGGCCGCGATCGCGGCGACTCCGGCAAGGGTAATGGCGATGATGCTGCCGATGAGATGACGCATGGCGCTCTCCTATTCCGCCGCCACGTAACGCGCGACGCGGAAACCGATCACGTCACTGGGAAGCACCGCACCTTCGCGCCACGGGAAGCGCAGTTCGGAGGTGGATACCGTTCGCCAGTTGGAACCGCGATAGGTGTGGCTCTTGCCGTCATTGGGACCCAGCGGATCCGTGACGGCGGTGGATGGCACGAAAGACAGGTAGCGGTCATTGACCCACTCGGAGACGTTGCCGGCGAAGTCGTAGAAGCCGAGCGCATTCGGCGCGAACAGCGCGGGCGAGGCTGCCGCCGGAAATTCGTCGCGGTGGCCTTCGATGGCGGCGCCTAACAAGTTCATCGCTTCGCTGCCGCCCACGTTGGCGCTGCCCGACACCACGGGCAGATCGGCGCCCCAGGGATATTTCAGCGGCTTGCCGGTACTGGCGGCGCGCGCCACGAATTCCCACTCCGCCTCGGTGGGCAGGCGGTAGCCGTTGCTCACCGGAACGGTCAGCGCGAAGCCGCCGCCGTCGCGCGGCTCGTAGGCGGGCGGCAGCCCTTCCTGCGCCGACAGCCAGTTGCAGAACTCGGCGGCGTCTTCCCACGCGACGCGCGCCACGGGTTGTTTGTCGAGGTCGAGCGAGAACTCTCCGGCCGCACCCGAATTGTGGTTGGCGCGGAACTGGCGGAACTGGCCGTTCGTGACTTCGCGTTCGCCCATGTAGAACGGGCGCAGCAGCGTGACCTTGTGCGCGCCCTCGTTCGGACGCCGGCCCTGTTCGCGCCGGTCGGTGCCCGCCTGGAACACGCCACCGGCGACGATGATGAGCCGGATGCCGGGCTTGGTGACTATCTTCTGCGGCGCGTTGCCGGCGATGTCTTTCGGGTTCACCAGTTTGAAATCGACGGTGCGCGCGATGCCGGGAGCGAGCACCAGGTCGGTGACGAAGGGGTTGAAGCCTTCCTTGCGCACTTCCACGTGCTGGCGGCTCGCCGGCAGCGACAGCGACACCGGCGCCTTGCCGAGCGGATTGCCGTTCACGAAGACTTCCGCGTCCGCCGGCTCGCCCTGGATGCGCACCTCGACGAGCAGCGCGGCCAGCCGCGCATCGAGCGTCGAGGCCTTCGCGGCTTCCGCGAAAATTTCGCGAGTCCACGGCGCGTAACCCGCGCGCGTGACGGTGATGGCGTGCGAGACGCCCGGCGACAAGTCGATGGTGACGGGCGTGTTGCCGCGGAAGCTTCCACCGGTGGTCACCTGCGCGCCCGACGGCACCGACCGCACGGTCACTCGCGCGTCCGCGGCACCGAGCTCGATGGGGCCGATGGTCTGCGGCGTGCCGGCAGCCACCACGACACTCGAAGTCCACGCCCGCAGGTTGGGCGACGACACCTGCACGCGCCGGATGCCGGCGTCCATTTCGACTTTCGCCGGCGTGACGCCCGCCGGTTTGCCGTCGACCTCGATCTGCGCGCCCGCGGGCACCGAGCTGATGCTGACGACTCCGAACGAAGGCTTGAGCGCCACTTTGAGCTGCTGTTTTTCACCGCCGCCGGCGATGGTGAGGCGCTCGACGTGATCGAGATGGCGCGGCGCCTTGAAGGTGAGCGTGCGATCGCCGGCCGGCACCTTCACGGCCCCCGGCACGCGGCCGAGCGGCGCGCCGTCCGCGGAGATTTCGCCCTTCACTCCGCCGGTGTCCACTTCGAGGATGCCGGGTAGTTTGATGAGGTGGATGAGCGCATGCGCCGGCGCCGGCCCGCCCACCTTCACCTGCACTTCCGCGGGCACGTAACCCTCGCGCGAGGCGACCAGGCGATGGTCGCCGGGGAACACGAACACGCTGGATGCCGATTGCCACGAGAACGCGCCGACGGATTTCACGTCGGCATCGCCAGGACGAAGGTCGAGCGTGATGGGTTCGAGCAGCGCGAAGAGGCCGAGCACCACCGCCAGCAGTGCGCCCATCGCCCAGGCGGCATAGTTCCAGCGGCTGCGCTCCACGATCCTGGCGCGCGCGGGCACGAAACCTTCGATGCTCGGCACCTCGCCGAGGTCGATGGGAAGATCTTCGGTGGATGGCGGCAGCACGCGGACGCTGTCGCCCACGGGCGGCAGCGTGTCGTTGCCCACCAGGTCGAACCGCCGCAACGCGAGCGTGCCCGCGGTGGCTTCTTCGACCAGCAGCTGCGAGCCGGCAATGGTGAGCACATCGCCGGCATTGATGATGCGAGCCCCACCGACGGTGACACCGTTGATGCTGACGCGGCTTTCCGGCATTGCATCGAACAGCCAGCGCCCCGACACCGCGCGCAACGCCGCGAGCGGCGGGTGTTCCGGCGGCGGCGCATCGATGTGATCGGAGCGCAGGGCGCCCGAGCCCGCGTCGAAAACCACGCGCGCGCCATAACGCACCTCGTCCTGCGCGGTGCGCAGCACGATCGACGCATCGAACGAGGGCGAGGGTTCCACAGCTGTTTTGAGGGTCTGGTTGCTAAATCGGTTCCAGGCAGCGAATGACGATTGTCTGCCCGCCCTGGCCGGGCGATACCGTGATTTCGCGTCGCACGTCGCGGAAGCCGCTGCGCCTGCCCGTCACGGTGTATTTGCCGGGCTTCAGGGTGACTTCGCGCCGATCGAAGGTGCCGAACAGACCCACGCGCTGGATCGCCACCTCGGTGGCATTGTCCGATTCCAGCGCCAGCACCACGGGCTGGTTGAACGTGGGCAGCAACAACTCGAGCCGGGAGATCTGCGAGCGGATCACCGGGCCCTGGGACGGCAACGCCCGCGCCCGCGCCAGCAGCCTTTCGGCCTCCACACGCACTTCGTCCGCGGCCAGGCGTTCCGGCCTCTCTATGAGTGCCTGCAGCCGACCGCTGAGTTCCGCACGCGGCGCGACCGCCGCCCGACCCGCCTGCGCGAACTGCAGCGACGGATCGCGCGCCAGGGCTTCGTCGTAGATAGTCAGCGCCTCGGACCACCGTTCCTCGGCGATCAGTCGCGAGGCCTTGTCGGCCAGCTCGGCGGTGCTGCGGCCACTGCCCGTGTCCGCGACGCGTTGCAGCGCCGCACGAACTTCGGCGTTTTCCGGCCGGAGCTGGCTGGCGCGTTCGAGATGGGTGCGCGCCTCCGAGAGGCGGCCGGCATTGAGCGCGGCCAGGCCTGCGCCCATTTCGGCATTGAACTGGTTTTCGGTCGCCGCTCTCCTCACGCGCGCCAGGCCTTCGGTGGCGGCGACGTTGCCGGGATTGCGCTTGAGCACGTCGGCGAACAGCGTCTGCGCTTTCGGCAGGTCTTTCGCGGCTTCCGCGTTTTCCGCGTCGGCGAGCGTGGGCACCACGCCGCTCGCGGCGGCAACCTTGCCGAGCCACTCGGTGGCTTCCTGGTTCTGCGGGTCGATCTTGAGCGCCGTGTCGAATGCCTGGCGCGCGTTTTCGAATTCGCCGGCGGCCAGGGCGCGCTTGCCCTCGGTCAATTGCGCCGTCAGCGCTTCGGGCACTTTCGCTTCGATGGCGGCCAGCGACTTCTCGAGCTCGGCGAGCGGCGCCGGCGCGCCTTCGTATCTGCGGCGCTCGAGCATGCCGCCGATGTCATCGAGAGACTTGCGGGCAGCGGCGAACTCCGTGCCGCCCCACTGCGCGGCCGCGCGCGAGTCGAGCTCGAGCAGGCGCTTGTTGAGCGCCGTGTGGCGGGTCGTGAGCTCTTCGGCCTGCTTCTGCGCGACCTGTTCGGATTCGGTGGGGCCGGCGGGAATCTGCAGGTCCGCGATGTCCACTTTCTGCTGGCTGGCGAATTGCGGCAGCAGGTAGGCGACACCGCCCGCGGCCACGATCAGCACCGCGGCGATGATCCAGCCACGACGGCGGTTGCGCGTCCGCTGCTCGCGCAGCACCTGCGCGCGCAGCTCGTCGACCCGCGGCAGCATGCCCGGGTCGATTTCTTCGAGCTCGCGCACGGCGCTCGCCGGCAGCGGGCCTTCTTCGGCCATCAGCGCCGGAGTGAGATTGTCCGCGGCGGCGCCGAGGATGGCCGCTTCGGTTTCCGAGACGGCATCGGCCGGGCTGTTCTCCAGCCCGAGCGTGTCCTGGAGCACGGCGCTCATTTCATCGGCGACGTGCCGCATCGACGGCGGACGCTCGCGCCCCTGCTTGGCTAACAACCACGAAACCAGCAGCTCGAGCCGCGGCGGAATCGGCTTCACCGCCTTGAGCCGCGGCACCGGTTCGGTGGCGATGCGCTTCGCGTCGAACGCGGGGTAGAACGGCGGATAACCGGTCAGCAGTTCGTAGGCCAGCGCGCCCAGGCCGTAGATGTCGTCGGTGGGCCGCGCCGGCTCGCCGGCGAGTTGCTGGGGACTCGCGGAAAACGGTGACCCCGGCGGGCCACTCGAGCTGTCACCTTCCGTTGCGCCCGCGCCGAAATCCGCGAGCAGCGGCCGGCCGGAGGCATCGAGCAGGACATTCGAGGGCTTGAGATCACGGTGCACGATGCGCCGCGAGTGCGCGTGTTCGAGCGCGGCGGCGATGTCGATGAGCAGCGGCAGGATCTTGGTATACGGAGCGCCGCGCATCTGGCGCAGGTCGCCGCCAGCGGCGAACACCATGGGCAGCACCGTGGCGCCCTGGCCGCGCACCGGCTCGTAGACTCGCAGCACGCCCGGATGATTGAGGCGCGCCGTCAGCGTGAATTCACGCTGGAACACTTCCCAGGCCGCCTCGGAATTCAGGAACTGGGAATAGAGGACTTTCAGCGCGACTTCGGTGTCGCGCATTTCATCACGCGCGCGCCACACCTCGCCGTACCCGCCGGCGCCGAGTTTCTCGATGAGCACGAAGCGGCCGCACAGCTTGGTGCCGGCCTGATTCTGGTTTGTCACGTATCAGGTGGACGGAGGCTTGACGCTGCTGGTCGCCGTTGTTGTGTTTGCGGGAGGCGGTGCAGGGGACGGTGCTGCCACCGCCGCCGCGCCCGACTCCTCGAGATAGAGTTGTTTGAGCAGCTTGCGCCATTCGCGGTACTGGTCTTCCGCCGTGCCGGTGAGGCGCAGCGTGTGGCCTTCGACTTCCACGACCTGCGGCGCCACCTCGGACTGGAAGCTCTGCGTGAGCTCCTTCAGTGCATCGGCGTGCACGCGCGCATCCGCGTATTTCTTGATGCCCGAGAGCACGGCGGCGATGCCGCCCATGGTTCCGGCGGTTCGCATGGCGTCGTTGATGCGGCAGGCATCGTAAGTGCTGCATGAGTTCGGCGCGAAGATGCTGGCGATGAGCGCCGCGGCGCCGAGCACCGTGCGCGTGCGCGCGCTGGAGCGGGCGCGCATCTCCTTCTCGAGCTCGGTGAAGCTGGTCTGCCGCCAGCTGTCGTAAGAATCGTCGATGGATTCGGCGAAGCTCGCGTAGTAGTCGTTCACGGTGTCGACGACGGCGGTGTCGCGCTCACGAATTCTTTCGATGCGCCCGAGCGTGGGATCGGACTCGGCGGGCAGGCGCGCCACCTGCGTGATGCCGTTCTTGTCGACGACCGTCATGCCCTGCATGGCGTCCGGCGCGAGATCCTGCGCGAACCTGAGGCTCGCCACCTTGCGGATGTTCTCGCGATCGAGCGCGGAGAGTTTGTCGCGCGCGACCACCAGGTCGTTGGCGATTTCCGAGTACACGTTCTGGAATGGATCGCGCGCCTTCAATGCGGCGGTGGTCTTGTACGCGCCGAGGTCGACCAGGCTGCTGTAGCGCTTGTCCTTGATCCACACGCGGCCCGCGGCATCCACGGCCGTGATGTCGACGGCCATGAAGCCGCCGTTGGAGTCAACGACCTTGCCCGTGACGATGACGTCGACGAAATCCGCGGATGCGGGAATGACGCGCACCGCGCCCCATTGCGCGGTCTCTTCGAGCGTCGAGCGCAGCAGCGTCGGCATGTAACGCGCCTCGGCCTTGCGCAGCTCGGGATAGATGCGCTTCTTCGCCAGCGCTTCGTCGTCGTTTTCGATGTTCTTGGGAATACCCGGGTCGAAGACGCGGATGCCGACGTCGAGCAGCTCGGCCTGCGGAATGTGCACCGTGGCCTGCTTGGCGGCGATCTTCGGGATGGGCTTCGTCTCGGAGGTGACGCAGCCCGCCAGCAACATCGGGATTGCCAGTGCCGCGGCGGCAAGTAGTTTGAGTTTCATGGCTTCACCTCGATCGAATCAGCCCGCCGACTTCTTGTAATCGTTGTATTCCTTCCAGAGCCGCTCTTTGAGCTCCGGATCCGTTTCCTCTTCCGCGGCCTTGCGCAAGCGCTTGGCGACGATGTCGTCGTCGTTGACGACTCGCGCCTTGCCGCCACCGGCGCCGCCGCCGCCCTTGCCGGCCTGGCCGGACGATTCGGAGGCATCGCCATTGTTGTTAGCGCTCTTCGGCGCATCGCCTTCGGATTTCAGGTCTCCGGCGCGCGCCTGGCCCGAGCCGCCGCCGGCGCTGCCGGCTTCACCGGAACCGTCGCTCGATCCGGAATCTCCGGCCTCGCCTTCGCCTTCAGCGCTGCCACGCGAGTCGCGCTCCTTGGCGACGCGCTCCTGTTCTTTCTTCAAGGTTTTGTCGAAGTCGCCGAGCGAATCGTCGAGGCTCTTCTCGCCAGCCTGGCGACGCTCTTCGGAAGTCTGCGCGCCGCCCGGGCCTTCCGGGCTGGCGCTGCCGGACTTGCCGCCTTTGGCGGAACCGGATTCGCCGGAGCCGCTCGTGCCGTCGCCCGATTCGCCGGGAAGGCCGGGAGTGGATGAGGAAGAGTCGCCGGGTAATCCCGGCATTCCGGGGCTGCCACCGGGCATGCCTGGCATACCGGTGCTGCCGCCGGGCATTCCCGGCATTCCGCTGCTGCCACCGGGCATGCCGCCCGGCATGCCACTGCTGCCACCGGGCATGCCGCCGCTGCCGCCGGGACTTCCGGGCATTCCGCCGCCGCCGGAGGGGCTCGGCATTCCCGACGGCCCGCCGCCGCTGCTGCCGCCCGACGCGCATCCCGCGAGAATCGCTGTAGCGACAGCGAGAGAAATGAGGGTTGGAGTGCGCATGCGAATCTCCTGCCGTGATCAGTGGGTACCGGCGCTACTACCGTCGGTTCCCGAGAAGAAACTGCGCAGCTGGTTCGACATGCGATTGCATGCTGTCGCCTGCACGCGCGCGATGAAAGGCAATGGAACTATTGCGCCAACGATGGCGGAAGTTCCAGTGACATTTGTACCCACGCTACCCGCTGACTTGGCTTGTTTCAAATCCCAGATGGTGGCCTCGTAGGCGGACTCTTTCTGCCACCAGCCGAAGCCTATACAGCCCGCGCCGCCCGGTGCGGCACCGCAGGCGAGGCTGCCGCCGCCATCGGTCTTGCGGGTGCTGCCATCGAGCCAGACTACATAACGCACGCCGGACTTGGTGACCTGGTCCGCCACACCCGGCCGCGCGAGCAGCTCGCTCATGGCCTCGGGTTTTCCCGGTGCCGTGCTCGGCTCGAACCACGGAAACATTTCGTCGACGAAATCGTTGTTGTCGTGGACCAGCAGGCCGCCTTTCCCACCGGTGAGGTTGGCGCCGATGCAGTCCATGAAGTCGTCTTCGGCGCCAGCGCCTTCGATTTGCGGCTTGGCGAGGATGACGACGCGCTCGCCCTCACCGAGGGGCGTAGCGAGTTCACGCGACTCTTCGATGCGTGCCTGCATGCACCCACCGAGTAAAACAGCGCCCAGGCACGCAGTTGTCATGCGGATTGCGTTCATGACCGGCTCCCAGGTCTTGATGCGGGAATGTCTATGGGCGCGGCAAGTATGCCACGTCGCAGCATCGTCACTTTGTGACCTCACCTCCTGCTCCGGGGTTCCCAGTCGAACGCGCGGGGACGAACTTATGGCGCCAGATCCAGCGACAACTGAGGGTGAGTACGTAGTGGAGGACGGAAAAGATTCGTCGGCAGCGAAATTTGCCGGTCCGACGGAAACCCGAGCCGGCGGCAGGCGAGCTGGAACCGCTGGCGGATCATCTGCGCCACCGGCCCGTCGGCATGCATGCGCGTCCCGAAGGCGGGGTCGTTGTCGCGTTCGCCGCGCATGCTGCGAACAATCGACATCACGTGGGCGGCGCGATCGGGGAAATGCTCGGCAAGCCATTCACGGAACAGGTCTTTCACTTCCCACGGAAGCCGCAGCATGGTGTAGCCAGCCGCCGACGCTCCCGCTTCCCGGCACGCTTCGAGCACCGCTTCGATTTCGTGTTCGGTGAGCACGGGAATGATGGGCGCCACCAGCACGCCCACCGGCACTCCGGCATCCGCGAGCACGCGCATCGCCTTGAGCCTTGCGCCCGCGGCAGCGGCGCGCGGCTCGAGCACGCGTTTCATGTCGTTATCGAGCGTCGGGATGCTGAACATGACTCGCGTGAGGCCCTCGCGCGCGAATTCGGCGAGCAGGTCCACATCGCGCGCGACCAGCGCGCCCTTGGTGGTGATGCAGACCGGGTGCTTGTGCCGCAGCAGCACTTCGAGCAGCGAGCGCGTGACCTTGAAAGATTTTTCAATCGGCTGGTAAGGGTCGGTGTTGGCGCCGAGCATGATGGGCGCGCACTTGTAACCGGGAGCGGCGAGTTCCTTTTCGAGCAGGCGCGCCGCGTCGGCTTTGTAAAAAAGTCTGGTTTCGAAATCGAGGCCGGGCGAGAGGCCGACGTAGGCGTGGCTCGGCCGGGCGTAGCAGTTGTGGCTCACGACACCGTTGGCGATGAAGTCTTCCGTGCCGGTGGTGATATCGAAGAGTCGCATCGCCTTGCCAAGCGGCTCGATTTTCGCGACCGCGAGCCGGCCGGCGCTCCTGACGGCCTGGCCGGCGATGTCGCGCTTGCGTGATATCGCCGGATCGACGCCGTGAAAAAAACGCAGGTGTTCGGCGAGACCGCCGATGATTCGCACGACGTCGTTGTGTTCGATGACGAACCTGAAATTCAACACGCGCAGCGAACGCTGGATCCAGCCAGTGACTTCCCGGTCGGTGTTGGAGATGCGCAGGATGCCGTGTCGATAACTTCCGTCGGCGTCAAAGATTCCAGCCAGGAAACCCTTGTGCCATTCGAGGCTGGGCGCCTGAGGCCAGCGGATGATCTCGTGCACTTCGGCCACGACGGCGCTTGCACGGCGCGTCACGCCAACCGCGGCGGCGTCGAGACGACGCAACTGCGCCTGGTATGTGCCGAGGTAGTGCCTGGTGCGCTCCAGGGCCTCATCGTCTGGCGGAGCCAGTGGACGCAATTCGTGCGGCCAGGCGCTTCCTCGTGAAGGCGCGCCGGCGTACGACTCGATCGAGCCGTTCGCACGGATGACTGCGCTGAGATAGCCCTGGCGAAAGTCGATTTCCCGGTCTGGTGCCGTCGCAAAGCGCCCGACTCCCATGAGCTTCGTGTTGACGGTGAGGTGCGCGCGCCGGGCGCTGCCGGGCGTGGCATCGGTGACGAACTTCCAGCCGCGCTCGCTGAGGAAGCGATGATCGGCGCCGGTCACCAGGGTCGTGCCGTCTAACAAGGTGACGCGGTAGGCCGGCTTGATCACGCTCCAATGCGCGAGCACTTTCGTCTTGACGTAGCGCCGGTACCGCCCGACGCGCTCGGTGCCGTAGATGGCATCACCCACCTTCAATTCTTCGAGCGGCTTCGTCCTGCCGTTTGCCATGAGGATGGCCGTGTCACCCGCTGCGCAGTAGACACATCCATGTTCGCAGCCGCGATACGGGTTGATGGACCGCGAGAAATGGATGTCTGGCGACTGATTGCGGCTGATGACGGAGCGGGCGGGCTCGGGCAACACGATGGTCTCGCGCTTGTTCGGTGGTTCGTCTTCGTACCAGCCGTCGTGCTCGAGAGTCTGTGTGAGTTTGTCGAAGCGGCCGGGCGGCTGTGACATCGCGCCGCGGCCTTTGATCGCGCTAGCCATGCGCGGACTGTATTTATGTACAGGCCGCGAGTAAATCCAGTGTCCGCGACGCTCAACCACTGGATGGAAATGGGGGCAGCCCCCATTTGCTAGCAAAAAGGGCCGGACCTGGGCGGTCGAGCGTCAGCGTCGTGCCACGATCCCGCTTGCAAAGAATAGGAACTGAGGACCTCCCCATTCGAGGTGCGTCCCCTTTTGTTAGGAAATGGGGAGTGTCCCCATTAATGGGTGGGCTCGGGAAACTTGTCGAGCTTGCGCAGCTGCGGAAACAAGCGGAGATAACTGCCAACCACGACGAGCGTGCACACGCCGCCCCAGACCATCGACGGCACGATGCCCATCCACGCAGCCTGCATGCCGGCGCGGAACGCGCCTAGCTCGTTCGAAGCGCCAATGAACATGGAATTGACTGCGCTCACACGACCGCGGATCGCATCGGGCGTCTCCAATTGCACGAGCATCCCGCGCACGAACACGCTGATCATGTCGCCGGCGCCGGCGAGGATCAGCGCCGCGAGCGTCAGCCACAGGCTGGTCGAAAAACCCACGGTGATCATGCAGACGCCGAACAATGCGACGCCGCCGAACATCCAGGTTCCCGCGTGCCGCTGGATCGGCCGCATGCCGAGCCAGAACGCCACGATGGCCGCGCCCACGCCGGGTGCGGCGCGCATGATTCCGAGGCCGACGGGACCGACGTGCAGAATCTTGTCCGCGTACGCCGGCAACAGCGCGACGACTCCGCCGAACAGCACGGCGAACAGGTCGAGCGAGATCGCGCCGAGCACCGGCTTCTTCTGCCACACGAACACGAATCCTCCGAGCAGGTCGCGCCAGTGCCATTCCGCCGACGACCTGGCGAGCACCGGGCTGACGCCGAGCATCATGAAAATCGCGCAAATGAGGAGCGCGACGGTGAGGCCGTACGACCAGTCGATGCCGA
Source organism: Steroidobacteraceae bacterium (assembly GCA_035765415.1). Classification (GTDB taxonomy): domain Bacteria; phylum Pseudomonadota; class Gammaproteobacteria; order Steroidobacterales; family Steroidobacteraceae; genus CADEED01. The sequence continues at coordinate 19,079 of DASTXR010000170.1, read as the reverse complement.
GGATCAGCGTGAGGCCGGCGATCGCCGGACCGCTGATGGTGGCGATGGTGAACATCAGCGTGTTCATGGAGATGGCGCCGGACAGCAGTTCCCTGGGCACGAGGTTCGGCACCATCGCCTGGCCCGCGGGCGCCCAGAAACTGCGACCCACGCCTAACAAGGCGGCGATGAAGAAAAGCAGGATGACTTCGTGGCTGCCGGAGAGCGTGAACCACAGCAATGCCACCGCCGCAACGAGTTCGAGTCCGTACGCGAGCGCGATGATGAGCCGGCGATCGAAGCGGTCGGCGATCTGCCCGCCGGGCAGGAGCAGCACGACGAAAGGCAGGAACTGTGCAAGCCCGATGAGCCCCAGGTATTCCTCTTTCCGGGTCAGCTCCCATACCTGGTAGCCGAGCACCACGTCGATCATCTGCCAGGCCAGCGTCGCCGCGAACCGGCCGTACGCGTAGCGCGCGAAATCGGGATGGCTCAGGGCCTGGCGACCAGGCGATCTGGAATTGCTGATCAAGGACGTCGGGTGAAAGACGTGGGTGTTGGGAGATGCGCACTTTAGCTGGTAACGTCCGTGTCCGTTGACCATTGCGATCCTGAAAGCGAGGACACTGCGATGAAGACGGCGGCGGGAAGTGTCATTGCTGGAATTGCGGCGATGTTGCTGTGCGCCTGCGCACCGACGCCGCCACGCGCCGATTCTTCGCCGCCGGCGCCACCGCCGCCGCCCACGCCCGACCAGCAGTTCGAGGCGCTCGCCCAGCGATACCTGAAGGAAGCACCCGAACAATCTCCGGTTTCGGCGACCGCGATGGGCGATCACCGGTTCGACGATCGCCTCGACGACGTCAGCGTCGCCGGCTGGGAGTCGCGCCTGCGGTTCACCGAGTCCTATCTAGCGGCGTTCGAGTCCATCGATCGCGCCCGGCTGTCGCGCGCCAACCAGGTGGATGCGCTGCTGCTGCTCCACGATCTCCAGTACGACCGCTGGAAATTCCAGACACTGCAGGATTGGCGATGGAACCCGCTGATCTACACGCGCATCGCCGGTGACGGCTTGTACAACCTGCTGGCACGCGACTTCGCGCCAGCACCCCAACGTCTGAAGAACCTGGGCAAGCGCCTCGACGAGATTCCGCGTTTCCTCGCACAGGTGCGCGAAGTGCTGGAGCCGGCGCGCGTGCCGAAGGTGCACGCGGAAACCGCGGCCAGGCAGAACACCGGTTTGAAATCGATGCTCGACGGGGAGATCACGGCACAACTCGCCACGATGCCGGCGGATGAGCAGGATTCCCTGCGCGCCAGCATCGCAAAGGCGCGCACCGCCGTGACACAACACCAGATCTGGCTGGAAAAGCGGCTCACCCCCGAGGCCAAGGGCAATTTCCGCCTGGGCGCCGATCTGTACGACCAGAAGTTGTCGTACGCGCTGTTCTCGCCGCTGTCGCGCGAGGAAATTCGCGCGCGCGCGGAAAGCGAGCTCGCCGCCACGCGCGCCGCCATGTACGAAATCGCCGTCGCCGTGCTCAAGGGCAAACGAGGCAGCCCGGCAACACCTGCCAGGCCCAGCGCCTCACAACAACAGCGCGCCATCAAGGCGGCTCTCGAGCTCGCCTACGCGGAACGTCCGCAGCGCGACGCGGTGCTCGACACTGCGCGCGCCACGCTGGTGGAGGCCACGCAGTTCGTGCGCGAGAAGGACATCGTGACGGTGCCGGAGGAGCCGCTGGAAATCATCGTCATGCCCGAATTCCAGCAGGGCGTGGCGCTGGCCTATTGCGATTCGCCGGGGCCGCTCGAGTCGGGTCTGAAAACTTTCTACGCGGTCTCGCCGATCCCCGCGCAATGGACGCGTGCGCAGACCGACTCCTACCTGCGCGAATACAACACGCGCTCGATTCACAATCTCACCATTCACGAAGCGATGCCCGGCCACTACCTGCAGCTCGCACACGCCAACCGGTATCCGTCGACGCTGCGCAAGGTGCTGGCTTCCGGGCCGTTCATCGAAGGCTGGGCGGTGTATACCGAGCGCGTGATGATCGACCTGGGATACATGAACGGCGACCCGCTCATGAAACTCATCCAGCTCAAGTGGTACCTGCGCAGCATCGTCAACGCCCTGCTCGACCAGGCCGTGCATGTCGACGGAATTTCGCGCGAGGCGGCGATGAAGCTGATGACCGAATCGGGTTTCCAGGAGGAACGCGAAGCCGCCGGCAAGTGGACGCGCGCGCAGCTCACCTCGGCCCAACTACCGGTGTATTTCGTGGGCGCGCAGGAACACATCGCATTACGCGCCGAGGCGGAACAGCGGCTGGGCGCCGCCTTCTCGTTGCGGGGTTATCACGACAAGGTGCTGTCCTTCGGCTCGCCACCGGTGCGCTTCGCGCGCGCGCTCATGTTCGACCTGGCGATCGAATGAGGGAACGGCGGCTCTAGCTACCGGCCGGCGCCGGGCGGGTCGCCGTTCTTGTTGTTCTTGAAGCTGCGCGCCACTTCTTCGGCCTTGGCCTTGGCTTTCTTGAGCCAGATGCGAGCCCAGGCGAATTCCAGCCCGAGGATGCCGAGAGCCACCGGGATGACCACGAACGCGGGCCCCGGCAGCACGATCATGCAAATGCCGACGACGAGCACCGAACCACCGACGATGCCGATGGCGATGCGCTTGGCGATTCGATAGGACGGGTAGAGCGGATGCTTTTCGTCGAACACCAAAAGAGACCTGATGACGGCGGCGGGAGGCATTCTACACTGACCGGTATTACCGTCCCGTGTTCCCTGGTGTCCGGGTTATTTGGCGCGATCGATCAGGAACCGAGAAATATCCTGTAAGCCGGATTGTTAGTCTCGTCACTGTAGGAATAGTGCAGGACGTTGAGGTGATCGAGGAACTCCGCGTTGTCGGCCGCGGGCACGTCGATTCCCGCCAGTACTCGCCCGTAGTCGGAACCATGATTACGGTAGTGGAACAGGGTGATGTTCCACCGCGTGCCCACCGATTGCAGGAACTTCAGCAACGCACCCTTGCGTTCCGGAAACTCGAAACGATAGAGCCGCTCGCTGGTGACGCCGCCGTTGACGTGGCCACCCACCATGTAACGCACGTGCAGCTTCGCGATCTCGTTGTCGGTCATGTCGGTGACGCCGTGGCCGGCCGCGCGCAACTTGCCGATGACTTCGTCGCGCTCTTCCCGGCCGCGCGCCAGCGCGAATCCCACGAAGATCTGCGCGCGCTCCTTGGTGCCGTGGCGGTAGTTGAATTCGGTGACGGCGCGAGCCCCGAGGATTTCCAGGAACTTGAGGAAGCTGCCCGGCTGCTCGGGAATTTCCACGGCGAGCAGTGCTTCTCGCGCCTGGCCCACGTCCGAGCGTTCGGCGACGTAACGCAACTGGTCGAAGTTCATGTTCGCGCCGCTGTTGATGGCGACGACGCGCTTGTCCTGCCAGTGGTTGAGTGCGCAGTATTTCTTGATGCCCGCGACCGCGAGCGCACCCGAAGGCTCGACGATGGAACGCGTGTCTTCGAAGATGTCCTGCATGCCGGCGCAGATTTCGTCGGTGTCCACCAGCACGATCTCGTCCACGTGCTCGCGGCACAGCCGGAAGGATTCCTCACCCACCTTCCTGACCGCGACGCCGTCGGCGAACACGCCCACGCGGTCGAGCACCACGCGCTTCTTGGCGCGCAGCGAATCGTGCATGGCCGCGGAATCCACCGGCTCCACGCCGATGATCCTGATCTTCGGGTTGTAGAACTTGGCGTACACGGCAATGCCGGCGATGAGCCCGCCTCCGCCCACCGGCACGAAGATGGCATCCACCTCGCCGCGCGACTGGCGCAGGATCTCCACCGCCACGGTGCCCTGGCCCGCGATCACGTCCGGGTCGTCGAACGGATGCACGAAGGCGAGATTGCGTTCGCGCACGATGGACTGCGCGTGCTCGTACGCGCTGTCGTAATCGTCGCCGTGCAGCACCACTTCGCCGCCGAGGTCGCGCACCGCGCTCACCTTGATGTTAGGTGTGGTCTGCGGCATCACGATGATGGCGGGAATGGCGCGGCGCCTGGCCGCCAGCGCCACGCCCTGCGCGTGGTTGCCGGCCGAAGCGCAGATGACGCCGCGATTGGCCACCGACTCGGACAGGTGCGCAATCTTGTTGTAGGCGCCACGCAGCTTGAACGAGAACACCGGCTGCATGTCTTCGCGCTTCAGCAGCACGGTATTGCCGATGCGGCGCGAGAGGCGCGGAGCTGCTTCCAGCGGCGATTCCGTGGCGACGTCGTAGACGCGGGCACGGAGGATGCGTTCTATGTAGTTGTCGGACATAAAGCTCGGGCGTCGAGATGGCGCCTAGCTTAACCGGCGCGCCGCCGGGCCGATAGCTAGAGAATCTAGTCGCGGACGGAGTAGCGGAACTGCGTACGCCCGATGGTGACGCGGTCCCCGTCCTTCAGCACCTGTCGCGCCACGCGTTTGCCGTTGACGAACACGCCGTTGGTGCTGTTGAGGTCTTCGATCGAGGTGTGCACCGGGCCGGCCAGCAGCACGGCGTGATAACGGCTGATGTGCTTGGTATCGAGCACCAGCTCGTTGTCGGCGCCGCGGCCGATGCGCGTGCGTCGGCCGAGCACGTGGACGTAATCGGTATTGCCATCGGTGCGGATGAGCACGCGCGCCGGGCCTTCCAGCGCGACTTCTTCGCCGGTCTGCGCGGCAGAGTCCGTGGCAACGGCAATGCGCTTCTCGAGGTCGGTTTCGAGCTGCCGGATGCGGCTGTCGCGTTGCAGGACGGACCGCTGGCTCTCGGCGATGACCGCGCGCCATTCCTCCACCGTTACGCTGACCTCTTCGAGCTTGGCGTTCTTGTCACGCACGTCGATTTCCAGGTTGCGGATGCTTTCTTCCGCGACCTGCAGGTCGTGATCTTTTTCGGCCGCGAGCGCGCGCGCCATCTCCAGGTCCAGCTTGAGCAGGCGAACCTGCTCGTCGCGCGCATGGATTTCGGCGCGCAGCTGCGGCACGAACGGATCGGTGGATGCGAGCGCGTCGGCGAGGCGCACGCTCAACTGCGCTTCGCGCTGCTGGCGCGCCGCCATGTCGGCTTCGAGGATCGCGATCTGCGAATTGCGCCGTTCGATGGCGGCGCGCAGGTTCATGACGTCGCACTCGAGCGCTTCGCGGCGCTGTTCGCCCTTTGCCAGCAACGCCATTTTTTCGGCAAGCACCGCGGCGTGTGCCGCCTGGGTCTTCTCCAGGGCCGCGATGTGATCCGCGCGCGCGAACAACTCGTCCTCGAGCGCGGGCAGGTCCGCCCTCTGCACTCCCATGCGCTCCTTCGCGGATTGCAACGACTCCAGGTGCACGGCCAGCTGCTCGCGCAATTGCGCGGCTTCGGCATTGGCGCGCGCCACCGCGACGGCCCGCTCCGCATCGGCGATGCGTGCGCGCTCGGTGAGTTCTTCGATGCGACGTTCGGCGGTAGCTAGTGCGTTGCGCAGCTCTTCGATGAGCGGCGGCGACGGCGGCAGGACGATCTGCGGCGCGTCGGGCGGTGGCGATGCGATCGCGGTCGCCGCCGCAGGCGCCGCAGACGGTTCGGACTCGGGTGTCGGCGCGAGTGTCGGCACGGGCGAAGCCGCAGCAACCGCCGCGGGCCTGGCGCGCTTTCGCGCCGACCTGGACATCTGTTTCGCCATCGGCGGCATTTCGTGCGTGCCGCTGTGATCCAGGTCGTAAGCCGGTTTCTGCGGCGGCGTTACCGCAGGCACTTCCATCGTGGTTTCGGCGACGCCGGCCGCCGACGAAGTCAGCCCGCCATTCGGTAGAACCCACGTATCGGTGTGCGCGATGGGATCGTTGAGCGTCGATTCGTAAGCCGCGACGTCGAGAACGGGCAATTCAGCCGTGGCTTCGTTGTCGACGTCCGACGGGGACGCGCTCGTGTTCACCGGAGGCATCGCAGGGTATCCCCAGATCTTCTAATTCTGCGGGGATTCTAGCCCCCGCCCTGTCGGCCATGCTGTAAGACTTTTCGCGGCCTTGAGGAAATGCGAATGCGCTTCTCAGTTCTGTCAAATCCCCCTAAGAACGCCTTCGAAACTCCGGAGGCCGGGCGTTGGGTTATGGTTGCGCCCCATGAATACGACCCCGCCGCGCCTGCGACGCGCGTACTTCGAGTGCCGCCACGGCCAGCTCCACGTGCATAACGCGATTCCGGAAGGTGGCGGCTTCGACGAACTGACCACTCTCATCTGCCTGCACGGTGCGACCGGCACGGGACGGATGTTCCTGGAGGTCTCGAAGCAGCTCGGCGGGAGCCGCTCGATCTACAGCCCTGACCTGCCCGGCTGCGGCGAATCCGATGCTTCGGCAGGGCCGTTGTCAGCGGCGGCCTACGCGGAAGCCATCGCCGACTTCCTCGATTCCATGCGGTTCCGCCAGGTGGACTTGTTAGGCGTGGGCGCCGGCGTCGCGGTGGCCGTCGAGCTCGCCGCCTTCCGTCCGAAGGTGGTGCGCAGGCTTTGCCTGCTGGGTTCGCCTGCAAAGGAGACGCCGGCCACGTCACCCGGCGCGAAAAGCCTGCAGACCGCCGCTTCCGGATGGCGAACCGACCGCCGGCAGCTCGTCAAACAACCCGCGCTGGCGCTCGAGAACGAGACGCTCGAAACCCCGGCGCCCGCGCTTGCCGGCAAGCTCGCGGAATTTCTTGCCGGTCACTGAGCCGGGTGAACGAACGGCGCCGTGAGCGCGGACAGCTTGCATCGCTGCAATCCGGCCGCGTCGAAATTGCCAGGGTCGAGCCAACGTAGATAGGCATCCCGCAATCCGCCGTGCCAGTCGACATCGATGATGGCGTACCACGCGGTGTCGCGATTGCGTCCCTTGTTGACGATGGCCTGACGAAACAACCCTTCGTACGTGAATCCGAAGCGGGTCGCCGCGGCTCGCGAAGGCAGGTTGCAGCTGTCGCACTTCCACTCGTAGCGGCGGTAACCCAGCGCGAAGGCGTTCGCCATCAGCAGGTACATCGCCTCGGTGGCGGCGCACGTGCGCCCGAGCCGCGGCGAAAAGTAGATGTTGCCGACCTCGATGACGCCGTGTTTCGGCTCGATGCGCATGTACGCGCAGGATCCGGCCGCGCGACCGGTCGCGACGTCGACGATGGCGTAGAACTGCGGGTCACGCGACGCCTGCGCGCTCACCACCCACTTTTCGTAGTCGGCGTAGTTGTCGTATGGTCCGTGAAACAGGTAGGTCCAGCGCGCGCCATCGGTATCCTCGCGCTGCGCTTCGTAGATATCGCGCGCGTGGACCGCGGCATTCAGCGGCTCGACCCGGCAATAGCGGCCCTGCAATGCCACATGCGGCGGAAACGGCGGCGGCTTCCAGTCCGGGAGATCGAAACCGATGGGCTGCCCGAATTCGTTGAAGCGCTGCGTCCGGCCTGGAGTATTCATGCCTGCGATTCTCGCATCGGGTCGGGACCAGACGAAGGGCCACTACGGCGAGACGAGCGTGAAAAGCTTGCCTCGACAATTCGAATCCGCAGAATGGCCGCCTCGCAAACAAGAATCGGAAATTTCATGAACCGTTCCACGCTCGCGCTCATTTCCCTGCTCTGCTCGACGGCCATCGGCGCGCAAGGAATCGCACCTGACAACCCGCGGCTGCTCACGGCAGAAAAAATGTGGGCGCTCAAGCGGCTGGGCGATCCGGCAATCACCCCGGATGGAATCACTGCCGTGGTGCCCGTCACTACTTACGACCTGAAAGAGAACAAGGGTCTCACCGACCTGTGGCTGATTCCCGTGGCGGGCGGCGCCGGGCGCCAGCTCACCGCCGACAAGGCCAACGACACCCAGCCCACGGTGAGCCCGGACGGCAAGTGGATCGCGTTCGTCTCCAAGCGCGGCGACGACAGCGAGAATCAGATCTACGTCATCGCGGTCGACGGCGGCGAAGCCCGGCGCGTGACCAATGTTCCGACCGGCGCCTCGGTGCCGAAGTGGTTTCCCGACAGCGGCCGCCTGGCATTCGTGAGCGAAGTCTGGCCGGATCTCGTCCGCTGGGAAGACCAGGCGACGCGCAAGAAGGAGCGCGCGGATTCGAAGATGACCGCGCGCGTGTGGACGCGCGCGCCGATCTCCTATTTCGATCACTACCTCGACGACCGCGAGCCGCACCTGTTTTCCATCGCGCTCGACGGCGGCGAACCGGCGGCCATCACGCGCATGTCCGGTTTCCACCTGTCGAAGCAGGAATACGACGCCGGTTCTTACGACATCTCTCCCGACGGCCTGGAAGTGGCATTCCCGGCGGATGTGGATGCCACCGGCATCGACAGCAACTACGACCTGATCCTGCTCGATGCCTGCGGCTGCAAGCCGCCGCGCAACATTTCCGCGGCTAACAAGGCGGATGACGGCACGCCGCGCTACAGCCCGGATGGACGGCGGCTCGCGTTCACGCAGAAGCGGGTGCTGCGGTTCTACGCGGATCGCGACCGCCTCATGATCTACGATCGCGCCGCCGGAACGACGGTCGGGGTCACGGAAAACTGGGACCGGTCCGTGGACGGCCTGGTCTGGGAACGCGATTCGCGCAGCTTGTTAGGCTCCATCGACGACGCGGGCACGCGGCGCGTGTACCGCTTCCGGCTCGATGGCGGGGCTCCCGCGGCGCTCACGAAAACGTCGAGCTTCGGCTCGCTGGCGGTGTCGCGCAATGGCAGGTCGCTGGTGGGACTTCGCCAGAGCTTCACTGAGCCGCCGACGCTGGTGTCGATCGCGGCTCGCAATGGCGCGGCGACGAAACTCTCGACCTTCAACGACGCGGCGCTGGCGGGTCTCGACCAGGGCAAGGTGGAGAGCGTCGTCTACAAGGGCGCGAAGGACGCCGACATCCAGATGTGGGTCATCTATCCACCGGGCTTCGACGCCGCGAAGAAATACCCGGCGATGATGCTGCTGCACGGCGGGCCGCACAGCGCCATCACCGACGCGGTGCAGTGGCGCTGGAACGCCGAGGTGTTCGCGGCCTGGGGTTACGTGGTGACCTGGCACAACTTCCATGGTTCGAGCGGATTTGGCAACGACTTCACGGATTCGATCAACCCGGACCAGATTTCGCTGCCGTACGAGGACACCATCAAGGCCGCCGAATGGCTGATGGCGAAGCCGTTCATCGACAAGGAGCGCATGGTGGCCGCCGGCGGCAGTTATGGCGGCTTTCTCGCCACGACGTTGTTAGGCCGGAAACATCCTTTCAAGGCCATGGTGGCGCACGCCGCGGTATACAACCGGTTCACGCAGATCGGCGCGGACTACGGTGCCGAAACCGAGCGGTTCTTCAACTTCTGGGAAAAACCCGAAGAGTTCGCGCGCTACTCGCCGCATACTTCGGCGGGAAATTTCAGCACACCCACGCTGGTGATCCACAACCAGAACGACCTGCGGGTGCCGCTCAATCATGGCGTCGAACTGTTCAACATCCTGCAGAAACGCGGCGTGCCTTCGAAGCTGGTGTATTTTCCCGACGAGAACCACTGGGTGCTGAAACCGCAGAACTCGCTGTTCTGGTATCAGACCGTGCGCGAGTGGATTGCAACCTACGCCAGGCCGGGCGCGTACTGATCGAGGAGAAGCGCATGAAGAGACGAACACTTCTCACACTCGCGACCGCCGGCGCCGCCACGCTGGCGCTGCCTTCCTGGGCTGCCCGGAAACCGAAGCCGCTGAAGATCCTCGTTCTCGGCGGCACGCGCTTCATCGGATTACACATGACCGCGCTGGCGTTGAAGCGCGGCCACACGCTCACGTTTTTCAATCGCGGCAAGACCAAGACGGATCGTTATCCCGAGATCGAGCGCATCAAGGGCGACCGCAACGGCGAGATCGACGGGCTCAAGGATCGCGAATGGGACGTGGTCATCGACAACTCGGGCTATGTGCCACGTCATGTACGCCTGTCCGCAGAGCTGCTGGCGCCGAAGGTGAAGCAATACGTGTTCGTGTCTTCCATCTCGGTGTACCCGAACTTCAGCGTGCCGCGTGACGAAAGCTCGCCCGTGGGCAAGCTTCCCGACGAGACTGTCGAGAAGGTCGACGGCGAAACATATGGACCGCTGAAGGCGCTGTGCGAACAGGCTGTCGAGAAGGTGATGCCGGGTCGCACCACCGTCATCCGGCCGGGGCTCATCGTCGGCCCGGACGACAATACCGATCGCTTCACCTACTGGCCGGCGCGCGCCGCGCGCGGCGGTGAGTTCATTGCCCCGGGCGCGCCCACCGATCCGTTCCAGGTGATCGACGCCCGCGATCTCGCGGCGTTCACTATCAACGCCGTGGAGAATAATTTTGTTGGCACGTACAACCTCGTGTCCAACGTCAACGAATTCAAGTTCGGCGAGCTGACCGATGCCTGTGTCGCCGCCGCGCGCAAGCAGGCGAAACCCGCCGCTGCGCCGCGCGCCACCTATCTACCCACGGATTTCCTCGAAGAACAGAAAGTGGAACCGTGGAGCGAAATGCCCGTGTGGCTCCCCGCCAAGGGAGATGAGACGGCATTCGCCGGCACCAGCAACAAGGCGGCACGCGCGAAAGGACTCAGGATCACGCCGATTCGCAAGACGGTGGAAGACACGCTCGCCTGGCACCTGACGCGGCCCGAGGAAGAGCGCGCAAAGCTCAAGGCCGGTATCGCGCCCGAAAAGGAGGCCGCGGTGCTCGCGGCATGGAAGGCAAAAAAGGGTTGAGGGTGGTGCCGGGCACCAAAAGTCGTAGTTCGGACAATGGGAACACCCGCCAATGCCTGGCAAATGGGGTCAGACCTCGTCTGCTCGCCGTTCCCTAACAGAGGACGCGGAAAGGTCTGACCCCATTTTGCCCGCAGGAGCGGAGAATTGGGGAGCGTCCCCATTCTCCGAACTACGACTTTTGGTGCCCGGCACCACCCTGCGCATCGGCAACGTCGTAGATGTCGATCTGCTTGCCGGTGCGCACCATGCGCTTGCCCAGCTTCGGGAAGTCCGCGACATCGTGGTCCAGGTTCTCTCCGCCCACCAGGTAGACGAGATCCGCGGGCCCGGGATTGCGCAGGTGATGCGCCACCGAGGGCGCGGGAAAACCGATGAAGTCCCCGGCGTGGACTTCGTACTCCACGTCGTCGATGAGCGCGATCGCCGTTCCCGACAGAACGTAGATCCACTCCTCTTCACATTGATGCGAGTGATAGACGTACGACTCCTTGCCGGCAGGCACACGAATGAAATTCACGCCGGTGCGTTTCAGGCCCACGCTGCGCGCGAGCTGCGTGCCGTGCATTTCGGAATTGGGATTCCAGGGGTGGGAAAACTCCTGGGAGTGCGCGGCAATGTCCGCGGCGCGCACGATGTTGAGGCTGGGTTTGTCCATGCCGCAACCATAACAACTTCATCGGAACCACCGGCCGGAAGTTGCGCTTCCGGCCGGTGAGCAGGGTCACGTCGGCGGCGCGGCCTCTTTCTCGGCCTGCTGTTTGCCGATGTACCAGACGATTGCGCCAACCACGATCATCGCGATGCGGATGCCGTTGCCGACTCCCAGGCCCCAGTTGTCGACCCAACTGAGCAGCGTGAACTCCATGTTCATGAAGTGCAGCACGAAAGAGCCGGCGCCCATGAGCACCAGAAAACCACCAAAACCTTGCATTGTTTCTCCCCTCGTCGTTGTTGTTGTTTTCGACGTCGGGACACTACGCCCGGCAACCATCGAGGGCAAGATGGCCGTTCATAGATAGAGCCTGGCGAGCGAATAAGCGGCCATGCCGAGTGAGAGGCAACCGATGATGTTGCGCGACCAGCACAGCCACAGCGCCGCGGCCAGCGTGCCGATGAGCCGGGGATTGAGCAGCGACCAGTCGATGACAGCCCCCGGTGGATGGATGAGCACGTCGGGCACGATGATGGCGGCGAGCGTGCACACCGGTGCGTAACGCAACGCGACCTCGACCCTGGGACCCAGCCGCAACTTCGCGCCGGCTATCAGGAACGAAGTTCGCGTCACGAAAGTAGATAGGGCGAGGCCGACGATGACCATCGCCAGCGCGATTCCCGCGACGGGCTCGGTCATGCGGCCTCCGCTTCCGGCGGCGGTGCGCGCCGCTGGCCCGCATCGGCCAGCGATGCGGCGACGATGCCGGCGATGGCGCCGCAGAAGAGACCCAGCTTGAATGGCAGGGGATACGCGATCAATGCGACCACGGCCGCCGTGACGGCGCCGACGATCGCGGGCCGCGCGTTCAGGCTGGGCCCGACCAGCGCCACGAGCGCCAGCGTGCCGGTGAATTCCAGGCCCCAGTCCGTGGGCACGTAACTCGCGCCGACGATTCCGGTCAGCGCCGACACCTGCCAGGTGATCCAGTTGTTGGCGCAGACTCCCGCGAACCAGGAGTCGCTGCGCGCGGGCAACTCACCCTCCTGGGCCGCGCGCATGAAGCGCGTGAACGTGAAGTCCGTCATGAAGAAACCGAGCGCCGCGCGTTTGCGCCACGGCTCATCGGCGAAATACGGACGCAGCGCGGCGCTGTAGATCACGAAGCGCAGGTTGGTGATGAGCCCGGTGGCGACGATCACCCACAACGGCGCGCCGGCGGCGATGAGCGGCAGCGCGGCGAGCTGCGCCGAACCCGCGTACACGATGAGCGACATCATGATGGCCCAGGGCACGCTCAAGCCGCCCTTGACCATCGCAACGCCGCTGACCATTCCCCACGCGAATGCGCCCGGCAGCGAAGGAAGGATGGCGCGCTGGCCCGCGCGGAACGCCGCGCGGCGTTCCGAAACCTCGGCGCCTACCACACGCCGGTGTTGGCCATCGACACCCAGGGCTCGCGCGGTGGAAGGGAGCCGTCCTTCTGCAGTAGTTCGATGGAGATGTTGTCTGGCGAGCGCACGAATGCCATGCGGCCGTCGCGCGGCGGGCGATTGATGGTCACTCCGTGCTTCTGCAGGCGTTCGCAGGCGGCGTAGATGTCGTCGACCGCGTAAGCCAGGTGGCCGAAATTGCGGCCGCCGCCGTACGCCTCGGGTTCCCAGTTGTGCGTGAGCTCCACCTGGGCTTCGCTGTCACCGGGCGCCGCCAGGAAGATGAGCGTGAACTTGCCCTGCGGGTAGTCGGTGCGTTTGATGACCTCGAGCCCGAGCGCGTCGCAGTAGAAACGGAGCGAAGCATCGACGTCGGTGACGCGCACCATGGTGTGCAGATATTTCATCGCATTCAACTAACTAGAACATCTCCGATGCACCCGGCGGCTTGACGTCCACTTTCTTGCGTGACGGGATCCAGTCGCCGGTGATCATGGCCTCGTACGGCTGGCCCGGCCCGACCATCGGATACACACCCGCATCGGGATCGATGATGACCTCGAGGAACGCCGCGCCCTTGAACGCCAGGAATTCTTCGATGACGCGCGGCACGTCGGCCTTCTTGTCGAGACGCACCGCGTACTTGAACCCATCGGCCTGCGCGGCCTTGATGAAGTCCTTGGTGTGCAGCGTTTTCTCGGACGCCGACAGGCGGCCCTTGAAGAACAGCTTCTGCCACTGCTTCACCATGCCATCGCCGTTGTTGTTGAGGATGACGACCTTCACGGGAAGATCGTAGGTGGTGACGGTTTCCAGCTCGCCGAAGTTCATGCGCACCGAGGCATCGCCGTCGATGTCGATGACCAGTTTTTCACGATGCGCGAATTGCGCGCCGATGGCCGCCGGCAAGCCGAAACCCATGGTGCCCATGGAGCCCGAAGTGAGCCACTGGCGAGGATTGCGGAAATCGCAGTACTGCGCGGCCCACATCTGGTGCTGGCCGACGCCCGTGGAGATGATGGCCTCGCCTTTCGTGACCCGGTTGATCTCTTCGATGACGTAGTAAGGCTGGATCTTCTCGCTGGCGCGGTCGTAGTTCATCGCGTACGTGCGCTTGAGGTCCGCGAGATAGGCGAGCCACTTCGAACGGTCGCGCGTGAAACCGGATCGCCGGCCATGCGCGGTCAGCATCGTCAGGGCCTCGGGCAACATGCCCACGTGGCTCCATTGCACGCGCTTCACCTTGTTGATCTCCGCGCGGTCGATGTCGAAGTGCGCGATGTACTTGGCGCCGGGAGCGAATTTGGCCGGATTGCCGGCCACGCGATCGTCGAAACGCGCGCCGATGGCGATGAGGAAGTCGCAGTCGTCCACCGCGTAATTCGCATACGCCTGGCCATGCATGCCCAGCATGCGCATCGACAGCGCGCTGGTAGTGTCCACGCCGCCGATGCCCATGAGCGTGGTGACCACGGGGATGTCGAACGCCTCGCTGAATTCGCGCAGCTCTTCCGCGGCGTTGCCGTTGATGACGCCACCACCCGCGTAGATGAGCGGGCGCTGCGATTCACCGAGCATCTCGAAGAAGTGATTCGCCTCGGTGCCGTCGATGATGTCCGTGGTGAGCGTCTCGAGCCGCTTGCGGTAGCCGGGCATGGGCAGCGTGCCCGTGCCCTTGAATTCTCCGGACCAGTTCTGCACGTCTTTCGGAATGTCGATGACCACCGGGCCCGGTCTGCCCGTGCGCGCGATCTCGAATGCGGTGCGCACCGTGGTTTCCAGCTTGTTAGGGTCGGTGACGAGGAAGATGTGCTTGGCCACCGAGCCCATGATGGAGGGCACCGGTGCTTCCTGGAACGCGTCGGAACCGATGGCGCTGGTGGGCACCTGGCCGCAGATCACCACGATGGGGATGGAGTCCGCCATGCAATCGCGGATCGGCGTGACCGTGTTGGTGGCGCCCGGCCCCGAGGTGACGATGGCCACGCCCACGCGACCGCTGGCGCGCGCATAACCCGCCGCCATGAAGCCCGCGCCCTGCTCGTTGGCGGGAACGATGAGCGGCATCTGCGGCTCGCCCTTCTTCGCGCGGTCTTCGTTGAAGCAGAACACGGCGTCGTAGGTAGGCAGGATGGCGCCGCCGCTGTACCCGAAAATGGTGGATACCCCTTCGTCCGCGAGCACCTGCACGATCATTTCCGCGCCGGTCATCTTCTGACCGGCGAGCGGATGGGCGATGGTCGGTGCGGCCGGCTTCGGCGACGCGCCCAAGTCTCGGATATTTGTCGATTTCGTCGGGGGTTTTGCCATGGCCCGGGGGAGCCTAGCATTTTGTATTCCTTGATTGAATGGATCGGGCGCAAACCGCTATTCTGGCCGCCGTTTCATTCCCGCGACCGCCCCCAGAACCATGCGTCATATCATCGCCATCCACCTGCAGAACGAGGCCGGCGCGCTCACCCGCGTCACGGGCCTGTTTTCCACCCGCGGCTACAACATCGAGTCGCTGTCGGTTGCGGCCACGGATGACCCCTCGGTATCGCGCGTGACACTGGTTACCCAGGGTGCCGATGGCGTGATCCTGCAGATCGTCAACCAGCTCAACAAACTCATCGACGTGGTCGCGGTCGAGGACCTCACGCGCGGCGAGCACATCGAGCGCGAGCTGGTGGTGCTCAAGCTGCGCGTCGAGCCGCAGTTGATCGATTCGGTCCGCGGCTATGTCGTGCGCGCGGGGGGGCGCGTGCTCGAGCCCTCGCCCGAAGGTTTCGTGGTGGAGCTCACTGCGAGCGAGGCCGAGGTCAACCAGTTCGTGACGGACCTGGGCGAGCGCACCGACATCGTCGAGGTGGTGCGGTCCGGCGCGCTGGCGGTCGGGCGCAATGCGCGAGCGCTGCACGTAGTTAGATAGCCGGCATCCCCGGCACAACGCGGATTTCCCGGCGATTCAGGCACTTCCGTGCCGTTCGGGGTTCACTACTATAGTTCTAGTTGACAAACCTGCCGACGCGGGGGTTTACTACTAGACATCTAGTAGTGAGGTCCCGCCATGGCCAACGACATCCATCTCACCGATCGCGAAGCCGACGTGATGCAGGTGCTGTGGGATCACGGCCCCTCCGTGGTCAACGAGGTGAAAGAGAAGCTGCACGACGAGCTTGCCTATACCACCGTGCTCACGATCCTGCGCACGCTCGAACAGAAGGGTTACGTGAAGCACGAAGAGGAAGGCCGGGTGCATCGCTACGCCGCGGCGGTGAAGGAAAATGCCGCGCGCAAGAGTGCGCTGCAGCATCTCACGGGAAAACTCTTCAAGGGTTCTGCCGAACTGCTGTTCACGCATCTCGTGTCCGACCAGAAACTTTCGGCGGACCAGATCCGGCGCATGCGCGAGGTGCTGGCGGAAAACACGCCGAAAAAGGACGACTCCAGGAAGGAGAAGTAACCATGTTGGCCTGGATGCTCTACGTGTTCATGGTGTCGCTGCTGCTGTCGGTCGGCGCCTTCCTCGCGGAACGCGCGGCGCGGCTCAAACGTATCGGCACGCGCTGGATCTGGATCACGGCGATCATCGCGTCGCTGGCGTTACCGACTCTCATCTCCTCAGTGGCCATCGAGCTGCCGAACGTCGTCGGGGAGGAAGTGGCCAGCAAGATCGTGGTGCTGCGCCAGGCCACCTCGCAGCACCTCTCGCCGGCCATGTGGATCACCGGAAGCGTCGAGCCTTCGAGCTGGCGCGGCGCCAACCCGCTGATCAAACAACTGTGGTTAGGCGTATCGGCGGCGATGCTGCTGGCGCTCATCGTCAGCGGGGTACAGCTGTTCGTGCGCAAGCGCCGGTGGCGTGTCGAAACCGTCGCCGGCGCCAGCGTCATGGTCACGGAAGACGTCGGTCCCGCCGTGGTAGGTCTGCTGCGGCCCCGCATCGTCGTGCCGCGCTGGGTCACGATGGCCCTGCCTTCGCACCAGGTGGCGGTCATCGCGCACGAACGCGCCCATCTCGAAGCGCGCGATCCGCAGCTGTTCACTCTCGCGCTCGCGCTGCTGGTTTTCATGCCGTGGAACCTGCCGCTCTGGTGGCAGTTGCGGCGCCTGCGTTACGCCATCGAAATCGATTGCGACGCGCGGGTTCTCGAGGGCGGGGTGGACCCCGCGCACTACGGCGAGACGCTGATCGCCGTCGGTGAACGTCAATCGGCGTACGTCGGCGCGGTCGCGGCGATGTCGGAATCCAAATCATTTCTGGAAGAAAGGATCGAACACATGATCAGGAAACCCGTGAGGTGGCGCCGGCTGGGCACGGCCACGCTCGCATCTTTGTCCATCGCCCTGACTGCGCTGGCCGCGCAGGTCAGCCCGCCCAATGCCGGCTCCCCCGCTCCGGTCGCGGCGGAGCCCGGCAAGAAAGAGCGCAAGGAAATCACGCTGCCCGCAGCCACGCTCGATCGCTATGTCGGCAGCTACAAATTCGTCGATGCGATGATCCTGACGGTCTCACGCAAAGGCGCCGGGCTTCAGGCGCAGTTGACCGGGCAACCCGCCTTCGAAATTTTTCCGGAAAGCGATCGCAGCTTCTTCTACAAGGTGGTCGACGCGCAGATCGACTTCGTGGGCGAAGGCGGCGCGCCGGCGACGTCGCTGGTACTTCACCAGAACGGCGCCGATTTCACCATGCCGCGCATCGACGAATCCACCGTGGCACAGATGAACGTCGATCTCGCCGCGCGTATTGCCAGCAACGTTCCGGCACCAGGCAGCGAGGCGGCGGCGCGAAAGATGGCGGCGGCGATTTCCGCGGGATCACCTAACTACGACGACATGACGCCCGCCCTCGCCAAGACGACGCGCGACCAGATGCCACACCTGGGGCCTGCGATGCAAAGCCTGGGTGCGCTGCAGTCAGTCGAGTTCGTGCGCGTGGGCGATGGAGGCTGGGATGTTTTCCGCGTGAAATACGCCCACGGAACGTTGTTGTGGCGCATCGGCCTGGAGCCCGGCGGCAAGATCAACTATGCGCTCGTATTGCCTGACGCCTGAATCGCCCACCCCAATGGAAAGCGGGTACAGGCCCTGGACGGGCCTGTGCCCTTTTTCCGTTGGGGTGAGCGTCAGGGAACGATGATGCTGGCGCCCGTGGTCTTGCGGGCTTCCAGGTCACGATGCGCCTGCGCGGCATCCGCCAGCTTGTAACGCTGGTGAATCTGGATCTTCACGGCTTTTTTCTTCACCACCGCGAACGTCTCCCGCGCCATCGACTCGAGGTCGGCGCGATCCGCGGTGTAATCGAACAGCATCGGGCGCGTCACGTACAACGAGCCCCGTTTCGCGAGCTCGGCCACGGAGAACGGCGGCACCGGCCCCGATGCGCTTCCGTAGATGACGAGCAACCCGCGCTTGCGCAGGCAATCGAGCGACTCGGTGAAAGTGTCCTTGCCCACGGCGTCGTACACCACGTGCGCGCCCAGCCCCTTCGACAGTTTTTTCACCGATGCCGCGACCTCGTCGCGACCGCGCACGAGCACGTGTTTGCAGCCGTTTTTCTTCGCGAGTTTCGCCTTCTCCTCGTTGCCGACGATGCCAATGACGATCGCGCCGAGCGCCCTGCCCCATTGCGACAGCAGCGAGCCGACACCGCCGGCCGCGGCATGCACCACGATCACGTCGCCGCGCTTCACGCGGTATGTGTGGCGCAGCAGGTAACACGCCGTCATGCCCTTGAGCATGAGCGCCGCCGCGTGCTCATCGCTCACGCCCGCCGGAACCCTGACGACGCGATCCGCCGCGACGTTGTGCAGGTCGCTGTAAGTGCCGGGAGTAGATAGGACGTAGGCCACGCGGTCGCCCACGCGCAGGCCGCGCACGCGTTTGCCCACCGCGCTGACGACGCCGGCCGCTTCACGGCCGATGCCGGCCGGCAACGCATGGGGATACAAGCCCGACCGATCGTAGACGTCGATGTAGTTGAGCCCGATCGCGGTGTGCTCCACCTGCACTTCACCCCGTGCGGGCGCCGGCACCGCCACTTCTTCGAGGCGCATGACGTCGGGGCCGCCGGCTTCGTGAATGCGAATCGCGCGTGGCATCGGCGGCTCCTCGAATGGCGGATGCTACGGAGAGTAACCCCGCTCGCCGTGCTCGGCGAGATCGAGGCCTTCGGTCTCTTTCTCCTCCGATACGCGCAGCCCGAAGACGACGTCGAGCAGCCTGAGGATCACCCAGGTCGCCAGCGTGCACCAGGC
>DASTXR010000169.1:0-6019 GCA_035765415.1 Steroidobacteraceae bacterium | reverse complement strand
CTCAAGATCAAGACGCCGAGCGGCGAGATGGTTCCCGTGTCCACGTTCACGCGCATCGAAACCAGCGTGGCGCCGCGCACGCTCAACCGCTTCCAGCAGGCCAACGCCGTGCGCATTTTCGGCGGCGTACAGCCGGGCGTCACCAAGGCCGAAGGCCTGGACGTGCTGGAGAACGCCGCACGGGCCACCGGCGGCAAGGACGTCACGCTGGACTATGCCGGCGAATCCCGCCAGATCCGCGAGGAGGGCGCCGCGCTCACCGCCACGCTGGGTTTCGCGCTGATCCTCATCTACCTGGTGCTCGCCGCGCAGTTCCAGAGTTTCCGCGATCCGTTGATCGTGTTGTTAGGGTCCGTCCCACTGGCCATCTCCGGCGCGCTGGTGTTCACATTCCTCGACTGGACCACGCTCAACATCTATTCGCAGGTGGGATTGATCACGCTCGTGGGCCTGATCGCCAAGAACGGCATCCTCATCGTGGAATTCGCCAACAAGCTGCAGGCCACGGGCCTGACGGTTCTCGAGGCCGTGCGCGAAGCCTCGCTCACGCGGCTGCGTCCCGTTCTCATGACCTCGGCCGCGACCGTGTTCGGTCACCTGCCGCTGGTGTTCGTCGCAGGTCCGGGCGCCGAGGCGCGCAACAGCATCGGCATGGTGCTGGTGACGGGCATGGTGGTGGGCACGCTGTTCACGTTGATCGTGGTGCCGGTGTTCTATTCACTGCTGGCGTCGAAGCATGAGCGCGCGGAAGCGCCGGAAGAGGTGGGGCTCACAACGGCAGACCAGCCGGCGTGACCTCAGCGAACGCGTATCGCCAGCGCGGTTGAAGGGTTCTTGACGAAGATCTGCGCGATTTCCTCGTCGCGCAATCCGCGGGCCTTCAATGCGGGGATGAACTCAGTGAACACCGTGTCGTAGGGCCGGAATTTGCCGCCTTCCGGTTCACCCACCGAGTACCAGCCGGCGTCCTGCGACACCAGCACGCGATGCAGCAGCTTCGCGTCGCGCAGCTTCAGCACTCGCTCGACGTGCATCTCGATGCTCTCGGGGCTCACGCCGTCGAGCGAGATCCAGGCGCCGCGCCGGGCCGCGTCGATGTACTTGTTAGAGTCCGCTTCGTTCTGCGCATGAATCCAGATCCAGGCCGAAGCGTGGACACCGGCCGCCTCGAGCTCGGCTAACTGCTCATATGCCGCAACGGCAGGCCCGGTATGCGCGCCGATGGTGAGCCCGGTGGCGCGATGTGCCACCGCGCCGGCGCGGATGAGCTTGCGTTCCACGTCACTCAACGGCCCGCCGTTGAATCCCAGTTTGATGATGCCCGGGCGAATCCCGGTGTCGTCGATGCCATGCGTGAACTCGCGTACCCAGCGTGCGGCGAGCACCTCCGCGGATTCGTCGCGCACGTACTGGGGAAGGAAACGATAGTCGAACGCGGCGTAGTTGCCCGTGGCGGTGAGGATGTTCAGTGCGCTGGCTTTCGATAGCTGCTGCAGCAGCCGCGGATCGCGCCCGAGACCCACCGCCGTGACATCGCAGAAGCTGCGGCAGCCCAGCGCGGCTATGCGCTGAAGATGCGGCAGCACTCGCCGAACTACCTCATCCCGGTCGTAGTGCCCGGGTTTACGCAGCCATTCCTCGTAAGGCTGGAAGTTGGCCAGCGCATGTTCGTGGGTCAGCGTCACGCCCAGGTCGCGAGCGGGAAGCCTCCCGTTGACCGTCATCACCCAGGGATCGCCACCTTCGGGACGACTGGCGCATCCTGACAGGGCGCCGGCGAACGATGCACCTGCCAATCCTTGAAGAAAGCTTCTGCGTTTCATGGGACGATCCTCCTGGAGCCGGATCAAAACACTCCAGTTCGGTGGAGACTTCAAGATGGCCAGAAAATACAGGATCGGCGAGTTCGCTCAACTGGGGGCCATCCCGATCAAGACTCTGCGTTATTACGACCAGCTCGCGCTGCTCGAACCTCGTGAGGTCGATGCGCGTACCCGTTATCGATACTACGACGCTGCACAGCTGCGGGACCTCGATGCAATCCGTGTGCTCCAGGCGCTCGGCGCCTCGCTCGACGACATCCGGCGCGTGCTGTCGCGCGCGGACGCGGGCCGCGGGCGCCGCAATCTGTTGATCAAACTACGCGCCAATGCGCTGCGTACGCTGGCCGCGACACGCCGCTCGCTCGACTGGATCGAGCACGAGCTCGATGACGTCGCGCACGGTCTCCCCGAATCCTCCGTCGTTCTCAAGCGGCGAGGCGAGGTGCGTATCGCATCGATTCGCGCGCAACTGGCCTCGTACGCGGACGTCACCCCGATGGAGCGCGACCTCTCTCACGCCGTGCATCCGGCGCTGGCCGGAAAGCTTCGCGGCGTGTTGTGGCACCGTTGTGAGGCATCCGGCGCCATCGAAGCCGAACCCTTCATGGAAGTGCGCGGCCAGGCTTCGCGCAGCGCCGGCTTCGAGCTGAGACGCCTGCCGGGCGCGCATGTGGCCAGCGCGTACTGCGAATCGGATGATGGCGCAGCGACGCGCACTTACGAAGCCATCGACCGGTGGATTCACCGGCACTCGCTTCGGCTGGATGGTCCGAAGCGCGAGATCTATGTCGGGCAGTTGCTGGAGATTCAGTTCCCGGTCCAGCCTGCCTAGCTCAACGCGAAGAGGCCCCACGCGGCGAGACGCGGCTCACGCGCCGGTCATACGCATCGGCGTATCGAATGATGCTGCGCGTACCCAGTTTGCGGCCATTTTCGAACTCATCCGACCGCGCCGTGACTTCGACCATCGCTTTGCCGATTTGATTTGCTTTCACCGCGGCGCCAATGGGCGCAAAGAACCCATATAGAAGAGTCTGGCCCAGGTGCGCCTCTTCGTCCGTCGGCCCGATGTAGTCAGGCCGATAGGCGATCACGCGCAATTTCGTGCCTTCCGCGAGTTTGAACAGCGTTTTCTCGGCGCGGACTTTTTCGCGCGCCCACATCGCGGTCGAGTCATCCGAGATGTCGCTGGAGCTGATGTAGTGAAACGAAATCGCGGGCTTGTCACTGACACTGAGCCACTTCGCGACGAAGCTTGCGGGATAGTCGACATGAATCGTGCCATACGCTTTTTCTTCGACACCGATCGAGCTGATGCCGATCGCCCAGTAGACCGCATCCACCGCGCCTATCTGATCTTCGATCGCCGAGTAGTCCATGTAATCCTGGTGCAGCGTCATGCGCACCTTTCCTGACGCCACGCCTCGTTCGATTCGCGGCGTGGAACGACGCGTGATCACCTGGATCTGCTGGATATCGGGGCTCTCCAGCGCGGCCTCGAGAATTCCATCCCCCGCTGTTCCGCTGGCGCCAAAGATCGCGATCGATTTGTCACCGGACGCGGGCTTGTCAAGGATTGCGACCGGGTCGTCTCGCATCGCGAGCATCACCGCCCCCCAGATGTACACCAATGCGAACAGCGCGAGCGGTACGAGCAGGAAGAATCGTTTGCGAGGCATTTTCATGCGAACAACCATAGGGTTGGAGACGGGCTCCGTCAAACTGACGACCACCATCGGCACGCGCTGACTCACATCCGCGCCGCACGCTCCTACGCTGCGTCAAAACCCAAGGAGCACCGTATGCCTGGCAAACGACCCAGAGAGCCTATCGGCCCCACCACCATCCCGGGCGAGCCCACGGATCCGAAGATTCCGCCGGACGAAGAGCTCGACGAGTCCGAGGAGGAACAGCACGCGCGCGAATCGGAAAAGGCGTTCGACCAAGCGGTCACGCGTATTCCTCCGGGCTGACAACTCCGACCCGCGCGGAAGCCGGCGTGGCGACGAAGCAATCAACCTGGGGCAGCGTCAAGGCAACGTTCAGCAACTGGCTCGGCGATCAGGCGACCAGCATCAGCGCGGCACTGGCGTTTTATTGCGCGTTCTCGATCGCGCCGCTGCTGGTCATCGTCGTTGCCATCATGGGCTGGCTCGTGGGCGCGGAGGCGGCCGATGCGCACGTGGATGCGCAGCTCACACTGTTGTTCGGATCGGCAAGTGCCGACCTGATTCTCGAGGCGATGCGCAGCGCGCGCCAGCAGGAGGGCGTGCTCGCGACACTCGTCAGCATCGGCACGCTGATCATCGGCGCCACCACCGTGTTCGCCGCGCTGGAAAGCGCGCTTCAGCAGATCTGGGGTTCGAGGGATGCCGCCCCTTCCGGCTGGCGCGGTTTTCTGCGCACACGGGTGATTTCCTTCGGCTTCGTGTTAGCCGTGGGTTTCCTGCTGCTCGTGTCATTGACGCTGAGCACCGCGGTCTCCGGCATGCGCGGCTGGATCGGCGAGCGATACACGGGGCTTGTTGCCGTGTTGGGCGTGGTCGAGTTCGTCCTGTCCACCGCATTGGGCACGGGGTTGATAGCGCTCATGTACCGCTATCTACCCGCGCGGCGTCTGCCCTGGCGCCACGTGCTGACAGGAGCATTGGTCACCACGCTGCTGTTTCAGCTCGGCCGCTGGGCGATCGGGCTTTACCTCGGCCGTTCCACCGAGCCCACCTCGTTCGGGGCCGCGGCATCGTTCGCCGCGCTGCTGCTATGGTTGTACTACTCGGCGCAGATCTTCCTGCTCGGCGCGGAGTACACGGCGGTCATCGGCGGCACGCGCGCGCCCGACGGAAAGCCCGTGAAGGAAGTAACGCCCTATCGCTTCGGGAGCCGCCCGCCGCTATCCAGGCATTCCTGAAGGGTTTCAAACGGCGTGAAGTGGATCGTCTGTCCGTACCATGGGCTGGACGAGTCGTGACAGATGCCGGACTTGCTCTTCTTCACGACCTCCGTCGAATTCTCCGGCGCGGGCATTGCTGCGCGGTGGCAGTGATAGTCCCCCGTTTTCCGGTTGGTATGGCATCCCGACGAATCGAGACCCCCGGAGTGAGGCAGGGCCGCGGAAGACACGCACATGAGGCCGAGTCCAAACATCGCTCCGAAACTCGAGAGGTCGGCAATTTTCATGAGCATGAAAGTTAGTCTAAAAACGCCCGCGGAGTGGCCATCCAGATCACATCCCGGGCAGCGACGGGCAGCCACACCCTAGGAAACTCTATGTAGGGTCGCCTTATGTTCGCGTCCGTGCCTGGTCGCGGCTTTCCGCAATGGCGGCTGCTTTGCAATGGGCAGAGACTCCGCTTCCCCCCGCGCCGGCTCCATCCAACCTTCCGAGGAGAACTTCCATGCAGCTTTCAGACATTCTCAATCAGACCGGTGGCCTTCAATCCATCGCCCGGGAGCTCGGCATCAACGAGGACGAAGCGGCGCGTGCCGCGTCAGCGATGGCGCCCGCGGTTCTCGGTGGATTCAGGAAGCAGGCGGAGGCTCAACCGCAAGGCATGGCGGGACTGGGCGGCCTGTTGAACCAGTTCGGCGGTGGCGGATTGTTAGACGCCGTGCTCGCGCCAACCCCGACGGACACTGCGCCCGGCAACAACGTGCTGGGGCAGATCTTCGGATCCAAGGACGTGAGTCGCGCGGTCGCACAGAATGCGGCGTCGCAAACGGGCGTGGATCCTTCGATCCTGAAAAAGATGTTGCCGATGCTGGCGATGCTGGTCGCCGGTTACATGTCGAAGCAGCGTTCCGGTGCGGCCCAGGCGTCCGGTCTCTCGAACAATCCCTTGGGCGGAATTCTGGGCGGCCTGCTCGGTGGCGCACAGACGGCCGATTCCTCCGACGACGATCTCGGCGGATTGCTGAACATGGGTGCGCAACGCAATCCGCTCGACGAGATCATGGGGAGGCTCGGCCGGTAGCTAGGCTCGATCCAGCCCGAGCGCCTTGCGCACCGCGGCGGCGATCTCCTCGTCGGTGACCCCGAGCTGCGCTTCCTCGGCCTGGTCAAGGCCGCCGCCGAGCCCGGCTTCCTCCGCATTCACGATGCGATCGGCGCCGATGTCCGCATCGGGAACGATGTCGGATTCGAGATCGACGCGCTCACCGGTGCCGTTGCGATCGCTGGCGCCGTCGCGCGAGCCGGC
>DASTXR010000168.1:0-2187 GCA_035765415.1 Steroidobacteraceae bacterium | reverse complement strand
GATCTCGTCGATGACGCCGATGATGTCGGCGATCTTCTTGCTGGCGGCGTTGATGCCGCCCATGGCCGAGACGGCGGAACTGACCACAGACCCGCCTTTCTCCGCCTGCTGGCGCGCGGCCATCGCGAGCTGATTGGCCTGCCCGGCATTGTCGGCGGTCTGCCTGACCGTCGAAGTCATCTCTTCCATCGACGACGCGGTCTCTTCCAGGCTCGACGCCTGCTGCTCGGTACGCTGCGAAAGATTGACGTTGCCCTTGGAAATTTCCTCGGCGCCGCTCTGCACTTCGGCCGCGGCGGTCTTCACGCGCCTGACGAGATCGGCCGTGGTGTCGAGCATCGCGTTGACACCCTTGCAGAGCGCCTCGAGCTCGCCCGTCTTGCCGGACGTCGGAATGCGCGCCGTGAGGTCGCCCTCGGTGGCCGCCTTCACCGTGATCTGTGTCTGCTTGACGATGAGCTCGAGCTGCTGCGCCATCCGCACCTGTTCGGTCACGTCGCTGGCGTACTTGACCACCTTGAACGGACGGCCGTTGGCGTCGAGGATCGGGCTGTACGAAGCCTGCACCCAGACTTCACGGCCGCCCTTGCCCACGCGGCGATAACGCCCGGCATCCGCCTCGCCGCGGCCGAGCCTGGCCCAGAACGCGCGATATTCCGCGGTGCCGCTGATGGCAGGATCGACGAGCATGCTGTGATGCTTGCCGCGCGCTTCGCTGTTCGAATAACCCATCACCGAAGTGAAGTGATCGTTGACGGAACGGATGGTGCCGTCGAGTTCGAATTCGACGACCGCCTGCGAGCGCGCGATGGCGGCCACCTGGCCCTCGAAGTCCGCGGCGCGCACCTTCTGCTCGGTGATGTCGCTCGCGTACTCGACGACCTTGAACGGCTTGCCGTTCAGGTCCGGAATCGGGTTGTAGGACGCCTGCAACCAGACTTCGCGGCCGCCCTTGGCGAGCCGCTTGTAACTGTTGATCTCCGGCTCGCCGCGATTGAGCTTGTCCCAGAATGCGCGGTACTCAGGGCTGGCCGCGTAGCCGCTCTCGACGAACAGGCTATGGTGTTTGCCTATGACCTCGGCGCGCGAATAACCCATGACGCGCGCGAAATTCTCGTTCACGTCGAGCACGATGCCGCCCATGTCGAATGCGATGACGGACTGCGAGCGGCCGATCGCGGCGATCTGGCCGCGCGAATCCGCGTCCTTCTCGTCGCGCACGCGCAGCGCGGTCTGCATGGCGTCGAGCGACTCGAGCAGTTTGCCGGTTTCGTCCTGGGCGCCGGTTTCAATCGTGTTGTTCAGCTTGCCGTCGCGAATCGCCTCCGCCACGGACATCGCGTTCCTGAGGGGATTGACGATGCTGCGGCCCAGCTTGAACGCCAGGAACACACCGAGCGCGATCACCGCGCCCAGGATGGTCAGGATCGAATTGCGCGAAGCGAGATACGACGTTTCACTTTCCTTGCCGGCCTCGTCGAACGCTGCCTGTTGCTTGTCAGCCAGCGCCGCAACCGGTGTGTAGAACGCTTCGTACAACGGACGGGTCTCGGTGTCGTACAGGCGACGTGCGTCCTCGCGCTTGCCGGCCTCGAGCAGCGCGGACAGTCTGGCGGTCGACGCATCGAGCGCGTCATCAGCGGCCTTCACCTGCCCCAGCAGGTCCTTCTGCTCTGCTGTATCGACGAGCTTTTCGAGAGCCGCGATGCCCTCGACGATGACGGCATCGTTCGCGGCCACGTCGGATTTGTTCTGTTCGATCGACTGGCCGACGCCGAGCACCATTTCGGCCGACATGGAGCCGTTGTCGCGCGCGCGCACTTCGATTTCACCAGCCCAGCGCGCCTGGTTCCACTCATGGGTCGAGAGGTCCTGCATGACGTCGTTGAGATGGCCGAGGCTCCGAACGCCCAGCAAGCCAACGCCGCACGTCGCGACCAGCAACAGCGTGAAGCCGATGCGAAGCCGGGTGCTGACCTTGATGTTCTCGATCTTCATGTAATTTGCAGCTCCGCCAGATCCTAGTGAATCGCCTTCTCGACCAATCCCATGTCGGCGCCCGCCATCAATTTCTCCACGTCCATGAGGATCCGCATGCGCTCATCGAGCGTGCCGAATCCGATGATGTGGCGCGTGTCCGCGCCGGCGCCCAGCGACGGCGCGGGCTTGATCTGCGCGGGTCCGAGC
>DASTXR010000167.1:0-12921 GCA_035765415.1 Steroidobacteraceae bacterium | reverse complement strand
CAGCGGTGGATAGAACCCGGTCAGCGCCAGGTCAAAACTCAGCGAGGTGCTGATCAGCGATCCTGAGCCGGCAGCAACATCGAACCTGTCCGCCGCATACACCGCGTAGTTGACGATGTTGCGGTGTTCGACCATCACGCCTTTGGGCGTTCCGGTGGATCCCGAGGTGTACAACACGTACGCCAGGTTCGAGGACGTGAGCTGCATTGCCCGCGGATCAATATTTTCCTTCGGCTGCTCCGAAAGCGCCTGACGCTCGGAATCGAGAACCAGCACCGCCGCATCGCCCGGCAAGTGCCCCTTCAACTTCTCCTGCGTGATCACCACCACCGGCTTCGCATCGGCGATCAGTTGCGCCACGCGCTGCGCCGGCGTACCCACCTCAATGGGCACATACGCCGCCCCGGCCTTCAACACCCCGAGCATGCTTACGACGAGCTCAACGCCGCGCTCTATATATAGAGTGACCAGCCGGTCCGGACCCGCCCCCTGCGCCACCAGGTAATGGGCCAGCTGGTTCGCGTGCTCATTGAGCTCGCCATAAGTCAGTTGCAAGCTGCCATCCGCGACCGCCAGCGCCTGCGGCGATGAAGCCACCTGCGCCTCGAACAACTCGTGGATCAGCTTCTCATCCGGCCACGATGTCGCGGTCGCGTTGAACTCGCGCAACACTCGCGCGCTTTCCGCCGAGTCCAGCAGCGACAGCTCACCGACCGGTTGCCGTGCATCCCGCACCATCTCGCCGAGCGCGGCTTTGAAGTGCCCGACCCATCGCGCCATTGTCTCGCGATCGAACAAGTCGCTGGCGTATTGCGCCGTGCCGACAATCTCGCCGCCGACCTCCTGCAATGCCCATGACAGGTCGAACTTCGAGGTCGCAGTCGACGTGGGCAGCGGCTTCATCCGGAGTCCCGGCAGCCACTCCTCGCGCGACTCCGCCTGCAACGGGTTCTGCCAGATCAAACAAACCTGGAACACCGGGCTGTGACTCAAACTACGGGGCGGCTGGAGGATCTCCACCACCTGCTCGAAAGGAATTTCCTGGTGAGCGTAGCCTCCGAGCATCTTCTCCTGCACGCGGCTCAACAGCTCACGCACGCTCTCGGTCGCGTCCACCTGCACGCGCACTGCGAGCATGTTCACGAAGAAGCCCACCAGCCCTTCCAGCTCCACGCGCGGCCGGTTCGCCACGGGCATGCCGATCACCACATCTTCCTGGGCGCTCAGCCGCGAGAGCACGACGGCCAGCGCCGCGTACACCACCATGAACAACGTGACATCGTGTTGCCTGGCCAGGAACCGCAACTGCTCGCACAGCTCGCGTTCCAGCGTGAAAGCAACGGTCTCGCCCCGATAACTTTGCGTTGCAGGCCGCGGCCGATCGAGCGGTAGTTCGAGCAGGGCGGGAGCACCCGCGAGCTGCTGCTTCCAGTAGTCGATCTGGTTCTGCAGGACTTCGCCCTGCAGCCACTTTCGCTGCCAGATGGCGTAGTCCGCGAACTGGATCGGCAGCTCGTCCAGCGGACTCGCGCGACCCTCGCGATACGCTGCGTACAGCGTCCGGATCTCATTGAGGATGATTCCGACCGACCAGCCATCCGATGCAATGTGATGCATGGTCAGCAACAACACGTGTTCTTCGGCATTCACTCGAAGCAGGCGGCCGCGGATCAACGGGCCGGTGCTCAGATCAAAGCGATCGGTGGCTTCCTGCGCGATGTGATCTGCAATCCGCGCTTCTCGCGCGGACACATCGTCGCCGCTGAGATCTGCTTCGTGCAGCGCGAAGCACGCGTCGACCGCGATCAACTGCTGCACCTCGCCGTTCACATGCGCGAATGTCGTCCTCAACGCCTCGTGCCGCGTGATGAGCGTGTTCAATGCCCGGCGCAGCGCCTCACGGTCCAGCACGCCATACAGCCGGATCGCTCCGCGAACCTGGTAAGCCGCTGCGCCTGCCTCCAGCTGGTCCATGAACCACAGGCGCTGTTGAGCGAGCGATGCCGGCACCGGGCCTTCGCGCGCGACGCGTTGTACAGCGGGAACATTACGCCTCTCATCACGCGACCGATTGGCGCTCAGCCATTCCACGAGTGGTTGTTTGTGCTCGAGGAGCATCTGGCGAAGCGACTCGTCGAGCGCTCCTTTCGCGGCGCGCACCTTGAGCTGGTCGGCCTCGACCCCGAGGACGATGCCGCGCCTTGCACACAGATCCAGCAGTTCTTCCCTGTTCACAGCAGCATCTCTTCGTGCTCGCCCCGGTCGAAGGCGACATTGGATCGGCCCATCTCCACCGCTTCGTAACGCTTCACGTCAGCCAGTGCTTCGCCGATGAGCCCGGCCACTCCGGCCAGCGTCGGCCGCGCGAAGATCTGCGGCAGAGCCAGCTTCACGTCATAGCGGCTGCGAATCCTCATCACGAGCCGGAGCACCAGCAGCGAGTTGCCACCCAGCTCGAAGAAATCGTCGTGGCGGCCCACCTGCTCCACACGCAGCAGCTCGCGCCAGATCCCGGCCAATGCCTGTTCCTCGTCGCCCTGCGGCGCCTGGTATTCACGCAGCGCCAGCACGGTGGTTTTCGTCGCCGCCAGCGCGCGCCTATCCACTTTTCCGTTCGGCGTCATCGGCAGCGAATCGAGCACCTCGTAACCGCTCGGCACCATGTATTCGGGCAACCGGCCGGCCAGGAACTCCCGCAGTTCCCGGGCGCCCGTCGCTTTCTTCAACGTCACGTACGCCACGAGGCGTTTCTGCCCGTCGTCGTCTTCGCGACAGATCACGGCCGCTGCGCCGACGTGCTCATGCAACGCCAGTTGCGCTTCGATCCCGCCGAGCTCGATGCGGTAGCCGCGGATCTTGATCTGGCTGTCGTTGCGGCCCAGGCACTCGATGTTGCCGTCGCTGAGCCAGCGCCCAAGATCGCCCGTCTTGTACATGCGCGCATCCGCGTCGGCAGCGAATGGGTCCTTCACGAACCGCTCCGCTGTCAGCTGCGGCTTGTTGAGATAACCACGCGCGACGGCAATGCCGCCGACATGGATCTCACCGGCGATTCCCATCGGCACCGGTTCGCCTCGTTCATCCAGCAGATAGACGCGAGTGTTGGGCAGCGGCCGGCCGATCGGCACCCTGTCTCCGGCAAATCTCCTGCTCACGTAGAACGTCGCATCCGCCGCCACTTCCGACGAACCGTACAGATTGACGAAGCGGCACTCGGGAAGCGACGCCTGCAACTGCCGCAGTAACGCTGGCGTCAGCGGCTCGCCGCTCAGAGTCCAGTGACGCACAGTCACAAGGCGCTGAATGTTTTCCGGGGTGTCGACGAGAGACCGCGCGAGAGACGGCACGGTGATCAACCACGTGACTGACTCGCGCTCGATGAGGCCGGCAAGCGCGTCCGCGTCCCTGGCGACGGTGGCTGTCGCAACGACCAGCGGCAACCCATACGTCAGTGGCCCCAGCGCCTCCGCGATGGAGTCCACGAATCCGACCGCGGTCTTGTGACAGCAGACATCGCCATCGGCAAACGCAGCGAAGTGCGCCTGCGCCGCCAGTCGGTTGACCAGCCCGCCGTGAGGCGCAGCCACACCCTTCGGCGTGCCGGTGGATCCGGAGGTATAGATCACATACGCAAGATTCGCCGGCCCGATGCCCACACTGGCCGCATCGAGATTGCCGTCCTCTTGCTTCCCGATCTCGTTCCAGTCGCTGTCGAGCGCTATTCGCGTGCCGGCAAAATCGGGGAACCGGTCTATCAGGCTTTGCTGCGTCAACAGCACCTGGGGCGCCGCATCCCGCAGCATGTATTCGACTTGCGTTCGCGGGGAGTTCAGATCGATGGGCAAGTACGCGCCCCCTGCTTTCAGTATCCCTAACAACCCGACGATCATGTCCGGCCCGCGCTCCACATACACGGCCA
Source organism: Steroidobacteraceae bacterium (assembly GCA_035765415.1). Lineage (GTDB taxonomy): Bacteria > Pseudomonadota > Gammaproteobacteria > Steroidobacterales > Steroidobacteraceae > CADEED01. The sequence continues at coordinate 9,002 of DASTXR010000167.1, read as the reverse complement.
CCGGCACGTCGGCGCCTATCCCCTGCCTGCGCAGATGATGGGCGAGCTGGTTCGATCGTCGATTGAGCTCGCCGTAGGTGAGACGTTGCCCTTCGCATACGACGGCGCACGCATCCGGGGCCTTGCGTACCTGCGCTTCGAACAACTCGTGAACGAGTCGTTCGTTGGGATACCGCACGGCGGTCGCGCCGAACTCGTCCAGAATCTGGCGGCGCTCGGCCTGCGGCAGGATGTTCAATTCGAGCGCCGGGCTCGACGGCGCGCTCTCGAGTGCGTCGACCACCGAGGCAAGCGCCTCGTGCAGGTAGCCAGCCACACGCTGTGGGTCCACGCGCGGATCCGTCTGCGCCACGACGTCGAAGGACTCGCCCAGGTCTGAAACCGCGATGAGCAACGGATAGTTGCTTCGCTCCTGGGCTTCGAGCACCCGCATGCCCTTTTCTTCGAGCACGGCAGATCTTCCGGGCGAGCTGTGCCGATAGTTCAACACCGCGCTGAACAGCGGCCGCGATCCGGCGATGCTGCTGCAGCGCTGCGCCACCGCGAGCGACGTCTGTTCGTGCTGCAGCAGCTCCACGATTTCGCGCTGCACGTGCCTGACTAGCTGCTCCGCGCTCTGCCCTTTGAGTTTTATGCGCAACGGCAGCGTGTTGATGAACATGCCCATCGCACGGTCGATGTCGCGCCAGCCGCGCATCCGCCCCAGCAGCACGCTGCCGAACACCACGTCGTCCTGGCTGCTCGTTCGGGCCACGACCAGGGCCCACGCGGTGTGGAACAACGTCGCCGCGCTGACCCCGAGGCGCCGCGCCTGGCTACGTAGCCGGAACGACAGCTCCGGTTCCACGCGTTGACGGGCTTGCCGGATCTCCCTGCCATCGCCATGCACATCGAGCAACCCGAACGGAGCGGTCGGCTCCGTGACATCGCCCAGCTTGCCGCGAAAGAAGGTTTCCGCTTCGCCGCCATCGGTCTGCGTCAATGTCTGCCAGACGAAGTTGCGATAAGCCACCGGCTGGCTCAGTTGCCCGCCTCGATTCTCGAGCTGCGCCATCAGCTCCTGCAGCAGGATTTCCTGGCCGACGTGATCGTTGATCAGGTGATGCTGGAGCAACAACGCATACCAGCGCACGCCGTCCGCGGCGCGCGCGATCTGCAGCCGGATCAGCGGCGCTTCGCGCACGTCCATCCAGAGTCGCTGCGAAGTCAGGCGCGTTTGCAGCTCCGTCAACGGATCGTCGAGCTGCTCCAGGTGGATTTCCTCCACCTGCAACGACGCCTGCCGATAGACCACCTGCACGGGCCGCGGCAGACCGTCCCACAACACCGCACTGCGCAGCAGATCGTGCCGGTCGATCACGGCCTGCAAACCTTTCACCAGCTCGTCGAGCTCGCGACGCGAACCCATCTCGAGCAGCGAGGAGAAGATGTACGCGTCCGCATGCTCATTCATCAGGTGATGAAACAGCACGCCTTCCTGGAAAGGCGCGAGCGGGTAGATGTCCTGAACGTTGCGCGCTCCGCCGGGAACCATGGCGACGATCCGATCGATCTGCTCCTGTGTCAGCTCGATCATCGTCAGCAACTCTGGCGTGATGACCTCGGCCTCATCGATGAGGTTCGCGGGCGCATCGCCGAAGACCTGCGCGGCACCGCTCACCGCGCTCACCAGGTCGCTCAGCGTGGGATGCTCAAATACATTGAGCACGGTGCCTCGCAGCCCGATGCGCCGCATGCGTTCGAGCAATTGCATGACGAGCAGCGAATGGCCGCCGAGCTCGAAGAAGTTGTCCTGGCGACCGACCTGCTGCACATGGAGCAATTCGCGCCAGATGCCGGCCAGCGCCTCTTCGAGCTCACCCTGCGGCGCCTCGTACTCGCGCATCGGCATCGAGTGATGCTCCGGCGCCGGCAGCGCCCGACGGTCGACCTTGCCATTCGCCGTCATCGGCAAGGATTCCAGAACCATGTATGCGCCGGGAACCATGTATTCCGGAATCCGGCTGCGCAGGAATTCGCGCAACTCTCTCGCGGTGGGCTGCCCGGTCAACGTGACATACGCCACGAGACGTTTCTCGCGGCCTGGCTCTTCACGCGCGACGACCGCGACTTCCCGGACCTGCTCATGCTCGAGCAATCGCGCTTCGATCTCTCCGAGCTCGATTCGATAGCCGCGGATCTTGACCTGCCCGTCCGCGCGTCCCAGATATTCAATGTTGCCGTCGCGCAGCCAGCGGCCCACATCGCCCGTCCTGTACATGCGAGCTTCCGCGTCCGCGCTGAATGGATCTTTCAGAAACTTTTCTTCGGTCAGTTGCGGATTGTTCAGATAACCACGCGCGACTCCCGCACCACCGATATGAATCTCGCCGGCGACACCGATGGGTACGGGCTGGCCCTGCGCGTCGAGGATGTAGATGCGCGCATTGGCAATCGGCCGACCGATGTGCAGCACCGGCTCGGGCCCCTGAATGGCGCCGGAAGTCGCAACGACCGCGCACTCCGTCGGCCCGTAATTGTTGACGAGAGAGAAAGTGTCGCCTTCGCCCGGGCGATACCGCAGGCAATCGCCGCCGACCAGCAGAGTTCGCAGATGTGAGTTGCGCAGGCCCCGCGTGAGCGCGAACTCCGCCAGCGGTGTCGCGAGAAAACTCTGGTCGAGCGGCTGGTCACACCACCACTTCAGCAGCGCTTCCGGATTTTTCGTGATGCGTTCCTCGGGCAGGAGCAGGCACGCGCCCGCGCACAGCGGCGGCCAGACTTCCCACGTGCAGGCATCGAATCCGAGGCCAGCCGCGCACGAAGATCGATTGCCTTCGACGACATCGAAGGCGCGCACGTGCCAGGCCACCAGGTTGAGAAGGTTCGCGTGCTCGACCATCACACCCTTGGGCTTGCCGGTGGAGCCCGAGGTGTAGATCACATAGGCGAGACTTTTCGGTGTCACGCCCACCCGGGCGGGATCGAGGTCGTCCCGCGATTCGTCCTCGACCTGAGCCCATTCGCTGTCGAGCACGATGCAGGGACCGGTGAACTCCGGTCGTTGTTTCTCGAGATGCGCCAGCGTCAGCAGCACTCGCGGCGCCGTGTCCGCCAGCATGTATTCCAGGCGCTCTTTCGGCTGGCCGGGCTCGAGCGGCACGTATGCAGCGCCGGCTTTCAGCACGCCGAGCATCGCCACGATCATGTCCAGCCCGCGTTCGACGTAGAGAGCCACGAGCTGATCGGGGCCCACTCCATACCTGCGCAAATGGTGTGCGAGCTGGTTAGACCTCTGATTCAGGTCCTGGTACGTGAGGTACTGGTTGCCGTACTCCACCGCAGGCGCATTCGGTCTGTGGCGTGCCTGAGCCTCGAATAGTTCATGCACGACCTTGTCGCGCGGCAACGGCGCGTCAGTGGCATTGAATTCACGCAACACCTGGTCGCGCTGCACGGCATCCAGCAGAGATATCCCGCCCGCCGGCCGCCGCGCATCCCGCGCCATCTCGGCCAGCACGTGCTGGAAATGGCCTATCCACCGCTCGATGGTCTCGCGATCGAACAACTCGCTGGCGTATTGCACGGAGCCGGTGATCTCTCCATTGGTCTCCTGCAGCGCCCACGACAGGTCGAACTTCGAGGTCGAACCGGGCACCGCCAGCGGCGTCGTTTCGATGCCGGGCAGCCACTGTTTCGCCGACGCCGCGAGCGGCGCGTTCTGCCAGCTGAGACTGATCTGGAATATCGGGCTATGGCTCAGGCTGCGGGGCGGCTGCAGCGCCTCCACCACCTGCTCGAACGGAATCTCCTGGTACGCGTAGGCCTTCAGCATCAGCCCGCGGACCCGGTTCAACAATTCGCCCAGCGTGTCGCTCGCGTGCACCGCCACGCGCAGCGGCAGCATGTTCACGAAGAAGCCAATCAGGCCCTCGAGCTCTGTCCGCCGCCGGTTCGCAACCGGCACGCCGATCACCACGTCTTCCTGACCGCTCAGCCGCGACATCACCAGCGCCAGCGCCGCGTACATCGTCATGAGCAGCGTGGCATTGTGCTGCTTCGACAAATCCTTCACTTGCTCCGTCAGCTCTGCACCCAGCCGGAACGCAAGGTTTCCTCCGCGAGAGCTCTGAACCGTGGGCCGCGGCCGATCCGTGGGAAGTTCCAGCAACACCGGTGCGCCGGCGAGTTGCTGCTTCCAGTAATCGAGTTGTTCCTGCAGCACTTCACCCTGCAGCCACTTTCTCTGCCATGCCGCGAAGTCCGCGTACTGGATCGGCAAGGCAGCCAGCGGATTCGGGCGACCTTCCATGCAGGCGCCGTACAGCGCGGCAATCTCGCTCAACAATATTCCGGCCGACCAGCCATCCGAGACGATGTGATGCATGGTGAGCAACAACACGCGCTCTTCCGCGCTCACCCTGAGCAGGCGGCCTCGAAACAAGGGGCCAGCGCCGAGATCGAACCGCTGCGCCGATTCCTCCGCGATGTGCCGCGTGATTTGCGCATCCTGCTCCCGGGTGTCATATGCGCCGAGGTCTGTTTCCTGCAACGCAAAGCGCGCGGTTGGCGCGATCACCTGCCGCACGTCGCCATTCACCTGCGCAAAGGTCGTCCGCAGCGTTTCGTGGCGATCCACCACGGCGTCGAGTGCCTGCCGCAGTGCCTCGACATCGAGACTGCCACGCAGCCGCATCGCCAGGCGCACGTGGTATGCCGTGCCGCTGCCTTCGAGCTGATCGATGAACCACAACCGTTGTTGTGCGAACGAAAGCGGCGAGGATTCATCGCGGACCGTGCGCTCGATCGGCGCAAACTGTTTCCTTTGCGCGACCGCGGTTCGCTGCAACTCGCGTAGCAACTGATCGCGCTTGAGTGACCCGTCATTCATGGCATTTCCCTTGCCGCCTCTACGCTACCGTCGCTACCGCGACCTGAGCCGAAACCCGCGCAATGTCCGCGGGATCGAACTGTTCGAGCTGCCTCGAAACCACCACCTCCGCCATCGCGGCCACCGAGGGTGAGTCGAAGATCTCCGCCAGCGACGCGTCGATCTGAAACGTCTGGCTGATGCGCGAAGTCGCCTGCACTGCCAGCAGCGAATGTCCGCCGAGCTCGAAGAAACTGTCGTGCCGCCCCACGCGCTCCAGGCGCAGCAGGTCCTGCCAGATGCTCGCGAGCGCAACCTCGGTGGCGCCCAACGGCAACTCGTACGGCTTCAGCGCGTAGGCACTCGAATCGGGCGCGGGCAACGCGGCCCTATCCACCTTGCCATTGGGCGTCATCGGCAACGCGGACATCGGCACGAACGCCGCCGGGATCATGTGGCCCGGCAAGAACGATTTGAGATGAGTGCGAAGAGTGTCGGCGCTGGGCGACTCGCCGGCGTACGTCACGTATGCCACCAGCCGCTTCTCGCCGAGCTCGTCTTCGCGCACCACGACCACCGCCTCTTTCACGTCCGGGTGGCGGCTCAACCCCGCCTCGATCTCGCCGGGCTCGACGCGGTAGCCGCGAATCTTGACCTGGTGATCGCTGCGCCCGCAGAACTCGATGTTGCCGTCTGCGCGCCACTTGCCCAGGTCGCCCGTCTTGTACATCCGTGCTGCCGGCGTCGCGCTGAACGGATCGTGCAGGAAACGTTCGTTCGTCAGCTCATCCCGATTCAGATATCCGCGCGCCACGCTCGCACCGCCGACGTGGATTTCACCGACCACCCCGATCGGCACGGGCTGAAGATGCGAATCCAGGATGTAGATGTTCGTGTTCGCGATCGGCCGGCCGATGTGCGCTGTCGCTTCCGCGGCATCCAGATGTCCGGAGGTCGCCACGACGGTGGTCTCGGTCAGTCCGTAGTTGTTGATCAGCCGATACGGGCTGGATGCAGGCGCGCGGTAACGAAGCTGATCGCCACCCACGAGCAGTGTTTTCAGGCCCGCGTTGTCTATGCCGCGATTGAAGGCGAATTCCGCGGCCGGCGTGGGCAGGAAGCTGATGTCGAGCCGCTGGCGCCGCCACCATTCGAGCAGGGTATCGAGATTGCCGGCGACGCTGCTGGTCGGCAGCACGAGAGTCGCGCCCGCGCAAAGCGTCGTCCATATCTCCCAGACGGTTGCATCGAACCCGAGCCCGGCAATGGAACTCGAGCGGTCTCCGGCGCGCAGGTCGAATGCGGCGCAGTGCCAGTCGATGAGATTCACGAGGTTGCGGTGCTCGACCATGACGCCCTTGGGCCGTCCCGTCGAGCCTGATGTGTAGATCACGTACGCAAGATGCCCGGGGGTCTCTTCCGTCAACGTACGAGGAAGATTGGTGTCGTCCCGCTGCTCGAGCTCGGGCCGCAGTCTATCTACCGCGATGACCTGCGCCGCGCACACCGGGAGCTCGTCCTCCATGCGGCTCAACGTCAACAGAACGGGTGCGCCGGCATCCTCCAGCAGGTAGGCGAGCCGGTCTTCCGGGTACGCCGGATCCAGCGGCACATACGCCGCGCCGGCTTTCAGCACTCCGAGCAGGCTCACGATCATCTCGACGCTGCGATCCATGCAGATGGCGATCAGCGTATCGGCCCGCACGCCGCGCTCCCTGAGATAGCGGGCAAGCTGGTTGGCTCGCCGATTCAACTCGGCATAACTCAGTTGCTGGCCTTCGTAGGAAAGCGCGACTGCCGCCGGGTCCCGGTCCACCTGTTGTTCGAACAACTCATGGACCAGCAGGTCCCTGCTGACGGGCACGGCTGAGGAATTGAACTCCGCGAGCAGGGCACGCCTGTCCACTTCGCCGAGCAATGCGACACGGCTGACAGGCTGCGCGGCGTCTTTCACCATTTCGGCGAGGACGGTCTGGAGATGCCGCATCCATCGCTCGACGGTGCTGCGGTCGAAAAGATCGGCCGCGTACATGGCATTGCCGATGATCCGGCCGTCTTCCTCACGCAGGATCAACGACAGGTCGATCTGCGAGGTGTCGTGCGGCACCTCCACGCGCGACAGCTTCAATCCTGGCAGCGTGAAGTGGCTGTTTGGAGTGTTACCCCAGGTGAGACTGACCTGGTACAACGGACTGTGACTGAGGCTGCGGGGCGGCCGGACCGCTTCCACGATTTGTTCGAACGGCACGTGCTGGTGGCCGTAGGCCGCCAGCGTCATCTCTTTCACACGCGCCAGCAACTCACGCACGCTGGGGTCATCGTCGACGCGAATGCGCAGCGGCAGCGTGTTCACGAAGAAGCCGACGAGAGGTTCCACTTCTTCTCTCGGGCGATTCGCCAGCGGTGAGCCGATGACGATGTCGCCCTGGCCACTCAGGCGCGACATCAACAGCGCGTAACCGGCATACAGCGTCATGAACAGGGTCACATCGTGCTGGCTGGAGAGTTCGTTGAGCCGCGCGGTGGCTGTCTCATCCATGACGAACGGAATGCTGCCGCCGCGGAAACTTTGCACCGGCGGCCGGAGCCGATCCGATGGCAGCTCGAGCAGCGTCGGCATGCCCGCGAGTTGTTCGCGCCAGTACTTGAGCTGCGTGTGCTCGGCCTCGCGTTGGGCTCCGTTTCGTTGCCAGGCCGCGTAGTCAGCGTATTGAATCGCCAACGGCGGCAACGGATCGCCACTACCTTCCGAGGCGGCCGAATACAGCACGCCCAGTTCCTTCATGAGCACACCGAGCGACCAGCCGTCGGACACGATGTGATGCATGGCTATCAGGAGCACGTGTTCCTGATCCCCGTATTGCAGCAGTCGCCCGCGAATGAGCGGACCGATGCTCAGGTCGAATCGCGTGGTGGCAATTTCCGCCGCGTGTTCCTCGAAAGTCGCAGCGCGAGCCGCCGGCGCATGTGTGCTCAGGTCGACTTCCTTCAGCGCGAAAGGCGCGGCGGGTGAGATCACCTGAACCGGATTGCCGTCCCGCTGCACGAAAGTGGTTCGCAATATTTCATGACGCTGGATGATCGCGTTCAGCGCCGAACGCAGCGCGCGACTGTCGAGCGGCCCGTCGAGCTTCAACGCGCCCGCAATGTGATAGGCCGCGCCAGCGGCCTCGAATCGATCCACGAACCACAGTCGCTGCTGTGCATGGGACAACGGTATCGGCGCGGTGCGATCCGCTTTTCCGATGGGCTCCAGCACGATTTGCGCGCCATCGGACAGCCTCGGCGCCAGCTGCCGGATGGTGGGTTCCATGAACAGATCGCGCAACGCGAGATCGCGGCCGAGGACTGCGCGAACCCGCGTGATCAGTTGCACGGCGAGCAGCGAGTGGCCGCCGAGGTCGAAGAAGTCGTCGCGGCGGCCGACTCTTTCGACGTTCAGCAGTTCCTTCCAGATGTTGGCGAGCGTCGCTTCGATTTCTCCCTGCGGCGCCTCGTATTCCTGGGTAGATAGCGCGGTCATGTCCGGCGCCGGCAGCGCCTTGCGATCGAGCTTGCCGTTGGCGGTGAGCGGCAGTCGTTCCAGCTTCACGAATGCCGCAGGCCACATGTACTCCGGCAGCTTCTCTTTCAGATGCGCGCGCAGCTTTTCTGTTTCAATGCTCGGCGCTGCGCTGTAGTAGGCCACCAGGCGCTTGTCGCCCGGCGTGTCCTCGCGCGCGATCACGGCGACTTCCTGGATGCCTTCGTGAGCTCTGATCTGTGACTCGATTTCGCCCAGCTCGACGCGGTAGCCGCGGATTTTCACCTGGTGATCGTTGCGGCCGAGGAACTCCACGTTCCCGTCTGCTCGCCAGCGACCCAGATCCCCCGTTCGATACATTCGTGCGGACTCATCCGCGCTGAACGGATCCTTCACAAAACGTTCGGCGGTGAGGTCGAGCCGATTCAGGTAGCCGCGCGCGACTCCAGCGCCGCCGATGTAGATCTCTCCCGTTACGCCGATCCCCACGGGGCGGCGGCGGCTGTCCAGAACGTAGAGCTTTGCGTTCGAGATCGGCCGGCCGATCGGCACGGGGCCTGTGGGCGGTATCTCTATCTCAAAGACCACACAACCAACCGTGGCTTCGGTCGGTCCGTAGTGATTGAACAC
>DASTXR010000166.1:0-22273 GCA_035765415.1 Steroidobacteraceae bacterium | reverse complement strand
TAGATAGTGACGATTGCGTCTACATGCAGACGGTGCGCGGATGGACGCGCGTCGACGTCATCTATCGCCGCATCGACGACGATTTCCTCGACCCCGAGGTCTTCCGCAAGGATTCATCGCTCGGCGTTCCCGGCCTGATGCGCGCGTGGGCGGCTGGCAAGGTGGCGCTCGCGAATGCACCGGGCGCGGGCGTCGCCGACGACAAGCTGGTCTATACGTACGTGCCCGACATGATCAAGTACTACCTCGGCGAGGACGCGATCCTGGCGAACGTGCCGTCGTATCGTTGCGGCGAGCCGAAGCAGCTCGATCACGTGCTGGGCAACCTCGATTCGCTCGTGGTGAAGCCCGTCGACGGCTCCGGTGGATACGGCATGCTGATGGGGCCCATGTCGACGAAAGCCGAGCGCGGCAAATTCGCCGAGTCGCTCAAGGCCGATCCGCGCAGCTTCATCGCGCAGCCGGTCGTCACCTTGTCCACCGTGCCGACCCTCGTGAGCGACCGCCTCGAGCCGCGCCACGTCGACCTGCGTCCGTTCATCCTCTCGGGCGCGCAGACGAACGTCACGACCGGCGGCCTGACGCGCGTGGCGCTGCGCAAGGGCTCGCTCGTCGTGAACTCGTCGCAGGGGGGCGGCAGCAAGGATACGTGGATAGTGGATACGGATAGTTAGATGCTCGCGCGCACGGTCGAGAACGTCTACTGGCTGTCGCGCTACCTCGAACGCGCGGAGAACACCGCGCGCATCATCGGCGTGAACACCAACCTGCTGCTCGATCTTCCGGGCGGCATCGCGCCGGGCTGGCTGCCACTGGTGGACATCTCCGGCAACCGCGCCGAATTCGACGCCCGGTTCAACGACAAGGCCACGCGCGGCGAAGAACGCGACGTGGTCCAGTTCCTGATTGCCGACCGGGAAAATCCCGGCTCCATCTGCAGCTCCCTGACCGCGGCAAGGGAGAACGCGCGCACGCTGCGCGAGATCCTGCCCACCGAGGCGTGGGAGCTGCTCAACGAATTCTTCGCCGAGTTCATCCGTGACCTTCCCACTGGCACCAGCAAGCGCACGCGTTTCGATTTCCTGAAGCGCATCGTCGTCACGCTGCAGTCCCTGTCCGGCATGCTCGACGGCACCATGAACCGCAACGACGCGCACACCTTCGGCACGCTGGGCCGCAATCTCGAGCGCGCCGACATGACCAGCCGCATCGTCGACGTGCGCTCGGCGCAGCTCCTTCCCGCGGAGACTCCGGAGCTTCGGCCCTTCGAGACCGTGCAGTGGATGAGCGTGCTGAAATCACTGTCGGGTTATCAGATGTATCGGCTGAAGATGCGCACGCGCGTGAAACGCACCGAGGTGCTCCAGTTCCTGCTGCGCGATGACGAGTTCCCGCGCTCCTGCCAGTTCTGCCTGACGCAGCTCGAAAACGCGCTCACGCCGCTGCCGCGCAGCGAGGGTGTGCTCGAGGTGCTCGAAGGCGCCGCCAAGTTCATCCAGCGCGCGCCGCTCGCGACGCTGGACCAGCCCGGGCTGCACGAGCTCATCGACGACATTCAACTGCGCATTTCCAACGTGCATTCGCGGCTCGCCGAGATCTATTTCCCTTCAGGCGAAATCAGCGGCATGCAGCGCATGAGCGGCCAGAGCCAGTCCCAGGGCCAGTCGCAGCGGCAGACTTCGCTGTCTTTCGGGGAACGCGCCAAGGCATGACATGGAAATAACCAAGGTCTTTCGCGGTCTGGTGGCCGGTTCGCTGGCGCTGTTCGCCATCAGCATCTTCATCAGTTTCGTGGAGCCGCCTGTTCCCGACGAAGTGAATGCCTACCTGGAGGGTGAAGGAGCCAGTCCGCTGTTCAGCATTTTCGAATCCGGCCCATTGAGCCTGCAGATCCTGCTGGGGGCGCTGATGGCGGGATTTCTCATCGCGTACCTGGCCTCGTGTATCGGCCTGCTGATGTTTCAGCGCTGGGCGCGCGCCACGTTCATCGGCGTCGCCGTGGTGGGCATCGTCGTCCTTCCGTGGGAGGGCGTCACGTTCACCACTCCCCTCACTTCCACGATCGAGACGCTCTTCAGCATGATCGACGGCGCCCTTCTGGCCATGCTGCTGTTCGATCCCATCAAGTCGAAGTTCGCGAAGCCGGCGTGATGGATCTCCATCACGCCGGCCCCCGGTAAGTAGTTAGTGCGCGGAGGCGTCCGCCGGGAATCCGTTCCAGATCTCCAGGTCGTCCACATATTGATCCCGCGGCCACTCATCGCCGCCGTACTGCTGCGGCAGCATGATGCGGTCGATGGGTGACCCGCTCGCATACATGCCGTTCTGCAGCGTAGTGCCCGGGACGGTGTAGTCGAGGATCTCGTTGCCTTCGACGGCCACCCAGACGCGGCCCGTTCCGGTGGCCGACGTGGCGCGGTGAAAGAAGATCTCGACCTTGAACCACCTGCCGATGGGCACTTCCGCCGCAGGGTTACATTGCTGCCACTTCAGGGTGCCGGGGGTACCCACGCCCGGATCTGCCTGGATGAGCCAATGCCACTGCCCCGCCGTCGCTTGTGGACAGGCGGTTCCGTTGTGGGAGACGTTGGGCGTGGCAAACAGCGAGACGCGCAGACTGTCGTTGCTGTCGGTCGTGTGGCCGTCGTCGGTCTTGAACTGCCAGGGCATCTGCCAATATCCCGTGAGCTCGTCGGGGTACTTCAGCCAGAAACGCATGTACAGATCGTGTTGCTGGGCGAAGGTGTTCCGCGGCCGGATGATGTAGGGCACCTGCGGCTGGGCCTCTCCCTGCTGGACTATCCACTGGTGCAACACATGCGTGGGGTTGCCGCCACTGCCATCCGGGTTCATGTTCACGTGGCCGGGCCGGGTTTCGATGGCCGCGCCGATGAAGTCCGTGACCTCGCCCGTGGAACTGCGCGAGATGTACTGAAGTTTGGCGCCGTCGTCATCGTCGAGTGCCGGGTCGCCGTCCCCCCACATCTGGATAGGCCAGGAATAACCGGATTGATCATTGCCGGTGATGTTGGCGTAGCAGTTTTTCTGCGGATTCGCGGTGCACCTGATATTCGGGGCCGACACGTTGAGCGCGGTGCCGTCCATCTCGGTGAACGTCCCACGGAACAGCTGCGTGGCGAGGTTGTCGGTGATGCTGACGTCATCGAAACGCGCCATGTTGGCGCGCGCGATCACGCCAATACTTCCCGCCACCGGCGTGATGGGTTCGCGGGCGATCGCCACTTTGCCATTCACCTTCACGGTCACGGCGTTGCCATTGACGAAGACTTCGAGGTTGAACCAGGTGTCCGCGGCAAGGCCGACGGCGGCCGGATTCACGCTGCCGCTCCTGATGAGAGTGGGCGAACTCGGGTTGCCCGAGACGCTTGCGAGATCCACGACCCCATCCATGCTGACGACCACCCTGTAGTAGTGCGTGGAGTCGGTGAGGCCGAACACGACGCCCAGTTCGTTGCCGGTGTCCGGCCACTCGGAGTACGCACGCACCCTGTACGTGAAATTCGTGGTCCAGGAATTGCCCGTGTACCAGGAGGTCGCCGGAGGTATGACGCCGCTGGAATTGCGGTAGTCACCCGCGGCGCTCCAGGTGTCATTGGCGACACTCCAGTTCGGAGGCGGCGCCGCGAAACTCTGCGTGTAGTTGCCGGCGGCAAACGCTCCGGGCGAAATGAACAGCCCGGCGGGTATCAGCATACGGATCAGTATCGACTGCATGAAGCGCATCTTCGTCACTCCCTGACATCGTGGATTGGGGTGCGCCATGGTCGGGCACGAAAACGCATGCGGCAGCCGGCGATGACCACGAATCCAGCGGAGGTAGTTCGGCTTCGCGCCGCGTTCTGTCTTACGCTTGCGCGAGATGAAGCCAAAAGCCGTCATCCTTTCCGGCTCCGGGCTGTCCGCCGAAAGCGGCCTGCCGACCTTCCGCGACGCGGCCGGCCTCTGGCGCGAGCATTCCTGGCAGGATCTAGCTAGCCCCGGGGGCTGGCGGAAGAATCCCGCGCTGGTGCTCGAGTTCTACAATGAGCGGCGCGCCAGGGCGTGGATCGCCCAGCCGAATGCGGGACATCGCGCCATCGCGGCGCTCGAGTCCGCCTACGACGTCACCGTGGTGACCCAGAACGTGGACGCGTTGCACGAGCGGGCTGGCTCCACCCGCGTGTTGCACGTGCATGGCGAACTGGCGTTCGCGCGTGGCACGGGCCGGTCGCGGCGGCGTTATCACATCGGCGCTTCACCGATCAGCCTCGGCCAGCTTTGCGATGAAGGCACGCAGCTGCGCCCCGACATCGTGTGGTTTGGCGAGGAGACGCAGCACATGGAAGCCGCGCGCGAATACGTGGCCGCGGCCGACAAGGTCCTGGTAGTTGGGACGTCACTCAGCGTCTATCCCGCGGCCTCGCTCGTGGATGCGGCACGCGACGATGCGATCAAGGTGCTGAACTCGCTGGAAATGGACGAAGTACCCCGAGGTTTCACTTTCCACGCGGGCCCGGCGACGCGTGTGTTGCCGCGCATCATCGAGGATTGGCTCGGCTAGACGAGCCTGAGATCTCGGCATATATAAGGGTGCATGCGTATCGCCCTTGTCACCCTTTCGCTGACCACGGTCGCATTCGCCGCATCCACGGCGTATTTCGCGCGCGAGCTTCACGTCGAGCGCAGTCGCCCCGCCGCGGAACCGCGCCTGGCGCAGGTTGCAACCGCGGCGCCGCTGCCCGCATTCGAGCCGCGTCCCGCTCCGGCGCCCGCGGCTGCACCCGCCAGCGCAACCACGAGTCGAAACGCGACCGTTGCAATGGTCGCCGCCCCGAACGCGGTGCCGATCACGGAGGCGCAAATCCAGGCGCAGCAACGCCAGTACATGGAAGAAATGCTGGCGCGCCTGCAGGATCCGGAACAGCGCGAGGAAATCCTGTCCGAATACAAAATGGTTTCGCGCAATTCGAATCCGCGCATCGCGCAGGCCTTGCAGCTTACGAGCGAGGAATACGATCGGTTGATCGAGCTGCTGGCCATCGGCCAGGTCAATTCCATCGAAACTTCCGCGCACTGCTCGCTCGATCCGGAGTGCCTTGCGCATGGCATCGGCCGCCGCGAACCCGACTGGAAGGCGCAGGAAATCGCCAACCTCCTCGGCCCCGCGCGCCAGCAGAAGTACGACGAGTACCGGAACAGCATCCAGGAGCGCGAATCCGTCTCGCAACTGCGCGAGCGGCTCGACGATGCGGCCTATCTGGCCGATGGACAGGCCGAGGCGCTCATCCGGGCCCTCGCGGACGAACGTCAGCGAATCACCTCTGACGCGGGCGGCGGGTTCATGGGCTTCGGTAATGGCTCGGGCATGGCATTCGTCACGGTGGAAGCGGGTTCGCCCGAGGAACGTTTCAAGTCGGCCCAGGAGAACAGCCAGCGCCTGCGCGCGCGCGCCGCCGAAGTGCTGACGCCCGAACAGCTTCGGATCTTCAACGAGATGCAGGACGAGGTGGTGCTCTCGGCCCGCCAGCAACTGCGCCAGAAGCAGAACTTCGCCGCGGTTTCGGCTCCTCTGCCGGACTGAAGCTCAGCTGTTCGAAGCCTTTCGTCCGCCGCGCTCGATGCTGGCATGCGCCAGATCGCGCTCCAGCAGGCACTTCGACATCTCCGAGGCGCGCGCCACCAGGTCGCGCGCGCCGGCGCGCAGGCCTTCGCTCGATTGCACGAAATCCATGTTGCGCTCCATCTCCTCGGCCTCCCAGCCGAGCGAATGCGCGATGAACGGGAACTGCGGCAGTAGATAGCCGATCTCGCTGAAGAACCCCATCATCTGCCCGGCCACGGCCTGGATGCCGTCCTGTCCGCCGGTGATGATGAATGCCGCCACCTTGTTCCTGATGAGCACCTTGTTGTTCAGCGTGATCTGGTTCTGGATGCAGTTCATGCGCTCGACCATCTTGTAGTACAGCGAGCTGGCGGCGCCCCAGCGGATGGGCGTGGCGATCAGCAGGATGTCGGCCCAGTGAACGGCCATCTCGTACACCTGGTCGAGCTGGTCGGTCTTGTCCATCGACGTGACCGAACAAGGCCAGGTGCAGGCCTTCGCCGCCTTGGAGTAATAACCTTCGCAGTTGCGGAAGTTGAGATCGTTGAGCCTGATCAACTTCGTCTCTGCGCCCAGCGCCTGTGCCGCGTGTTCGAGCGCCACGCCCAGCAAGTGCTCGGATGTCGAGAATCGCGGGTTCTTCGCGTCCATGGCGGTGGTCGAGATGCCCCCGACGCGCAAGCCGCCGGGCGCGCGCTCGGTGGGCCGCGTCAGCGGATGCGGCTCGTGCGGCAGGTGGCCGCGCCTGCTCGTGGGTTTCGCGGTGACTAACAACCGGCCGTTCTCTTCGCGCACTCCATAACCGGGGACCTTGTCGGCCTCGTAGCCGGGCTCACCCTCGCCGGTGCAGCGGTGGAACTTGTATTGATGCCAGGGACAGACGACGAACTCGCCATCGAGCCTGCCCTTGCCGAGCGGCCCGCCGACGTGATTGCAGACGTTGGAGATGACGCCGAACTTGCCGTCCTTGTACGAGACCGCCACGCGCCGCTCGCCGAGTTTCGCCTCGCGCAGGGGTTCGCGCTTGAAGTCGTCCGCGGCGCCGACGTCGATCCACTCCCCTGGCTCGCTCATGTTCCACTCCACGCAAACTTCAAACCCGGCGCAATCATATCCCCTACACTCGCGCGATGACGGAACTCGAACGCTCGACCATGGCGCGCGTGACCTGGCGCCTGCTGCCCTTCCTGCTGCTGCTGTACATCATCTCCTGGCTGGATCGCGTCAACGTCGGCTTCGCCAAGCTGCAGATGAACAGCGATCTCGGCATGAGCGACACGGCCTACGGTTTCGGGGCCGGAATCTTCTTCCTCGCCTATGCCGCGTGCGAGATCCCCAGCAACCTGCTGCTGGTGCGATACGGCGCGCGGCGCTGGATCGCGCGCATCATGATCACCTGGGGACTGATCTCCGCCGGCATGATGTTCGTGCAGGGCGAGATGAGCTTCTACGTGATGCGGCTGCTGCTCGGCGCCGCGGAAGCCGGCTTCCTGCCCGGCATCGTCTACTACCTCAGCCAGTGGTTCCCGCGCCCGCAGCGCGCCAAGGCGGTGTCTTGGTTCATGATCGGCATCCCGCTCTCCATCGTGTTCGGCGGGCCGCTGTCGGGGTGGTTGTTAGGCTTCGAAGGTCACCTCGGGCTGCATGGCTGGCAGTGGATGTTCCTGCTCGAAGGGCTTCCCGCGGTGTTCCTCGGCTTCGTCGTGCTCGGTTACCTCACCGAGAAGCCCGCCGATGCGCGCTGGCTGACCGCCGAGCAGCGCGAATGGCTGGGACGCACGATGGAAGCCGAACACCAGGCCGCGCAGTTGCGGCATCGCGTGACGGTGCGCGAGGTACTCAAGCACCCCACGGTGTGGCTGCTCGCCGCCATCATGTTCTGCTGCCAGACCGGCAGCTACGGCCTCACGCTGTGGGTTCCCACCATCGTCAAGGGCCTGTCCGGCTTCACCAACTTCGAGGTGGGCCTGATTTCCGCGCTGCCGTACATCGCGGCTGCCGCTGGCATGGTGCTCATCGGCCGCAGCTCCGATCGCACGGGGGAGCGGTTCATGCACGTCGCGATTCCCACCGCCATCGGGGCGATCGGGTTCGTCTTCACCGCGATACTGAAATCACCGATTCCCGCGATGATCGCGCTGACCGTGGCGGCGGTCGGCGACTACGGTACCCGCGGTCCGTTCTGGGCGTTGCCGGGCAAGTTCCTGACCGGCAGTGCCGCCGCCGCGGGTATCGCGTTGATCAACGCCATGGGCGCGGTCGGTGGCTTCATCGGGCCGTACGCGGTGGGCTACCTCAAGGACACTTCCGGCAACTTCGAGAGCGGGCTGTTCCTGCTCGCGGGAATCTTGTTAGCCGGTTCCATCCTCACGCTGTTCCTCCGCAAGTCCGCAACCCTTGCGTAGATGGGGGCAGCCCCCTTTTCCTAGCAAAAGGGGTCAGCCCTCAACGACACCGGCGAGACCGAGGGTTGACCCCATCGGATATTGAAACTTCAGGGCGACTAGGGCATTTGTCTCGCATGAGAACGACTATCTATGGCATCAAAAATTGCGACACCATGAAGAAGGCCCGTGCCTGGCTCGAATCGCATGGCGTCGACCACGAGTTCCACGACTACAAGGTTTCCGGTGTCAGCCGCGAGACCCTCGTTGCGTGGGCGAAGCAAGTGGGCTGGGAAGTGCTGCTCAATCGCGCCGGCACCACGTTTCGCAAGTTGCCGGAAACCGCAAAGGCCGGATTGACGGAAGCCAAGGCGATCAAACTCATGATCGAGCAGCCGTCGATGATCAAACGGCCCGTGCTCGAACACGGGAAGTCGCTGCTCGTCGGTTTCAGCCCGGAGAAGTACTCGGCGCTGCGGTAACCGCGGAAAGCCGCTCGCGTTGAACCCGGGCACGAACGCGCGCCGGCGCGAAACAGGCGCCGCCCGGAGTGTTTCCGGACGGCGCCCTATTCAAGGAGACCCGCGCGGATTCCGCTGAAATCCGTCAGCTGCCTCCAGTCCCCCTCGACGCTAGTTAGAGCCCGGACTGCTGTCCCGCTTTTGCGACGTTCCCTGATCGGTTGGAACTGCTTCCGCAATGCGCGCATGAATACGCTTCACTGCGGCAAAAGAAAAGCTCCGCTGTAGCGAATGTGCTACCCGAATCTTCCTGCTGTGACAGACTGAATGCCCCATTTGTGGGCGCAAGACAACGCGAGGAGTCGCGAAATCTTTCTCGACATTGTCCGATTGCCGTGCGGCCCGGTCGCTGGTAAATCTGCCGTCGCGAGGGGAATGGAGTCTGGATGAAAAAGAATCTGGCCATGGCGGCCGCTTGTTGTCTCGCAGTGGCCGCGGCGTGCGCGCTTCCCGCGCATGCCGATGAAGGCGGCCGCTTCTACGGCATGCTGCGCTCGCGCGATCTGTCGCCGTTCGGGTTCCTGCGCCTGGACATGCGGCCGGCGCACGCCATCAACATCGAGGAACACACGTTCGCGTTCGAAGCCGAGCTCGGTTACCAGAACACCTGGGCGCTCAGCGAGAACGTGGAGAAATATCTCAAGTCGATCGAGCCCGCCGGCCGCCGCGCGATAGGCCCGGCGGAAATTGCCGCCATCCGCGAGCTGCCCGGCGAAAACTACCTGTTCGACCTGGAATCGGCGACGCTCGACATGGCGGTGCACTACAGGATCTCGAGCGTGTGGACCGCCTACGCTTTCGCCACCGCCGTGTCGTACCAGGGCGGGTTCCTCGATTCGACCATCGAAGGCTTTCACAAGACGCTGGGTCTCAACAGCTACGGCCGCAAGGCCATCGCGCGCAATGGCACCCACCTCATCTACGATCTCAAGCATGCGAAAGCGGTGATATCCGAGGCGCCGAAGAGCCCGGGGTTCCTCGACCCGACGTTCGGGCTTCGCTACAGCGGCCTCAAACTACCCGGCCGGTGGCAGATGTCGGTGGACACTGCCGTGAAAATCCCCTACGACGGCGCACGCCCGCTGCTGTCGACGGGACACACGGACTACGGCATACAGGCATCGGTGCGCAGGCTCGGTGAGCGCAACGCGTTGCACATGGACTTTGCCGCGGTGTACTACGCCGGCGAAGAAACGCCCTCCGAGCACGAAACGCAGATCGTGCCCACCATCGTGGTCGGCTGGGAAAGGCAGTTGAGCGCGCGCACCAACCTGAACCTGCAGGGTTATGCGAGCCGCAGTGTCTACAAGCGCGCGCAGACCGATCTCGAAGAACTGCTCAGCGACAAGTTCCAGCTGAGCATCGGCGTGCGCCATCGCTTCGACTGCTGCCTCGTCTCGTTCGGCGTGACCGAGAACCTGCAGAACCTCAACAACACGCCGGACATCGGTTTCCAGATGGGATTCGCATGGATCCCGCGATTCGCGCCGCAGATGTGAGGAACGGTCAGCCGGTCCGTGACTCGACGTCATCCTGCTCGCGGCGCGCGGCGCGTGAACGCAGCGTGGCGGTGACGTCGGCGTCTCCCAGCGTCAGCATCGCGGTGGCATTGAACTCCACGATCCACGCCAGGCACTTGTTGGCGGGCAGCGCGCTGCTGTATCGGAAGCCCTGCGCGAAGTCATAACCCGACGCCGCCAGGAATTGCGCGTCCCACTCGGTTTCGACGCCTTCGGCCACCAGCTTCAGCTTCAGCGCGTGCGCCATCTGCGCAGTGGATTCGACGATCACGCGGTCATCGGTGTTGTCACGCATCCCGATGACGAACGACTTGTCCAGCTTGAGCGAGTGCACCGGCAGGTCGCGCAGGTAACCCAGCGATGAATACCCGGTGCCGAAGTCATCGATGGAAATGAGTACGCCCATACGGGCAATCTCCTGGATGACCCGCAGCGCGCGCGCCGGGTCGAGCATCATGGCGCTCTCGGTGATCTCGAGCTCGAGCGAGGGACCCGCCACACCCGATGCTTGCAGCAACTGCCGCAGCCGCGCCGGGAAAGCCGTGTCCTGCAACAGCCGCGCGGAGAGATTCACCGCGATGCGAACGTGCACACCGCGCGCGTGCCAGTCGCGGACCTGCGCCAACGCGACGGTCAGCGTCCATTCGGTGAGCGGGCGGATGAGATCCGTGGCCTCGGCAATCGCGACGAACTCGTCCGGGCGGATCGCACCCTGCGTGGGATGAAACCAGCGCAGCAGCGCTTCGACGCTTTCCACCATGCCGGTGCGCAGGTTCACCTGCGGCTGGAAATTCAATTCGAGCGCGTTGCTGGCGATGGCGGAGCGCAGCTCGCCGCCAATCGCGAGCTTGCGCACGGTGTTCTCATCGTGCGCCGGGTCGTAATACTCGAACACGGAACCGCGCCGCTTGGACACGTACATGGCCACGTCCGCATGGCGCAGCAGGTTCTGCGCGTCGCTCGCGTCTTGCGGGTAACGCGCGACGCCGATGCTCACGCCCACTTCGATGGCGATACCCACGACATCGATCGGCGTGCGCAGGCAATCGGCGAGCAGTTGCGCCGTCGACGCGATCTGCTCGCTGACCGCGGCATCGAGCACCACGGTGAATTCATCGCCGCCGATGCGCGCGATGAGCCCGCGATCGCCGAGCGCGTTCGCGAAACGCTGCGCCACGTCGCACAGCACGCGATCGCCGACGTTGTGGCCCAGCGTGTCGTTGACCTCCTTGAATCGGCACAGGTCGAGCATGAGCAGCGCCAGCGCCGGACGCGCCGACTCGGGCGACAGCGCCGTCTCGAGATGCGAGAGCAAGGCAGCCCGGTTCGGCAGACCGGTCAGCGAATCGTGCGTTGCCTGGTGCTGCAGGCGGCGCTGCTGCGTGCGCCGCTCGCGTATGTCACGCACGATCGCGGTGTACAGCTTTTCGGTGTTGAGCCGCACGCGGCTCATCGAGATCTCCACCGGGAACACCTCGCCGTCCAGCGTGCGCGCATCACATTCGCGGATCACGCCATGCAGCGCACCGAGACGCGCGCTGGCGCCATCGCCGGCCAGCAGGGTGATGAACTTGGCGATGGGCTCATCGATGAGCTCATAGGTCGCGCATCCGAACAGCCGCGATGCGGCGGGATTCGCCGTCTTGATGATGCCGGCTTCGTTGACGCAGACGATACAGTCGGTCGACGACTGGACCACGCTCTTCAGCAATGCGTCGCGCCTGCGCATGCCGAGCGCAAAGGACAGCGCACGCCAGGTCTGCTTCTCGAGCGCGCGCACGGTGACCGCGACGAACAACAACGTTACGGCGAGCATGGGCGCCGCGGTGTCGAGCAGCAGGCGATCGTAGGCAAACGCGGCGAGTGAAATTCCGGCGATGATCGTCAGCGACAGCGTGAGCACCGCGAAATTTCGAAACCACCGGGTGCCGGCTTTCGCCGCGTAGAGCAGCGCCGCCAGCGCGCTCCACATCGCGAGCGAAACGACCCACATCCACGTGGACGACTTGCGCAGCGCTCCCTGGGTCACTGTCTCGGTCGCCAGCGCCTGCACCACGATGCCCGGCAGCAGACGATGCACCGGCACCGCCAGCATGTCGCCTAGCTCCACGGCCGTCGCCCCGACGAATATGGTCTTGCCCGCGAGCGCCGCGCGCGGCACCCGGCCCTCCATGACGTCCACGTAGGACACATAGGTGAGCGAGGACGGCGCAATCGAGAAGTCGATGGGAACATCCTGGTCCTCCGGCAACACGCGCCGGGGATCGATGACGCTTCGCTGGCGGGAACCTTCGACGATCCAGGAGTTGCGCCATTCACGCGTCAGCCCGTCGGGGCCGGCCTGGCCGTTGACCACCACGCGTCCGGTACGGCGCGCGAAACGCCGCAACGGCTTGGCCGTGATCAGCGTTTCGTCGGTGCCGCTGGCATTCTGAAAGTAGGTAGGCAGCAGCACGGGGAAGTCGCGCGGCTTGAGCAGTGCCGCCTCGAGAAAGGCGTCGTCGAAAACGCTGGAAGGCGAGCTGAAGTCGATGTCGAGGAACACGCTGGCGGGATCGGCGCGCGTGAGCTCTTCGAGCAATTTCGCGTGGTGACGCCGCGGCCACGGCCATTGGTCGAGCGCCGCGAGACTCGCCGCGTCGATTCCGACGATGACGATGTCGGAGCGGACTTCGCGCATCAGCAGGCGCGCACGTGCGTCCACCATTGCGTTCTCGAGCGGCTGGAGCGCGCCGATTGCGCGCAAACCACCGACCAGAACGAACGTGGCGAGCGCGATCAGCCACCAGGTGTAACGGCGGCTGAATCGGTTCATTTCTTGCGCCGGCGCGTCAGCGTGTCCAGGAGCGCGCCAACGTCAACTACCGTGTCGTTGTTGTTTCCGCCGCCGGAATTGCTCGAATCCGAGTGATCGTCGTCATTGCCGTGGCCGCTATTGCCGTCGTCGCCATTGCCGGGTCCACTGTTGTCGCCGTCGAGGCCGAGGTCGACACCGAGGTTTAAATCGGCTCCGCCCACTTCGAGCCCGATGTTCACGGTGCCCGCGACCGCATCAGCGGCCACGTCGGAACCCACGCGGACTTCGACCTGCGGTGCGCTCGCGCCGACGATGACGCCGGCGTCCACGCCGGCACCCACCGTGCCGGAAGGCAGATCCACGGTGGTGCCCGCCGAGACGTCAGTAGTTAGTGGGCCGGCGTCCACGCCGGCAGTCGCCGGGCCCGCGTCGACGACAGCGTCCACCGCGACGTCCACATTGCCGGCAGCGACGTCGATGGTGGCGGGACCCGCATCCAGGCCGACAGACGCCGTTACCTCGGCGGCAGGCGCCACGACGTCATCGCCGGTCACGGGCACGCCCACGCTCGCACCGGTATCGAGGGCAGCTCCGCTGTTGCGCGGATCCGCGCCGACATTGACGTCCACGGGTGCGCTGTTCACCACGCGGTCGACCACCAGTGATTCATCCGCAGTAGTAGCGCCGGGCACACCGTGGCTCGGGCCGCTGGCCGCCGGCGCTCGCCGGCCCGTCGGCGGTGGCTTGCCGGCGTCCATCTTGATGATGCCGATCGAGTTGTCGCCGCGCTTGCGCGTCGCGATCTCGCCCGCCTTGAGATCGACAGCATCGCCGTCGTCGGCCGCGCGCACTTCGAGAAGCCCTTCGAACAGCGAAATCGTCGTCGATTCATCGTGGGCGGCGACGTTGAACTGCGTGCCCTTGATGACCGCGACCAGGTACGGGGTTTCCACGCGCAGCTTGCGCCCTTCACGCTTGCCGATGTTGTAGAAGGCGTTGCCGCGCGGCTGCTGGATGCGATCGATGGGGGCGCCGCGTTTCTCGAGCGCCGGGAATTCGAGCATCGTCTCCGGGGCGACGCTCACGCTGGTGGCGCCCTGTCGCAGCTCGATGTTGCCGTTGCGGCCGGTGCGCACCGTGGCGGGCAGCTCGAGCACGCCGCCGTCGCGCACGCTGCGCGCCGCGCCGTTCACCGTGATGTGCACTTCGCCCCTGGATTTCACGACGATGATGTCGCCGGAATCGATGGCGTGCGCCGCCGGCGCCGCCAGCAGCGCCGCGCAGGCGATCATCGACACCGGCCAGTGTCTAACTACATGGCGCGCGAGCGAACGGCTCATCGTTGCGCATGACATAAGCGGAATTCCCCTTCATCGTTTCGCCGCATCGTACTAAGCGGCGCCCCGACGCAATGTGAGTCGCATCGCATCATCGCGCGTGGTCATCGGAGAGAATGCGCGCGGTTTATGCCGGGTACGGGGACATGTGCGGACAAGTGACAATAAGTGGCGCCAGGCCCCGCTTCGCGCGCCTCGCGGAAGCTGCGGGATGGGCCCTTGTCATAATCGCCACCGGTATCGCCGGCCTGCCCGGCACGGCGTTCGCGGCCGCGCCGGCACTAACTACTGAAGCGCCGGCCGCCCTCACCGCGGTCGTGGTCGACGGCTCGACCGTTTATTCAGCGCCGCAACTGTTCGCCGCGTACCGCGACCAGCTCGGGCTTGCAGCCTCGGGTGAGACGGCGCGCAGCATCGCGGGCGCGCTCGCCGACATGTATGTGCGTGACGGGTACCTGAAGCCCGAGTTCACGCTCGACGACGCGCTGACCGCGCGCGGCGTGCTGCGACTGCAGGTGTACGAAGCGCAGGTCACGCACGTGATCTACGAAGGCGCCGGCGAGAGGTTCCACGACACGCTCGGCGCCATCGGCTCGCGGCTCGAGAACTCGCGCCCGTTGCGCAAGGACGACGTGCAGCAGGCGTTGCGCGCGATGCGGCAGATCGCCGGGCTCTCGGTCACGGCGACCACACGGCGCGACCCGGATATTCGCAATGCATTCGAGCTGCTGGTGCAGGCGGACTACTCCCCGGTCGACGGCGTGGTTCGCATGAACAATCGCGGCACCGACCAGGTCGGCCCGGCGTTCCTGCTGGGCCAGTTGTTTGCCAACGGGTTGTTTGGCGGTCAGGAAAAAGTCGGGCTCATCTACGCGGCCGCCACCGACCATGACGAATACCTCGGCGGCGGCCTGTACATCGACACCGCGCTCGGCAGCGCGGGTACGCGGGGCAATGCCCTGCTCTTCCGTTCGCATTCGGCGCCCAACGAAGAGCCCGTCAACCTCGACGACGAGTACACGCGCGAGCGCCTCACGTTTCGCCTCACGAAGCCATTCCGGCAGCAGCCCGACCTGTCGCTGAGCGGGAGCCTGGGTTTCGAGGCCGATGACCTGCTCATCGATCGTGCGGGCGAGATCGTACGCGACGACCGCCTGCGCATCGTGGAAGGCATGCTGCGCACGAACTGGCTTGCGGGCGCGACTCAGCTGTCGGCCAACCTGCAGTTGCGTCACGGCCTCGATGGCCTTGGCAGCCGCCTCGATGCCCGTGATCTCGCGGCCGATCCGCGGCGTGCCGATTTCATCGTCACTCTCGCGCAAGGCACCGTGTACCGGCGATTCGCCAGCCGCTGGTCGCTGCGCCTCGACATGTTTTCGCAGATCAGCGGCTACGTG
The DNA here is from genome assembly GCA_035765415.1 of Steroidobacteraceae bacterium. GTDB lineage: Bacteria > Pseudomonadota > Gammaproteobacteria > Steroidobacterales > Steroidobacteraceae > CADEED01. Next base: position 6,715 of record DASTXR010000166.1, on the reverse strand, counting down.
CTGCCCGACAGCGAGCGGTTCAAGATCGGCGGCGATCGTCTCGGCCGCGGCTTCGAGGTGGCGGAGATCGCCGGCGACAGCGGCATCGGCGGCAAACTCGAGCTGCGTCGCGATCTCATGAATACCGATACCTTCATCGGCCGGCTCTCGGCGTACGGCTTCTATGACATCGGCGCCACCTGGAAGCAGGATCTGCCGGGTCGCGAATCCGCCGCCACCGCGGGTACCGGCTTCGCGCTCCAGGGTGCAGCGCTCACGGGATATCTCGAAGTGGCCGCACCATTGACGGGCACCGACATCGAAGGCAAACAACGTGCGTCGGTTTTCGCGGAGCTCAGTTACCGCTTCTAAATGTCACTTCTGCGGGCTATAACGTCGTCCGTCCAAACAACAATGATGACGGGGACGTTGCATGGCCAACTTGTGTAAAGAGGAATTTCTCGAGAGCACCGGCGGACTTCGGATTTTCACGCGCTCGTGGCGGCCCGAGGGCGCGCCGCGTGGCGTCATCGTTCTCGTGCACGGCTTCAATTCGCACGGCGGCTACTACCTGTGGGCCGCGGAACAGTTGTTAGCCAGCGGCCTTGCGGTTTACGCGCTCGACCTGCGCGGCCGCGGCAAATCCGACGGCGAGCGCTATTACATCGACAAGTTCGCGGAGTACCAGAGCGATGTCGACGCGCTGGTAAGACTGGCGCGCACGCGCGATGCCGGCCTGCCGATGTTCATGCTCGGCCACAGCGCCGGCGGCGTCATCGCCTGCAACTACGTGCTCGACCACCAGGCCGATTTCGCGGGTCTCGTCTGCGAGAGCTTCGCCTACCAGGTGCCGGCGCCGGACTTCGCACTGTCGGTGCTCAAGGGGCTTTCACACCTGGCGCCGCATGCGCACGTGCTCAAGCTCAAGAAAGAAGACTTCTCGCGCGATCCGAAAGTGACGCAGGCACTGCTCGACGACCCGCTGCTCGCCAACGAGGTGCAACCCACCAAGACCGTGGCCGAAATGGTGCGCGCCGACGAAAGGCTCAAACGCGACTTCAAGCTGTTCACGCTGCCGCTGCTCATCATCCATGGCACCAAGGACACCGTGACGCGCCCCGAAGGCAGCAGCGAGTTCCATGCGAATGCGGGCTCCAGGGACAAGACGCTGAAGCTCTACGAGGGCTATTTTCACGATCCCTTGAACGACATCGGCAAGGAAGTGGTGATGAACGACATCCGGGCCTGGCTCACGGCGCGTCTGCCCGCGTAAGAGTGCTGCTCGAACGCCTCGATCCGCTCGACCGCGTGCTCGAGAAACACGCGGTCGAGCTGGGCGGCGATCTCACCGCGTATCGCAACCACGCTTACCGCGTCGCGAATCTCTTCGCGGCGCTCGCTCCCGGCGCCGACACGTCGCTCGAGAAGGTGGCGCTGGCAGCGGCCTTCCACGATCTCGGCATCTGGACCGCGCGCACCTTCGACTATCTCGCGCCATCCATCGCGCTGGCCTGCAACCACCTGGATTGCGCGGGTCACGGCGATTGGCGCGACACTGTCGCCGGCATGATCCGCGAGCATCACAAGGTGCGCCCGTTTCGAGGCGCCGATGCCGGGCTCGTCGAGCCTTTCCGCCGCGCGGACTGGATCGACGTGTCGCTCGGCGTTCTGTCCTTCGGGCTGCCTCGGGACCGGGTGCGCGAGATCTTCGCGCGATGGCCGAACGCGGGGTTTCACCAGCGGCTCGCGCAACTCACGTTCCAGCGATGGCGCAAACATCCTTTGAGTCCCATTCCGGTTCTCAAATGGTGAGCCGGCGTTGGTTGTGGCCCGGCCCGGCCAAGCCGTCGAGTTCCTGGACGCGCGTCAGGCCCGCCGTCTGCCGCTGGCGCGCTTGATGAACAGCGCCACGACGATCACGCCGAGGCACGCGAGGCTCGCCCACATCTCCGGTTGTTTGCTGGGCATCACGGCCATGGCCACCATGACGGCGATCATGGCCAGCGCCGCGCCGCCGGCGACGAATTTCGCGCCGCCCGCATCGCGCAACTCGGGGCGCGAGTACGGAAACCGGAAATGCGCCACCGCGACGAATAGATAGGTGAACATCATCAGCGCGCCGCAGGAGTTCAGCAGGAAGGTGAACAGCTTTTCCGGCGCGACCCAGTTGAGCGCCATCACCAGGAAGCCGAATGCGCTGCCCAGCAGGATGGCGCGCGCCGGGACCTGGCGGTCGTTCACCTCGGTCAGCCAGCGTGGCGCATCACCCTTGTCGGCCATGGCGAAGAGCACACGCGCCGTCACGTAGACGCCGGAGTTGAGGCAGGACAACACCGCCGTCAACACGATGACGTTCATGATGGTCGCCGCGCTCGGGATGCCGATGCGCTCGAGCGCCAGCGCGAACGAGGAATCGCCGGACTTGAATTGCGTCCACGGCACGATGCACAGGATGAGCAGGATCGACAGCACGTAGAACAACAGGATGCGCAGCACCACCGTGGCCGCGAGGCGCGACATGGTGCGGTTCGACTCCGCCGATTCCGCCGCGGCGACGGTGACGATCTCCGCGCCCACCATCGAAAAAATGACGGTGGTAATGCCGGCGAAGATGGCGCTCCAGCCGAACGGCGCGAAGCCGCCATGCATGGTCAGGTTCGAGAAGGCCGGCGTGGCCGGATTGCCGACACCCAGCAACCACGATGCCGCGACGACGATGAAGACGATGATGGCGGCCACTTTGATCGACGCGAACCAGAATTCGAATTCGCCATAGGAGCGCGCCGAGGCGAGGTTCACGGCCGTCAGCACCGCCATCAGCACAAGGCCGATCTGCCAGGGTTCGAAGTTCGGGAGCCAGACGTGAATGGTCTTGGCGCCGGCGAGCGCTTCGATGGCGACCACCACCACCCAGAACCACCAGTACAGCCAGCCGGCGATGAAACCGGCTCCGTCTCCGAGCCCTGCGCGCACGTATTCGGTGAACGATCCCAGGCCCGGCTGATCGAGCGCCATGCGCGCGAGGATGCGGATGACTGCGTAGACGACGATGCCCGCCGATATGTAGCTCAGGATCACGGCGGGACCGATGGTTTGTATCGCCGCACTGCTGCCGACGAACACGCCGGCGCCGATGATCCCGCCGATCGAGATCATGATGAGGTGGCGAGCGCGCAGTGACTTGGAGAGTTTTTCGGATGCCGGCAGGGAAGCGTCGGTGGCGTTCAAGTTTCGCTCTTGTTGGCTCGTGGCGATCGGCCGCACGATACGCCGAGAACGCGGGAAATGAAAAGAGCGCCAGGGATTGCTCCCTGGCGCTCTGGTTTCAGCTCTTCCTCAGATCAGAACTTGTACGTTCCGCCGATCGTGAACGTGCGGCCGATCTCCGTCTGGAACAGCGTGTCTTCACGGACACTGTCGATGAACAGCGTGTTGCGTTCATCGGTCAGGTTCTGCGCCTCGAAGATCAACGTGAAGTTGTCCCCGATGGCCACCGAAGCCTGTGCGTCGATGAACAGGTTTTCCTTGTTGCCCTGGTAATCGCTGCCGGCCGATGCCGGGATGCCACGGATGTAGGCATCACGGTAGGAACCCGTCGTGCGGATGCTGAACGTGCCGTTCTCGTAGTAGAGCGTGCCGCTGGCCGACGTGGGCGACATGCCCACGAGGTCCGCGGTCGTCGACGAGGTGATCACGCCGGCATTACTCGTCAGGATGTACTCGATCTCCGATTCGACCTTCGTGTAGTTAGCCAGGAGGCCGAAGTTGCGCCAGAACCCCGGCAGGAAATCGAACTGCACCTGCGCGTTCAGCTCGAAGCCCTCGAGCGGGCCGCCCTTGGTGTTCTCCAGCCGGCTGACGTTGAAGACGTCGGTCGGCGCCGAGGCCGTGCCATCGAGCAGCGAAGGCGGCAGCCCGAGCTCGTTGTAGACCACCGGGCTGGTGATGCGCTGAATGAACGTCTCGATGTCCTTGTAGAAGAAAGCCACCGACATCAGCGAACCCGGCCGGAAATACCACTCGAGGCCGAGGTCATAGGTGTTGGCGCGAATCGGATCGAGGAACGGGTTGTTCACCGTGCCGGTACGCGTGGTGGCCGTGATGGTCGCGGTCGGCGTCAGGTTGCCGAGCTCCGGGCGCGACATGGTCTTCGCGGCCGACAGACGTGCCAGGAAGTTGTCGGAGAGCTCGAACACCACGTTCATCGACGGAAGCGTGTCGTTGTACGAGCGATCCACGTCGTTTCGCTGACCCACGTTCGGATAGGGCGCGCCCATGGGGGCGGCCACCGGGATGTGACCCATCGCGTGCTGATCCGTCTTCACGTAGCGCAGACCGATGTCGCCGCGAATCGGCACGGTCCACTCGTCGCCGGAGTCGAACGACAACATGGCGTAGGCCGTCTTCACCTCTTCGAGGATCTGGTTCTTGCCAGCGCCGCATTCGACGCCGCAGAACGGATAGTCGGCGAAATTGAAGGCCTCGCGCCATTTCTTCGAGTCGACGGCGACCCAGCTCGCGGGCGCCCCGGAGCCGAACAGATCGTCGAGATCTTCGATCGTCGTGGTGATGCTGGCGAGCGTCACTCCAGCCGGCAGCGCGCGCACTGGAACGAACGCGGGAGCCAGGTTCGAGTTGCGGGCATTGAACTCGTTCTCACGATATTGACCGCCAACCTTCAGTCCGAAACGCTCGGTCATCTGCCAATCGCCGCTCATCTCGAAAGTGTTGATGTCGGTGATGTTCTCGGAAGGCTTGCCCTGCGTGGAGAAGCCGCCAAGGATCGTGATGGGCGTGGTGACCGTGCCGTCCGGCGGCACTGCATACTGGAAGCTGTTCGGATTGTTGACGTCGATGCCAAAGCCGATCAGCGGCGTCTCGCGGCCACCGCGGAAGTCCAGCGTGAAGTTGTCGGTATCGATGGCATCGAGGAACGTCTGCAGACGCATCGGCCCGTCCCAGGTCGAAATGGAACGGCCGCCGCTTGCATTGATCTTGAAGGTGTCCGAGAAGCGGTGTTCGACGTCCAGGTTGATCTGCCGGAACATCGACACGAACTGGTCCACCAGGCCTTCGGAACGCACGTCGACGCCGTCGAACGTGGCGTACTCGACCGAGCCGTTCTGGTCGAAGCCGATGTCGCGCACCGACACCATGGGCTGGCCGTTGTTGTTGATGTTGCGGCCGAAGGAGAGACCCAGGATGTAGTTGTCGCGACGTTCCACCTGGAAGCGCGAGATGAGGCCATCGAGCGAAACGGTGGTCTCGTCGTTTGGCTTCCACTGCAGGGACACGGTGCCGCCGGTGCGCTCGGTGTCCTGCTCGGAGTTCACGTATCGCGGCAGGCGCGGCAGGAAAGCGCCGCTGCCCGGAACGTTAGGCAGGTTGGCGCGCCGCAGGTTGTAGACGGACTGGAAGGCAGCCATCGAGCTCGTGCGCGGATTGGGCTGACCGCCAGGGCCAGGGGTGGTGCTGCAGTTTGCAGCCGTCGCGCCGCGCGCAGCTTCCGCTGCTGTCCCTGGGTCCGGGCTGACCTCGAGCGGATTCGCCCAGCCCACCGGCGTGCAGAACGGAATGGTGATGGTGACCGCGGGAATCGCCGGTGTGGTCGGCGTGGCCGGCACCGCGGGCACGAGCACCTGGTTCAGACCGTTGGTATTGGCCGAGAGGATGTCGACCGCCGAATAACCGACTTCGCGGATGTTGCGCTCCTGGAACGCGGCGGACACCAGCACGCCGAAAGTCTCGTCGGCGAATCGCTTCGAGAAAATCAACGAAGCGCGCGGATCGACGTCTTCACTCACCGAGTTGTAGATGCCCCGGCCGGTGATCGAGAAAACAGTCTCCTCGTCGTAGTCGAACGGACGCGGAGCCTTCAGATCGACCGTGGCGCCGAGCGAGCCTTCTTCGACATCCGCCGACGGCGTCTTGATGACGGAGAGCTGGGAGAAAATTTCGGTCGGGAAGACGTTGAAGTCGAAGCTGCGGCCGCTGTTACCCGCGCCGTAGATATCGCTCGAGCCCGTCTGTGCCGCGCCTTCCATGCCGTTGATGCGCACGCGCGTGAAACCAGGGCCGAGGCCGCGCACGGAGATGTTGCGACCTTCGCCACCGTCACCGCGCGAGAGAGTCACGCCGGGGATGCGCTGCATCGACTCGGCGAGATTGCTGTCGGGGAACTTGCCGATGTCTTCGGCAACGATGCTGTCGATGGCCGCGGTCGCTTCGCGCTTCTGGCCGAGAGCGGTATTCAGCGAGCCGCGGAAGCCGGTCACTACGACCTCTTCGAGCTCCTGAGAATCGCCGGTCGCGTCTTGCGTCGCGTCCTGTGCGAAACCTTGCAGCGGGAGCGCGAGAGCTGCGCCCGAAAGCGCCAGCGAAATCGCGCGGCGCAGTACATATGAAGAACGGTCGAACCTGGACATTGCATTTCCCCCCATGAGCCGTGGTTTCAAGATCAATCCAGAAAAACCGCGCGGCCATCCGATCACGCTGAAGTCACGAGCACGCCGTCAGCCTGATCGGTTTTGACCGATTTATACTGTGTATGACGCTGATTGATCCCTTTAATTGGTGCCAAGTCAAGAGGTATGTCTACCGGTGACATGGCGAGTGACAAATCCAACGTTGGCGTCAGAGCGTACGCCGATCGCTGCTCGAACTCACTGATTTGGTGAGTGTTAGGTGCAGGCGTCGAAGTTGTTGGTGTTTTGCAACGCGGGCGTGCGGAGCGGCG
>DASTXR010000165.1:0-11521 GCA_035765415.1 Steroidobacteraceae bacterium | reverse complement strand
AACGCGTCTTCACCGACGTTCGTCCAGCGGAAGTTCTGCAGGTTGCCACCGTTGTAGAAGTGCACGCCATCGACGCCGTTGTTGCCGAGAATGGCATTACGCAGCGTCGCGCCGTTTTCCACGCGGAAGGCCGGATCCTGGCCCTCTTCCTGGCTGCCGTCGCCGAGCGCGCCGCTCGGATTGAACGTACGGCATCCACCGTCATACGTGCCGCTCGTAACCAGGATCGTCGACGTGATCGACGTGCTGCCGGTCGACGTGCAGGTTGCGCCGGTGATACCGCCACCGCCGCTGCTGCTGGACGAAGAGCTGGTCGAGCTGGAGCTGGTGCTCGAGCTGCTGGTGCTGGAGCTCGACGTGGAGCTCGAAGAACTGGAGCTCGACGATCCGCCGGCGCCATAAGAGCAGTACCGCGGGTTGCCGACATTGATCGACGGGAACAGAGAAGCCGAACAGGTGATCGGGCCGGTCAGCGTCGCGTACACGAAGCTGCCGGACTTTCCGTAGGCCACCGAACGTGTGCCGGTGAAGGAGCAGGTTGCCCCTTCCTTGGCGCACTTGGTGTAACCCGACGGATAGTCGGTTGCTGCATTTGCCGCTGCCGATGCCGCCAGCAATGCCGAACCGATTAAGAGATTTCGAAACGTAGTCATCACGCCTCCATTGGTCTGAATTGTTCTCACCTTCCATGCGACCCGGACCTGTCAGCTTCCGAGCCTCGCGCGATATGACAAATTGCGCACCGCAATGAGGCGACTCGCAACTCATCCCCCTGCTGCTGCATCGATCACGTGCATCGATGCGCCGATACCGATTCGCTTGTTGATCATTCGACCCGTGAAGAGGTCGGCATCGACGGCGCCGGACGGTACGCCCGGAAAAAAACTCTTGTCAAACAATTTCGTTGTCCGAAGACATGTCCCACCATGGGGTCGGAATGTCCCCATCCATACGATTTCTTGTCTACCGGTAGACAAGACACTTTCTGCCGGAATCCGGCAAAACGTTACGGAAGTTTGACCGCTTTGCAGTGGAAGTATGACACCGGTGTCTCGATTATCCGGCGCGACGCGTGGACACGTTCCAGGGTGCGCGATGAAGACCCTATTTTTCCCGCTGTTTCATCGCGACGAAGCAAATCTGAAACACGGATTCCATGCGCGAGTAACCGCATGGACACGAGCAGTTCGCGCCCCGCAACAGTGCCCAATCACATTCGTCGAGCGCGATTTGCATTGTCTCAGTGCGGCCAATCCGGCCCACGCCGGTCCCGCGTCGATCCGTTTGCACGCGTTATTGGACGAAAAGTTTTTTTCGTGAAATTCCCATGTACAGACCAAAAGTGTGGACTGCGACATGGTTTCATCATTCCGCGACGCAACTTTTGCTGCGATTGCGACGCCCGGCGGTCCTGAAATATGCCGCGGCGCACGTAGGCGCCCACCCACAGCCGGCCGACGTACTTCGCATAAACTACGAAGCCTTTCCGGGGGAGCGATGAGACTCGACAAAACGCTGATCGGCGCGGTGGCGTGTGCGCTCCATTGGATTGGCGCACAGGCTGCCCCACAGAAGGCAACTTTCACGAGCGCCGTCGCCAGCGCCCAATGGCCGCTGGCGGACCTCGACCCCCGCCTGCCGACCGACTGGAGCGGGCTCGAATTCCTGGTCGTCGAGTTCCGCTCCTCGACCAGCCAGCGGTTCGAGCTCGGCCTCATCAGCGACGAGGGCAATGTGTCCAAGCGCATACACCCGTTTGCGGGCGTGTGGGTGCGCGCATCGATTCCGCTGCGATTCTTTCGCCAGGGCCTCGGCGACGCCGACGAACTGGCATCGACGGTCAATCAGCCTCGCAACAGCTACTGGATCAACATCGAAGCCGGTGGGCATGCGCCCGTGCAGCACGTTCGCGCCATCAGCGTCACCATGCGATATCCGGCGCGTGCTGCGACGGTCGAGATTCGCAAGCTGACGCTCACCAAAACGGACCCGGGTGACGCCGTGCTCGATGGCGCCGCGCCGTTGATCGACGATTTCGGCCAGTACGTGCATGCCGACTGGCCCGGCAAAGCCCGCTCGTACCCCGACCTCATCCGCGAATGGGCACAGGAAAGCCGGATGCTTGCGCCCAGGGCCACGATCCAGGAATGCCGCTACGGCGGATACGCGGCGGGCCGTCGCAAGGCCACCGGGTTCTTTCGCGTCGAGAAGATCGGTGAACGCTGGTGGTTCATCGATCCGGAAGGCTGCCGCTTCTACTCCACGGGCGTGAATGGCGCCGGCGCGAGTCCGCCGCGCACACAAATCGTCGGCCGGGCGAAGTTGTTTGCCAGCATCCCGACTTCCGCGCAGATTCCCGCGCCCAACGCCGAGCCGGACCCGCTGCGCGACCCGGTTTCGTTCTACGCCGCAAACCTGGAAAAACGTTTTGGCACTGATTGGCAGGGCCCCAGCGCGCAGCTGACTTCGCGGCGCATGCGAGCCTGGGGACTGAACACCGCCTACGGCGCCGCGCTGAACGATTCGCTGCCGAAAGGCGTGTCGTTACGGCAACCGTATGTCTTTCCCTTGCGCGGATGGCAGCACAGCCCGGGCGCCATCATGGGTCTGCCCGATGTGTATTCAGAAGCATTCGCCAGGCTCGTGGATGCCGAGGCCGCACAACAGCTCGGACCACGCAAGTCCGACCCCTGGATGATCGGCTACTTCATCGGCAACGAACCTCCGTGGCCGGCGCGCGAAAGCCAGCTCGTCGACCTGGTGCTGGCCGGGCCCGCGAGCTCGATTCAGCAGCGCTTCAGGAGCGAACTCGCGAAGGGCGACACGCCGGCGACTCGCAAGGCGCTGGTGCATGCCGCGTTCACGCGTTACCTCGAGATCGTGAATGCCGCGGTAAAACGGCATGACCCTAACCACTTGAACCTGGGCATTCGTTTCGGTGGCACGCCGCCCGACGACGTCATCGCGCTGGCGCGCGGATTCGACGTGTACAGCATGAACAAGTATCGCTGGGCGCCGCCCACGGACTTCATCGATCGCGTCTACGCGATCCAGAAGCTCCCCATCCTGATCGGCGAGTTTCACTTCGGCGTCCCCGAGCGCGGTCTCGCGCCCGGACTGGTGCAAGCCATGAACCAGACCGAGCGCGGAGTTGCGTATTCCTACTACGTGGAACACGCGGCTGCGCATCCCGCCATCGTCGGCACGCACTGGTACCAGTGGATAGACCAACCCGCGACGGGCCGGCGCGACGGCGAGAACTACAACATCGGCTGGATAGACGTTACCGACCGCCCCTACCCGGAGCTGGTGGCGGCAGCGAAGGCGACACACGCCAAGATCGATGCCATACATTCCGGGCGGCTTGCTCCAACTACGCGTAAACCGAAGGCGTCGGAGTTTGGAACGCCGGAAGACTCCATCTACCTGGGAATTCCGGCAATCCAGTAATAGTGCTGGCGCCGATGGCGCGGCCCCCCTGCTAGAGCGCGAGCACTCGCAATCGGTAAACAAGGCTCGTGCGGACCACACCACCGACGCCAACTGTGGTGAGTAGCTGAGTCGGGGAAAGCGGTTCCCGGAATTTTCAGTAACCCTGCGCCGCGCCGTCCTTGCGTGATTCCGAAGCGCCAAAATAAACGCCTTCGGCATTTCGCATGATGGCCTGGTAACCGCCGAAGTCGCCATCGTTGGCAACCGTCACTTTGTGACCGCGCGCTTCGAGTGCCTTCACAGTTGCCGGTGTTACCCCGACTTCGAGCACCACCTCGCCGCCGTCTTTCATCACCTCGCCCGTGGGCTCGCTCGAGCCGTCATGCCGCGCCCGAGGCGCGTCGCCGGCTTCCTGCAGGTTCATGCCGAAGTCGATGAGGTTGACGATGATCTGCACATGTCCCTGTGGTTGCATCGCACCGCCCATCAAGCCGAAAGAGAGCCACGGCTTGCCGTCCCTGGTGACGAACGCGGGGATGATGGTGTGGAACGGCCGCTTGCCTGGCGCATACACGCTGGCGTGGCCGTCCTCGAGCGAAAACAACTCGCCGCGATCCTGCAGGATGAATCCGCAGCGGGTGGGCGTCATGCCCGAACCCATGCCGCGGTAGTTGCTCTGGATCAGCGAGACCATGTTGCCGGCCGAATCCGCGACGGTCAGGTAGATGGTGTCACCCTCATCGACCGGCTTCGGCGCCGCCGGATATTCGAGCCCCGCGCGTTCGGGCTTGATCAGCGCGCGCTGCTTCGCAGCGTAGTCCTTGGAAAGCAGGGACTTGAGCGGGATCCTGGCGAACTCCGGATCCGCGTAGTACTTCGCACGGTCCTCGAAAGCCAGCTTCTTGGCTTCGACGAACACGTGCAGGTAGTCCGCGCTGCCGAAACCCATGGATTTGAGGTCGTAGGCCTCCAGGATGTTGAGCATCTGCAACGCCGCAACCCCCTGCGTGTTGGGTGGCAGCTCCCAGACGTCATAGCCCCGGTAGTTAGTGGAAACCGGCTCCACCCATTCGGACCGGTGCTCCGCGAGGTCCGCGGCGGTCAGGTATCCGCCGTTGGCGCGCATGTAGGCATCGATGCGTTTCGCGATGTCACCCTTGTAGAAGGCATCCCGGCCACCTTCGGCAATGGCGGTCAGCGTGTTGGCGAGAAAGGGATTGCGAAATACATCGCCCTTCGCCGGAGCGCGCCCTTTCGGCATGTACGTTTCGGAAAATCCCGGGAACTTTTGCAGGTTGCGTGCATTACGCTCCCACCCCTCGGCGATGACCTCGGTAACCGGGAACCCACTGCGCGCATAGAAGATCGCGGGGGCCAGCACTTCCTTCATCGGCAGCTTGCCGAATTTTCCATGCAGCTCGAACCACCCATCTACTGTACCGGGCACCGACACCGGCAGCGGCCCGGTGCGTGGAATGGTGGTGGAATTCAGTTTCTTGAGCTCGGCTCGCAGTTTCTCGAGCGTCAGGGATTTCGGCGACCGGCCGCTGGCGTTGAGACCGTAGAGCCTGTTCGTCTTCGCGTCCCAGACGATGGCGAACAGATCACCGCCGATGCCGTTGCCCGTGGGTTCCATGAGACCGATGGTCGCGTTCGCGGCGATCGCGGCGTCCACCGCCGTACCGCCGCGCTTCAGGACGTCGAGCGCAACCTGGCTCGCGAGCGGATGGCTGGTGGCCGCCATGCCCTGCGTGGCGATGACTTCCGACCGCGTGGGAACCAGCGAACCGCTCGGGCGCGGCCCGGCATAGCCACCTTCCATGGTCATGATGAAAAGCAGCGCAACGCAGGCGATGGAGCGCCTGAAATCAGGCGGGTTTCTGGGCACGGGAAATGCCCGATTCGAAGACCTGTCGCACTTCGCCATTGAGAACGCGCTCCTGATAACGACCTTGAGTGTAGTTAGCGACCACCCGCCGCCAGAAAGCGACGGCAACCGGGTTACGCAGGTATTCGGTGATTTCCCAGCGGCCGGCGAATCGATTGAGTATGAGCTCCACGGCGAGGCGACCCACGCCGCGGCGACGGAAATTGCGCGCCACGAAAAACTCCGCCATGCGGTAGTCCACCGCGGGCTTGCCGGGTGATGCCCCGCCGCGCGCCACCATGGCGAATCCCACCGGTTCGGCGCCGCGCAGGATGACGAGAGGAGTGACCGAGGAATCGCCGAACCACCTCGCAAGCTGGTCCGACTCGCTGTAACCGATTTCGCCGAGCGACGTGGCGCTGAACACGCCCGTGTTCAACGGCGACAGGTCGTCGAGATAGTCGCGGTAGACGCTATCGATCCACTCGCGGTCGCGGGTGGCGCCGCGTGCATCACGGACACTGACAGTCACTTCCCCTCCAGAAAAGACAAAGCCCGGGCAGACGTTATCGGTACTGCCCGGGCCGTGTCATTGAGCCTGATGGCTCGAAGCAATAATCGAGTCGATTACTGCTTCGGCGCTTCAGCCGGAGCGGCAGCCGGATCGGCGGCCGGGGCAGCAGCGTCAGCAGCCGGAGCGGCAGCGTCGGCAGGCGCCGTGGCAGCGGCATCAGCGGCAGCAGCCGAAGAGGCAGCGGCATCGGCCGAAGCAGCGGCGGCGTCGGCCGACGAAGCAGCAGCGTCAGCAGCCGGAGCGGCAACTTCCGCATCCTTCTTGGCGCAAGCGGTCATCAGCGCGAGAGCCGCGATCGAGGCGGCGAGAGCAACATTCAATTTCATGTAGGGGTACCCCAAAATTTCTAGTGGTAAGTGAGACCAAACAAACGTTTGTTGCCGCAATTTGCACTGCGGCGCGCGATTTTATCGATTCCCCAATCCATTTGAAACAAGTGCAATTTTTGTCCGCTGATGGCGACAAGAGTTTCGCGAGCATTCGCGCGCGCGCAACGAGATCGCCGGCATTTGCACACGCCGGAGCCTGGAAACCCCATAATGTTGCGTCGCATCAATACGTTGCACGCAGACGTGGCGCATAGAATCGGGTCATGAATTCACCCGCTATTAGACAGAACGTGGACTCCTGGCCACACGCTTTCGCTGAGCACCTCGAGATCGTGAAGAAACGCAGCGCCCTGGCCCTCGAATCCACCGGATTCGGAGCTCTGCTCGTCCACGCCGGAACACCTCCCCTGCTGTTCCTGGACGACCATCACCTGCCATTTCGCGCCCAGGCACCGTTCAAGGTGTGGGCGCCGCTACCGGACGCACCCGACTCCTTCGTGTTCTTCATGCCCGGACGCAAGCCCCTGCTGCTCGTCAACCAGCCCGTGGACTACTGGCACAAGTCGCCCGAGATGCCCAATGACTACTGGACCGGTGCCTTCGACATCGTGAGTTGCCCCGACCGCGCGGCCGCCCGGCAGGCGCTGCCCAAGGACCTGTCGCACACCGCTTTCATCGGCGCCCCGTTCCCCGAGCTCATGAGCTGGGGACCGAAGGCGATCAATCCGGAACACCTGATTGCGCATCTCGATTACGGACGCGCGTCCAAGACGCCCTACGAAGTCGCGTGTCTGCGCGAAGCCAATGTGCTCGGGGCGCGTGGTCACATCGCCGCCGAAAAAGCGTTCCGCGCCGGCGCCAGCGAGTTCGAGATCGCGCTCGAGTTCATGAAGGCCTGCGGGCAGCGTGAGCGCGAGCTGCCTTACAACCCCATCATCGCGCTGAACGAAGGCGGCGCGGTGCTTCACTACCAGATCCAGCAGCGCACGAAGCCTGCGAAGCTGCATTCGCTGCTCATCGACGCCGGCGCGGAGTTCGGCGGTTATGCCTCCGACATCACGCGCAGCCACTCGTTTCAGGACGCCGAGTGGGCCGCACTCATCAAGCGATTCGACGAGCTGCAGCTCGAGCTCTGTGCGCAGGTGCGCGTGGGGCTCGACTGGAAGGACTTTCACCAGGCATCGTATCGCGCCATCAGCGAGTTCCTGCATGAGACAGGAGTCATCAACGTGCGTGCGGACGAAGCTGCCGACACGGCGTTGACGTCGGTGTTCTACCCGCACGGCATTGGCCACTTGTTAGGCCTGCAGGTGCATGACGTGGGTGGTTTGCAGGGGACGCCGGAAGGCAAACAGATCGAGCGGCCGTACAACCATCCTTTCCTGCGACTCACGAGGAAACTGGTCGATGGTTGCGTGGTCACCGTGGAGCCCGGCTTCTACTTCATCGACCAGTTGCTGGATGAGGCGAAGCAGAAACCGGTTGGAAAAATGATCGAGTGGAATCGCGTCGAGCAGCTGAAGCCGTTCGGCGGAATACGGATCGAGGACAACGTCGTCGCGCGCCCCAGCGGCCAGGAAAACCTGACGCGCGCAGCGTTCGCGGCACGCTGATCAGCCTGGCCCGAGACTTGCGACGATCACCAAGTATTGCGATTCAGCGTGACGTACAGGACCCTGCAATTGCCCGATCCCTCCTGAATCCGGATGTTTACGAGCTTGTCGGCGAGCTGCGCGGCAAGCAGAGTCGCGTAGATTTCCTTGAATCCGGGCTCGCCCCCTTCCAACCGCAGGTAAACGCCGCTGTTAGCCGTGCAATTCGCGAGCATTTCGTTTCCCGACGTCCTGATCCAGGCGCCACCGCCAGCTTCCGGGTACAACTCCTCCACGTGCACGCTCCAGCATCCCGTTGCGGAGCACTCGGCAGACGCGGTTGCCGCGAGAACGACCGCCGAAAAGAACACAAACAGCGTGCGTCGAAAAGTATTCCGGTACGAAGTCACATCCCATTTCATGATTCCTCCCTGACACCACCAGCATCGCAATGGCGCGACGCCGCGCTGTCGTGTGCTAAACCCGCCCTGTACATCGAGGCGCGTTCTTCTTGTGCCTCTGTCTCCAGGCCAGCAATGCTGACATCGGATATTCGCGCAGGCTGGTCAGGAAACCCTGACCGCCCCCGTGTTCCCGTCATCCAGACCAGCGGGTTGCCGGGTCAGTTCACCCTGAAGTGGATGATTTCTCCCATGGGCGCCCAACTCGGAAAATTTGCGCAGGTGTAGGTCGCGGAGTCGACATAGATGGACAGGTCCTTTCCGGCGAGTTGCGCTCCCAGCGCGACCGCAACATTGGCTTTCCCCAACGTAGGGCTGGAGAGCTGAATCCAGATGGGGTTCGGCGCTCCCTGCAAGTGACCGAGGATGAATACGTTCTCAGCACGAGTGCCGTGCGTCACCACGGTCCAGCCCGGATGCAGCTGACACCAGTCGGCGTGTGCGGCAGAGCTCGCGAGCAACAACGCGCCTAGCATGAGGCCGGATATCTTCGATTTCATTTTCGCTCCTGAAAACGTAATGGGGCGGGGTCCGCCATCGAGTTTCTGTCACGACCCGCGACTTGCTGACTCCGAGGGGTGATCGGAAAACAGCGCGTCTGCGGCGAGTGCGGGACAGGTTCGGGCATCGCGCAATGGGTGGTTCGCGGCACAGTTTGATCAAGGCATGGGGCGAGATCGAGACTCCAGACGTTCGGAGCACCGGTTTCGGCTCGTTAGCCATCCGATGCGACGTCCTCCATAAGTTACTTCAACTAAATCGAAAATTGGTGAGAGGAATTCGGGGCTGGCGACAGAGTGAACATCGTGGCTCTTTATTCTTTTCGTCGCCTAACGGGAAGAGCTCCAGATCTGAACATTCCATCAAGGAAGGAATACTCCGTGAAACTCAAAAAGTTAGCCCTGGCCGCCTTTGCGGGCTTGATTGCCGCGCCGTCTCTCGCGGCCGATGTCATGTGCAGCGGCACCGTCACGCGAATTGCTTACCACGCCAACAACTCGCTCATGCTGCAGCTCAGCAGCATGAATGTGCCAGTTCTCTTTTGTAGCCCCGAAGCAGAGTGGGTGGTCGCCGGCACCACCTACCGCACGGGGCCGCAGACCTGCAAGGCGTTCCTGGCCATCTTCCTTTCAGCGAAGGCCACGGGCGCGACGCTCCACAACGTGTATTTCGACGGCGCCCAGGTTCCTGCGACCTGCGATTCGTGGCCAAATTGGGCGAGCGCAAACATCCGGTATTTCGACTATTACTGATGTCGAGCCGGCTCGTTTTTCACCACCTGCGGCCGTCACCTATGCCGATGGTCGATCGGAGAACAATACGCGCGCGGCCAACGCCGCGTACAGCGCGCAGAGAATTGCCAACGCCGCGACAAACAGGATAGCCGGTCCTTTTGCGGTCGGAGCGAACACGGCGGCAGAGAGACTAACAACAGCCGCCGCGACGGCGGAGGCGCCGATGGCCGCGCGATGGCCGCGCAGCAGGAGCAGCCCGATGAGCAGCGCCACAACCCCCGCGACCAGACCATAAACCCGCTGCTCCGGGTGGTAGTCGGTGAGTCCGAATCTCCACAGCCACACGCCACCGAAGAACAGGAACACGGCGGCCGCTGTCCGGAACATCCAGATGTAACGAACGACGGCCGGCATGTTCTTCGGGCTGACTATTTCTTCGCCAGCAGATCGCGGATTTCCTGGAGCAGCACTTCCTGGCGCGGTGGCGCGATCGGCGCGGGCGGCGGAGGCGGCTCCTTCTTGAGCTTGTTGATGCCACGAATGACCATGAACAAGACCATGGCGACGATCAGGAACTGGAACACGATCTGCAGGAAGTTGCCGTATTTCCACAGCACTTCGGTCTTGCCGTCCGCGGCCATGCCGAGGCTGACCGCGAGGTCGGTGAAGTTGACGTCGCCAATGATCTTGCCGATTGGCGGCATGAAAACGTCTTCCACCAGCGACGTGATGATCTTTCCGAAAGCTGCGCCGATGATCACGCCGACTGCCATGTCGATGACGTTGCCCTTCATGGCAAATTCTTTGAATTCTTTTGCAAGACCCATGGCATCACTCCTTAAAAGGGGACAGATCTATTTTTCTCGATTCACGGTCAATTGCCGCCACGATCTGCGACTCCGGGACGGCTACGCTAGCTGCGCCGACCGTGGGAGGCAAGGATGCCGCGCCGGGCTCGCATTTCGTTCGCCAATATTCCGCACCACATCGTTCAACGCGGGCACTGCCGCAAAGACGTTTTCCAGTGCGACTTCGACCGCCTCGACTATTTGGCGACGCTGGCCGAGTGTCGCGAAAATTTGCAATTTAAACTCTTCGCGTATTGCCTCATGAGCAATCATGTTCACCTGATCATCGATCCTGGGAATGACGCAACGACCATCAGTGCGCTGATGAAGCGGCTGGCGGGGCGCCACGCCCGTAGACTCAATCTGCGCAATTCGTGGAGCGGATCGATCTGGGAGAGCAGGTTCAAGTGCAGCCCCATCGAAACTGACAGATACCTTCTGACCTGCGGACGTTACGTGGATCTCAATCCTGTTCGCGCCGGCATTGTACGGACGCCCGAAGAATTCGCGTGGTCGAGCTATCGCGCGCGTGCCGGGATTGATTCCTGCGCATGGCTCGATCCGGACCCGGCAATAGAATCGCTGGCCGCGACAGACACTCGGCGCCGCACTCGGTATCGGGAACTGGTGGCGCAATCGCTCGACGAAGGCGAACTTGCGCTCATACGCGGCGCGCTGCAACGAAACCAGCTGACTGCAACAAGGGATTTCGCAGAGAAAATAAATCGTGATCACGGACTGTTCGTGCCGAATCGCTCACGCGGCCGGCCGCGCAGAGCGCGTCATCGGCCCGAGTAACTAATCGAGACGCGAAAAACGAAACAGGCGCCTTGCGGCGCCTGTTTGTAGGGAAAATAGATCTGTCCCCTTTGTCGAACTACTTCGAAGATTTCTTCTTCTTCGGAGCAGCCTTTTTCTTCTTGGCCACGGCGCCGCCCGTTTTCTTGGCGGCCTTCTTCTCGACGGCCTTGGCAGCTTTCGCTTCCTTGGCGGCTTTTTCGCGGCCCTTCTTCGCTTCGGCCTTGGCCTTCTTCTCGGCCTTGTCGACCTTGGGCGCTTCGACCTTCTTGGCCTTCTTGTCTTCCGGCTCGGCTTCGACGGCCACGGGGGCCGAACGCTCGACCAGCTGCATCAGCGCCATCGGGGCGTTGTCGCCCGGACGCGGCGCCATGTGCAGGATGCG
>DASTXR010000164.1:0-12794 GCA_035765415.1 Steroidobacteraceae bacterium | reverse complement strand
AGGTCTGACCCCTTTTGCCCGCGAAGCGGGGAATTGGGGACTGTCCCCATTCCTTCACTCAAGCGCGCCCTCCGTTTCGCGCCGGAAGCCTGTCCTTCTTCACGCGCTGACGCTCCACCACCGAGCCCCGTCCCCTTTTGCAGCAAATCAGGAATGTCCCCATTACTGCGACTCGCTCTCTTCGTGCAGGCGCGCGAGGAACAGGCGTACCTGCTCCTCGGCCTCCTGCGCCGACATCAGGCGCTGCTCCACGATCACGCGCGCCATGTCGCGCATCGAACGCTCGCCATTGATCAACGCCAGCAGAAACGCATGCACGCGACTGGAAATGGCCTGCATCTCGAGCGCCGGCGTGCGCGGTATGGGCAGGTCGGGTTGCAGCAGCCATTCCGGAAGCACGCGTGCCCGCGGCGTCGATGATGGCGGCGCCACCTTGTGAGCCACCCAGCTGATCGTGCTTTCCACGCGCGCGTGCCGGCTGGCCGGCGAGCGCATGTAGGGAATCGACGCTTCCCGCGTCGCGAAATTCGCGAAACCCGCGTTCGGCATGTGCGCACTCACCTCTTCGAGACTCAGACGTTCGGCATGCGCGGCGCGCGAGAACGCCAGCGAGCCGTAGTTGATCCAGCGCCCGCCAGGCTTGAGCAGCAGGTTGATGCGCGCCGCCACGCGCGCGAACGGCTCGCCGATAATGTCGATGAACCACGGCGTGACCACCGTGTCGAATGCGCCGTCGGCAAACGGCGGCTGCAATGCGTCCGCAGCGACCACCTCGAGCCCGGGCCGCGCGGGCGCGGGCGCCATGAGCCGGCGCAGCACCGCGTGATCCTCGATGCTGCGCGGCGCGATCGGAAATTCGTACAGCTCGACAGCACCGCCGGCAAACACCTCGCGTGCCGCGAACAACAGCAACGGATTGAAATCCGTCGCCACCGTGAGCGTGGCATCCGACGCCGCGTGCAGATCGTAGGCGAGACGCCCCGCGCCGGCGCCCTGCACCAGCGTGCGGCCCAGGCCAGCGAAGTTTCCGCCCAGCAACGCGCGCAGCTCGTTCATCGCCGCCTGGTTTTCTTCGTCACCCCAGCACCAGTCACGGTGCAGGTTCACGTAGTAGTTAGTCAGCCCCTGCTCGGTGGGCAGGCGCGTACCCAGGCCGCGGTGCGTGGCCTCGGCAATACCGGATTGCCCGAGCCCGAGCGGCGCCAGGAGCTGGCGCAACCGCTGGATCTGATCGTCGTGCGCGCGGGACAGGTGATCGAGCCTGCGGCGCGTGCCCGGATCCAGCGCACCATTGGCAAGGCTCGCGCGCATCGCCGCGGCTTCCGAGGCCAGGTGCTGGGTGAGCAGACCCAGCCGGCTTCGCCATTCCGCCAGCGCCTGGCGCGGCTCGGGAAACAGCCAGGGCACCTCGCCGACGACGGGAAAACCGCTGCTGCAGGCACCACAAATCCAGCCGGCGCGCTCGAGCAGCACCGGGCCACGCTGGCAGCGGGGACACGCAAACACGCCCGACAATGGATGGGTTTCTGACAAAGCGCGGCAATGCTGTCCGTCGGCCGGCCCGAGGTCAAATCCCGTCGCGCCCAACATCGTGTCCGAGTTGGCATTCGCGTGACAGATTCCTTTCCGGGCAAGCGCGGCTCACGCAGACTTCGGCCCATATATCGAGGGAGTTCCGGATGGATCACGTATACCCGGCGGGCCCGACGTCCGTGCCGCCCAATCTCACGGCCGCGACCGCTGCCTACAAGCACCGCGCCTGGCTCGCCATGGGTGGTCTCGCCGCCTTCATCGCGCTGTATTTCGCGCTGTCCGGGTGGTTTGCCTGGACTGCCTGGCGCCTGTTCGACGGCATGTTCGGCCTGGGCGGCAAGTTCGATCTCTTCCAGTTCGTCGCCGCGGTCTGCGCTGCCTTTCTCGCGGTGTTCATGCTCAAGGCGCTGTTCTTCATCCAGCATCGGTTCGACGTCGAGGACATCGAAATCACGCGTCAGGACCAGCCGCTGCTCTTCGACTTCATCGACCGCCTGGCCGACGAGGCCCGCGCCCCGCGCGCCCACAAGGTGTATCTCTCGGCGCGCGTGAACGCCGCGGTGTTCTACGACCTGTCGCTGTTGAACCTCATCATCCCCTCGAAGAAAAACCTCGAGATCGGCCTGGGCCTCGTCAACGTGGTGACGCTCGGCGAACTCAAGGCGGTGCTCGCGCACGAGTTCGGACATTTCGCGCAGCGTTCCATGGCCGTCGGCCGCTGGGTCTACATCTCGCAGCAGATCGCCGGACACGTCGTCGCGCGCCGTGATGCTCTCGACCGCCTGCTGGCGCGACTGTCGAGGTTCGACCTGCGCATCGCCTGGGTGGGCTGGCTGCTCTCCATCATCATCTGGTCGATCCGTTCGATGATGGACGTGTTGTTCCGCGGCGTGCTGCTGGCGCAGCGTGCGTTGTCGCGGCAGATGGAATTCCAGGCGGACCTGGTGGCCGTCTCGCTCACCGGCAGCGACGCGCTGATCCACGCGCTGCACAAGCTCAGCGCGGCCGACGACGCCTGGGACAAGGCGCTGTCATTCGCCAACACCGAGTGCAGCGCGAAGCGCGGCATCACCGACCTCTTCGCGGTGCAGACCAGAATCATCGAGCGCATGCGCGAAATCCTGAACCAGCCGCTGTATGGCCAGGTGCCGGCGCTGCCGGACACCGCGCGCGACTCCCATCGCGTGTTCAAAACCGAGCTCGCGCAGCCGCCGCGCATGTGGGGCACACATCCGCCGAGCGCCGACCGCGAGAACAACGCCAAACAACGTTACGTCGCCGCGCCCGTGGACGATCGCAGCGCCTGGGAGGTGTTCCGCAACCCCCAGGGCTTGAAGGAGCAGATGTCGGCGCACGTCTTCCGCAACGCCACGGTCGAGCCGACGGCGATGGAGAAGACTTTCCAGCAGCTCGAAAAGCAGTACGGCCGCGCGTTCCTGAATCGCGCCTATCGCGGCGTGTACCTGCATCGTTCGCCGGTGCGATATGCCGGGTCGGTCGACGCGCTGTACGGCGCCGCGATTCCTCCCGCCAACCTGGCCCGCGTGCTCGACTCCCTGTATCCGGAAGATCTCGCGCACAAGGTGGAGCTGCTGAACGAGAAGCTGGAGGAGAAACATGCGCTGGTCGCGTTGCGTGACCAGGTCGCGCAGGCGCCCGGCGGCATCATCCGCCACAACGGCGTGGAGATCCGCCGCAACGACCTGCCACGCGCCATCGCCAGTCTCGAGCGCGAGATCACGGTCGTGCGTGGTCAACTCGAAACGCACGACAAGCTCTGCCGAAGCGCACATCTCTCGGCGGCCAATATCCTCGAAAAGGGCTGGCCCGCGTACCTGCGCTCGCTCGCGACCATGCTGCATTACGCGGACCACACCGAAGCGAACCTGCGCGACGTGCAGGGTTACGTGGCCAACATCTACAGTGTCGTCACCGCCGATGGCCGGGTGAGCTCCAAGGAGCTCAACCGGCTGCTCGAAGGTTGTCAGCAGCTCTACTCGGTGCTCAGCACCGTGCATGCACATGCGCAGGAAGTCACGCTCGACCGTACGCTGCTGCGCCGCCTGGAAGTCGAGAGCTGGGCCGCGCTGCTCGAAGAGTTCAAACTACCGCCGCCCGATCGCGAGAACATCGGCCAGTGGCTCAATGTCATCGACGGGTGGATGGGCGCCGCCATCGCGTCGCTCGCCCGGCTGCGCGATGCCGCCCTCGAGCAACTGCTGCTGGTCGAGGGCCAGGTCGCGAAGTTCGCGCGCGAGAACCTGAAGCCCGCGGACGCGCCGCCGCCTTCCGTCGCCCCGAAGCAATATTCCACGCTGCTGCCCGGCAAGGAGCGGCCGCGCCAGAAACGTCTCGACTGGTGGGATCGCTTCCAGACCGCCGACGGCATCGTCGCCACCATCGCGCGCTCGGCCGTGGCGCTCGGCATCGTCGGCAGCGTGATCGCCATCGGCGCGCATGTCGGCTCGTCGAGCATGACTATCTACAACGCGCTGGGCGTTCAGGTGTTCGTGGAGGTCAGCGGCCAGAAGGTCAGCGTGAACCCGAACCGCAAGCTCACGGTGACCGTGCCCGTGACCGGCGATCTGCACGTGCGCGCGTCGACGCCGTCCAACGAGTTGATCGAGGAGTTCGCCGCGGAGCTGCACGGCGCGAACGCCAGGTATGTCTACAACGTCGCGGGCGCCGTGCCGCTCTATGAGTGGACCGCGGTGTACACGCCCCAAGGCGCCGCACGCTCGAGCCGGCAGGCGCCGGCCGAGAAACACCTGGGGACACAGCGCTGGTACACCACATCGGTGGACCACGTGTTCGAAGAGCCGCCCGAGAGCATCCAGACCAGCAGCAGCAGCAGCTCCGCGACCTTGCGCGACGTGCTGTCGGCCGCGAGCGATGCGGCGCCATGGCGCCAGGTCGAGATGCTCGAGAAACCGGAGGACCGGTCGCGTCTCATCATGGTGCACGCGCGCTGGGACTCCACCAGCTCGCCGGCGATCCTCGACTGGTTTGCGCTTGCTTCGGAGGAGCCGGGCTTCGATGCCTTGTTCGCGGCGCGGCTCAAGCAGAAACCCAACGACGTGGTGCTGCTGCGTTTCGAACAGGACTCGAGCGAGGGCGACGAGCACCAGGCCGTGTGCAAGCGTCAAAGCGCGCGCGCCGAGGCCCGGCCGGCCGAGCCCGACCTGCAGTACCTGCGCATCCGCTGCATCGAAGACTTCGAACAGAAGAACGCGCAGTTCCTGCTGGCGCACGAGAAGTGGTCCGACAATCCATGGCTGTCGCTGGCCGCCGGCGCGACCCATGCCGAGCGCGGCGACTATCCACTGGCGCAACCGTTGTACGAGAAGGCGCGCAGCCGCCTGCCGGCGATGGGCGGCTTCCTCATCCTCGATACCGCGCGCCTGCGCCGGCTGAATTCGCAGGACGGCAAGGCGAAACTCACGGACCTCACGCCGAAGTCGGAGCACCTGGCGATGCTGGTGTCCATCGAAACCGGACGTGGCCTCGAGGGCACGCCGCTCGAACCCTACGTCGCGCTGGCGCGCGGCAATCTCGAAGCCGCCGTGCGACAGGCGAAGGAGATCGGCGACGGCCACGAGCGCATCATCCGGCTGGTGGCATCGTCCGATCGCGCCTCGCGCGCGATGATGGAATCGGCGCTGGCACTGCCGCTCGGCGAATCCGACGGCTATCAGACCGCATTCGCGATGTACGCCATCGCCGTGAGGCTGCAGCGCGATCCGGCACCTTATTCGGCACTGCTCGTGAAGACGCTGGGAGGCGAAGGCGAGTCGGTGGTCGCGTTCCTGGATACGATTCGACGCGGCGGCGACCCGGCCCAGGCGGCGGCGGCACTACCCTCGCTGGACCTGCAGCTGCGCATGCACGCGTTGCACACGGCGGTGATCATGCTGGGCAACGGCGCACCCGAACAGTGGCGCGTGGAGGCTTCGCGCGGGCTCTTCGTCGGCGAGCGCGGTTACCTGGCCCGTTCGCGGGAGAGCGCTAGTTAGGCTTGCCGGCGAGCGGCAGGCGGACGATGAATTCGCTGCCCTTGCCGAGGCCGCCGCTGCGGCCTTCGAGCGTTCCGTTGTGCAGGGTTATCAGCGCCCTCGACAGCGCCAACCCGATGCCAAGCCCGCTTTCCCGCTGGTCCGAGGTCGGTTTCACCTGGGCGAACATCTCGAAGATCTTCGGCAGGTCATCGGCGGCCAGCCCGATACCGTTGTCCGCGACGCGGATGACCGCCTCGTTCCTGTCGCGCTCGACCGCGAGCCGGATCTCGCCGTGACGATGGGTGTACTTGGCGGCATTGGTGAAGAGATTGCCGAGAACCTGGGCGATGCGCATTGCATCCACCTCCAGGAACAGCGGCTCTTCGGGAATATCCACGATCAGTTTGTGCGAGCCGGCATCGATGGCGGGCTTGGCCGTTTCGATGGCGGATTCGACGATGGACTTCAATTCCACGCGCGCGCGGCGCACTTCGAGTTTTCCGCGCGTGATGCGCGAGACGTCGAGAAGGTCGTCTAACAACCGCGCCATGTGCGCCGCCTGGCGCTCGATGACCGCGTGGCTCCACTCCACCTGTTCCCCGCTGGCGTCCTTGTGAGAAGCCAGCGCCGCCGCCTGGCGAATCGGCGCCAGCGGATTGCGCAGCTCGTGCGCCAGCGTCGCCAGGAATTCGTCCTTGCGCCGGTCGGCCGCATGCAGCGCGTTCTGCGCCGCGCGCTCTTCGGTGGCGTCGCGAAACACCAGCACCACGCCCTTCGTGAGGCCCGCGGCATCGGCGATGGGCGCGGCGCTGTCTTCGATCGCGGTCTCCTTGCCGGCGCGATGAATGAGCACGGTGTGATTCGCGAGGCCGACGATGCGGCCTTCACGCAGCACTTTGGCCACCGGGCTCTCGACCGTCTCGCGTGTATGTTCGTTGACGATGCGGAAGATGTCATCGAGCGGTCTGCCTTGCGCGTGCTCGATCTGCCATCCGGTCAGTTGCTCGGCGACCGGGTTCACCATCGTCACCAGGCCTTTTTCGTCGGTGGCGATCACCGCATCACCGATGCTGCGCAGAGTCGTCGCCAGGCGTTCCTCGCTGTGCCGGAGCCGCGCTGAATCGCGCTTCACGATGTAAGCCAGCAGCACCATGAGCGCGATGGCCAGCGCGCTGACGGACAGGCTCGAGCGAATCGTGGCGCGCAGCGCCTGGCGCTCCGCCGCGACCAGGTCCTGCACGTGCCGCTGCTCGAGCAAGGCCCGTTCGCCGATCAGCGCGCGAATCTTGTCCATGGCCGCTTTGCCTTCGTCGGAACGCACCAGGCTGATCGCAGCCAGCGTCTGCCCCGAGCGATATAACTCTATGCTGCGCGCAAGCTCATCGAGCTTCGCCGCCACGAGCCCGCGCAGGCGGTACATGGTTTCCGTCGAATCGCCGCGCGCCTCCAATTGCGCGTCGATGGTCTGCAAGCGTCCATCGAGCTCGAGAAGCGCATCCAGATAGGGCCGGAGATAGTCCTCGCTGCCCGCGAGCAGGTATCCGCGTTGCCCCGTTTCGGCATCACGAATGGCGGACAGCGCGCGTTCGAGGCTGAGCTCGAGATCCTTGGACTGCCGTACCTGTTCGCTGCTCGATGCGAGAAGCTGCGTGGCCCGATAGGCGACTACCCCGGCAACGGTGAGTACGACACTGGATACGACGACGGCGATGCCGACGAGGGACCGGGTTCTTTTCATTCGTGCGCATACTCTATCCGGTCCCTGCTGCGGACGGGTGGCTTCCACCACCCGTCTCCGGCATTACTTCAATCGAAGCGATCCAGGTTCATCACTTTCGTCCAGGCCGCCACGAAGTCGTTTGTAAATTTCTCCTTCGCGTCCGAACTACCGTAGATCTCCGCCACGGCCCGGAGCTGTGCGTTGGACCCGAACACCAGGTCTGCGCGCGTGCCGGTCCACTTGACCGCGCCCGTCTTGCGATCGCGCCCTTCGTACTGGTCCTTCGCCTCCGACGTCGCCTTCCACTCCGTGCACATGTCGAGCAGGTGGGTGAAGAAGTCGTTAGTCAATGCGCCGGGGCGCGCCGTGAAGACGCCGTGTTTTGACTGCCCGACGTTCGCACCCAGCACCCGGAGGCCGCCGACGAGCACGGTCATCTCGGGGGCCGTGAGCGTCAACAGCTGGGCGCGGTCGATGAGCAATGCTTCGGCGGGCACCGCAAACCGCGTTTTCTGATAGTTGCGAAAGCCATCCGCGACGGGCTCGAGCACCTTGAAGGATTCCACGTCGGTCTGCGCCTGCGAGGCATCCGTGCGACCCGGCCTGAACGGCACCGTCACGGTCTGACCGCCCGCCTTCGCCGCCTGTTCGACACCCACGCCGCCGGCCAGCACGATGAGATCGGCCAGCGACACTTTCTTTCCGCCCTGGGCCGACGCGTTGAAATCCTTCTGAATTCCTTCGAGCGTCTGTAACACCCTGGCAAGCTGCTCGGGCTCGTTGACCGCCCAGTCCTTCTGCGGGGCGAGGCGAATGCGCGCGCCGTTGGCGCCGCCGCGCATATCCGAGCCACGGAATGTCGACGCCGAAGCCCACGCGGTGGACACGAGCTGCGCCACGGTCAGCCCCGACGCCACCACCTTCGCCTTGAGAGCCGTGATGTCCTGCGCGTCGATGAGCGGGTGGTCAACTTTCGGGACGGGGTCCTGCCAGAGCAGTTCTTCGGCGGGAACCTCGGGCCCGAGATATCGCGCGCGCGGACCCATGTCGCGATGCGTGAGCTTGAACCACGCACGCGCGAACGCGTCGGCGAACTGCTCCGGGTGCTCGAGGAAACGTCGCGAGATCTTTTCGTATGCCGGGTCGGCCTTGAGCGCCAGATCGGTCGTCAGCATCGAAGGGGCGATGCGTCTGGAACTGTCATGCGCATGAGGCACCGTGCCCGCGCCTGCGTCACCCTTCGGTTTCCATTGGTGCGCGCCGGCCGGACTCTTCGTCAGCTCCCATTCGTAGCCGAACAGGTGTTTGAAGAAATCGTTGCTCCACTTCGTCGGCGTGGTAGTCCAGGTGACCTCGAGGCCGCTAGTGATCGCATCCACGCCGAGGCCCGTGTTGAAACCGCTGCGCCAGCCGAAACCCTGGTGTTCCAGGTCATCCGCTTCCGGATCCGCGCCGACATGCGACGCGGGACCCGCGCCGTGCGTCTTGCCGAAGGTGTGGCCGCCGGCGATCAGCGCCACGGTCTCCTCGTCATTCATCGCCATGCGCGCGAAGGTTTCGCGGATGTCGCGCGCAGCGGCCACCGGGTCCGGTTTGCCATTGGGTCCCTCCGGGTTGACGTAGATCAGGCCCATCTGCACGGCGGCGAGCGGGTTCTCCAGGTCGCGGTCACCGCTGTAACGCTTGTCTTCCAGCCACTTCGTCTCCTTGCCCCAGTACACGTCGTGGTCCGGCTCCCAGACGTCCTTGCGCCCGCCGCCGAATCCGAAAGTCTTGAAACCCATCGTCTCGAGCGCGACGTTGCCGGTGAGGATCATGAGATCCGCCCAGGAAATCCTGCGGCCGTATTTCTGCTTGATAGGCCAGAGCAGGCGGCGCGCCTTGTCGAGACTGACGTTGTCGGGCCAGCTGTTGAGCGGCGCAAAACGTTGCTGGCCACGGCCGCCACCGCCGCGGCCATCACCGGTGCGATAGGTGCCGGCGCTGTGCCAGGCCATGCGGATGAACAGGGGACCGTAGTGGCCGAAGTCCGCCGGCCACCACGATTGCGAGTCGGTCATCAGTGCCGCGAGATCCTTCTTGAGGGCGGTGTAGTCGAGACTCTTGAACTCCTTCGCGTAGTCGAAGTCCCTGCCCATCGGATCGGACTTCGACGAATGCTGATGCAGGAGATCCAGCTTGAGCTGGTTCGGCCACCATTCGCGGTTCGACGTGCCCCCGCCCGTGGTGTGATGGACCGGGCACTTGAGTTCGGCTGACATGTCGATTCCCTCTTTCGTTGAACGTTGTGCGCGAAGCTACGCGCGCGAACCCGAAGAAGGAATTCGGTTGTTTGCATGACTTCGATAGAGGCCATCTATCCAGTCGATGTTGCGGCGCGGCGCCCGGAGCCGGCCGACTTCAGTTTTTCCGCGACTCTCCGACGATATCCCGCGCATATGTCTGCGCAGGCGCGGTTTCGCGCGCATCGCTGGCGCGCAGCGTGATGGTGAACGTCGCGCCGCCTTCGAGGTTGTTGCGGACAGCGATGGTGCCGCCGTGCGCCTCGACGATGGTCCGGGCGATCGCGAGCCCCAATCCCATGCCCTGCGGCTTGGTGGTGATGTAGGGCGTGAACACCCTGCCGATGAGTTCCGCGGGCAGCCCCGATCCCGCATCGCGCACCGAGAGCTCGACCATGCTGGACGTGGCTTCACTGCTGATGCTGATCGTGATGAAACGCCGCTCCGGCGGCGTCTCGGCCATCGCGTCCATGGCGTTCAATACCAGGTTCACGAGCACCTGCTCGAGCAACACCGGGTCGCCATCGATGATGCAGGGATAGGTGGGCAGGTTGATGGTCACCTTGATCTGCCGCGATCGCACGTCATGCGCAACGAGAGCAAGCGTGTCATTGACCACTTTCTGCAGGTCGACCGGTTTTTTCTGGATCTGGTGACTGCGCAGCATCGACCGATGGCGCTCGACGATCTCTCCGGCAAGCACTCCGTTGGCATGAATGTCCGCGAGGACTTCGGCGATGTATTCCGAGGTCGCCCGCTTGCCGCTGACCATCGTCCGGAGCGCTTCTGCGTTGTACATCATCGCGCTGAGAGGCTGGCTGAGCTCGTGCGCAATCGAGCCGCCCAGCGCCGACATCGTGACGCGGCGAGTGGTATCGGCGACGAGCGCCAGGTTCTTCCGGCTCTCGACTTCGGCGCGCCGCCGCGCGCGGCGCTCGACCAGCATCCCGATGATGAGCGCGGCCTGCAGGGCGAGCGCGGCGAGCGCGCCCAATACCACGCCGCGGTTTTCGCTCCAGAGACTGGGGCTTCGATGACGCACCTCGCTTCCGGCTGGCAGGCGGTCCTCGTCGATGTTCCAGCGTTGCAGCTCGCGCCAGTCGTATATCGCCTGCCCTGGCAGTTGCGGCGGGACGCGGATGCCGCCCGCGGGCGCACCGTTCAGGATTCGAACGGCCTCGTCGGCCGTGCGACGCGCGAGCTCGTCCATGTTCATGAGACGTCCGCCGACGATGCCGAAGCCGAAATACGAGGTATGGGCGGCAAACAACGGCGCGTTCGCACGCGCGTGAAGTTCAGCCAGCACGCGTTCGTCCGCATACGCCGCTCCTGACGCGTCGGTGCCGAAGGTGAGGTAAAAAACCGCCGAGTGGTCGGGAAGGCTGGCGCAACGGCTCAGGATTTCCGCCAGGGATAGCTGATCGAACCAGTGGAACTTCACGCGATCGCCGAAACGCGCGAAATCTTCCTCCAGTGTCTGGCGCCAGAATTTGGCGAGCACTCCCGAACCCATGATCATGTAGACATGTCGCGTCTCCGGCAGGACTTGCAGGATGTCATCGACGACACCCGGAAAATCGTTGATGACTGAAATGGCGGTCTCGTTCTCGCCAACGGTTGCGTCATCGAGAAATCGCTGATCCACCGACGCGAACATGAGCGGCGTATCCGGAAACAGCTGCGACCGGAACTTGCGCGCGAACTGCGAAGCAGGGCCGGCGATGGTCATGATGAGGTCGGGTGGCGGCCGGCCGGCGTAGGTGGACACGATGAAGTCGACCAGCGCCTGCTCGGACGGGCCTACGAACCCTGTTGGGCCGACGACCACCTGGACGACATTCACCGGCTTGCCGACGCGCTGATCGAGCTCGACGCGAAGATTCACCGTGAAGTGGTCGAGGATCATGTTGCCGCGCGAGAACGACTGCAGCAGCAGGACCTGCCGCGCCGGCGGCTCGGCCGCGCCCGATGCCGGCCCGAACATGAGCAGACCCGCCAGCACCAACCATCTCGAATTCTCAAAAATGTGGAACATCCTGCAGCGTGCGCTCATTTGCCTGAGATCATAGCCTCGTTCGCGCGTTAATCATCGCTTCGCGGTTTTGCAACCCAGGTCCGCCTGGTAGTAAGACTCGAGAATCGGCGGACGCGTGGGGAGAGGCTCGCCATTCTTCTCGGCTTCGGCGGCGATCGGCAGGAAGTCTGACGCGGCCGCGGCGATGGCCGCCGTCATCGCGTCCGAATACGCGCTCACCACTTCTTTCATGCATGCGCAGTAACTGGACACCTTGATGCCGGCCGCCTTGAATCGCCGGCGGCAGCCCTGCCCGTACATCGCCTTCATTTGCTCGGCAGCGCATTGGTCGATGACGGCGGTGTGCAGGAAGCTCAGGAATTCCTCGCCGGTGACCTCACGCGCAAGGTCTGCGTCATTGAGCGTACTCTTCCACTGCGCCGTCTTCGCGGGCATGCAGACGCAGAGACTCTGCACCGCATCCTTGAGGTTGTAGCCCGTCAACGGATCGGCCTTCACCTTGAATTGCGCGAGCTGCTCCTTCACCGAGCTGCATTGGGCCGCGATTTCTTTCTCGAAGACGAGCAACTCGGTACTCAGGGGATTCCCCGAGTCCAGGTCGGCTGCCGGGCAAGCGGCGCCCGTGGCCAGAAAGACAATAGTTAGCAGACAGGCACGAGGTCGCATCGGCAACGAATGTAAATCGGGATGATCGTCGCCGCCAACGGAATTCCGCGTCCGTTCGCCACGTCATTCCGACCGCTCGACATCCAGTCCGGCGACCCGGATCGGCGCCCTGCCCGGTAATGGCGCTGGCGCATCGCGGTGACGCTCGCTTCGAAGACCTCCTCCCGATCCGCCGTTCGAATTCTCGATCTTCGCCGCCGCGGGCGCGCTTCTCTCCACGGCCCGCGACCTCGCGCGGTTCATCACCGCCATCATGCGCGGCTCGCATGCGCGCATCGCGCCGGCCGCGCAGCTTCTCCTAACTATCCGCAGGCCGGCACCCTGGATCGGCGGGGAACAGGCCCAGGGCTGGGAGGTGAGGAATGCGGCCGGCGGCGCGTTCGTCACCAAGAATGGCGTGACCTGGGGCCAGACCGCGTCGATCGTGTTCGATGGATGGCCTGGCGGGAACGCGATACGGACGGAAGGGTGTAATCTCTCCCCTTCGAAAGATAGGCAAACACCCCGCCGCCACGCGAGAGTATGCCCCCCCGACCGCGCGAGGACACGTTCATGCCGCACAG
>DASTXR010000163.1:0-87714 GCA_035765415.1 Steroidobacteraceae bacterium | reverse complement strand
GCGCGTGGCGCTCCGAAGCAATTCGCGCACATCGATGCTGTGGCAGCGCACGTCGTGGTGGAGTTCGCCGCGTTGACGGGTGGACCGCAAGAATCTCTGGATGCACTGGACGCAAACTGGTTCGGGCCGGCGAAGGCGGCGCTGGTAACCGGTGACATCGGCGAGCTCGACCTGGTGGCGAACGATCGGCGCTTCCAGATCGGCGCACGCCCGCAATGGAAATTCTGGCGCCGTCGTCGATCCTGGCTCGCAAGCCTGGGCGCCTGAGCCTATAGAATCGGCGCCCATGGACCTGGTCATCGAAAGGCGCGCAGCGCGAGGCAACGAAATCACGGATCTTGCGATGCATCCGGTTCTGCGCCGCGCCTACGCGGCGCGCGGCGTGTGTGACAGCCAGGAACTCGCGCTCACGCTCGACCGGCTCATGCCGGTGGGCACTCTCGACTGTGTCGATGCGGCCGTGGTCCTGATCCTCGCGCATCGCGAACGCCGCATTCTCGTCGTCGGCGATTTCGACGCGGATGGCGCCACCAGCACGGCACTGATCGTGCGCTGCCTGCGTGCCTGGGGCTTTGCGTCCGTGGATTTTCTCGTTCCCAACCGCTTCGAATTCGGCTACGGCCTCACGCCCGAAATCGTGGGGCTTGCCGCCGAGCGGAATCCCTCGCTCATCATCACCGTCGACAACGGCATCTCCAGCAACGCCGGTGTCGCGGCGGCGCGTGCGCGCGGCATCCAGGTGCTGGTCACCGACCACCATCTGCCGGGACCGTCGCTGCCGGATGCCGACGTCATCGTCAATCCCAACGTCCCGGGCAGCCGCTTCGGTTCGCGGGCGCTCGCAGGCGTAGGCGTCGCTTTCTACGTGATGGCCGCCGTGCGGCGCGAAATCGATGCGCGCGGCATGGTGGTGATGCCACCGGTTACGGATTTCCTCGACCTCGTCGCGCTCGGCACGGTCGCAGACCTCGTGCCGCTCGACGTGAACAATCGCGTACTGGTGGCGCAGGGCATAAGGCGCATTCGCGCCGGGCGCGCCGTGCCCGGCATCCGCGCGCTGCTGGAGATCGGCAAGCGATCCGTGTCGGCGCTCACGGCTGCGGACCTGGGTTTCACCATCGGTCCAAGGCTCAACGCCGCGGGCCGGCTCGATGACATGTCGATCGGCATCCGTTGCCTGCTCGCGGATACCGAAGCCGAGGCGCTGGCGCTCGCCACGCGCCTCGATGAGTTGAACGTCGAGCGCCGCGAGATCGAGGCGCGCATGCAGGGTGTGGCGCTGGCCGCGGTGAAAGGTTTGCGCGAACCGGATGCCAATGCGCCCACGCGCCACGGCGTGTGCCTGTTCGATGCCGGCTGGCACCAGGGTGTCGTCGGGCTCGTGGCGAGCCGCATCAAGGATCGCGTGCGCCGGCCGGTCATCGCGTTCGCGCGTAATGCCGACGGTAGTTTGCGGGGCTCGGCGCGCTCGGTGCCCGGCATTCACATTCGCGACGTGCTCGACGGCATCGCCACGCGGCATCCCGAGCTCATCAGCCGGTTTGGCGGCCACGCAATGGCCGCGGGGCTGTCGCTCGAGGAGCGGCATCTCGATGCTTTCGCGCGCGCGTTCGACCAGGAGGTGGCGCGCTGGCGCGATCCGTCCATTCCGTCGAATCTGGTGGAGACCGACGGCGAGCTCTCGAGCGAGGAGATCGCGCTCGAAACCGCGCAGGCGCTGCGCGACGGAGGTCCGTGGGGCCAGGCATTCCCCGAACCCTGTTTCGACGGGGTGTTCGCCATCAGGAATGCCCGCGTGGTGGGCGACAAACATCTCAAGATGTGGGTCACCACCGCGGATCAGTCGCGCAACTTCGACGCCATCGCGTTCAACTTCAAGGGAGCCGATGACGTTCTGGACCTGCCGTCCGGTGACGTCCGTCTCGTATACCGGCTCGACATCAACGAATACAAGGGCGAGCGCCGCCTGCAGCTGCTCGTCGACCACGTGCTGCCATGAGCGCGGCTCCCATCACTAACTACACGATCCGCGACGGCGATCCGCTCGACCCGCAGGTGCGCGCGCTCATCGCCGAGCTCGATGCGTTCAATTCCGCGCTGTACCCGGCCGAAAGCAACCACTTCGATCCGCCGGAGACGCTGGCGGCGGCGCGCGGCATCTTCCTGGTGGTGGAGCAGGACGGCGAGCTGGTCGGTTGCGGTGCGGCGAAGAATTGCGGGGGTTGGGCCGAGCTCAAGCGCATGTACCTCAAGCCGAAAGCACGCGGCGAGGGAATCGCGCTGGCCATGCTGGTGAAGCTGCTCGACTGGGCGCGATCGGAGAAGCTGCCGCTGGCGCGGCTCGAAACCGGAAACGTCAGCGTCGGCGCGCTCAAGCTCTACCGGCGCGCGGGTTTCAAGGAGATTCCTGCGTTTCCACCCTACAAACCGGACCCTTTGTCGATATTCATGGAGCGCGCCCTCAGGTAGAGTGCGCCCCCTATGGAAATCAACATGCTGAAGCGTCAGCTCAAAGATCTCGAGGAACGTATGTCTTCCTTGAGGGGGTTTCTTTGAGTACGACCAGAAGAAAGAGCGGCTCGAAGAAGTAAGCCGCGAGCTCGAAGACCCCGCAATCTGGAACAAGCCGGAAGTTGCCCAGGAACTGGGCAAGGAACGCGCACGCCTGACGGCGGACCTCGTCGACATGGACAAGGCCACGGGCGCCATCACCAGCGCCTCCGAACTACTCGATCTCGCGGAAAGCGAGAACGACGAAGGCATGGCGAAAGAGATCGAGCGCGACACCGGCAAGCTCGAAACCGACGTGCGCAAGCTCGAGTTCAAGCGCATGTTCCGCGGCGAGATGGATTCGCACAACGCCTTCCTCGACATCCAGGCGGGAGCGGGCGGCACCGAAGCGCAGGACTGGGCGCAGATGCTGCTGCGCATGTACCTGAAATGGGCGGCGTCGCGCGGCTTCGACGCGGAAGTCATCGATTCGCAGCCGGGCGAAGTCGCGGGCATGAAGAGCGCCACCATCGAGATCAAGGGCGACTACGCCTACGGCTGGCTGCGCACCGAGACGGGTGTGCATCGCCTGGTGCGCAAGTCGCCGTTCGATTCCGGCAATCGCCGCCATACCTCGTTCGCGTCGGTGTTCATCTCGCCCGAGGTCGACGACGACATCAAGGTCGACCTGAACCCGGCCGACATCAAGATGGATGTCTACCGTTCCAGCGGCGCGGGCGGCCAGCACGTGAACAAGACCGAATCGGCGGTGCGACTCACACACGGCCCCACGGGCATCGTCGTGGCCTGCCAGAACGAGCGCAGCCAGCACAAGAACCGCGCCACCGCCATGAAGATGCTGAAGGCCAAGCTCTACGAGCTGGAATTCAATAAACGCAATGCAGCGGCCAAAGTTCTGGAAGACTCCAAGAGCGACGTGAGCTGGGGCAACCAGATCCGCTCGTACGTGCTCGACCAGTCGCGCATCAAGGATCTGCGCACCGGGGTCGAGATCGGCGACACCAACAAGGTGCTCGACGGCAATCTCGATCCTTTCATGGAAGCTTCACTGAAGGCGGGCTTGTGAGCGACGACGAAAACAGACCCGGCGAGAACAAGCCCGACGAAAACAAGCTGATCGCGGAACGACGCGCCAAGCTCGCTGCATGGCGCGAACAGGCGCGCGCGGCGGGCATTCCGGCGTTCCCGAACGACTATCGCCGTGACGTGCTGGCCACGCTGCTGCAGGCGGAATACGGCGACAAGCCGGCGGAGTGGTTCGACGCCAACCCGCCCGTTCGCTTGCACGTGGCCGGCCGCATGATGTTCCAGCGAGTCATGGGCAAGGCGAGTTTTGCCAAGCTGCAGGATCGCACCGGCCAGATCCAGATCTTCCTGCAGCGCGATACGCTCGGGGACGCATACGACGCGTTCAAGAAGTACGACGTCGGCGACATCCTGGCGGCCACCGGAACGTTGTTCAAGACCAGGACCGGCGAGCTTTCGGTTCGCGTGGAAGAGTTGCGACTGCTCACCAAGAGCCTGCGGCCGCTGCCCGACAAGTGGCACGGGATGGCCGATGTCGACACCCGCTACCGGCAGCGCTACGTCGACCTCATCGTCAACGAGCAGAGCCGCAATACCTTCGTCACGCGCAACCGCATTCTCCGCTACCTGCGCGACTTCCTCGACTCGATGGACTTCCTCGAAGTCGAGACGCCCATGCTGCAGAGCATTCCCGGCGGCGCGGTGGCGCGGCCGTTCAAGACCCACCACAACGCGCTCGACATGGACATGTACCTGCGCATCGCGCCGGAGCTCTACCTCAAGCGCCTCACGGTGGGCGGCTTCGAGCGCGTGTACGAGATCAACCGCAATTTCCGCAACGAGGGCGTGTCGACGCGACACAACCCCGAGTTCACGATGCTCGAGCTGTATGTCGCGTACGCCGACTACAACGATCTCATCATCATGGTCGAAAGGGCGATGCAAGGTATTGCCGACGTGGTGTTCGGCAAGCGCCAGTTCGAATACCAGGGCCGGCAATACGACCTCGACAAGCCGTTCACGCGAATCTCGGTCATCGATGCCGTGGCGGCGAACGTGCCGGGGTTCGACCTGGCCCGCGCGCGCGACGTCGCCTATCTACGCGAGCTCTGCACGAACGGAGGCATCACATTCAAGCCGGGCGATGGCGCCGGCAAGCTGCAGATCGAGCTGTTCGAGAAGTACGCCGAAGACACGTTCATGGATCCGACGTTCGTGTACGCCTATCCCACGGAGGTCAGCCCGCTGTCGCGCGCCAACGATGCCGATCCGTTCCTCACCGACCGGTTCGAGTTCTTCGTCGCGGGGCGCGAGCTCGCCAACGGCTTCTCCGAGCTCAACGACGCGGAAGACCAGGCGGCGCGCTTCCGCGCGCAGGTCGAACGCAAGGACGCCGGTGACGATGAAGCCATGTATTACGACGCCGACTACGTGCGCGCGCTCGAGTACGGCATGCCGCCAACGGCGGGCCTGGGTGTGGGCATCGACCGGCTCGTCATGTTCTTCACCGATGCGCCTTCCATCCGCGACGTGCTGCTGTTCCCGCACATGCGTCCCGAATGAATGCGCCCATCGGCGTGTTCGACTCCGGGGTCGGCGGACTCACGGTGCTGCGAGCGCTGATCGCCGAGCTTCCCGGCGAAGATTTTCTCTATCTGGGTGATACCGCGCGCCTGCCGTATGGCACCAAGAGCCCGGAAACCGTCGCGCGTTATTCGGTGCGCGCGGCCGAGGCGCTCGAGAGCCGCGGCATCAAGGCGCTGGTCGTCGCCTGCAACACGGCTTCCGCCACTGCGCTGCCGAGCTTGCGTGAGCGCTTTCCCGCGCTGCCAGTCATCGGCGTCATCGAACCGGGTGCGCAGGCGGCCTGCGAAGCGTCGGCCAGCGGGCGCATCGCCGTGCTGGCCACCGAGGGCACGGTGCGCGGCGGCGCATACCAGCGCGCCATCCTTGCGTTGCGGCCGGGTGCACATGTCACGCAGGTTTCGGCACAGGTATTCGTGGCGCTGGCCGAGGAGGGCTGGAGCGAAGGTGAGGCCGTCGATGCCGTCACCGAGCGTTATCTCGCGCATCTCGATGCGCGCGTCGATACCGTCGTGCTCGGCTGCACGCACTTTCCGCTGATGGCGGGCGCGATCGCCCGGCAGCTGGGGCCGACACGGCGCGTCGTGGATTCGGCGGCGACGACGGCGCGGGCCACGGCGCTCGAACTAGCCGCTCGCGGCCTTGCGGTGCGAGAGCCGCGCACTGGTACTGTGCGTCTGCTGGCTACCGACAGCCCGGAGCGCTTCGCCCGCGTCGGCGCGCGCTTTCTGGGCTCATCGATCTCCGAAAGGACCGTCCAGACAATCGATCTTTAGATACTTTCCATAAGGCGGGTACACTTGGCGCCCCCGACTTTCGGGCTGCGAACGAGAACAAGGGAAGGGCTGATGAGAGAGAGATCAGGAGTTGCGCACGATCGCGCCGTGATGCCGATGCGTTATGGCTTCGCGGATACGTTGTCGGGACAGTTGCACTTCCGTGCCTGCGGCGCCGGCCCCGACATCGTGCTGTTGCCCTGGCTGCCGGCCAGCGGCCGCATGTACGAATTCGTCATGCCGCACCTCGCGCGCGCCGGCTTTCGCGCCATCGCGTTCGATCTCGCCGGCTCCGGCCGGTCGCACAAGAAGTGCCGCAACTGGACCGTGCAGCAATACGCGGCCGACGTGCTCGAGGCCTGCGGCTCCTTGCATACCGTGCCCTACACCGTGGTCGGCGGCCGGTTCTCCGCCTCGGTGGCCGTGGAAATGTTGTTAGCCTCACCCGCGCAGGTGACCGGCGCCGTGCTCGATGGCGTGCCGGGCCTGGCTCCCGAAGAACTTCGCAAGATGACCGGCCCCACCACCGGGCTGTCGCCCAGGCTCGCCGACGACGGTGGGCATCGCAGTTTCGCGTTCGACGTCAGCGTGCGCACGCTCAAGGACTGGGATCCGTCATTCGAGCTCACCGCAGACACTTTGCCGCTGGTCTACGAATTCATGCGCGATTACCTGGAGCTCGGATACGAGAGCATCGCCGCCGGCGTCGATGCCGACGCAAAAGGCGGCAAGGCCACCCACGACGTGCTCGCGCGCCTCGGCGAAGTGTCGCAGCGCGTGCTGGTCATGACGTCGGACGCGGACAGCCTCGCGCCCGCCTATAACCGTGCGCTCGAGCGCGCTCGCAATTCGCGCGGGCACAAGTTCGTCGGCAATCACCCCGTGCTCACGCCGGCGCGGGCCGCCGAGTACGCCCAGGTGGTAGTGTCGTTCGCACGCCGCTAGCTAGTGGCGTCGGCCTTGCCGGAAGGTCATTCCGGTAATTCATAGGGCAGGGGCAGCGGGCCCGTCACGCGCAGTCTGTCGCTGGCGCCCGCGC
Organism: Steroidobacteraceae bacterium; assembly: GCA_035765415.1. GTDB lineage: Bacteria > Pseudomonadota > Gammaproteobacteria > Steroidobacterales > Steroidobacteraceae > CADEED01. Next base: position 80,778 of record DASTXR010000163.1, on the reverse strand, counting down.
TGCCATCGGTGGCAGGTTCCGCGGCGACACTGGCGGCCGCGAAAGGCCCCACCGCCAGCAGATCCCAGCCGCCCTCGGCGCCGGGCGCGGCGCGCACCACCGTGAGCGAGCGTCCATCGACGCTGCGCACATCGTCTCCCGGAACGGGCGCCGGGCCTTCGGAGGCGTGCCAGCGCTGCAGCCGGCGTTTGACCCGGCCGCGATAATGCGCGCGCGCGATGACCTCCTGGCCCGTGTAACAACCCTTGTCGAAAGCGATGCCGCCTAACAAGTCGAGGTTGAGCATCTGCGCAACGAAGGCTTCGCTGGTGGCGGCGTACACCTGCGGCAAGCCAGCGGCGATATCGGCGCGCTCCCACTCCGCGCGCGACAGCGTCGCCGTCATTTCCGTTGCGTGAGGCACGAGCAGCATCCAGCGATTGCCCCAGCGAATCTTGTGTACCAGAGCAGAATCGGCTGCGGCCGCCGTTCCCACGACGCGCAGCGTGCCGGTGACATCCTCGATACGAACCCTGGCGCGCAGGATGTATTTGCGAAGCCTTTGCTCGACCGGCGCGAGGAGTTCGCGCGGCAGGATCGCGAGCACTTCCTCGGCACTGGCGCGCAGCAGCGTGAGCAGCGCGATCGCCCGTCCTTGCGGGTTGTGCAGTCCGGCGAGCGTTGCGGCGCCGATCTCGAGTTTCTCCACATCGGCTGAAAGTTGGCCCTGCGCAAAGCGTGCGGCGTCGGCTCCGCGAAACGCCAGTACACCCAATCCATCGGTCGGGCTCGTCAGATCGACGCCGCCAAGTGTGCTCATCTTTGTTTTTGCAGGAGTTTCATGTGGTCGTGCGCGGCCGATTCTGGCAGAATTCGCGCCCGTGCCGAATGCCCCTTCCGACGTAGTTCCTGCCAGCGCCACCGATTCCGATTCGGTAGCCGCGCACACCGGAAACTCGACTCGAGCCGCCAAACCCGCGGCGCCCGCCGAAATCGGTGGTCCGCAGGGACCGGAACCCACGCGCTTCGGCGACTGGGAGAAGAACGGCCGCTGTGTCGACTTCTAAGGCCTGCCTACGATGAACCAGCGACCGCTTTCTCCCCATCTAGGCATCTACAAGTTCGCGTACACCATGGCGCTGTCGATCCTGCACCGGATCATGGGTGTCGCGCTGTCGGTGGGTTTCCTGGTGCTGGTGTGGTGGCTCTTTGCGCTGGCGAAAGGTCCCGCCGCCTACGCGGAAGCGGTCGAAGTCCTGCGCTCCGGGTTCTTCAAACTACTGCTGGCCGGCTGGGCGCTTGCGTTCATCTATCACTTCTGCAACGGCATCCGCCATCTCCTCTGGGATGCGGGCGCCGGGCTCGAGAGACGCGAGGCTCGCCGCAGCGGCGCCCTCGTGGTGGTTGCCACGTTCGTGTTGTTCGCGCTGTTCATCTGGGCCGTGTACTTCGCCACGCCGGTGATGGAATGAGCCTGCGCACTCCATTGGGCAGGGTGCTCGGGCGCGGTTCGGCCGGTGATGGTGTCGGTCACTGGTGGGAACAGCGCGTCACCGCCATCGCGCTCATCCCGCTGTCGGCCTGGTTTGCCGTCAGCCTGGTTCGCCGCCATGCCGGCAAGTTCGAGGACATGCAGGCCTGGCTGTCGCAGCCCTGGCCGGCACTGCTGGCATTGCTGCTCGTGGTTGCGCTCGCATGGCATTCCAAGCTCGGCGTTCAGGTGGTCATCGAAGATTACATACACGCCAAGGGTGCGAAGACCACCTTGCTGGTGCTCTCCACGTTCCTCCATTTCGCTGCCGCCTTCACTGGCATCTTCGCGATCCTGCGACTGGCGCTGGCCTGACCCTGACATGAAAGACTACGAATTCATCGATCACACCTATGACGTCGTCGTGGTCGGCGCCGGCGGCGCCGGCCTTCGCGCCACGCTGGGTCTTGCCGAAGCGGGCCTGACCACCGCGTGCATCACCAAGGTGTTCCCGACGCGCAGCCACACGGTGGCCGCGCAGGGCGGCATCTCGGCGGCGCTCGGCAACATGGGTGAAGACGACTGGCGCTTCCATTTCTACGACACCATCAAGGGCTCGGACTGGCTCGGCGACCAGGACGCGATCGAGTTCATGTGCAAGGAAGCGCCGGCCGCGGTCATCGAGCTCGAGCACTACGGCGTGCCGTTTTCGCGAACCAACGACGGGCGCATCTACCAGCGCCCCTTCGGGGGCATGACCACGCATTACGGCAAAGGCACTGCGCATCGCACCTGCGCCGCGGCGGACCGCACCGGCCACGCGATGCTGCACACGCTGTATCAGCAGTCGATCAAGCATCACGCCGAATTCTTCGTCGAATATTTCGCGCTCGATCTCGTCATGCAGGACGGCGCGTGCCGCGGCGTGGTCGCGCTCGACATGGCCACCGGCCGATTGCATCGTTATCGCGCTCACACCGTCATCCTCGCCACCGGCGGATACGGTCGCGCCTATTTCTCGTGCACCTCGGCGCACACCTGCACGGGCGACGGTGGCGGCATGGCGCTGCGCGCCGGCCTTCCGATGCAGGACATGGAGTTCGTGCAGTTCCATCCCACCGGCATCTACGGCTCCGGCTGTCTCATCACCGAGGGCTCGCGCGGCGAGGGTGGCTATCTCACGAATTCCGATGGCGAGCGCTTCATGGAGCGTTACGCGCCGAACGCCAAGGATCTCGCCTCACGCGACGTGGTCTCGCGCTCGATGACCATCGAGATTCGCGAGGGGCGCGGCGTCGGCCGGGACAAGGACCACATTCACCTGCACCTCGAGCACCTCGGCCCCGAAGTCATTCACGCACGTCTGCCGGGCATCGCCGAGACCGCGCGCATCTTCGCCGGCGTCGACGTGAACAAGGATCCGATTCCCGTGCTGCCCACCGTCCACTACAACATGGGCGGAATTCCCTGCAACGTGCACGGCGAAGCGGTCACCTCGAAAAACGGGAATCCCGACACCGTCGTGCCGGGGCTCATGGCCGTAGGCGAAGCGGCTTGCGTGTCGGTGCATGGCGCCAATCGCCTTGGCAGCAATTCACTGCTGGACCTCGTCGTGTTCGGACGCGAGGCCGGACGTCATGCGGCCACGGTCATCAGGCCCGGCCAGTCCCATGCGCCGCTCGCGAAGGACGCCGGCGACTTCGCCGTGTCCCGGCTCGACCGGTTCCGCAACGCGAAGGGTTCGCGCGGCACCGCCGAGATCCGGCTCGAGATGCAGAAGATCATGCAGCGCGACGCGGCGGTGTTCCGCACCGGATCCACGCTGGCGGACGGCGTGCGCGACCTGGCGAAGACGCACGCGTCGTTCGCCGACGTCAAAGTGGCCGACCGCGGGCTCATCTGGAACACCGATCTCGTCGAGACCATCGAGCTCGACAATCTCCTCGGCCAGGCCACCGCCACCATCGTCAGCGCCGAGAACCGCAAGGAGAGCCGCGGCGCGCACGCGCGCGAGGACTTCAAGGAGCGTGACGATCTGAACTGGCAGAAGCACTCGCTGTGCTGGGTCGACGACGCCGGCAGGACACGCATCGAATACCGCCCCGTGCACATGAACACGCTCACGAAAGACGTCGAGCCGATTCCGCCGAAGGCGAGAACTTACTAAAGAGCAACCGATGGTCGAACTCACGCTCCCCGCGAACTCGAAGATCGACAAGGCCGCCGGCAAGAAATACCCGGCGCCTGCGAATGCGCGTCGCGTCCGCAAGTTCGTCATCTATCGCTTCGATCCGGATTCCGGGCAGAACCCACGCATGGACACTTATGAAGTGGACATGGACGCGTGCGGCCCGATGGTTCTCGACGCGCTCATCAAGATCAAGAACGAGATCGACCCCACGCTGACGTTCCGCCGCTCGTGCCGCGAAGGCATCTGCGGCAGTTGCGCGATGAACATCGGCGGCCTCAACACGCTGGCCTGCACCAAGGCCTGCAGTGAAGTGAAGGGCGACGTGAAGATCTATCCGTTGCCGCACATGCCGGTCGTGAAAGACCTGGTGCCCGATCTCACCAATTTCTATGCGCAGTACGCCGCCGTGAAGCCCTGGTTGCAGACGCGCACGCCGGCGCCGCCCGACCGCGAGCGACCGCAGTCGAAGGAAGACCAGGAAAAGATCGACCGGCCTTCGGCGTGCATCCTCTGCGCCTGCTGCTCCACGGCCTGCCCCAGTTACTGGTGGAACAGCGAGCGTTACCTCGGTCCCGCCGCGCTGCTGGCGGCCTATCGATGGATCATCGATTCGCGCGACGAGGCCACCGGCGAGCGGCTCGACGAGCTCGAAGATCCATTCCGGCTGTATCGCTGCCACACCATCATGAATTGCACCGAGGCCTGCCCGAAGGATCTGAATCCGGCGAAGGCCATCGCCGAAATCAAAAAGATGATGATTGAACGCCAACATTGAAACAGGCCGCCTGGCATGGCAGTGCCGGCGTGGCATGAAAGAGCTCGACTTCCTGCTGCTGCGTTACCTGCGGGAACGATATCCGCAAGCCGCAAGCGACGAACGCGCCGCCTTCGCCGAATTTCTGGAGTTGCCCGATCCCGACATCGCGGGTTATCTGCTCGCGGGAGATGTCCCCACCGACCCGCGTTGCGCGGCGCTCTGCCGCCAGCTCCTGCAATCGAATTGATCTGCTTCCTTCACGTATGGCGGCAACGGCGTGCCTCGCGTGGCTGACGCTGGCGTGCGCCGTCACGTGGTTCTCGGTCGCGCTGCCAGGGCCGGTGCGAATCGCGTTCTGCGCTGCGATGGCCATCGCGGGAATTCGCTGCGTTCGGGAGTTCGTGTTGCTCCAGGGGCAACACGCGGTTCGCGCCATCGAATGGACGGAGGCGGGCGAATTTATCGTGTGCCTGGGGGACAGTTTCGCGCGTCATGCGGCGACGCTGGCGCCCGGATCGTTCCGGATCGGGGTGCGGCGCTGGGTTTTGCGTTTCGAAACGCCAACCGGGCGTCGGGCCGTGCTGGTGGAGGCGGGGGCCGGCGACCCGCGGTCCTTCCGGCGCCTCAGCCGGCACCTCGCGCGGCTCGTGCCGGGTTCCGGGCGCTCACGGCGCCCCGCTGTTACCATCCGGCCCAAGGTTTGAAGTGCGTCACGCGCCATTAAAAATCATTCGATTAGCTCACGCCCAAAAGGAAACTTTCACGGGCGTTCAGGGTCTATTCAGCTCGAAAGGAGCCGGGGTGCTCCTGTGACGGTTGAGGAAAGTGACCTGGTTCTCGTCAAACGCGTGCAGCGTGGTGACAAGACTGCGTTCGATCTGCTGGTGCGCAAGTACCAGCACAAGGTGGTGAAGCTGGTGTTGCGTTACGTACGAAACCCGGCTGAAGCGGAAGACATCGCGCAGGAAGCTTTCATCAAGGCGTACCGGGCATTACCCCAGTTCCGTGGCGACAGCGCCTTCTACACGTGGATGTACCGCATCGCCATCAACACCGCCAAGAACAGTCTCGCGTCGCGCGACCGCAGTCCGATCGCATACGACCTTGATCTGAACGACCCTGAGGAATCGCACAGCGTGCAAACCAAGCTTCAGGACCCGGATACGCCAGAGGGCATGGCGCTCACCGAAGAAATTCGCCAGATCGTGAACTCCGCGATCGAAGGATTGCCTGAAGAACTCAAGACGGCCATCGTTCTGCGCGAGCTCGACGGCCTGAGTTACGAAGAGATCGCGGCCGCCATGGAATGTCCTGTCGGTACGGTGCGATCCCGAATTTTTCGAGCGCGCGAGGCCATCGACAAACGCCTGCGCGAAGTTTTTGAAGGCGGCCTGGGCCGCACAGAGGAAATGGTATGACCGAAGAGCGCGACAGCCAGTTGTCTGCGATGTTCGATGGCGAGCTGCCAGGAGCCGAATGCGAATTGCTCGCGCGCCGGCTCACTCGCGACGAGGCGCTGCGGGCACAGTGGTCACGTTTTTCAACCATCGGCGCCGCGCTGCGGGCCGAGCGGGGTGTGGCGTTGCACGATCGCGTCGCCTGGCGCGTGTCGTCGGTCATCGCCCAGGAGCCCACGTACGGTGACGGCACGGTCGACTCCGCCGTGGCGTCCACACGCCCGGCCGGCGTGCCCGCCGTGGCTGTCCACACATCGGCCGCCGCACGCTGGGCGCGTTTCGCGCGTCCGGTCGCCGGCGCCAGCATCGCCGCGGGTGTCGCTGCAGTCTCCATCATGTGGTTGCGCACGCAGGAGGGTCCGCAACCGATGCTCGCGAGCAACCCGGTACCTGAAACCATCGTGCTCGCCCCCGAAGCCACCGGAACGACAATCGCGCTCAATACCGCTCAGCCGGCTGCGCGTGCTCCGTCCAATGGCGAACCCGATCGCTATGTCACACCGGCGCCCACTTCGTCCCCCAACATTGCGCCACCGGCGCGGCTCGCCAACTACGTGGTGGCGCACAGCGAATACTCCGGGCCTTTGTCGCGCCGCATGGCGTTGCTCGGCCTGGTAGCCACTGATCCCGAGGCCGCGGCCCCGGCCGAAACGAATGCCGAAGCTGCAGGTGCCAACGATGCTCCGTGATTCGAGCCACGTTCATGCGTCCAGAACGGCGGTGGCGCGCCTCGCCGCATTGAGCCTGCTGATCGGCGCCAGTGTTGCATTTGGCGCCGAACCCAAGGAATGGCTCGAGCGCATGAACAAGGCGCTCACCACGCGCAACTACGTCGGCGTGTTCACGCACGTGCACGGCGGCCGCGTCGAGACTCTGCGCATCATCCACCGTGTCCGCGGACGCGACGTGTCCGAGCGCTTGTTGTCGCTCGACGGTTCGGGTCGCGAGGTCATTCGCGAAGGCAACGAGCTCATCTGCTATTTCCCCGACAAGCGCACCGTGCTGGTCGAGCGCCGTGCGCCTGACGGCGCGTTGCTCGGCGCATTGCCCGCCATCGACGAAGGCAACGACCTCGTCTATGAAATCCGCGGTGGCGAGCGCCAGCGCCTGCTGGGCCGCGACACGCGCGTGGTCGCGCTGCATCCGCGCGACGAATACCGCTACGGCTACCGCCTGTGGATCGACGAGCAGACGTCCATGCCGCTCAAGACCCAGCTCTGCAATCAGTCGGGCGAAGTCATCGAGCAGATCGTGTTTTCCACCATCGACCTGCCGGAGCGCATTCCCGACTCCATGTTCAAGCCGCAGATCGATGCCTCCAACTACCGCTGGCTGCGCGCCGACCGGCAGGTCGCCAGCCACTCGGCGCCTGCGTTGTGGGATGCCATGCGCCTGCCGCCCGGCTTCCGCATGGCCACGCGTTCGGCCCAGGCCATGCCGGGTTCCAGCGAACCCGTGGCACATCTCGTGTTCACCGACGGCATCGCTTCGGTTTCGGTTTTCGTCGAGCCGCGCATGCCCGACAGCAAGCCGTCGGAAGGTCCGTCGCGCGTGGGTTCTTCCTCGGCGTTCTCCACGGTGGTCGATGGCCACCAGGTCACCGCCGTGGGTGAAGTGCCGCCCAACACCGTGGAGCTCATCGCCAAGCAGGTGAAGGCGTCCAAGGCGGCCGCCGCAACCCAGGGTCTGGGGCTCGCGCCACGGCGCAAATGATCCCGCCCGGTCTCGTGGTCGTCAGCCGCGAGGGCTGCGGCCTGTGCGACGAGATGTTGCATGCGCTGGCGGAGCTCGAACGCGCGCAATCCCTGCCTCCAGTCACCGTGGTCGATGTCGACTCCCACCCGGAGCTGGTACGCCAATTCGGCCTCAAAGTGCCGGTCTTATTGCTCGACGGCAGCGTTATTTGCCATTACACGCTGAATTCCAAAGAACTTTTGAGGTTGCTGCGGCCTCCTGCCGCTATAATCCCGCGCTGATTTTTGCCGGCGCTCCAAGGCGCGAGCGCCTTGCTCGCCCGACGCATCGGCGGGCCCACCTCTCCTGATGCACAGAACTCGCAACTTCTCGATCATTGCCCACGTCGATCACGGCAAGTCCACGCTGGCGGACCGTTTCATCCAGATTTGCGGTGGACTCGAAGCCCGCGAGATGCAGGACCAGGTGCTCGATTCCCTCGAGCTCGAGCGTGAACGCGGCATCACCATCAAGGCGCAGGCGGTCACTCTCTATTACACGTCGAAGCGCGACGGCGAGCGTTACCAGCTCAATCTCATCGACACGCCCGGTCACGTGGACTTCTCATATGAAGTCTCGCGCTCGCTCGCGGCCTGCGATGGCGCGCTGCTCGTCGTCGACGCCACGCAGGGCGTGGAGGCGCAGAGTGTCGCCAACTGCTACACCGCCACGGAGCTCGGCCTCGAAGTCGTCCCCGTCATCAACAAGATCGATCTGCCGTCTTCCGACCCCGCCCGCGTCATCAAGGAAATCGAGGAAATCATCGGCATCTCGGCCGACGACGCCCTCAAGGTTTCCGGCAAGACCGGCGAGGGCGTCGAAGAGCTGATCGAGCAGCTCATCGAACGCATTCCGCAGCCCAAGGGCGATCCCGAAGCGCCGCTGCAGGCGCTCATCGTCGACTCGTGGTTCGACAACTACGTGGGCGTGGTCACGCTGGTGCGCATCGTCAACGGCACCCTGAAGGTCGGCGAGAAAATTCGCGTGATGTCGACGGGCAGGGCGCACCAGGTCGACAAGCTCGGCCGCTTCACGCCTAAGTCCGTGCCCGCGCGCGAACTCGGCCCCGGCGATGTGGGCTTCGTCATCGCCGGCATCAAGGAGATCGATGGCGCTCCCGTGGGCGACACCATCACGCTCGAATACAAGCAGGCCAGCGAACCGCTGCCCGGCTTCAAGCAGGTGCAGCCACGCGTGTTCGCCGGCATGTTTCCGATCGTCTCGGACGACTACGACAAGTTTCGCGACGCGCTGTCCAAGCTGCGGCTCAACGATTCCGCGCTGCATTACGAGCCCGAGGTGTCGGGCGCGCTCGGCTTCGGATTCCGCGTCGGTTTCCTGGGCCTGCTGCACATGGACATCGTGCAGGAGCGGCTCGAGCGCGAATATCAGATCGAGCTGATCACGTCGGCGCCGACCGTCGTCTACGAAGTGAAGAAGACCGACGGCGAGGTGATGTTCGTCGACAACCCCACCAAACTACCGCCGGTCGACCGCATCGACGAGCTGCGCGAACCCATCATCATCGCCAACATCCTCGTGCCCCCGGATCACGTCGGCGGAGTGCTCAAGCTCTGCAACGAAAAGCGCGGCCGGCAGAAGAAGATGCTGTATCTCGGCAACCAGGTCTCGCTGCAGTACGAAATGCCGCTCGCGGAAGTCGTGCTCGATTTCTTCGACCGGCTGAAATCCACGAGCCGTGGTTATGCGTCGTTCGACTACGACTTCAGCCACTTCGAGCCTGCGCCGCTGGTCAAGCTCGACATCCTCATCAACGAAGAAAAGATCGATGCGCTGGCCCTCATCGTTCACAAGGACAGCGCCTACGAGCGCGGCCGGCAACTCGTCGACAAGATGCAGGAGCTGATTCCGCGGCAGATGTTCGAAGTCGCGGTGCAGGCCGCGATCGGCAGTCACGTGATCGCCCGCGCCACGGTCAAGGCGTTGCGCAAGAACGTGCTGGCCAAGTGCTACGGTGGCGACATTTCGCGCAAGAAGAAGCTGCTCGAGAAGCAGAAAGAGGGCAAGAAGCGCATGAAGAACATTGGCTCGGTGGAGATTCCGCAGGAAGCCTTCCTGGCAGTGCTCAAGGTCGGGAAGTAACGCATGCACGAAATCCTCGATCTGCTGAAGCAGTTGGCCGTACCCGCGAGCTGGCTTGCGATACCGGTCGGCTTGTGGTGCGCGTTCGACAGCTGGCTGCTGGCGCCGCGTCGCGCCACCGACGCAGGCTCGCTCACGGTGCCGGACCCGCCGCTGGTGCGCATCGCCTATGCCGTTCTTCCGTGGCTGGTGGTCGCCGTCATCCTGCGGCTCATCACCGCCGAGACTCTCGATTTCAGCCTGGTGCTGGCGCTGCTGTCGCTCGGCACGGGCGTCGTCTGGCTCATCGATCACCTGTTCTTCCGCAAGGGCCGCGAAGCCGCCGCCGCCGCGGCCAAGCCCGCGCCCATCGCGCTGCCCGAGCCCGGCACGGTCGATTACGCACGCAGCTTCTTTCCCGTGGCTTTCATCGTGCTCATCGTGCGCGCTTTCATCTTCGAGCCGTTCCGCATCCCTTCGGATTCGATGATGCCCACGTTGCTCGACGGCGACTTCATCGTGGTGAACAAATACGCCTACGGCCTGCGATGGCCGGTGGTGAACCAGAAATTCATCGAGATCGGGTCGCCACAACGCGGCGACGTGGTGGTGTTCCGCCATCCTCCCAATCCCCGCGTGAACTACATCAAGCGGCTGGTCGGGCTGCCCGGCGATCGCGTCGAAGTGCATGACGATCGCCTCGTGGTGAACGGCCAGACCATCGAGCTGCAGGAAGTGGGCAACTACAGCGATGGTTGTTATGTGGGGCTGAAGCTCTCCACCGAAACCATCGGCACACATACCCACCAGGTCATGTCCTGCCGGTCGGAGCGAGGCCTCATGGGCGCCCATGGCATCACTTTCGGCGGCAACCCGAATCCGCTTCCCGCCTGCGATCGCAAGAAGATCCGCGAAGAAATCGGCGGCTGGGTCTGCAACGCCACGCCGTCCGAGAGCGGCCGCGATCGCGGCGACCACCAGTTCGACGTGGTTCCTGACGGCTACTACCTCATGATCGGCGACAACCGTGATAACAGCGACGACAGTCGCGGCTGGGGTCTCGTGCCTGACCAGAATCTGGTCGGCAAAGCGACGCGAATCTGGTTCAATTTCGACCTGCAGCGTGGCAGCGTGGTGAACTGGAGCCGCATCGGCGATGGCATTCAATGAACGTCATTCGGGAGTGAACATGCGCAAGCAACGTGGTGTGACGATGATCGGCTGGATCTTCCTGCTAACCCCGGTCGCCGTGGTGCTATACGCAGGTATCCGCGTAGGGCCCGAGTACATGAACTACTACAAGGTCCTCACGGCGATGAAGGAAACTGCCTCGCAGCTGAAGAGCGACGAGACGCTGACTCCGACCATCATCCGCGCCAGCCTCGAGCGGCGCTTCGACACCGGTTACATCGACGAGCCATCGGTCAAGGAAATCGGCGTTGCCAAGGGCGAAGCCGGCTGGCAGATGACCGCCGACTACGAGAAGACAGTGCCGATGTTCGGCAATCTCCACCTGCTCATGGTTTTCAACAAAACGGTTGTGATCAACTGAATGCGCAAGCGCTCATGGGGCTGATGCCGTCCAGCCAGGCGGAAGTGCTTGCCGCCCGGCTGGGTTATGCGCCGCGCGATCGCGCGCTGTTCGTGATCGCGCTCACGCATCGCAGCGCCGAAGGTCCTAACAACGAGCGGCTCGAGTTCCTCGGGGATTCGGTGCTCAACCTGTTGCTGTCCGAACGCCTGTACCGCGAATTCCCCACGGCCACCGAGGGCGATCTCTCGCGCCTGCGCGCGCGCCTCGTGAGCGAGGAGCCGCTGGCGGAGATCGCGCAGGAGATGCAGCTCGGCGAGCTGCTGTTGCTGGGGTCGGGCGAGCTCAAGACCGGCGGCTTTCGCCGTCAATCCATCCTCGCCGACGCTTTCGAAGCCCTGTGCGGCGCGTTGTACCTCGACGGCGGGCTCGAGGCGGTGCGCGCCATCATCGGCCCCAAGTTCGAATCGCGGATCGTCAACCTGCCCGAACCGTCGACTCTCAAGGACGCCAAGACGCGCTTGCAGGAGCACCTGCAGGCCAATGCGCGCCCGCTGCCGGTGTACACCGTCCGGCGTACCAGCGGCGAGCCGCATGCGCAGATCTTCGTCGTTTCCTGCACCGTGTCGCACGCGGACGTAGAAACCGAAGGCGAGGGCCCGAGCCGCCGGCGCGCCGAGCAGGTCGCCGCGCAGGCCGCATTACGCGCGCTGGGCCTGGACGATCCCCTATGAGCGACACCTCCACATTCCGCGCGGGTTTCGCCGCGCTCGTCGGACGACCCAACGTCGGCAAGTCGACACTGCTCAATGCGCTCGTCGGTGAAAAACTCTCCATCGTGACGTCGCGCCCGCAGACCACGCGCCACCGCGTGCTCGGCATGCTGAATCGCCCGGGAGTGCAGATCGCTTTCGTGGATACGCCCGGCCTGCACCTCGGCGAAAAACGTGCGCTCAACCGCGCCATGAATCGCACCGCCGCCTCCGCGCTCGCCGATGCGGACCTCGTGGTGTTCATCGTCGAGGCGCTGCGTTTCGGCGAAGAAGACCAGGCGGTCCTGCAGCGCATCCGCGAGTCCGGCCGCGAGGCCATCGCCGTCATCAACAAGGTCGACAAGGTCTATCCGAAGGACCAACTACTGCCGTTCGTCGCCGAGCTCGCCGGCATGCACGGGTTCCTCGACGTGGTGCCCGTGTCGGCGGAGAAGGGCGTGAATCTCGATCGCCTCATCGACGTCATCGCCGCCCGCCTGCCGGAATCGCCCGAGCTGTTCCCGCCCGGGCAGCGCACCGATCGCGGCGAGGATTTCCAGATCTCCGAGACCATCCGCGAGAAGCTCACCATGGAGCTCGTGGAAGAGCTGCCCTATGGCATCGCGGTCGAAATCGAAAAGAAGGCCGAAGAAGAAGGGCGCCTCATCGTCGATGCCGTCATCTGGGTGGATCGCGCCGGGCAGAAACCCATCGTGATCGGCGCCAAGGGATCGCGGCTCAAGCGCATCGGCCAGCAGGCGCGAGAAGAGCTCAACGCGCGGCTCGGCAAACGCCTGCATCTCAATCTCTGGGTCAAGGTGCGCGAAGACTGGGCGGATGATGCCCGGGCGCTCGCGCAGCTCGGCATGGAATGAGGGGCGGTCGTGACGCAGGCGCGCGAACGCATCGCTCTCGAGCCGGCCTTCGTGCTGCATCATCGCGAGTATCGCGATACCAGCCGGATCCTCGATGTCTTTACCGCGAAGCACGGGCGCCTGACGCTGTTCGCACGCGGCGCGCGCGGTCCCAAATCGAAGCTGGCCAGCCTGCTCATGCCATTCCGTCCGCTGCTGCTGTCGTGGAGCGGCCGCGGCGATGCCGCGCAGTTGTCCGGCGCCGAGCCGGATGGTGAAGCGCTGGTGTTGCCGCCGCGCCAGGTGCTGTCAGGCTTCTATCTCAATGAGCTCCTCATCCACCTGACAACCCGGCACGACCCGCAGCCGCAATTGTTCAGCGACTACACCGAGGCGTTGCGCCGCCTCGCCACCAACCCCGCGCCGGAAACGGCATTACGCGTCTTCGAGAAACGGCTGCTGGAGTGCATCGGCTACGGCCTGGAGTTCGTGGTCGCGCCCGATGGCTACTATCAATTCCGGCCGACGCAGGGCCTGTCGCAGGTGCGCGAAGACGCGCCGGGTGCATATTCCGGCCGCTGCCTGCTGGCGCTGCAACAGGAAAACCTGGAGGACGGCGAGACGCTCGACGTCGCGCGCCGCGTGTTGCGGCAGGTGCTGGACCATTGCCTGGAAGGCCGCGAGCTTCGTACGCGCACCGTGGCGCGGTCGATCGTGCGGCGAGGAAATACATGACCCATTCAAACATCGATCTCGGCATCAACATCGACCACGTCGCCACCGTGCGCCAGGCGCGCCGCGCGCCCTACCCGGACCCGGTGCATGCCGCGCTGCTGGCCGAGCAGGCAGGCGCCGACAACATCACGCTGCACCTGCGCGAAGACCGCCGTCACATCCAGGATCGCGACGTACGCGCCTTGCGGCCGCTGTTGCAGACGCGCATGAATCTCGAGATGGGTCTCACGAATGAAATGGTGGAGATCGCAACGGGAGTGCGGCCACAGGACTGCTGCCTCGTGCCCGAGAACCGCGCCGAGATCACCACCGAAGGCGGGCTCGACGTGGCCGCGGACGTGGAACGCGTCGCGGGTGGTGTGCGCAAGCTCGCGGCGGCCGGCATTCGCGTGGCGTTGTTCATCGCGCCGGATCTCGCGCAGGTCGACGCGGCCAAGCGCTCGGGCGCGCCGGTGATCGAGCTGCATACCGGCACCTATGCCGAGGCCACGGGTTCCGCGCAGGCGCGCGAACTCGAGCGCCTGTCTACCGCCGCGAAACGCGCCGCCAACCTCGGCCTGGAAGTACACGCGGGGCATGGGCTCACCTACAACAACGTGGGGCCGGTGGCGGGCATCGCCGAAATCGTCGAGCTCAACATCGGCCATTGCATCATCGCGCGCGCCATCTTCACCGGGCTCGAAGCCGCGGTGCGTGACATGAAAGCCCTGATGCTGGGTGCGCGCCGATGATCTTCGGCATCGGCGTCGACGTGCTCGAAGCCGCGCGCATCAACAAAGTGCTGGCGAGGTTCGGCGATCACTTCATCGACCGGCTGCTCATGCCGGCCGAGCGCGCGCAGCTGGGTCGCACCAGGCGGCCCGAGCGATTCATCGCCATGCGTTTCGCCGCCAAGGAAGCCATCGTCAAGGCCATGGGCACGGGCTTTGCGCACGGCATCTGGATTCGCGATGTCGGCGTCGTGCAGAACGCATGGGGCAAACCCGAGGTCGCATATTCGCCGCGCGGCGAGAAAGTGCGCCGCAAGCTCGGGATAGGCGGCGGGCACGTCACGCTCACCGACGAGGCCGGCCTCATCGTCGCCGTCGCCGTGCTCGAAACGGCCCCCAGGGTCCGGAAGAAAGCGAAAGCGCGGCCGGTGCGCACCGCGAAGCGCCTGGCAAAGGGGCGGCGATGAACACGCTCGTATTCGACATCGAAACCGTTCCCGACGTGGAATTCGGGCGGCGGCTGTTCGGTCTCGACGGGCTTTCCGACGACGAAGTCGGCAAGGCCATGCAGGCGCAGGCTCGCCAGGATTCGGGCAGCGATTTCCTGCCGCACGAGCAACATCGCATCGTGGCCATTTCGTGCGCATTCCGCTCGCGTGAAGGCTTTCGGGTGTGGAGCCTCGGCGACGAAGGCGCGCCGGAACGCGAACTGGTGGAACGATTCTTCGACGGCATCGACAAGTTCACGCCCGAGCTCGTGAGCTGGAATGGCGGCGGATTCGATCTGCCGGTGCTGCACTACCGCGCGCTGCGCTTCAAGGTGCAGGCGCCGCGTTACTGGGAAACCGGTGACGAAGACAATGCCTTTCGCTACAACAACTACCTCGGTCGCTTTCACTGGCGCCACGTCGACGTCATGGACGTGCTCTCCGGTTACCAGGCGCGCGCCCGCGCCTCGTTGTCCGACACGGCGGTGCTGCTCGGTTTTCCGGGCAAGCTAGGCTTCGACGGATCGCAGGTCTGGGACGCGTATCGCGCGGGCGAGCTCACGCGCATCCGCCGTTATTGCGAGACCGACGTCATCAACACCTGGCTCATATTCCTGCGCTTCCAGCACATGCGTGGCCGGTTGACGGACACAGGTCTCGCGGACGAGCTCACGCGCACGCGTACCTGGCTCGCCGACGCCAAACAACCGCACTTCGACGAGTTCCTGGCGGCCTGGACGCCCGGGTCGTGAGCAAGCCGGTGCGCGAAGGCCATGCCGGTATCGAGGCCGGCGTGGTTGCCGATCTCACGCATGAAGCCGAAGGCGTCGTGCGGGCCGGGGAGGCCGGCGGAAAAGTCGCGTTCGTCGCGGGCGCTTTGCCCGGAGAGCAGGTCAGGTTCCGGCGTCGCAGCTTCCACAAGAGTCACGACGAGGCCGAGCTCCTCGAGATCGTCGAAGCTTCGCCGCGGCGCGTGACGCCGCGCTGCGCGCACTTCGGCGTGTGCGGCGGCTGCGCCCTGCAGCACCTCGATCCGGCCGCGCAGATCGAGGTCAAACAAAAGGAACTGGCCGCCAACCTGGAACGTATCGGCAACCTCGCGCCCGTCGAATGGCTGCCACCCTTGTTAGGCCCTCACTGGAACTACCGCAGGCGCGCGCGCCTGTCCTCGCGCTTCGTCGCGAAGAAAGGCCGCAGCCTGGTGGGCTTCCGCGAGAAGCAGGGCAAGTACGTCGCCGACGTGCAACGTTGCGAGGTGCTGGCCGAGCCCGTCGCGTCGCTGGTGGCCGCGCTGGCCGAACTGCTGACGGCCATGGAACGCCGGACCAGCATCCCGCAGATCGAGGTGGCGCTGTCCGATGGCGAACGCGTGCTCGTGCTGCGCGTGCTCGATCCATTGCCCGAGCCGGACCTGGCCCGCCTGCGTGAATTCGAACGGACGCACGGCCTGCGCATCCTGTTGCAGCCCGGTGGGCTCGATTCCATCGTGCCCCTGACGCCGGGCCCGGTGGACCTGCACTACCGCCTCGACGAGTTCGACGTGAAACTCGAGTTCGGCCCCACCGACTTCGTCCAGGTGAATGCCGCCATCAACCAGGCCATGGTCGCCCGGGCTATCGAACTACTGGAGATAGGCCCGTCGGACCGGGTGCTGGACCTCTACTGCGGCCTCGGCAATTTCACGCTGCCCATGGCCCGGCGGGCCCGGGCCGTGATGGGCGTCGAAGGTGAAGCCGGCCTCATCGCGAGGGCACGCGCCAATGCCAGCCTCAACGGCATCACCAACGCCGAATTCCAGGTCGCGGACCTGTCGGTGGCGCCCGACAGGACCATCCCGTGGATGCGCGGGGGGTTCGACAAGGTCCTGTTAGACCCTCCGCGAGTCGGCGCGCGTGAGGTTTTGAGCGCCGTGGCACATCTTGCCCCGCGCAGGGTGGTGTATATCTCATGCCACACCGGCTCACTGGCCCGCGATCTGGGTGTCCTGACCCACGAACTGGGTTTCCGCTTACGCGCCGCCGGTGTACTTGATATGTTTCCGCACACCACACACGTGGAATCGATAGCTGTTCTGGACAGGATTTGAGAGCCTTTTTGTGACCCTTGGCCCACTGATGGTCGACGTGGCCGGTCTCGAGCTGACGCCCGAGGACCGCGATGTGCTGCGCCATCCTCTCGTGGGCAGCGTGATCCTCTTCACGCGCAACTACGCCGATTCCGAGCAGCTAGGGCGCCTGGTGGCCGACATCCACGCCGTGCGCACACCCGCGCTGGTGGTGGCCGTGGACCAGGAGGGCGGTCGGGTCCAGCGCTTTCGTCCCGGCTTCTGTTCGCTGCCGTCGCTGCGGCGAATCGGCCATGAATTCGACGTGGACGCCAGGGCGGGTGTCGCGCTCGCACGTTCCATGGGCTGGCTCATGGCGGCCGAGCTGCGTGCCCACGGCGTGGACCTGTCGTTCGCTCCCTGCGTCGATCTCGACTACGGCGTGAGCGAGGTCATCGGCGACCGCGCCTTCCACGCGAAGCCCGAGGTGGTGGCGCAGCTCGCGCTCGCGTACATGGCCGGCATGAAGGACGCCGGCATGGCGGCCACCGCCAAACATTTTCCCGGCCACGGCGCCGTGGTCGCCGATTCCCACAAGGCGTTGCCGGTAGATAGGCGCGCCTGGACGGAGCTCGGAGACGACCTGTTGCCGTATCGCCGCCTCATCGCCAACGGCCTGCCGGGCGTCATGGTCGCGCACATCCTGTTTCCCGCCGTCGATCCGGCGCCGTCGAGCCTCTCGCGCCGCTGGATCCAGAATGCGCTGCGCGAGGAGATGCGGTTCGAGGGCGCGGTGTTCACCGACGACCTCTCCATGGGTGGCGCCGCGGAATTCGGCGACATCGTCGCGCGCGCGGAAGCGGCGCTCGACGCCGGCTGCGACGTGCTGCCGGTGTGCAACGACCGGCCCTCCGTCGCCCGGTTGCTCGATGAGCTCGAGTTCGAAGCCGATCCCGCGGCGCACATGCGCCTGGTCCGCATGCGCGGCCGGCCCGCGCCCGAACGCAACGAATTGTTCGCGGGCGACGCGTGGCGCAACAGCCAGGAACTGCTGGCGCGCGCCACCGCGGCTCCCAGGCTGCACCTGACGGCGGGCAACGCATGAACGGTTTCCAGGGGGACTTTCTGCGCGGCGCGCTCGATGTCTCGCCCGACGGCGTGGTCATCTGCGAAGCCGGCGGCGACCGGCTGGTGGTGTACGTCAACAGCGCGTTCTGCCGGCTGACCGGCTACGACACTTCCGAATTGTTAGGCAAGAACCTGCGCATGCTGCAGGGTGACGACCGGGACCAGCAGGAGCTGGACACCTTGCGCGAAGCGCTGCGACACAACGAAGCCGTGCGCGTGCTGGTGCGCAACCAGCGCAAGGACGGCACGGTGTTCGTCAACGACATGCAGATCTACCCGCTGCGCAACGGCGAGGGCAAGGCCACGCACCTCATCGGCTACCACCGTGAAGGCGGGACCCGCGTGCGCACCGGCGATACCGGCATCCGCGGCCTGCCCAACTGGGTGCGCGAAGACCGGCTCACGGGCCTCGCGTCGCGCTACTACTTCGAGGACGTGCTCAAGCGCGATTTCGCGCTCGCGCAGCGCGACAAGACCGACATCGCGCTGCTGCTGTTCGACATCGACCAGTTAGGCCCTTACAACGAGATCTTCGATCGCGCCGGCGGTGACGCCGTCGTCAAGCGCGTGGCCCGGGCCATTGCCGGCTCCTTCCGGCGCGGCACCGACATCGTCGGCCGCTGGGAGGGCGCCAGCGTGATCGTGCTGATGCACGGCACGACCGCCGACCACGTCATCCAGCATGCCACCACGGTGGCGCATCGCGTGCGCGAGCAGCAGATCCATCACCCGCGCTCGACCCAGAAATACGTGACCGTGAGCGGCGGTGTGGCCATTCACACTGCGCGTGCCGAAGACTCGGCCGACAAATTCCTGAAGGCCGCCGAAACCGCGGTGGCGCGCGCCAAGGAGCAGGGCCGCAACCGCATCATCGTCGCCGAGGAAAGCGACTTTCGCTGAAATGGGGACACTCCCCAATTCCTAGCAAAAGGGGCCGGACCTCGGCGGTGGAGCGTCAGCGCGTAGAGGGCACGCGGCCGCTCACATTTCCGCCGGGCGCTCGAAGTAGGTCCCAATCTCCGATTTCTTTGCAAGCGGGATCGAGGCACGACGCTGACGCTCCACCACCGAGCCCCGTCCCCTTTTGCTAGCAAATCAGGAATGTCCCCATTTCACTGCACCGCCAGCCGCGTCGCGCCGATTCGGAACAAGGGTTGCTTGGCGTCGAACGGGCGCGGCCGGCCGTCGCGGTCCACGTGACCGCGACGGAAAAACACGAGCGCGAATTCATCACCCCCGGCCGACAAGGCTTTCAACGCACGCTCGGGCAGTTCGAGCACCAGCGCTGACGAGGCGCCGTGATGTTCGGCGTGTTCCGCCAGCACCGACAACTCGAAGTTGCCGAACGCATCGATGGGCGCCACGCCCCTGAAGTCGTTGACCGCGATGCGTTTGGCGTCGGGCGCGAGCGCGACGTCCAGGCTGAAAGCGCGGTTCTCCCTGGCGCTCAGGCCTTCGACGCCGTGCAGGACGACCGCCACTCGGCGGGCATTCGCGCCGCCGGCGCGCAGGAACTCGGCGCGAGAAACCACGACGGCCGTGGGCTGACCGTTGAGCGTGAGCGGCGGCAACTCGAGAATTTCGCGCCAGGGTGGCGGATCGGGCAGCGGCGGCCTGCGCCATGGCACGCGCACGAACACCAGGTCACGGATCCAATCCGGAATTTCCCAGACCACCAGGAGGCTGCACGGCAGGCTGTCGTAGGTGTAACCCAGGTCCGCGGTGCGCAACCCGTCTGCCACGATGACGTCCCGCCGGCCCGTCAGCGAGTGGAACGGAAACTCCTCGTCGCTCCAGGGACTGCCGGGGTGTACGCGCCCTCCGCCTTTGCGGATCCAGCATTCCCAGTAACGATCGATGTTGCAGTGATGCAGCCAGAACACCGGGTCGCGTCCCGCGGTGCGGACCAGGCCCATGTTGCCGGTGATCTGGTTGTGAACGCCGTTGTGAGGATTGGAAGCGAGGTCGTCCGAGAACATGAGGAAGTCCACGACATCGAGTGCGTCGGTGTGCAACCCGGAGATCCCGCTCACCCCCGTGTTGATGTCGGGGTGGCGCGTGTCGTCGTACAGCGAATTGGTCGTGACGTCGGCTGGAATGCGCAGCGGTTCCGGCAGGAAATTGTCGGCGATGTAGTCCCAGTACGGCAGCGTCAGGTGGCAGTCATCGGCGAGCAGCCGCATGATCTCTTCGCAGAACAGCAGGTACCAGCGATGCCACGTCAGGAAATGCGGGCTGTTGTGCTTGCACTGCCGCCAGTACGTGGCGCCGTCGGGAATGGCGGCGGCCTCGGCCGCGGTGCTTCCGTGCACGCCCGCCTGGTACATCCAGCTGCGGAAATCCTCGGTGGGCAGCGCCTTCATCGCGCTGATGCCGGCGCGCAGCACGTCGAGGTCCGTCGCGCCGAGCGTGTGGATGCCGCGCCGTACCTTGAGCGGCGCCGCGAGCGCCCGCGGAGCGGCAAGTGCCGCCGCGGCGGATGACATCAACAGGGAAAATTCCCGTCTCGACATTCCCATGGCGCTCTCCTTCGCGTTTGCGTCGATACTGCTCGCGACGCGAACGTTTGCACCATGGAAATTCTTCACACTTTCGCGCATTGCATCGCGCAATCGCGTCTAACTAAAGCCGTGGCCGGCGGTTGTCGGGGCGCCGGGGTGTGGCGTTATCGCCCCAGTGGGGTCAGCGTCCGCCCGTCGAACGATTCGCCGGCGTCACCAGCGCGACGACGCCGAACGCCGGGTGATCGTAGTAGCTCGGCTTGTCGACGCGGATGCGGCGCGATTCACTGAGCGTGAACACGGTGTCGGGCGGAGCGCCGAGCCCTTCGGGCGGATTGGACGTCTGGTAGTTGAGCGACATGCCGAGATGCAGGTAGGTGCCGCTTTCGAGGTAGATGATGCCGGACAGCCCCGGCGTGGCGCCGGCGAGTTTCGCCACGGTGAACCCGGCGCGCGAACCCCAGGAGCTGGCGGTCTGCTGCCAGGCGAAATGCGCGATGGGTTGATAGTTAGACGTGTTCTGCAGTTTCCGGGCGACGTCGTTGAGCTGGAACTGCGCCGCCGGCACGGACTGCACGAACTTGCCGGTGATCGGCGCGTCCGGGGTGTCCGGGCCGCGCGCCACGGGTTTCACGCTCCAGTCTTCGGGCCCGCCGGCGCCGCTCATGTTCCGGAACACGATGATCTCGACGGTATAGACGCGGGCGGATGGAGCGGTCTGCGCCGCTGCCCGTGGCAGCGTGGCGCTCGCGCTCACGAGCGCGAGCAGCAGGGCGGCAATCAGAGTTCGCGAACGGGAGCGGCCGGTGGTCGTCATGGGCGGGAAGTATACCGGGTCGTTATTGTCTGTTCGCACCGCGTGGCTTTGCAGCGCCCTTGAGCTCGGCGAGGAAATCTTCGGCAAACTCGAAACGTTCCGCGTCCTCGTCGGTCTCGCGCGATATCCGCAACTTGAGCGAGCCCTCCAGGCGATAGTCCCGGTCCGGGTGTTGCACCAGGCGTATGACAGCACGCGGGTCCACCTGGTTCTGCTCCTCGAACAGCGCGTAGCCACCTTGCGGGCCCAGGTCGAGTCGGCGGATTCCGATGGCGCGCGCCGCGAGTTTGAGCCTTGCCACGCGCAGCAGGTTGGTGGCAGGCGGCGGCAGCGGCCCGAAGCGGTCCACGATCTCTTCGGTCAACGCGTCGATGGCGGCATTGTCGGGCGCGGCCGCCAGGCGCTTGTACAGCGCCAGCCGCACGGGAACGTCGGCCACGAAACTCTCCGGCAGCAGCGCCGGCAATCGCAGCTCCACCTCCGCGGTGGCGGCGAGCGGGCGGTCCAGGACCGGTTCCTTGCCTTCCTTGAGCGCTTTCACGGCCTGCTCGAGCAGGTCG
The DNA here is from genome assembly GCA_035765415.1 of Steroidobacteraceae bacterium. GTDB lineage: Bacteria > Pseudomonadota > Gammaproteobacteria > Steroidobacterales > Steroidobacteraceae > CADEED01. The sequence continues at coordinate 58,987 of DASTXR010000163.1, read as the reverse complement.
AGGTACATGGTGAGGCCGATCTCCGTGAGCTCGCCGCTCTGCGACTCGCCTAACAACTCGCCGGCGCCGCGGATCTCGAGATCGTGCGTGGCCAGCACGAATCCGGCGCCGAGGTCCTCGAGCGATTCGATGGCTTCGAGCCGCTTGACGGCATCCAGCGACAGCGCCTTGCGCGGCGGCGTCAGCAGGTACGCATAGGCCCGGTGATGCGAACGTCCGACGCGGCCGCGAAGCTGGTGCAGCTGCGCGAGGCCGAGCTTGTCCGCCCGATCGATCATGATGGTGTTGGCCGTGGGCACGTCGATGCCGCTTTCGATGATGGTGGTGCACACCAGGAAATTGAAGCGGCGGTGATAGAAGTCGACCATGAGCTGCTCGAGATCGCGCTCCCGCATCTGCCCGTGACCGACGCGCACCTCGGCTTCCGGAATGAGCCTGGCGATTTCCTGTGCCGTCTTCTCGATGGTCTCGACCACGTTGTGCACGAAATACACCTGGCCGCCGCGGCGGAACTCGCGCAACGCGGCCTCGCGCAGCGTGGGCGCGTGCCACTCGGTGACGAAGGTCTTGATCGCGAGCCGCTCGGCCGGTGGCGTCGTGATGAGTGACAGGTCGCGCAATCCGCCCAGTGCCATGTTCAGCGTGCGCGGAATCGGCGTGGCCGTGAGCGTCAGCACGTGCACTTCGGCGCGCAGCGTCTTCAGCTTCTCCTTGTCGCGTACGCCGAAGCGGTGCTCTTCATCGACGATGATGAGCCCGAGATCCTTGAACCGGACGTTGGCGTGCAGCAGCTTCTGCGTGGCGATGACGATGTCCACCGTGCCGCGCTCGATGCCATCGAGCACCGCGTTCGATTCCTTGCCGCTCCTGAAACGCGACAGTGACTCGATGCGGACCGGCCAGTCGGCGAAACGATCGCGAAAGTTGTTGGTGTGCTGCTCGGCGAGCAGCGTCGTCGGCACCAGCACCGCCACCTGCTTGCCGGCCTGCGCGGCGACAAACGCCGCACGCATGGCCACTTCGGTCTTGCCGAAGCCCACGTCACCGCACACCACGCGATCCATGGGTTTTTCATTGTCCAGATCCTGCAGCACCTGGCGAATGGCTTCGGCCTGGTCGGCGGTTTCCTCGAACGGGAAGCTGCTCGTGAACGCCTGGTACTCCAGTTCCTTCGACGGCAGCGACGGCCCGCGGCGAGCCTGGCGCTGGGCGTAGAGGTCGAGCAGCTCGGCGGCCACGTCGCGGATCTTGTCGGCGGCGCGTTTGCGCGCCTTGGCCCACTGGTCGGTGCCCAGCTTGTGCAGCGGCGCGCTTTCGGGCGCGGCGCCCGAGTAACGCGAGACCAGGTGAAGCTGCTGCACGGGCACGTACAGCTTGTCGCCGCCCGCGTACTCGAGCACCACGAACTCGCCGTCCTGGCCGGCGACCTGCATCACCTGCAGCCCGAGATAGCGGCCCACGCCGTACTCCTCGTGCACCACGGGCGAGCCGGGGCCCAGCGTCGTGAGGTCGCGAAGGATCGCCTGGGGATCGGAAGCCGCGCGCCGCCGCCGGCGTTCCTGCCGCGCGCGCTGGCCGAACAGTTGCGCTTCGCCGAGCACGGCGATGGGCGGCGTGAGGATGTTGAGCCCGGCCATCTCCGGCGCCACGCACAGCGCGAAGGGTGCATCACTCTCGACGAACTCGTGCCAGCCGGCGACACCCTTGGGCTTGAGCCCGTGCGCCCGCAACATCTCGAGCAGCACTTCGCGCCGCCCGGCGGAATCCGCGGCCAGCAATACGCGTCCCGGATACGTGTCGAGAAAATTTTCGAGCGGCGCGAGCGGCCGCTCGGAGCGCAGGTCGATGCGCCATTCCTGCGGCGCTGCGGTGGCGAAGTTGAAGCCCCTGGCGGGATCCTCGACCTTGAAGCTCTCGAGATCGATGCGCGTGAAATTGTCGAGCCGCGCCTGCAGTTCTTCGGGCGCGAGGTACAGCTCATCCGGTGCGAGCACCGGGCGCTCCACGTCGTGCCGCCGCTCTTCGTATCGTTCGGCGATGCTGCGCGCGGCGCGTTCCACGGCGGCGGGCATTTCCGCGCCCGCGCACACCACCGTGTCCGTGGGTAGATAGTCGAGCAGCGTATCGGTGGTGTCGAAGAACAGCGGCAGGTAGAACTCGATGCCCGGAGGGGCGAGCCCATCGCTGACGCCGCGATAGATCACGCTCTTCGTGGGGTCGCCCTCGAAGCGCTTGCGGTAACGCAGGCGGAACGCCTTGACCGAGTCCGCGTCCAGCGGCATTTCGCGGCCCGGCAGCAGGCGCACCTGTTTCAGCGATTCACCGGAACGCTGGGTGTCGGGATCGAATTCGCGGATCGCTTCGATCTCGTCGTCGAACAGGTCGACGCGCAGCGGGGTGCCGGCGCCCATGGGGTAGACGTCGAACAGCGATCCGCGCAGCGCGAATTCGCCCGGCGCGCTGACCTGCGACACCGAGGCATAGCCGGATTCCACCAGCCGCGCACGCAGCGGCTCGATGGGCAGCTTGTCGCCCACCGACAGGTTGAACGTCCGGCCGTCCACGTAACCCCGCGGCGCGATGCGCTGGCCCAGCGTGTCCGCCGCGGCCAGCAGCACCGCCGATTTGAGCCGCGGCATTTCCGCGAGCGCCGCGAGGCGTTCGGAGATGATGTCGGGATGCGGCGAGAACAGGTCGTAGGGCAGGACTTCCCAGTCCGGCAGCACATGAATGGACCGGCTGCCGCCGAGGAAGAACGCGAGCTCGGCGCGAAGCTGGTCGAGCTCACGCGCATCGCGCGCGATGACCAGGTACGGGCGTGTGTCCGATTCAACGGCTTCGGCCAGCGCCAGGCTGCGCGCGGAGCCATAGAGCTGGTGCCAGTGCTGGCGCGACTTGGGGCTGGGCAGGGCCGGGTGGAGCAATGCAGGCATCTAAGGCGGGGTCGGTGCGAAAAGCGCGGCAGCTTACTCCGCCGTCACGACCCACGCACGGTCTGCTGCCGTGCCCATTGAACGAGGCGCGCCCGGGGCGCGCCGCTCATTATCAGAAGGCGATCAGCTCGACACGACCACCGCGTGCAGAACCTTGTCGTTCTCGAACACGACCACGAAGTTCGGGTAGAACCACTTGGTGATGGCGGGATTGCCTACGGGCCCACTCTTGTTGGCCGGGGCGCCGAATTTCTGTTCGACGGCGGTCATCGTGGATCCGCGCAGCGGGGTTTCGATCCCGGCGGGTTTGATGGCGACCTGGCCGTCGATGGCCAGAGTCTCGCTGACCGCGGCGGGTGGCACTGAGGCTGCAAACGTTGCAGCTAAAATCCAACTGAACCTGATGGTGCGGGCAAGCATGGCTTTCTCCTGCGGCCGGCGACTCGACCGTGGCGGCAATATACCCCCCGCTGTGGCAAAGTCAGCCGCTGTCGCCATGTACCGACTCAAACTAACAGTGCTTTTGTGATCTCCGTCCGATTTTTGGCCCAGAATCCCGCGCAATGCTGAATTCCCTGCCCTTGTTCATCGGCCTGCGCTACGTGCGGGCCCGCTCCCACAAGTTCTTCGTTTCGTTCATCACCTGGGTTTCGCTGCTGTGCGTGTGCCTGGGCGTGACCGCGCTCATCGTGATCCTGTCGGTCATGAATGGCCTGGGAGGGGAGTTGCGCGACCGGTTGCTGGCGCTGTCGGCGCATGCGCGCGTTTTCGTCGCGCCCGATTCCAGGGCCACGCCCGACTGGAGCAGCCTTGCGCAGATCGTGCGACGCGCGCCGAATGTCACGGGCGCCGCCCCGTTCATCGAAATCGAGGCGCTGGCGGTGCGCAAGCCGGACATGCTGCCCGTGCGGCTTCGCGGCATCGATCCCAACCACGAAGGCGAGGTCGCGCGGATTGCCAGCGCCATCGTCGAAGGCAGGCTCGCCGATCTCGAGGCCGGTTCCGATCACGTCATCATCGGCCGCGGCATCGCACAGATGTTAGGGCTGGGCGTGGGCGATCCGATCTCGGTGCTGGTGCCCACGACCGACGCGAACGGAGTGCCGGAACCGAGGTTGCGGGAATTCCTGGTGGCCGGTGTGTTCGACGCGGCATTGCAGGACTACGACGGCGAATTGCTGATCGCCGCCATCGAAGACGTGCGCGCGCTGTTGCCGAACCCGGATGCACGCATGTCGCTGCACGTGAATTTCGGCAACGCACTCGAGGCCAGCGAAAATTCGGCCACGCTCGCAAAGCTGTTGCCGGCGGGCGTGGAGGTGCGCGACTGGACCGTGGACCACGCCAGCTATTTCCGCGCCATCCGCATCGAGAAGACCATGGTTGCGATCATCCTCATGCTGATCATCGCGGTCGCGGCCTTCTATCTCGTGGCGATGCTCGCGATGGTGGTGACCGACAAGCGCACCGATATCGCCATCCTGCGCACGCTGGGCACGTCACCGCGCCGCGTCATGGCCATCTTCCTGATCCAGGGCAGCGTCATCGCGTGGTTCGGCGTCGCGCTCGGAGTCGTGCTCGGTTGCTGGCTGGGTTACTACGCCGGGCCGGCCGCCGCGTTCCTCGAACGGCTGTTCAGCTTCGAGATCTTCAGCTCCGACGTGTACATGGTTACACGCATCCCCTCGGAGCTGCGCTTCGGGCAGATCGTCTGGATCGCCGGCATCTCCATGCTGATAACGCTGGCCGCCACTATCTACCCGGCGTTCCGCGCCTCGCGCATTCCGCCAGCCGACGCGCTGAGATACGAATGAGCTTCGACTGGTCCTATGAATGGAAGATAGGCACGCGGTACCTGCGGTCCACGCATCGCAGCGGCTTCGTGTCGTTCGTCGCGTCGATGTCGGTCATCGGGCTCGCGCTGGGCGTGGCCGTGCTCATCGTCGTGCTCTCGGTGCTGAACGGGTTCGAGCGCGAGCTGCGCAGCCGCATGCTGACCGTCACCTCGCACGCCACCATCACCGGCATCGAAGGCGAGATTGCCAACTGGCGCCAGGCGCAGCGCGACGCCGCGCGCGAGCCGGGCGTGGTGGCGGTGGTTCCTTACGTGGAATCGCGCAGCCTGCTCGCCAATGGCGATCGCGTGGCTGGCGCGATGGTGCGCGGCATCCTTCCTGAAGAAGAGGTGAAGGCGGTGGGCCTCGGCGGCCGGATGCGCGAGGGAAAGCTCGAGTCGCTGCAGGCCGGAAAATTCCAGATCATCCTCGGCAGCGCGCTCGCTCTGGAGCTCGCCGTGAAGACGGGCGACAAGGTGGTGGTCATGGCGCCCGAGGGCAGCCCCACACCGGCAGGCTTTGCGCCGCGCATGCGTCGCTTCACGGTCATCGGCGTCTTCGAGTCCGGCATGTACGAGTTCGACCGCGGACTCGCGCTCACGCACATGAACGACGCCGCCACGCTCTATCGCCTCGGGAACAGCGTGACCGGCCTGCGCCTGGCGCTCGAGGATCCGTTCCTCGCGCCGCTGATGGTGCGCACCGTGGCGCGCGCCATCGACTACGACGGCGCCGGCTACTTCGTCAACGACTGGACGCGCGACCATGCGAATTTCTTCCTCTCGATCGAGCTCACGAAGTCCATGATGTTTTTCATCCTGCTGATCCTCGTGGTGGTCGCCGCGATCAACCTGGTGGCAACGCTGGTGATGATCGTGAAAGAGAAGCAGACGGACATCGCCATCCTGCGCACCATCGGCGCGGCGCCCGTCAACGTGCTCAAGGTGTTCCTGGTGCAGGGCGCGTTGATCGGCCTCGTCGGCACGATCGCCGGCGCGTTTCTCGGCTGGGCGCTGGCGCTGTACGTCACCGACGTCATCCACGCCATCGAAAAGGCTTTCGGCATTCAATTCCTCGATGCGAGTGTGTACCTCATGAGCGATCTCCCTTCCGAAGTGCGTCTCGGCGACGTCCTGCAGGTATCCGGCGTGGCGCTGGCGCTGTCGGCGCTGGCCACTATCTACCCCGCGTGGCGCGCTTCGCGCACGCTGCCGGCGGAGGCCCTGCGCCATGAATGAGGCCGTCATGACAGCCGAGCTCGTGATGGAAGCCACCGGCGTCGAACGCGCGTTTCGCCAGGGCCCCATCGATCTGCAGGTGCTGCAGGGCGTGAACCTGGCGGTGCGCGCCGGCGAACGCCTGGCGATCATCGGCGCCTCGGGATCCGGCAAGACCACGCTGCTGCAGATCCTGGGCGGACTCGACCGGCCGACCGCCGGTGTCGTGAAGATCGCCGGCAGCGACATCCACGCTCTCGAAGAGAAGGCGCGCGGCGAATTGCGCAACCGCACGCTCGGCTTCATCTACCAGTTCCATCACCTGCTGCCGGAATTCTCGGCGCTGGAAAACGTGGCCATGCCGCTGCTGGTGCGCCGGACGCCCAGGAAGGACGCGGAAAACACGGCGCGCGCGATCCTGCAGCGCGTGGGCCTGGGCGAGCGGCTGATCCATCGCCCGCATGAGTTGTCGGGCGGCGAACGCCAGCGGGCCGCCGTGGCGCGCGCGCTGGTGACGAATCCGCGCATCGTGCTGGCTGACGAGCCCACCGGAAATCTCGATGGCGGCAATGCCGAATCGGTGTTCGAGCTCATGCTGCAGTTGAACCGGGAGCTGGCGACCAGCCTCATCGTCGTCACGCACGACCGCCGCCTGGCGGCGCGCATGGATCGCATCCTCGAACTGGAACGCGGAAATCTGCTCGAACGCGGTTGATTAGTCGCTGGTGGACGCCGGGCGTTCGCGATATCTCTTGCGCACGCTGTAACGCCATGTCAGGTCGAGCGCGGCCCAGCCCACCAGGCCAAACAGCGCGCCGGTCAGGCCACAACCCACGAGGAAAGGTTTCCAATTGGCACCCAGGCCGTTCTGCACCCAGTCCCAGCTCATCTCGAATTGGAAATTGCTGGGTGGCGCACCGGTGGCGATGGCGCCCACTTTGAATGCCAGCATGAACAGCGGCACAAACGTCAGCGGGTTCATCAACATCAGCGTCAGCATGATGGTGGGAATGTGAATGCGGCAGAAGATGGCGGCTATCGCCGCCAGCGGAATGTGAATGGGCAGCGGCACGAAGCAAATGGCGAGTCCCGCGCCAAACGCCGGCGTCACCGTGCGCCGCTGCAGCGACCACAGCCTGGGGTCACCGAAGAATCGCGTGAACGGTTTGAGCGCCCAGTGTGTGCGCAACGTTTCGTTGCTTGGCGTGATCTTTCGGAACAGTCGGCGTGGCATCGGGGCGCACTCTAGCATCGGGCGCCGGCACGCGTGACCGGCGCGCTGGCATTGCTTGCGGGCGTGCTGCTGGGGCTGTTTTCGGCATCGCTGCCGGCGACATCGTGGCTGCTGTTCGCCGGAGCCAGCGCGGTGCTGGCCTTCAGCACGCGCCTTCGAAAGATTGCGATTGCGCGACATCTCGCGGCGCTGCTCGCGGGAATGGTCATCGGCTGGGCGTCCACGCTCCAATGGCTGGCCCTGCAAGTGCCCGCCGACGCGGCGGACGAGCGATTGCTGGTCGACGGCGTCATTCGCTCGGTTCCGCTGCGCGCGGGTCCTGAACTGCGGTTCGACATCGACGCAACGCTCGTCGAAGGACATGCATCGCGCGACACCCGCACGCGCCGCGCGCGGTTGGTGTGGCGCGACGCGGCCTTCGTGCCTCGCGCGGGTGAGCGTTGGCGCCTGCTGGTGCGGCTCGCGCCTCTCGGCGAGGTGCGCAACTTTGCCGGGCCCGATTCCGCGCGCCATGCGTTTCGCGATGGTGTGCACTTCGCGGGCAGGGTGCTGCCGTCCGCGCTCAACACGCGTCTCGCGCCGGCGAACACGTCGGTCGACACGCTGCGTGCGCGCGTGGCCACGCGCATCGCAGAGGTGGTCGTGGACCCGGACGCGGCGGCGCTGCTCACGGCGCTGGCCGTGGGCCTTGCCGATCGGCTGAGCGCCGACCAGTGGCGCGTGTTCAACGCCACCGGCACCACGCACCTGGTCGCCATCTCGGGGTTGCACGTCACGATGTTCGCGCTGGCGGCGTTCGTCGTCGCGCGCCACGCGTGGCGCTGGCTGCCGTTCGCCAGGTGTGTCGAGCGCGAGCGGTTCGCAATGTTGTTAGGCCTCGCGGCCGCGGGGGCTTATGCGTTGCTGTCGGGGTTTTCGGTGCCGGCGCAGCGCACCTGGCTCATGCTCGTGCTCTTCGCGTGGGTGAGGCTGGGCGCGCGTCACGCGGGCGCCGCCCGCGTCTGGTCGCTGGCGCTGGTCGCGGTGCTGTGCGCCGATCCGCGCGCGCCGCTGTCGGCGGGGTTCTGGCTGTCTTTCGTGGCCGTGGGAGTCATTCTCCTGAACGCGGCCGATGAGTCCGCCGTGGTCGCCACGCGTCTCGTGAACCTCGTTCGCCTGCAATGCGCCATCGTGCTGGCGCTCGCGCCGCTCACGTTCGCGGTATTCGGCGGGCTGTCGATCGCCGGGCTGGTCGTGAACCTGGTGGCGATCCCGCTCGTTTCTTTCGTGCTGGTGCCGCTGGTGCTGGCGGGCACGCTCGCGGTATTCGTGGCGCCTGCCTCGTGCCACTTCTTCTTTGGCATGGCAGCGGCGCTGTACGAGTGGGGCTGGCCGGTGCTCACCTGGACAGCGGACCTCCATTTCTCGCTGTGGCGCGCGACGCCTGCATGGTGGTGGTACCCGTTCGCGACGCTCGCGGCGTTGTTGCTGTTGCGGCGCTGGCCGCTGTCGCTGCGCATGTCCGCGGCTTGCGCCGCGTTGCCGCTGCTGTTCGCGCCGTCGCGCCTGCCCGAGCCGGGCACGGCGCGCATCAGCGTACTCGACGCCGGGCGCGGCGCGGCCGCGCTCGTGTTCACGCATTCTCATGTGCTGCTGTTCGACACCGGCGACAGCTGGAATACGCGCGGTGCGAGGCTCCGCCAATGGGTGCTGCCGGCGCTCGATGCCCTGCAGCGCGACCACGTCGACCTGCTGGTGCTGCCCTCGCTCGACCGCGACCGCGCGCGGGCCGCGGCCACGCTGGCGTTCGAACGCGCGGTGCGGACCGTGCTGGTCGGTGGCGCCTGGGCCGCGAACTCGCTGCCCGTGCGGACTTGCACGGATTCGGAGTTCCACCGGGATGGAGTACGCTTCCAGAGTTTCGCGGCAGGCAGCGGCGGGCGTTACTGCGCGCTGCGCATCTCGGCGGGCGCGCACTCCATCCTGCTAGGCGGCGACCTCGACGTCGCGGCGGAGCGGGAACTGATCGCGCGCGTTGGCCGTGAAGCGCTGGCGAGCGATGCGGTTCTCGTGAGCCGGCATGCAAGCCCGGTGGCGTCGGCGCCGGAGTGGATAGAGGCCAGTGCGGCGGTCGTGGCCATCGCCGCCGGTGGTGTCGCGAATTCACGCTCCCGCGAAGCGACGCTCGCGCGTTGGCGCGCGGCTGGCGCCAGGGTGCTCGACACTCGGCGCGACGGCGGCATCGAACTCGGCTTAGGGACGTCAGGCGTGGACGTGGTTGGCGTGGCTCGCGCCTCGCGATATCCCTTCGTCTGGCGGCGCTCGCCATGACCCTTTCGGCCGCGCCCTCCGGTATAGTCGCGGCCTATGTGGGAACTCGTACGGGCCGGCGGCCCATTCATGTGGCCGATCATCTTCTGCTCGATCGCGCTCGTCGGTATCGTTCTCGAAAGGCTCTGGACCCTGCAGCGCAAGCGCGTGTTGCCCCAGGAGCTCATCAAGAAGGTCTCCGAGCTCGCCGAGCGCAACCAGGTCAACCCGAAGGTCATAGACGCGCTCGAAAAGAACTCGGCGCTCGGGCGTGTGCTGGCGGCGGCGCTGGCCAACCGCCATCGTGGTCGCGAGATCATGATGGAACGCGTCGAAGACGTGGGCCGCCAGGTGGTTCACGAGCTGGAACGTTTCGTGAACTCCGTGGGCACCATCGCCAGCATTTCGCCGTTGTTAGGCCTGCTCGGCACCGTCACCGGCATCATCCGCGCGTTCAACGCGGTCATGCTGGGCGGCATGGGTGATCCGCGCCTGCTGGCGGGCGGCATCTCCGAAGCGCTGGTCTGCACCGCGGCGGGCCTCACGGTGGCCATTCCCGCCTACGTGGCGCACCGCTACCTGCGCGGCAAGGTCGAGCGCATCGTCGTCGAGATGGAAAAGATCGCGGTGAATTTCGCCGACTCCCTGGGCGCCGGCGAGCAGAGCGGAGACAGCGACGGCGGCGTCGCTCGCACCGCATGAGAATGCAGTCCCGCAAGGGAAGGGATGATCCGGAGATCAACCTGATCCCGCTCATCGACGTCTCGCTGCTGCTGGTCATCTTCTTCATGTTGTCGTCCACCTTCATGCAGGAAGGCCGTCTCAAGATCGAGCTGCCGCAGGCCAGTCTCGCGCCCACGGGCAAGCAGAAGGTCGATCCGATCGTGGTAACGGTGACGCAGAGCGGCAGCTATCGCGTCAACGATCGCGAGCTCATCAACTCCTCGCCGGATACGCTGCGCGCCGCGCTGCTCGAAGTGGCGGGCGCCGATCGCGACAAACCCGTCACCGTGCGCGCCGATGGACGGGCGACGCACCAGTCGGTGGTGAGCGCCATGGACGTGCTGGGCAAGCTCGGCTTCGTGCGTCTGAACATCGCCACGGTCGAAGAATCGCCGCCGGTGAAATGAACACTCCCGCAGGTGCGGCGCCTCTCGATGCCGCGCACGTGTACCGCCGGCTGCTGGCTTACGCGCGACCGCATCTCGGCATGTTTCTCATCGGCGTCGTCGGCATGGCGTTGTTCGCCGCGACCGGTCCGTTGTTCGCGCTGCTCGTGCAGAGCTTCGTCGACCTGGGGTTCGTCAAGAAAGACCCGACGGTGCTGTGGCTCGTGCCCATCGGCGCTCCGCTTCTGTTCCTGCTCCGCGGCCTCGGCGATTACATCGGCGTGTATTTCCCGGGCTACGTTTCGCGCCAGATCATCAAGGCGCTGCGACGCGACCTGTTCCGCCAGTACCTGCATTTCCCGGCGCGCCACTACGACGGCGAGTCGACCGGCGCGATGCTCTCGCGGCTCACGTTCAACATCGAGCAGGTGGCCGAAGCCACGACCAATTCCACCGGCGCGCTGATCCGCGACTCGCTCACCATCATCCTGCAGATCGGGCTGCTGTTCGTGCTCAACTGGAAGCTCGCGCTGTTCGTGGTGATCCTCGTGCCGCCGCTTTCGTTCCTGATCCGGCAGGTCACCAAGTCTTTCCGCCGTTACAGCGCGCGCATCCAGTCCTCGATGGGCGACGTCACGCGCGTCACGAAGGAAGCGCTCGACGGCCAGCGCGTCATCAAGGTGTTCAACGCGCAGGAACAGGAAGCGCGCGGCTTCGAAGAGGTGAATGAGCACAACCGCCGCAGCAACATGAAGCTGATCGCCGCGAAGGCCACGAGCAACCCGGTGGTGCAGTTCATCGCGTCCATCGGTTTGGGCGGAGTGTTGTGGATGGCTCTCGTGCAGGTGCACGACAACTCGATGACGGTGGGGGAATTCTGGGGTTTCCTGACGGCGCTGCTGCTCACGACGGCGCCCATGCGCACGCTGGTCACCGCCATCGGGCCGTTGCAGCAGGGGCTCGCGGCGGGCGCCAGCGTCTTCGAGGTGCTCGACCAGCCGACCGAAGATTTCACCGGTGGCCGGCCACTCGAGCGCGTGCGCGGCGACATCGAGTTCCGCGACGTGAGTTTCGAATATTCGAACGAGAAGGGGCGAGTGCTCCACTCCGTGAGCCTCGAGGTACCCGCGGGCAGGAACATTGCGATCGTCGGGCGCTCGGGGAGCGGCAAGTCCACCATCGTGGGCCTGGTGCCGCGCATCTACGACGCCACGGCCGGCGAGGTCCTCGTCGATGGCATCAACGTGCGCGACTGCAATCTGCGCGACCTGCGCGCGAACGTCGCGCTCGTGAACCAGGATGTGCTGTTGTTCAACGACTCGATCCGCAACAACATTGCGTTCGGCGTCGACAATCCGGATCCGAAAGCCGTCGAGGCCGCGGCGCAGGCCGCTTACGTCGATGAATTCGCGGCCGAGTTGCCGCAAGGGCTCGACACCGAAGTGGGCGATCGCGGTGCGTTGCTGTCGGGCGGCCAGCGGCAGCGGATAGCCATCGCCCGGGCCTTGCTCAAGGACGCGCCCATTCTCATCCTCGATGAAGCCACGTCGGCGCTCGACAACGAATCCGAACGCCGCATCCAGCAGGCGCTGGTGAGCCTCATGCGCAATCGCACCACGCTGGTCATCGCGCATCGCCTGACTACCATCGAACATGCCGACGAGATCATCGTCATGGAAGATGGCCGCATCGTCGAACGTGGCACCCACGCCGAGCTCGTGAACCGCGATGGCGCTTACGCGAGTCTCAAGCGCTCGGAATTCCGCAATTGAGATCGAAGATCGAATCGATGTGGTACGGCGGCAAGGGCCCGCTGTGGCTGGCGCCGCTCTCCTTGTTATATGGCAGCGCCATGGGCCTTCGCAGCCTGCTGTACCGCATGGGGCTGCGTCATCGCGTGCGCGTGAAAGCGCCCGTGGTCGTGGTCGGCAACCTCACCGTGGGTGGCACGGGCAAGACCCCGCTGGTGGCCTGGTTGTCCTCGCACCTGTCGGCCGTGGGCCTGCGCGTTGCCATCGTGTCGCGTGGTTATGGCGGCCGCGCGCGCGGCGTCACGCGCGTCACGGTGCACAGCCGCCCGTCGGAAGTGGGCGACGAGCCGCTGCTGCTCGCGCGCCGCGCGCAGGCCACGGTGTTCGTCGGCAAGGATCGCGTCGCTGCCGCGAAAACCGCGGTGGCCGACGGGGCTGACATCGTCATCTGCGACGACGGCCTCCAGCATCTGGCGTTGATGCGCGATTGCGAAATCGTGGTCATCGACGGTCAGCGTGGCTTCGGCAATGGCTGCCTGCTGCCGCGAGGCCCGTTGCGCGAGCTGCCGCGGCGCCTGCGTCGCGTGAACGCGGTGGTGGTCAACGGCGCCATCACCGCGCCCGGGTTTTCGCTGCCGGGATTCCTCGAGCGCACGCGCTTCGTCATGAACATGCGGCCCGGCGACGCGCGGCCGGTGTCCGGAGGCGGTTCGCTGCGTGCGCTGGCCAGTTTTCGCGGCACGGGCGTGCACGCGGTGGCGGCCATCGGCAATCCACAACGCTTCTTCGACATGCTGCGAAACGCGGGACTCACGCTGTACGAACATCCGCTGCCCGATCACCACGCGTTCAAGGCGGGTGATTTGAACTTCGGCGACAACCTGCCGGTCATCATGACGGAGAAGGATGCCGTAAAATGCGTCGCCTTCGCCGACGACCGCTGCTGGTATGTTCCGGTCACCGCGGAATTCCCGGAGAACGAGGCGCGCGAACTGACCGATCTCGTGCTCGCACGTGCCAGTGCGTTCAAGACCCGTGTCACTGGAAGCCAGGCAAATGGATGAAAGACTGCTCGACATCCTCGCGTGCCCGATCTGCAAGGGGCCGCTCAAGTTTCAGCGTGCCGCAGAAGTGCTGGTGTGTCGCGGGGAACGCCTGGCGTTTCCATTGCGCGACGGTGTGCCGATGATGCTCGAGGAAGATGCGCGCCAGCTCATGCCCGACGATCCATTGCTGGAGCGCTGATGAGCCACTATCGCGTCGTCATTCCAGCGCGGTTCGACTCGTCGCGGCTGCCGGGCAAAGCCCTGATGCTGCTCGCCGGCAAGCCCATGATCCAGTGGGTGCACGAGCGCGCGCGTTCCTGCGCCGCGGCCGAGGTCATCATCGCCACCGACGATGAGCGCATCGCCAGCGTCGCGCGTGCGTTCGGCGCGGAAGTCCACATGACGGCGCGCACGCACGTGTCCGGCACCGACCGCATCGCCGAGGTGGCCGCGGCCCGCGGCTGGGCGGACGCCGACATCGTCGTGAACGTGCAGGGCGACGAACCGCTGATTCCGCCGCGCGTCATCGACCAGGTGGCCGAGCTGCTGGCCGCGAACCCGCGCGCCGACATCGCCACGCTGGCGGCGAAAATAGATTCGCACAACGATCTGGCCGATCCTAACAATGTGAAGGTGGCCTGTGATGCCGGCGGCCGCGCGCTGTATTTTTCGCGGGCGCCGATTCCATTCAACCGCGATGCGCCCACCACGCTGTCGAACGCCTGCCTGCGGCACGTGGGCATCTACGCCTACCGCGTCGCGGCGCTGCGCAAGCTGGCGAGCCTGCCCACCGCGCGCCTCGAGCTCATCGAGAAACTCGAACAGCTGCGCGCGCTCGAGAACGGCATGGAGATCCGCGTGGCGCTCGCGGTCGAACGGCCGCTGGCCGACGTGAATACCGCCGCCGACCTGGAGCGCGCCGAGCGTGCCCTGCTGCTGCACCCCTGACCCGGGACGGGAACGATGAGCGTCACTCTGACGAACCTGAACGTGTACCCCATCAAGTCCTGCCGCGGCATCGCGCAGGAAAGTGCGCGGCTTGCGCCCACCGGGCTCGCCGACGATCGCCACTGGATGCTGGTGCGGCCGAACGGCCGATTCATCACGCAGCGGGAACATCCGCGCATGGCGCTCATCGCCACGGCGCTCAATTCCGGCCTGACGCTGAACGCGCCCGGAATGCCCGCGCTCGAAGTCTCGCGCAGCGCCGGCGGCGAGTCGCGCGCGGTGACGGTGTGGAAATTCGAAGGGCGCGGCATCGATTGTGGTGATGCCGCCGCCGAGTGGGTGTCGAGTTTCCTTGCGACGCCGCTGCGCCTCGTCATGTTCGATGCCAGCGTGCCGCGTGTCTGCAGTCCGGAATGGGCGGGGGATACGCGCGCCATCACCGAGTTCAGCGATGGGTATCCGATCCTGGTGATTTCACGTGCTTCGCTGGCCGAGCTCAATTCGCGACTGCCCAGGGCGCTGCCGATGGAGCGCTTCCGGCCGAACGTGGTGATCGACGGCGTCGATGCATACGACGAAGACCGCATGCACGAGCTGCGCGCCGGGCCGGTCACGCTGCGCATCGTCAAGCCGTGCACGCGCTGCTCCATCACGACGACGGATCAGCAGCTGGGTGCCGTGGATGGCGTCGAACCCCTGAAGACGCTCAAGGAATACCGCTACGACCAGGAACTGCGCGGCGTGGCGTTCGGGCAGAACGTGATCGTCGTGAGCGGAGTCGGCGAGTCGCTGCGCGTCGGACAGACGTTGGACGTCGTGTGGAAGTAAGAATGGGGACACTCCCCATTTCCTAGCAAAAGGGGCCGCACCTCGGAAATGGGGGCAGCCCCCTTTTGCCCGCGAAGCGGGGAATTGGGGACTGTCCCCATTCCTTCACTCGCGTTCGCTTGCGCGAGGCGGCGCGCCAGAGCTGTCAGCGCTGCACTATAAGGCGCGCCAAACGCACACAGTCGGAATAAAACACCAGGAGGATCTGCGCGCTGATCGCCTCGCGCTGCGCCGCCCTCGATGTTCGCGCCGGAAGCCTGTCCTTCTTCACGCGCTGACGCGACAACGGCGTGCCTCGATCCCGTTTGCAAAGAAATAGGAACTGAGGACCTCCCCATTCGAGGTGCGGCCCCTTTTGCTAGGAAATGGGGAGTGTCCCCATTACCGCTGACGCTGCGCCGCGCTGGCGGCCAGCACGCCATGGCGCGCGGGATTGAACACCTCCACGCGGTCACGGCCCTGGGTTTTGGCCACGTACAGCGCGATGTCGGCACGCCGCGCGACCTGGTCGAACAACACGTCGCCGGACTCGTAGCTCGCGAGGCCGAGGCTGAGCGTGACCGTGACGTCCTGGTCATCGACGCGCATGCGCTGGTCGCGCAGCGCCGCACGCAGCCGCTCGGCAGACTGGCGCGCCTGGTCGAGCGAGCTGTCGGGAAACAGCACGAGGAATTCTTCGCCGCCATATCGACCATAGATCTCCTGCGTGTGCAGCGAGGTGCGCAGCGCCGCGGCGAAACGCTGCAGCAGCTGGTCGCCGACCGCGTGTCCGAAGCGGTCGTTGATCGACTTGAAATGGTCGAGATCGATGAGCCCGATGATGAGCGTGCCCTTCGCCTCGCGCGCGCGCGTGAGGTATTGCACCGCCTTGCGCACGATGGCCCGGCGATTCAGCAGCCCCGTGAGCTCGTCGCGCTCGGCGAGCCGGATGAGTTCGGCGCGATGCCGACGGTGCGAGAGCAGGGCGTAGCCGAGGAAGAAAGCGGTGACGAGGCCGGCGAGGCCGGCGATGGCCACCAGCTGCGTGATGCGCGTCTGGCTGTTGGCGCGCTCTTCGGCGAGTTTCTTGTCCTTTTCGAGCAGCGCGATCTTCTGCTTTTCCTGGTCGTTTTCGAACTGCACGCGCAACTGCGCGACTTCACGAATGCGATCGAGGGTTCCCTGTTCGCGCATGCGGCGCAGGTATTCGCCCTGGTCGGTGAATGCCGCCGGGTAATCGCCAACCGCGGCATGGGCGCGCGAACGCAGCTCGTAGAGCTCGGCGATGTCATCGGCCGGCTGCGCGCCGCCGGGCGCGATGGCGCGATCGAACTGCGCCACGGCTTCCTTGGAACGCCCGAGCGCGAGGAACAGGCGGCCGCGCAACGCCGCCAGCGTGCGGTAGTCGTTGTCGTCCATGCCGCTGGTCTGGCTCAGCGTCAATTCGGCGCGGTCGCACCAGGTCTTCGCCTGCGTCAGCGCGTTGCGCTCGATCTGCACGCCGCACATGCGCATCTGCGACAGGCCCGTGCCCACGCGATCGCCGATGTCTTCGTGGATGCGCAGCGATTCGGCGGCGGCGATCGCTGCCTCGTCGAGGCGGCCCGCGGCCTTGAGGATCTGGGAGCGGCGGTCGAGCGCGGTGGCGAGGCGGATATTCGCCTTCTGTTCGCGGAAGAACGAGATGGTTTCATCCACCAGCGCGAGCGCCTGCGGATAGTCGCGCACGCTGAACTGCGCCATGGACAGCCGGCCCGCGGCCACCATGGCTTCTTCACGGCTCGCATTCCGCCGCAGCAGCGCATACGAGCGCAACAGATCGTCGAGCGCCTGGTCGGGATTTCCGTCGCGGAAATTCAGCCAGCCCCGATCGCGAAGCACGCAGCCGAGCGCGAGCGGCCGGTCGCGCACTGCGTCGATGACGCGGGTGAGCTCGACCGTGGCGGCGTCGATGCCGCCGACATTCGTGCTGACCACCGCGCGCACGGTGCGCATGCGGACCGCGACGTCGGACATGTCACCTGCCGGCAGCAGCGCGAGGCCGGCGTCCGCATGCGTGATGCTCTGGCGGCTGAAGCCGAGCTGGCGCGCGGCTTCCGCGGCGATGGCATGCAGCGCCGCGCGCCGCGTGGGCGGCATGTCGGCGGTGGAGCTGATGGTGTTGGCGAGTTCGGGCAGGGCGCTGGCCGGATCGCGGAAGGCGCGCTCTTCGAGTTCGGCGAGATCGCCGGTCTGTGTGCCCACGCACGCTGCGTATGCGCGCGGCAGACCGCAAACGGCCAGCGCCATCAGGCAGCTGACTCCGAGCCGGACCTTCCTGGTGTTCGAACGGACCACGGCGCGTAGTCTACGCGCCCTCGCTGCAGTGCGGTCAGCGCTGTTTTACCGATTCCTGTTTCTGAGGATTTGTTCCGGCGTCGGACGCCAGGGTATCCAATGGAATGGTGAAGTAGCCGAATCCCGAGCTGGTGCCCATCTCCATGATGACCAGCACGCTCAGCTGCCGGGTCTCGGCCGCGAGCTTGGTCAGCGAAAATTGCTGGCGATACACACCCGATGCACTGGTTTTTTGCACGTTCAGCGGACTCGCCGCGACGCGGATCCCCGGCGCTTCCTGCACGCTCACGGTCAGCTTGGCGCCCCCCGCCCGGGGTACGGCGGCCAGGTGCACGTTCACGGGCTGGTCCGGCAGCACCGGCCCATCGAAGCTGTAACGCAGGTCCACGGCGACGCTCATCTTGGCGCTGGGTATCGCGGCAAGCATGGAATCCACGGCCGGTTCTTCCGACGACGCCGGCTTCGGAACCACGGAAGGTTCGGTCGGCGGCGGAGCATCGTCCGCGGGCGGCGGCGCGGGCGCCGCATCCGGCGCGGGCACATCGGCGGGCGGTGTTTCGGGCGTGGCGGGGGCCGGCTGGCCCGGCAGCTCCGACGGCGGAACCGGCGTGTTTTCCGGCGCCGGCTTGTCGCAGCCGGCGAGCAACAGAGCTAACAAGGCGGCCCCGGTGGCCGCGCGGGTCATTCCGTCGAGCTTGTTAGTACGCATTCGTCACGCCTCAGTTGATGGTGACCGTGAGGTCGAAGTCGCCGCCGCCTGTCAGCGGCGCATCGTCGCAGCCATTGGTGCAATCGTACACATCGAGCACATAGGTGGTGCCCGCGGTCACAGTGGGGGTTCCTGTTTCCGGCTGCGGTGGCCCCTCATCTTCGATGCGAACGAGCTCGCCGCCCTCATACAGCCAGAAGTCCGGGTCTGCTGAATTGGGATTCGAGGAAGTCAGCGAGATCGTGACGATGCCGCTCGAGGTCGGCGTGAACCTCAGAAACCGATGGTTGCCGAGCTTGTTGGAGATGCCGGCGTCGTTGACATTGCGCAGGGTCACCGAGCCGCCCACCGAAATCGGCGTGAACAACGGCAGCGCGGCTGCCGCGGGGACATTGGTGGGCGCATGTGTTTCGCCGTTGCCGAAGGCGTCGATGCTGGTGGCGTCGATGTTCTGTGCCGCCACCAGCGTATTGATGGCGGTCGCATCGCCCGGGCGGGCAACCTTCAGCGCCGAGATGAAAGAGAAGATGGTGGTCAACGCCGGCGTGGTGCGTTGCGCGCCGGTCAGTACTTGCCAGAGAGGCGCGAAGCCCAGTGCCAGCGTGTCATTCGCATCGGCGGGGATGTCGTAGAGGTCCCAGAGGACCGACCACACCGACGACTCACTGCACCAGCAGCCGTAGTTGTCGTTGGGCGCACCCACCGTGCTGGTCTGCGGGTTGTCCTCGATGGGGAAGTTGGTCGAGAAGAAATCGGAATTGTTCTTGCTGCTGTCGCGCGCGTTTGGATCGTTCAGCACCATGGCCGCAAACGCGTAACCAAAACCTTCGCCGAAGGCGACGCGCGGATCCAGCTTGTCGCCCAGGCCGTGCAGGCCGCCGATGTTGTCGGAGCGTGCGAAGTTGTTCTCGACGTAATGGCCGAATTCATGCGCGATGACGTGCTGATCGAATTCGTCGGTGTCGCGCGCCAGGTCGGCCACCAGCGCGATGTACTGGGACGGGCCGAAAGAATAAAACGTGCCGGTCTGCGCGCCCCAGTCGACGATGAGCTCGGGGAACGCGGTGGTCGGCGCGACGCCGAGAATGGTCTGGATGCCCTGGTAGATGGTGTCGAGGATCGCGAAGGGCCCCGAGTGCCGCGCGCCCGCGGCTACTCCGGCAGCGTCGATGCCGGTGGGGATCGCGACATTGTGCGCGGTGCCGGCGCTCGAATTGAAACTGCCGGGCTCGGTGTACATGTACGGCGCAGTGCCGGCGACGAGGCCGTTCTGCACGCGCACGTCCCAGCTCGGCGAGCCCGCGGCGGGGCTGCGGACCATGCGCGCGACGAGCTGGAGCGTGATGCTGGTGTTGTTCGGCACGCTCAGCGTGTAGTTGCCGGAGCTGTCGGTGCTGCCGGTGGCCAACACGGTCGTCGGGTTGTTCGGATCGACCGCGCGAACGATGACGCCGCGTGCCGGTTGCTGGATCGGGCCCGGGTAGTAAAGGCCGCGATTCGCATCTTGTTGTGGCGTCGCGAACGGTACGCGCGCGAACGTCACGTTGCCCGACACATTGGTGTTGCCGGCGACTTGCGGGTTGACCGTGACGTTCACGGTGGACGCGGCGCTGGCGCCACCCCGATTGTCGGTGACGATCAGCGAGAACGTGAACGTCGTGGCCGTCGCAACGGTCGGCGCCGGGAACGTGGGCTGAGCTGCCGTCGCGCTGCTGAGCGTGACGGCGGTACCCGCAGTCTGCGTCCATGCGTAGCTGGCGATGCTGCCATCGGGGTCGCTGCTCGCGGTGCCGTTGAGCGTGACCGTCGCTCCCGCGGTCACGGTCTGGTTCGCGCCGGCGTTGGCGGTCGGCGGAACATTCGCCGCCGGGTTCACGGTGACGCTCACCGTGGAAGGCGCACTGGCCGTCCCGAGGTTGTCGGTGACGATCAAGGTGAAACCCAGCGTGGTCGTCGCGGTGACCGCGGGCGCCGTGAACGTGGGCTGGACCGTGCCGGGATTGTTGAGCGTGATGCCGCCACCCGCGGTTTGCGTCCACGAATAAATGGCGATCGAGCCATCGGAGTCGCTGCTGGCGCTGCCATTGAGCGTGACCGTCGCTCCCGCGGCAACGGATTGGTTTGCGCCCGCGTTGGCGGTCGGGGCAGCGTTGCCGCCGCCGCTGCTGCTGCTGCTGCTTCCACCACTGCTCCCGCAGGCGGCTAGCAACAGGGCGGCGATGCCGGCGAGAGTTAGGCCTGGCGTGTAATGGCGCATATGAGACTTATACCGGCGCGCGGAATGCGCGGGGAGTCAAAAGGCGTCTCAATACGGCGTCAGTGACCATGTCTGGCGCGAAATGTGCTCAGGGTCACGGCGTTTGATACTTCCGGGAGGTGGATTCCAGGACTTTCAGGATTTCCCCCTAGAGCCGCGGCAAACGGGCACCATGCGTCTCGCTACCGACGGGAGGGACATGCATGGTGGCGTTGATTTTCCTGGCAGTGATTGCAGTGGTATTCATGGCCGTCGTCGCGCTGGAAGGCGGCGGGTCCGCCTTCGAACGGCGACCCAAAGGCCTGCTGACGTGGATCGCGAGCGGCAACTGGCCCGCAAAAATCGGTGGCGGACTGATGATCGTCGGCGTCGGCGCGTTGTTGCGTTATGCGGCGATCAACTTCGACGTTCCGGAAACCCTGAAGCTCGGGCTGGGGATCGCCGCGGCCGCGGCGCTCGGTTTCGGCTCCTTCCTCACGGCAAACAATCCGCAACGCCGTGTCATCTCGCTCGCTCTCGGTGGCGCCGCGTTCGGAGTCGCCTATCTCACGGCGTACAGCGCATTCGCGTTGTTCGGATATCTGCCGACGCTGCAAGGCCTCGGACTGCTGGTGCTGACCGCCGTCGGCGCGGGGTTGTTCGCGGTGTCGCGCAGCGCGGTTTCACTCGCGGTGTTGTCGATGGTGGGCGCCTTCATCGCGCCCGCATTCGCGGTGGACGATCCGGGTCCGCGCGTGGTGTACGGCTACTACGTGGCGATCAGCGTGCTGACGCTCGCGATGGTTTCGTACCGTGGCTGGCGGCCGCTGATTCACCTGAGCTTCCTGTTCACGCTGGCGGGCAGCGCCTTCTTCGCGTGGACGGCGGACTACTTCGTGCCGGAAAACGCCCGCGTTTTGTACCCGCTGCTGTCGATGCTGGTGGCGGTGCACGTGGCCATGCCGCTCGCCGAGCGGCGCTGGACGCGCGGCACGGTGGTCGAATCGCTCGACACGCTCTATCTACTGGCGCTGCCGCTGGTCGCGGCGCTGACGGCGCTGGCCATCGCCCCGTCGCGCGCCAGTCTCGCCGTGCAGCTGTGGTGGTTCGGAGCCATCTGGATCGCCGCGGCGGCCTGGCTGTACGCGCAGAAGCGCGAAGGCATGGCCACACACGCCATCATCGGCTTGCTGATGCTGGGGTTCGGGCTCGCGGCGCGCTTCCGCAATTTGCCGTGGGAACTGGTGGGGCTGGGCCTCGCGGTCACGGCACTGGCGCTCTCGGCGCGGCGATCGCAGTCCGAGCGATTACATGGCTTCCTCGCCGGCCTGGTGCTGGTGCTGGCCGCCGTTCACATGATCGGCGCGCTCGCACCGGCCGCCGGCAGCACCTTGTTCTTCAACGAGCGCTTCATCGAACGGGTCATCGGCGCGGGCCTGATGTTCGTGGCGGCGCTGACGCTGTCACGACTGCGCCACACCCTCGACAGCCTCGTCATGACCGTCGCGATTGGCTGGGCGGCGTTCGGCGTGGGTGCGGAAGTGGTGCGGCTCGATCTCGTCTCCGCCTGGCTGATCGTGCACTGGGTGCTCGCGCTGGCCGGGTTCGCGATGTACTTCGTCGCGCCGCGGCAACCGGGCTCCGGCCGGCTGATCGTGCCATTGATATTCGCGATCGGCTTGTCCGCCTTGCTCGCGCAACTGCGGACTCCGGCAGAGCTGTCCTGGGTGAGCTTGTTCATGGCCGGCGGTGCGCTGCTGGCGATCGCGCTGCGCCCGACCAGCGATCACGAGCGCGGCCGCGGCGGCAGGCCGCTCGCCGCCATCGGTGTGCCGATCGTCGTGGCAATCTGGGCCGTTCGCGTCGCGCAGCTGGCGACGGATACGCACTGGCAGTTTCCGCTCTCCGTGGCGGCGGCGGCAGCCATCGCCGTGTTGTTAGCCGGCTATCGCGCGCAGGAGCGCTCGGCGCCCTGGTTCGGCGAAGCGACCGACATCTTCGCGATGGGCTTCGCGTTCGTGCTGGCGGCCGCGGCGATTTTCGACATCGAACGCGTCACCTCGGCCGTGGTGCTCGAGATCATGTGCGTCGGTGCTCTCGTGCTCATTGCCAACTGGAACGAAGAGCGCGTGCGTGTCGGGCACTGGATCATTCCGGCGGCGGTCATCGGCGTGGCGCTGGTGCTGCAGGCAAACCTGCTGCGCTGGTTCGGCCCGCCGGGCGATCTGAATGCGCTGGACGTGGTGAGCATGGACTGGCCGACGCTGGTATCGCTGCTGTGGGCTTCCATCGGCGCGGCGCTCACCATCTGGGGCCGGCGCGTCGGTTCGCGCGTGCAGTGGTCGGCGGGCGCGGCGTTCCTGGTCAGCGCGGCCATCAAACTAGTGCTGCTCGACTTCGGTTCGCTCGGACAGCTCGCGAACATCCTGGCCGTGATCGCCGCGGGCGGCGTGTTCATGCTCGTGGGATGGCTGGCGCCCATGCCCCCCGCGCGCAAGGAGCCCGCGCCGAAGCCGGCGCCGCCGCCGGCGCCGGCGATGCAGAGCTCCCGGCCGCGTGTGCCAACCGTCGAAAAGGAGAAGGACGACGACATGTCCGGCAAATTCGCCTGGACCGTCACGGTGGCCGCACTCGTGCTCATCACGGTTTCGCAATGCCGGTCGCCGGATGGAAGGGACTTCGACTTCGGCGACCCGGTGACGTATCTCGACCCGGAGCCGGCGCCGGCGCTCGAGCCCGAAGATGTCGCGGCCGAAGCTGCTGCAAGCGCAGCCGCCGCGGTGGACGGAGTTGCAGCGACAGCCGTTGAAGATTTCTCCGCGGCGGCGGGTTGCGACGTGTGGGCGGGCAAGCTGCCCGCGAGCTACGACGTCCACGTGCTGCTGGCAGGCGGCGATTTGTCCGCGAACAGCGTGCGTCGGGTCCTCGTCGACATCCCCGACACCAATGTGCTGCTGGTCTTCGGCACGGCTTCTCCGGTGAACTGGACGGTAAGCGTTACGACCGGCACGAACATCGTCGGAGCGTGGCTGCCTAACAAGGTGCAACAGAGCCTCTCGGGCATGCCGGAAGGCGTGCCAATCCTCCGTACGGCCTCGAGCGCTGCCGCATGCGAGTTCTCGAGCGACACCAACGATGCCGAGTGGGGCGGCGAGGAGGTGCGGCGCATCTTCGGTCGTGACCCTGTCTCGCGTACCCGGCTGTTCGACGACTGGGCAACCCTGGCGCGCACGCCCTGATGCGGCGAGTGCTGTTCGTGTGCCTGGGCAATATCTGTCGCTCGCCGACCGCGGAAGGCGTGTTGCGGGCCATCGCCGCGCACGAGTTTCCCGGCCTTGAAATCGACATCGATTCCGCCGGCACCGCCGACTACCACGTGGGCGAGCCACCCGACCGTCGCACCCTGGCGGCCGCACGGCGCCGCGGCTACGACCTTGCGGGGCTGCGCGCGCGGCAGGTTCAGCCCGAAGACTTCAGGCGCTTCGACTACCTGCTCGCCATGGATCACGCCAACCTGTCGGAGCTCGAAGCACGGCGGCCCGAGGACGCATCGGCGCGGCTCGCGCTGTTCCTGGCGTTCGCGCCGCAGGCCGAGACGCTCGAAGTCCCCGATCCCTATTACGGCGGCACTGAAGATTTCGAGCGCGTGCTCGATCTGTGTGAATCGGCGTCCCGTGGATTGCTCGAGCGCCTCGCGAACGAAAGCCCATAAAGCAAAAAGCCCGCACGTGTGCGCGTGCGGGCTC
Organism: Steroidobacteraceae bacterium; assembly: GCA_035765415.1. Classification (GTDB taxonomy): domain Bacteria; phylum Pseudomonadota; class Gammaproteobacteria; order Steroidobacterales; family Steroidobacteraceae; genus CADEED01. The sequence goes on along the minus strand of DASTXR010000163.1, from coordinate 34,790 downwards.
TTGCGTCGATGGTACGGAACCCTTATTCGTCGCGGCGCGTTCCTGGGCTTGCGTCACTCGGCGACGATGACCACACCACGAAGGGCTTGGTCGGCGGCGGCGGCGGCAGGTCGAGCGGCGCCTGCGATCCTTCGTTGCGCGACTCGCGTTGCGGTTCGCGTTGCGGCTCACGCTGAGGTTCGCGCTGAGGCTCGCGCTGCGGCTCGGAACGCTCCACTGCGACGGGCTCGGGCTGCTCGCGACCTTCGCCACGATTGCCGTTGGTCATCTGCGCATGGAACTCGCGTTCCTCGGCGGAAGCTTCGCGGGCACCCGCGTAATCCGCGCCCTCGTTGCCTTCACCACCGGCGTTGCCTGGCTGGCCACCGCCTTCGCGGCTGCGACCTCCGCCACGACGTCCACGGCGGCGTCCTCGACGACCCCGGCCTTCACCGCGCGGTCCGCCATCCTGGGCCGGGCCGTTGCCACCTTCGAGAACCGGTGGCGGCGGCTCGTTCGCAGGATCGATTGCGGGCGCAATGGGAGCTCCCGCCTGGGCATTGGCGGCGGCCTGCTGTTCGCGCTGCCGTTCGCGCTGACGCTCACGCTGGGCCAGACGTTCGGCGTCACGTTGCGCATCGCGCTCGCGAGGCGGTTGATCGCGCTGCGCCTCGCGCGGTGGGGCTGCGGCGTCGCGATCGCGATCGCGGCCATGTTCGCGGTGACGGTCGCGGCCTCCGCCTTCCTTGTCACGATTGCGGCCAGCGTCCTTGTCGCGATTGCGGTCGCGTCCATGCGCGCTGCGATCACGATCGCGTCCACGGTCGCGATCACCACCGTGCCGCGAGCGGCCACGGTCACGGTCGCGGTGGCCGTCGCGATGCCCCTCACGATTGCCTTCGCGGCGCGGTTCGGTGCGCGCCTGCGACGGCGCGGCGGCGGCGCCGGGCGCGTTGCCGGTGAATAGATAGACGAGACGCGCCCAGAACCCGAGGCCCGGCGGAGGCGCCTTGGGCGCTGCCGCGGTGGCTTCCTTCGCCGGCACCGGAACGTGTACGACCACGGGCGCGGAGGTTGCCGGTGCGGTGGGGATGACGGCGGCCGGCTCGAGAACCGGCTTGACGTCGCGCGTGCCGGTGGGGTCGGCCACCTGCGGACGCTCGGGCATCTTGTAGCTGAGCACCTTGTTCTCGGGCAGCTCCACTTCGTCGGTGCGTACGCGCTTGATCGAATATTCCGGCGTCTGGATGTGCGGGTTCGGGACGATCATGAGATCGACCGAGCTCTTGTCCTCGAGCGTGCGCAGCCACTCGCGCTTCTCGTTCATCAGGTAGGTGGCCACTTCGACCGGCACCTGCGCGATGATCTGCGCGGTCTTGTCCTTGCGCGCTTCCTCGCCGATGAGGCGCAGGATGGCGAGCGTCATGGATTCCACCGAGCGGATGCTGCCGATGCCGGTGCAGCGCGGGCAGACCAGGTGGCTGGATTCGCCCAGCGACGGACGCAGGCGCTGGCGCGACATTTCGAGCAGGCCGAAACGCGAGAGCCGCCCGATCTGTATGCGCGCGCGATCCATCTTCACGGCGTCGCGCAGGCGATCTTCGACATCACGCTGGTTCTTCGGCGACTCCATGTCGATGAAGTCGATGACGATGAGGCCGCCGATGTCGCGGATGCGAAGCTGGCGCGCGATCTCGTCCGCCGCTTCGAGGTTGGTGTTGGTGGCCGTGGTCTCGATGTCCGACCCGCGCGTGGCGCGGGCGGAGTTGATGTCCACGGAGACCAGCGCCTCCGTGTAGTCGATGACGATCGAGCCGCCCGAGGGCAACTCCACCTTGTGCGCATACGCCGATTCGATCTGGCTCTCGATCTGGAAGCGTGTGAACAGCGGGATGTCGTCGGTGTAGCGCTTGAGGCGCTTCTGCGCTTCGGGCGGCATGAACCGTGTCATGTATTCCTGCGCGGTCGCGAACGTGGCGTCGTCGTCCACGAGCACTTCGCCGATGTCGTCGGCGAGGTAATCGCGCAACGAGCGCGTGACGGCGTCGCTTTCGCGATACACCAGGTACGGAGCAGGGCGGTCCTTGGTGGCCGCATCGATCTGGTCCCACTGGCTCTTGAGATTGTCGAGATCCCACTGCAGCTCGGCGGCCGCGCGGCCCACGCCGGCGGTGCGCACGATGGCGCCCATGCCGTCGGGGATGACGAGCTCATCCATGACCTGGCGCATCTGGTCGCGGTCTTCGCCTTCGATGCGGCGCGACACGCCACCGGCGCGCGGGTTGTTCGGCATGAGCACGAGGAAGCGGCCGGCCAGCGAGATGAACGTGGTGAGGGCGGCGCCCTTGTTGCCGCGCTCTTCCTTTTCGACCTGGACGATGACTTCCTGGCCCTCGGACAGCAGGTCGCGCATGTTGGTGCGCCCGCCGTCGGACTTCTGCCGGAAGTAGTCCTTGGATATTTCCTTCAGAGGCAGAAAGCCGTGGCGTTCCGCACCGTAATCGACAAAGCAGGCCTCGAGCGACGGCTCGATACGCGAGATTCGGCCTTTGTAGATGTTGGCTTTCTTTTGTTCTTTGGAGGGTATCTCGATGGAAAGATCGAATAGTTTCTGACCATCAACCAGCGCGACTCGCAACTCCTCTTGCTGAGTTGCATTGACGAGCATTCTCTTCATTTGAATTGGACCTTGATGACTTCTGTCGGGCCAACTCGATTCGAACGGCGGATATCCTTGCGGACGGCATTGCCTTCGACCGCGCGACGCGGAGGGGCAAGCCGTGAGGCCAAAGTCTGTCGTGGGGTAGACGTGTATTCACGTTGTATGTCCGTCCCATGATGGGGCGGAGCGCCAAAACCCTTTGGGCTACTTCACCGACGGTGCGCAAGGTGCGTCTTTTGGACCAAACCTTAAGCGCGACGATTCAAGTCGGCCTTCGAGCGATGGCCCCCTTATCGGGGACCAACTAACATGCGGCGCGTTCGAGTCGTCTTATTACAGAGTGCGATCGGCGGTGCCGCGGCATTGCGTCGTCACACACAAGCTGGGGACGACGACGGCGCGCATCATAGCCCGAGACCCTTAGTGAAAACAAGACGTTACGAAACTCCTGTGGCGCCCGCGCCTCAATCTCTCCCGAAACCGGTCGAAGCGCCCGCCAAAGTCCAGCAAGTGGAGGCGGGCGAGCGCGGCGCGGGCCAGCGCCTCGACAACTTTCTGGGTCGAATCCTCAAGGACGTGCCCAAGACACACATCTTTCGCGTGATCCGCAAAGGTGAGGTGCGCGTGAACGGCAAGCGCGCGAAGCCCGATCAGAGGTTGCTGGCAAGCGACATCGTCCGCGTGCCGCCGGTGCGTACCGGCGCGGCCGCGCCACCCAGGCGCGCGCCACCGGCGATGGTCCAGGGACTGACGGGCGCCATCATTTACGAAGATCCGCGAGTCCTCGTCATCGACAAACCCGCCGGTGTCGCCGTTCATGGCGGCAGCGGCGTGAGCTTTGGCGTCATCGAAGCATTACGCGCCGCGCGGCCCGACGAGACGCTGGAGCTCGTCCACCGCATCGATCGCGACACCAGCGGTCTGCTGCTGGTGTCGCGCAAGCCCGCGGCGCTGCGCACGCTGCATGCGCTCATGCGCGACGGGCACGTGGAGAAGCATTACCTCGCACTCGTGAAAGGCAAGTGGGAGCTCGGGCAGAAGCGCATCGACGTGCCGCTGCGCACCGACATACGCGTCGGCGGGGAGCGCACGGTGAAGGCGCACGAGTCGGGAAAAGAAGCGGTGAGCGTGTTCAAGCCGGTGCAGTTCTTCGGCAAGCGTGCGACGCTCGTCGAGGTCTCGCTCGAAACGGGGCGCACGCACCAGATCCGCGTGCATGCCGCGCATGCCGGCTATCCACTGGCGGGCGATGAGAAGTATGGTGAGGCCGAGTTCAACGAGAAGATGAAGGAGTCGGGCCTCAAGCGCATGTTCCTGCATGCGCACCGCTTGAGTTTCACCTGGCCGGAAACCGGCGTGGAGTTCAATGCCAGCGCACCGCTGCCCGCGGATCTCGCCGCCGTTATCGATGTGCTCGGAGAAAAGAAGCGGTGATGCCGGTTCTCGTCACGGGACCGCGAAGCCCACGGCACGCAGGGCGCCCGCCAGCCAGATGAGCGGCATGCCGATGATGGCCGTCGGGTCCTCGGTATCGATGCGCTCGAACAGCACGATCCCCAGCGCCTCGGCCTTGAATCCGCCGGCACAGTCGAACGGCTTTTCGCGCTCGATGTAGCGGTCGATTTCCGCGTCCGCGAGCGGCCGCAGCTTCACCGCCGTGGTGTCCACGTGCGAAAGCTTCACCCCGGTTTCGAGGCAGCGGAGCGTGCAGGCCGTGTAGAACTCGGCTGTGGATCCGGACAGCAGCTTGAGCTGTTCGCGGCAGTTGGCCGCATTGCCCGGCTTGTTGAGGATGGTGGTGCTGGTGGCGGGTACCTGGTCCCCGCCCACCACGATGGCCTGGGGAAACAGGGTGGCCACCGCCTCGGCCTTCGCTTCAGACAGCCGGAAAGCCCGCGCACGGGGCGATTCCCCGTGCCGCTCGGCCTCGTCCACGGCTGGATTGTGGGGCGTGAAGGGCAGGCCGAAGCGCTGCAGCAGGCTGGCGCGGTATCGGGACGTGGATGCCAGGATCAACGGGCGCGTTGGCGCATTGGGGCTCATAAAAACAATGGCTTAGAGTTAATGTTGTTTTGACTTGGCGGGATGCGGTCCCTATCATACGCGCCCCATGTCACTGGGCTGGTCCCGACGCGCTCCTGTGGACACCTTGGTAGGCACCGAAGCGGTGGTCGATTTCACGATCCCACTTGCCGAGTTGCCCAGGGTGTCTCATGAGTTGGTGAGCGCCGATGGCGAGGCCAAGGGGCAGGTGCGCTTCTCGCGGCAGGTCGGGCAGGCGGTCGCAGACCTCGAGGTCGGCGCCGAGCCCGAAGTAGTTTGCCAGCGCTGCATGCAGCCGATGGGCTGGCCGGTACGGGTGAAGTCGCGCATCGCGCTCGTCAGCGATTACAACGCGGCGGACCGGGTACCCGAGGGGATGGAAGTTTTTCTGGTCGAGGCCGATAGCGTCAGCGTTCGCGACCTCGTCGATGAAGAGATTCTGCTCGCGTTGCCACACGTGGCGCGCCATGCGGAAGGCAGTGAATGTGCGGACAGCGCGATGCAGCTGCCCGGTCAGGAAGCGGACGCCGATGAGTCGGCCGACGCGCAGGTTCAAAAACCGTTTGCACAGTTGGGCGAACTGTTGAAACGCAAGTAGTAAGTCGCCCACGAGGATTGGTTCCATGCCCGTTCAGAAAAGTCGTAAAACGCCGTCCAAGCGCGGCATGCATCGTTCGCACGATGGGCTGACGAAGCCCGCTTTGTCAGTCGATCCGCAGTCGGGTGAAACCCACCTGCGCCATCGCATCACTCCCGACGGTTTTTATCGCGGCAAGCGCGTCATCGAAAAACCGGCCGAAGTCGAGACCGAAGAATAGTTGCGGAGCGGGGCGCTGCCCCGCTCGTAACGCATGCCGTCGATCGCCGTCGATGTGATGAGTGGCGACAGCGGTGCGCCGGAGTGCATACCCGGAGCGCTGCGCGCCCTCGCCACCGATACAGCCCTCGAGTTGATTCTCGTCGGTGACCCTGCCGTCATCGAACCCGCGCTGGCGCATGCGCCGGCGTCGGTGCGCTCGCGCGTGTCCGTTCATCCGGCGGCCAGCGTGGTGGGGATGTCCGAGCATCCGCGCGAAGCCATTCGCCGGCGCAAGGATTCCTCGATGCGCATCGCCATCGACCTCGTGAAGGAAGGGCGCGCGGGCGCGATGCTCAGCGCCGGCAACACCGGCGCGCTGACGGCCATGGCGCATTTCGTGCTGAAGACCGTGGGGCCCGTGGAGCGCGCGCCCATCATGTCGTCGGTGCCCGCGCGCAACGGCGGGCACACTCATATCCTCGACCTGGGCGCGAACACGAAGGCGACGGCGCTGCAGCTCGCGCAGTTCGCGACCATGGGCTCGATCGTGGCCCGCGACGTGTTCGGCATCGCCACGCCGCGCGTCGGCCTGCTCAACATCGGTGAGGAAGACACCAAGGGCCACGAGCTGATCCAGGAAGCGCACGAGCTCATTCGCGCGAGCGGCGTGAACTACCTGGGCTTCGTCGAAGGCAACCATATTTTCGACGAACACGTCGACGTGGTGGTCACCGATGGATTCACCGGCAACGTCGCGTTGAAGGCGATGGAAGGTCTGGCCAAGCTCATCGTCGAACAACTGCGCACGGAGTTTTCGCGCAGCGCCACGGCGAAGATCTCGGGATTGCTAGCCCGCCCGGTACTGCGGCGAGTCGGCGAGAAACTCGATCCGCGGCGCTACAACGGCGCCTGCATGGTCGGACTGACCGCAGTCGTGGTAAAAAGCCACGGCAGCGCGGATCGCGTCGCATTCGCCCAGGCGGTGGCCACGACCGCCACGGCAATGCGCCGTGGACTGCCTGCGGCGATCGCGAGCGCCCTGGCAACGGCGCCGTCGCCCGACAAAGCGAACTCCGGCTAACGAACTCCGGCTAAAAAAGGCTCAGCATGTATTCACGCATCGCCGGTACGGGCTCCTACCTTCCGGAACGGATCGTCACGAACTCCGATCTCGAGAAGAAGATGGATACCACCGACGAGTGGATCCGCACGCGCACCGGCATCGAGCGGCGGCACATCGCGGCCGATGGCCAAACTACCGTCGACCTCGGCGAAACCGCCGCGCGTCGCGCCATCGAAGCCGCGGGCGTCACGCCGGCCGAAATCGATTTCATCGTGTTCGGAACCACCACGCCCGATCTCGTCTTTCCCAACTGCGGCACGCTGCTGCAGGCGCGCCTCGGCGCGCGTGGCTGCCCCGCGTTCTCCGTGGAGACCGCGTGCAGCGGGTTCATCTACGCATTGTCCATCGCCGACAAGTTCGTGAAGGCGGGCGAGGCCAAGTGCGCCCTCGTGGTCGGCGCGGAAACCCTTTCGCGCATCACCAACTGGTCCGACCGGAACACCGCCGTGTTGTTCGGCGACGGGGCGGGCGCGGTGGTGCTCAAGCCGTCATCCGAGCCCGGCATCATGAGCACGCACCTGCACTCCGACGGGGTCTACAAGGACCTGTTGTACGTCGACAGCGGAGTGTCCAAGGGTTTCAACATCGACCCTGACACCAACAAGGTGGACATCGGCATCAAGATGGCCGGCAGCGAAGTCTTCAAGGTCGCGGTCACCAAGCTGGGTGGCGCGGTCGACGAGGCGCTGGCGCACAACGGCCTCGAGAAGTCCGCCGTCAACTGGCTGATCCCGCACCAGGCGAACATCCGCATCATCGGCGCGATGGCCAAGCGGCTCGAGCTGCCGATGGAGCGGGTCATCGTCACCGTGCAGGATCATGGCAACACCTCGACGGCCTCGGTGCCGCTGGCGCTGGACACCGGCGTGCGCGACGGCCGCGTGAAGCGCGGTGACCTGCTCTTGTTAGAGGCCTTCGGTGGCGGCTTCACCTGGGGCTCCGCTCTGGTCCGTTATTGAGTGGAGCCGGGAACCCCTCTCAGGCACCACCTATCTACGGCGACGTCGCGAGCGGCGTGCCGCCGGCCTGCAATGTGGTGATGGACCGCCCGGGCAGCGCGAGCGCGGTGCCGGTCGCGTAGTCGCCGGCGTTCACGGCGTTCTCCGACGCCGACGTGCGATAGATCGTGAAGCTCGCCGGGAGACCCGCGCCACCCAGCGTGATCGATTGCGAGCCGGCAGCCGTATTCGCGAGCACGATGGTGTGCGTGCCCGCGCCGGCATGTTCGTAGGCGGAAACGAAGACGTTGCTGTTGGCGCTGGCGGCGCCAACCCGCACTGCGCCCGGGCGGATGTAGCGGTAGAACTGCTTCGACGCGTAGTACTTCTTGCCCTTGACCAGCCCGTTCATGAGCGCGAATTCGCCCACGCCGGAGGTTGCCCCGGGATTCTCGCTTCCCTGCCACCACACCCAGCCTGCGACGTTGCCATTGTTGAGCGCCGACATGATGTCGAGCCCGAGCGCGAACGCGCCGGGGGAGCCATTCCAGGCGTCCTGGTATCCCGAGGTTTCGGTCATCCACTGTTTCTTGTTCATGGGATCGGCGAAGTGCTGCTTGTGGCTCTGCCACAGGTGTCCGAGCGTGCTGCCGGAAGTGGGCGCGACACCGTCGCTGTATCCGTGCACGGCGAGGATGTCGAGGTTTGCGCGCGCCTGAGCCGAGTCGAGGATCTGCTTGTGATAGAACCACGGCCAGTTGTTGTCGGCGGCTTCCATCTCGAGCATGCCTTCGCTGCCGAACACCTTCACGTTCGGATAGTTAGCCCTGAGGATGGACATGGCGCCGATCAGCATCTCGGGATACCACTCCTGCTTGTACCAGCAGCTGTTGAAGCCCTGCACGAAGAACGGCTCGTTCTGCGGACTGACGGCGTAGGGCTCGATGCCTTCGGCGCGATACTGATCGATTCCCTGACCCATCCACGCGGCGAAGTCCGCGTAGCGCGTGGGATCGAGCGCGCCTCCCTGCTTCGTGCCGGACGGATGCGGCACGCCGATTTCGCGCGTGTTGTTGGTGACCCGTATTTTCATGGACGCCGGCGGGCTCCACACGGTGAAGATGAACTTGAGGTTGACGCCGAATTGATCTGCCTTTCGCTTGAGACCCTGGACCACCGGGCGCTGCTTCGCCCAGTTGGCGTCCTGCGTGTTCATGTTGTCCGACGGCGGGTAATGCTCGTTGCGCCAGATGGTGATGCCGAGATCGCTGATGACCTGGTCGCCCCAGGCATCGCTCCACAGCGACGAGGATCCCGACCACCAGGTGTTCTGCGCGCCGAAGAAACCGAAACCGTCGATGGTCTGGTGGCGTGCGGCCTTGTTGATGGTGACGTCGTAGTTGGCAGCGCCACCGGCCGTCGTGACGTTGAGCGCCGTGCTCTGCGCCGACCAGTTGCCCGCGGCATCGCGCGCACGAACCCGCATCGCGTAAGTGGTGGCGGCCGCCAGGCCGGTGACGCTGAATGAGGTAGCCGCGGTGGTGCCGATCGACGCGCCGCCGCGGAAAACTTCGTAACCGGTGACTCCCACATTGTCCGTGGAGGAATTCCAGCGCAGCGTGAAGCTGCTGGTGCCCACCAGCGCGGAGGCGAGCCCCGCCGGTACCGACGGGGCCTGAGAATCGGGCACGGTGACGCAGAAGTCGTCGAGGAACAGATTGCCCGTGCTTCCGCTTTTCCAGGTCCATATGCGGGCCGCGACGGCGCCGTTGGGCACGGTGCGCGTCGTGGACCGCAGTGTGTACGTGCCACCCGTAACCTGGGTATTGATCTCGGCGATTTCGCTGCCGGCCGCATCGAGGAAGTCGAGGCCGACGCCAGCCCAGGAAGGCGTGCCGGTGACTTTCGCCCAGAACTGGAAGGTGAGGGATTGACCGGCGGTCACGGCGAAGGTGCCGGCACCATTCACGCCGCCCTGCGCGGTGCCGATGCGCGCGGCTTTCGTGCCCGAGTGGGCATCGCTCACGATGGACACCGGACCCGAGACGGTCCAGCCGGTGAGATTGGCTTCGAAGCCGCTGTTGGCGACGAGGCCGCAGCTCTGGGCGAATGCAGCGGCGGGGAATGTAATGGAGAGCGCGAGCGCCGCACGGAACGCGGCCGGCAAAGAAATCCGTTTCTTCGTGTCCATGCGAACCTCGCTGTGCAGCGTCCTTGCTGCAGCGGCCGAAGATACGCGCGAAACACGGCGCAGGGAAGAGAGCGGTGCCGGGACGGGGTTCGCGCGGTTGAGTCGGCGTCGAGATCTGCGCCGACACTCACTCAACCCCGCGAACCCCGTCCCGGCGCCGCTTCCCCGCCGTCTAACTACCTGCGCGCGACCTTGGCCATCTCGCGCTCGAGATCGTCGAGCAGCGACTGCACGTCTTCGGCGCCGCTCTCGTTGTCGTCCATCATGATGGCGCCGTCTTCGTCCATCTCGATCCGGGTGATGCCGGGGTTGGCCTTCTCGAGCTCTTCGAGCAGGTTCTGGGTCTTCTGATGCTCCTGCAGGAGCTTGCGGCTCTGCGCGACCAGCTTCTTCTGCTGCAGGCCCTGCAGGATCGTCATCTGCAGTTCCTTGGGATGGCAGGGCTTGAGCAGGAAGCGATACACCTCGCCCTCGTTGATGGCGCGAACCGCGGCTTCGAGGTCCGCCTGCCCGGAGAGGATCATGCGAATGGTGTTGGGCCATTGCTTGCGCACTTCGGCGAGGAACTGGCTGCCGGTCATGCCGGGCATGCGTTCGTCGGAGACCACCACGTCGATGTCGTTGCCGGCGAGGATCAGCAGGCCTTTCTGCGCGGAGTCGGCCGTGAAGATCTCGAACTGCGAGCGATCGAGGCTGCGCACCAGCGCCGAAGTCAGGTTCGGCTCGTCATCGACCAACAGTAGTTTGCTCTTTTCCATAAAAGGTACCTTTATTCAATCGCTTTCTGTGTAACCGTGGCATACGCCTCGCGCCATTCGCCCCAGCGATCCGTGCGGCCCTGGGCTTCGAGGTAATCGACATTCAATCCGAGCTCGGCGGAACGCACGTCGGCGATGTCCGGCCGGTGCGCCAGGCGGTCCGCGCAGTGCACGATGCCGGCGAGACCGAACCTGGGGTTCGGCGACTGCGAAGGGTCTTCGTGGTAGGCGATCGCTTCGGCGATGGTGTTCGGCAGGCCCCACAGGCCGACGAGGTAAGCGCCCACGTCGGTGTGCGCGGCGTGCAGTTCGAGCATTTCGATCTGCTGCAGGTCACCGGGCCGGTCGCCCACCTGCTTGAGAACTTTGGCGTACTGCTCGGGCATTCCCATGGCGAGCACCAGCTTGCCGATGTCGTGCAGCATGCCTGCGAGGAACGAGGCGGCGACGAGATCGCGGTCGAGATGTTCGGCAATGGCGATGCGATGCGCAGCCGCGGCGGTGGACATGCTGTGCCGCCACAGCTCATCCATGCTGAATCCCTCGACATCCGGCGGCTCGCAGTCCGAGAAGATCCCCTGGCCGAGCACCAGCGCCATGATGCGGTCGAGGCCGAGCAGGGCGCCGGCGCGCGCCACGTCGGCCACCGGTTTCTGCAGCCCGAAATACGCGGAGTTCACCAGCTTGAGCAGGCGCGCGGTCATCGACGGGTCGGTCGAGATGATCCGCGAGACGTCCGCCAGGCTCGAATTGGGCTGGCGCAGCGCCTCGATGAGCTGCTGATAGGTGGCCGGCAGCGCCGGTAGTTTGTTGATGCGCGCCACCAGCGCCTTCACCGAATCGCTGCCGGCGAGATCGCGCAGCGCGAACGCGCGGCTGATGGTTCCCTGCAGGATATCCGCGTCGCAGGGCTTCGAGAGGAACTGGTGCGAGACGCCGAGCGCTTTCATCACCGATTCGGTCTCGGCCTGGCCGGACAGGATCAGGCGAATGGTGTTCGGGTATTCCCGTTGAACGACTTCCAGGAGCTCCGCGCCGTTCATGCCGGGCATGCGCATGTCGGTGACCACGACTTCGCAGGGCTCGGCGCGCAATGCGTCGAGCGCGGCCTGCGCACTGCCGACGAAGGTCATCTGCCACTCGTTGCGCTTGGGCCGCAACATTCGCTTGAGACCTTCCAGCACACGCGGCTCGTCGTCGACGAACATGACGCGGATCGAATTCACGCAGCGGCTCCGGCCGCCGGCTCCAGGTCCGCCTTCGAGCCGCCGATCGGCAGGCGGATGGTGAACGTCGTGCCCGCGCCCGGGCTGCTCGCCACCTTGATGGTGCCGCCGTGTTTGTCGACGATGACATTGTGGGCGATGGCCAGCCCCTGGCCCGTGCCCTTGCCGACTTCCTTGGTCGTGAAGAACGGTTCGAAGATGCGCTGCTGAACATGCGGCGGCATGCCGGAGCCGGAGTCGCTGATCTCGATGATGGCGAAATCGCCGTCGGCGCGCGTGCGAACGCCGATCCTGCCCTTGCCCTTGCCGCCGTCGCCGACCACGTCGGAGATGGCATGCGCGGCGTTCACCACGATGTTGAGCACCACCTGGTTGAATTCGGCGGGTGAGCAATGCACGGCGGGGAGGTTGGTGTCGAGATCCATGTCGATCTCGGCCACGTACTTCCACTCGTTGCTGGCCACCGTAATGGTGCTCTGGATAGCGCGATTGAGGTCCGTGGCGGTCTTTTCGCGTGCCGGGTGCGAGAACTCTTTCATGGCGCGCACGATCTTGGCGACACGATCGACGCCTTCGAGCGACTGACTGAGCGCGCGCGGGATTTCTTCCTTCAGATAGTCGAAGTCCGTCGCATCGATGATCTCGCTGGCCGGGCCGCCACCCACGTCGACGAGTTGGCCGAGTAATGAGTCGAGCTCGCCGAACGATTCCTTGAGGAACCGCAGGTTGTCGCCCACGTATTGCGTGGGCGTGTTGATTTCGTGCGCGATGCCGGCGGCCAGCTGACCGATGGCTTCGAGCTTCTGCGCCTGGCGCAGGTTGTCCTCGAGACGATCGCGCTCCTCGAGCGTCTGCTTGAGCATCGAGATGTCGGTGAGGCAGCCTTCCCATCCGGCGAAGGCCTGCGACGCGTCGTACAGCGGCGCCGCATTGACGAGGACGTTCAGGTTGCCACCCTTGCAATCCTGAATCGAGGTTTCCCAATGCTCGACCGCGCGCTGCCTTGCGATCTGGTCGAGGAACTGCGCGCGCTTGCCGGGTTCGAACAGCAGGTCGAGGAAGTTCACCTTGTCGAGCGGGATGCCCTTGCAGGACAGGAGTTTCACGCAGGCGGCATTGACGGTCTTGAGCACGCCGTCCTGGTTGGCGGTGAACAGCGCCACCGGCACGTTGTTGAACAGGTCCTGGTAGCGGCGCGTGGCGCGCAGCAGGTCGCGATGGAAGTTGTTGCGCTCCACCGAATACGAAACGATGCGCGAGAGCATGCCGGCGTTGACGCGGCGTTTCTCCAGGTAATCCTGCGCACCTTCGCGCACGGCCGCGAGGCCCTGCTTGTAGTCGTCGGATCCGGTGAGCACGATGATCGGCGTGAGATCGGCGACCGCGCGCAGTGCGCGCAATGCTTCGAGACCCTGTGCATCGGGAAGGCCCAGATCGAGAAGCACCAGGTCGTACTCCACCTTCTGGAGTCGTTCCGCGGCATCGGCGGCGGTCTGCACCCAGTCACTGGTGATCCCGCTTTCGGCGTCGCTGAGGTGGCGCTCGACCACGCGGGCATCCGCGGGGTTGTCTTCGACTAACAGCAACCGGATATTCCGGATCTCGAAATCGTTGGTGCTCATCGGCGCGGTTTCTACACTTGTTGTAACGGGACGTGGTGAGACAGTGCGGCGCGTACATCCCGGCATTACGCCACACGCAGACATATCGGCCTGTGAAGCCAATACCTTAGGTACCGGCGGCTCATTGCCGCGCATCGGGATGCCAATCACATATCGGCCGCGAAACCTACGGCTAAACCCTACGGGAGACGAATTTTCCGTCGCGGCTATCCAGACTCGGCGCTGCATGCCGATTCATTCCAGACCACCGCTTTATGACGCATCTCGCAGAAGAAAATCCGGCTGATCCCACGCAGGTGACCGACCGGCGCGATGCGCTATTTGTTTCGCATCCGGTGCCGTCGCTCCTGTTCGATCGCAACTGCCTGATCGTCGCAGCCAACAGCGCCGCGCTGGCGCTGTTTCGTTGCGATCAGTCCGGGCTCGAAGGGTTCGACATGGTCACGTTCTTTCCCGAGCTCGGCAGTTCGCTGCGCGCGACGCGGCAGGTCACCGCACTGCGCAACGTGGCGGCACGCCGGCCCGACGGCAGCAATTTCATCGCACGCCTGCAGCTCGTGGTGCCGGGCGTCGAAGCGTTGACGCTCGCGACCGTCGAGGACATGACCGAACACGAGCATGAGCTTGCCGCCGCGAACAAGGAGTTCGAATCCTTTACGTCGGCAGCCGGACACGATCTTCGCGGCCCGTTGCGCATCCTCAAGGGATTCACCGAGGCGCTCGAGGACGAATGCGGCGCGGTGCTGAACGAAGAGGGCAGGTCCTTCCTCAAGGAGATCCTCAAGGCCACCGATCGCATGGAGGGGCTCATCGACTGCCTGCTCACACTGTCGCGCGCCAGTCGCGCGGAGCTGGCATGCGAGAAGCTGGACCTCACTACCCTGGTGGAGCTGGTGACCTACGAGCTGCGCCACGGCAAGACTCAGCGTGAAGTCGAGTGCAGCGTCGCGCCCGCGGCCACCGGCTGGGGCGACGTGCGCCAGATGATGACGGTGCTTCGCATCCTGCTCGGCAACGCATGGAAGTACACCGGCAGGACCGAAGCGGCGTCGATCCGCTTCGACGTCGAGGTCGAAGGCGGACGCACGTGGTTCTGCGTGACGGACAATGGCGCGGGTTTCGACATGGCTCTTGCGAACCGTCTGTTTCAGCCATTCGTCCGCCTGCATCGCGCGGACGAGTTCCCCGGGTATGGCCTCGGGCTCGCCACGGTACGGACCATCGTGAAACGCCACGGCGGCGAGATCGAAGCCCGATCGGCCGTGAACCAGGGCACCACGATTCGTTTCTGGCTGCCGCCAGCGCCGCACGCCCGTTGATCGCCGTGAGAACTGGCGCACACGGTGCCTTTTTTGCACCGGCGCCGGGCAGGCCCGCCTTGCGTTCCCGGCAGATGCGGTTTGTTAGACACAGCGCACATTCGGGGGGACATTTCGTGGTGGCAAGCGCAAAGTCCTAGGGCTTGCCATTTGCCAGAATGGCTCTCATGAGAGGAAAAGATTTTGCATTCGCTACGGCCCTGACGGCGTTCGCCGGGCAGGCGCGCGCGCAATCCGCGGACCAGGCGGCTGCGCCGACGGCGCCGTACCTGGTCGACGCCAGCCAGATCAGCACCGGCGATACCGCCTGGATGCTCACGGCCACGGCGCTGGTGTTGCTGATGACGCTGCCGGGCCTGGCGCTGTTCTACGGCGGCATGGTGCGCAAGAAGAACCTGCTGTCGACCATGGCGCAGAGTTTCGCCATCGCCTGCCTGGTCACCGTGCTGTGGGTGGTCATTGGTTACAGCCTGGCCTTCACCGAGGAGTCTCCGTGGATAGGCGGCACCACGCGCTTCGCGCTCGACGGACTGTTCTTCGCCAAGGGCGGACAGGTGTCGGTGAGCCACCTGGCGCCGTCCATTCCTGAATCCGTCTTCATGATGTTCCAGATGATGTTCGCCATCATCACGCCCGCGCTCATCACGGGCGCATTCGCCGAGCGCATCAAGTTCTCGTCGATGCTCGTGTTCATGGCGCTGTGGTCGCTGTGCGTGTACGCGCCGATGGCTCACTGGGTATGGTCGCCGGACGGCTGGCTGCACTCGCTCGGCGTGCTCGACTTCGCGGGCGGCACCGTCGTGCACATCAACGCCGGCGTAACGGGTCTCGCCTGCGTGATCATGCTCGGCGAACGCAAGGGTTACGGCACGGATCCCATCTTCCCGCACAACCTCGCGCTCACCATCACCGGCGCCGCGTTGTTGTGGGTGGGCTGGTTCGGATTCAACGCGGGCTCGGCGCTGTCGGCGGATGGTCGCGCGGGGCTGGCGTTCGCGAACACGCATTGCGCGGCGGCAACCGCCGCGCTCACCTGGATGGCCATCGAATGGGCCGCGCGCGGCAAGGTCAGCGTGCTCGGCATCGCCTCGGGCGCGATCGCCGGACTCGTGGCGATCACGCCGGCGGCGGGCTACGTCGGTATCGGCGCGGCGCTCATCATCGGCATCGCCGCCAGCCTGGCGTGTTTCGGCGCGGTGGTTGGTCTCAAATCCTGGTTCGGTTACGACGATTCACTCGACGCTTTCGGCATTCACGCCGTCGGCGGCATCATCGGCGCGCTGCTCACCGGCGTGTTCGCGTCGGTTTCGATCGGCGGAGTCGAAGGCAACATCATGGCGCAGCTCATCGGCATCGGCGCCTGCGCCGCGTATGCGCTGGTGGTCAGCCTGATCCTGCTGATGCTCATCTCGGTCACCATCGGTCTACGCGTCAGCGAGGAAGCTGAGGCAGCGGGACTCGACGTCAGTACTCATGGAGAGAGTGTGGAGTAGTCATCCATGAGTCTCATCAACAGCACAGCGGAAAGACTTCGGCGCGCCACCGCGTTGTGGCACGTCTATCTGACCGTGACGGGTCAACGTTTCGAGCTCGGCTCGTTCCTCAAGGACGCGGAGCTCGAGAAGCAGGCCATCGCCAAGGCGCTGGCCAGTGGCGACAGGAAGCTGGTCGCGCTCGCGCAGGACTGGCTGCGCGACACGGGGCAGGCAGTGCCTTCGGTCGTGGCCGCGCGCGTGATGCCGGCAGCGGCGGCACCGGCGAACCCGACGCTCGCCGAAGCGGCCAAGCCTTCGCGCTACCTGCGCGGAGTCAGATAATTTTCAGGCGCTCACCGTCAATTCCGGAGCCACGGGCTGGCGATTGACCAGAAAATCACATCGACGCCGAGGTAGTTTTCCGCGAACGCCACGAACTCCTCGCGAGTAAACCGCTTTCCGGTTTGCGGATTGGTGTAGGTCAGCGTCGGCTCCTGCACCGCCATCGCCACCAGGCTCAGCTGGCCTTTGTATCGATTGAAAAATGGATAGGAGTTCTTCATCTGTCCCTTTTTGTAGGGGACGATGTCCGGGCCGCCGAGGCCGATGCGGTTCTGCTTCGCGAATTCGAACGCACGCGACATGTATTTCCGGTCGTTGTCCCATTCGCACGGCCAGAAGTTGGTGTACTGAACGACGTGCGACTTGCTGAAGACCTTGCGTGCGAACGCGATGTTCTCGAGCGTCGCTGCAAAATATCTGTCGCAGGTGAACCCGGTCCTGTCGTTCTTCGTGTCGATGTCGGCGGAGCTCTCCGGCAGGTTCACTCCCCATACGCGCCCGTCGAATCTTGCGGCCAGCGCCGACAGCAGCTTCTGAAAGCGTTCACGCACCGCCGGATTCCATTGCTGGGCGACCCACCCGTGGCCTTCGGGCAGGTTTTCTCCGGGATTGTCCGACTGCGCGGCGAGACCGCCGCCGTAGACGGGCTCGTCGAGCAGATAGGCGGGGACATTCCGGTGCTGCACCTCGAAGAAGCGGTCCTGCACCTGGACGAACAGTTTCCGGTTCAGCGACTCGAGGTACGCAAGATCCCGCTCGATCCGCGAGAAATCGTACTGGTCCCTGGCGGTCTCGAGCGATTTCCAGCTGTAGACCACCTGCACGCCACCGATATCCGGTCGCCTGATCAGCGAGGCCACCTGCTCGAGGTCATGGGAATCCGCGAAAAGAAAGTTCTGTGGCGGCGCAGCGGCCGCGAGCGGCGAAAGGATGCACAGCAGCAGGACGCGCAGTTTCATGGATCGGATCGGCCGTTTGCGCTCACCCATGGTTTCCGGCCTTTCGCGAACAACGGGCGAAAAAAAACGCCGCGCGGAGCGCGGCGTTCTTTCAGAGCAAAGGTCAATCTTGAAAGAAAGACGCTTACTTCGAGATCGAGCGACGGAACATCCGGTCGATCTTCTCGTTGGTGGCATCGCAGCACGACTGCGAAGCCTGCGCAGCGGCCAGAGCCTGGTTCGCAGCGCTCTGGGCACCGCTCGCGGTCGACGAAGCGGACTGCGCGGCGGCATTGGCAGCGTCAGCCGAGCTCTTGGCGGCGGCGAGGTCAGCGGAGAGACGGCTTACCTGTTGTTTGAGATTGTCGACTTCGGCTTGCAGAGGCTTGAGGTCCTGGCAGCCGGCCAACACGGTGAACGCTGCAACGGCAGCAACCTTGATAATCGCACTCTTCATAACGACAAATCCCCTTATTGGTGGTTGAGCAAGTCCGCTTCGCCATCAACTCGCATCGAATGCGATCTGAGTGAAGGTAGACGTCTATTAGGCGGGCGCAACTGCAACAAATCCGCGCGTTGTTTGCAACTGAAATTTATTTCGTGTCGGTCCGCGGCGACAGCTAGCGAGTTGTCAGCTATTAGGGCTGCTAACAGTGTTTGACAGGCCATCTCGCAAGATCTCTCGCGCTGCGTTGTGACCGGGAAGTCCGGTCACGCCGCCGCCGGGATGTGCACCGGAACCACACAAGTAGAGGTTTTTCAGGGGCGTGCGGTAATCACCGTAACCTAACATCGGTCGCGCGGCCCACAATTGATCGAGGCCTAACGCACCGTGAAAAATATCGCCGCCTGCTAGGCCGAGTTTTTCTTCCAGATCGAGAGGGCTCAACGAGGAATGACCGAGAATGCTCGCGCGAAAATTCGGCGCGTACGATTCCACTGTCGAGAAGACGAGGTCTTCAGCACGCGCCTTTTCCCGACTCCAGTCGCTGCCGCCCGGCAATTTGTAGGAGAAATGCTGACAGAACAAGGAGGCAACGTGAGCGCCTTTCGGGGCGAGAGTGCTGTCAATCGTCGATGGAATGAGCATTTCGACGATGGGCCTGCGCGACATGCCGGTCAGGCGCGCATCGGCGAATGCGTGGTCCATGTATTCGAGCGACGGCGCGAGAATGATTCCGGATCCAAGATGAGCGCCACGGTCATCGCGCGGCGCGGCGATGAATTTCGGCAGTTCGGACAGCGCCACGTTCATGCGGAACGTGGCAGACCCCACGCGCAGCCGCTCGATGCGCGCGCGGAATTCGCCGGGCAGTTCGGCCTCGGCCAATAGTTTGAGGAAAAGTGGTTTGGGGCCGAGATTGGCGGCGACCGCGCTGCCCCGGATCACGCGTCCGTCTTCGAGCTCGATGCCGGTGGCGAGACCGCGCTCGACCACGATGCGCTTCACGGGTGCATCGGTTTCGAGCGTCACACCCAGGCGGCGGGCTTCGTTCGCCATGGCCTGCGTTATCGCTCCCATTCCGCCCACCGCGTGTCCCCATACGCCGGTCTTGCCGTTCACTTCGCCGAACACGTGGTGGAGAAGTACGTAGGCACTGCCCGGGGTGTAAGGGCTCGCGTAGCTGCCAACTACCGCGTCGAATCCATACAGCGCCTTGACGGCGTCGCTCTCGAACCAGTGATCTAACAAGTCGCCGGCGCTGCGCGTGAACAACTCGTGGATGTCGCGCTGCACACTGGCATCGAGCTTCTGGAAGTTGCGTCCCATCTTCAGCGTGCTCCACAGATCGCGCAGTCGGCGCGGATTCGCGGGCGGCGTTTCCAGCAGTTGGGATCGCAGCAGGGTGACGGCCGCTTCGAGCATCTTGTAGTAGGCAGGCAGGCGTTCCGCATCGCGGCCGGAGAAACCGCGCACGGATGCGGTGGTGCGGGCGGTGTCCGGACCCACCGTGAGCGCGCGGCCATCCGGCAGCGGCAGGAAGTTCTGCATGGGCCGCTCGAGCACCTTCAATCCATGTTCGACCAGGCGCAGGTCGTGGATCACCTTGGGGTTCAGCAGGCTGACCGTGTAGCTCGCGGTGGAGTTGCGGAAGCCGGGGTGGAATTCCTCGGTGACCGCGGCCCCGCCGAGTATCGAACGGCGTTCGTATACGCCCACCCGGAGGCCGGCCTTGGCTAGGTAACAGGCGCAGGTGAGTCCGTTGTGCCCCCCACCCACGATGACCACATCGAAGCTGGTTTTGATGCTTGACCTGGATAAATTCACAGTGTACAAATCCTCAGCCCTGATTCTTCTTTAAAGGAATCCGCCATGTCCGACCTCACTCCACGCCAAACAGAAATCCTGCGTCTCATACAACGTGCCATCCATGAAACCGGCATGCCGCCCACACGGGCCGAGATCGCCGGCGAGCTCGGCTTCAAATCACCCAACGCCGCCGAAGAGCACCTGCGGGCGCTCGCGCGCAAGGGCGTCATTGCGCTCGTGCCCGGCGCTTCGCGCGGCATCAAGCTCATGGACACTATGCGTGAGCAAATGGGTCTGCCGCTCATCGGCCGTGTCGCCGCGGGCCGTCCCATTCTCGCCGAAGAGAATATCGAATCCCGACTCGATATCGACCCCAGTATCTTCCAGCCGAAGCCGCATTACCTGCTCAAGGTCATCGGCATGTCGATGAAAGATGCCGGCATTCTCGATGGCGATCTGGTGGCCGTGCATCGTACGCCTGAAGTGCGCAACCGGCAGATCATCGTCGCGCGCCTCGAAAACGAAGTCACCGTCAAGCGCTACAAACAAGACGGTGCGGTGGTGTGGTTGCTGCCGGAGAACGCGGACTTCGAACCCATTCGCGTCAACATCAAGGAAGACCCGTTCATCATCGAAGGCGTGGTGGTGGGTGTTCTGCGGCGGGGCGCTTCTACACGAGGAAATGGGCTCTCGTGATCCGCCGCCGTCTTAGAAGCAGATGTACGCCGCCGTGGGGCGCAACCCCTGAAAATCCCCTGAAAACCAACCCTGAAAATCAACTCTTATGTTGTTAGGACTACGCACGGCCATTTACCACGCGCCGGATATCGTCGCGGCCAAGCTCTGGTACACGAAAGTCCTGGGCTTCCCGCCGTACTTCGACCAGCCGTTCTATGTGGGTTTCAATGTCGGCGGCTATGAGCTCGGCCTCACGCCTGATGGCGCCCGGGCGGTGGGCACGTACTGGGGCGTGAAGGACATCACCGCGACGCTCGCGCGGCTGCTCGAGCTCGGCGCCGAGCCACGTACGGATATCCAGGATGTAGGCGAGGGGATCCGCGTGGCGGACGTGCTCGATCCTTTCGGCAATGTGTTCGGCATCATCGAAAATCCGAACTTCGCTTTGCCCGAATAGATGGACCCGGAATAGATGGATATGAAACGTGCATCCGGGAGTTTTGAAGTCAGCATGCAACCGCTGGCCAATGCCGAAGTTTCCAGCGATCCCATGCTGGGGCGCTTCCTGCTCGTCAAGAAATTCAGCGGCGATCTCGATGCGTCGGCGCGCGGGCACATGTTGTCCGCGGGTACGCACGTCAAAGGTTCCGCAGGTTACGTGGCCATCGACCAGGTCACGGGCACGCTCGCCGGGCGCAAGGGCGGTTTTGTCCTGCAGCATTCGGGAAGCATGAAGCGTGGGGCGCCAACCCTCTCGGTCATGGTGGTGCCAGATTCGGGTACGGGTGAGCTCGAAGGGCTCACGGGCACGCTCAGCATCAACATTGTCGATGGCAAACATTTCTACGACTTCCTCTACTCTTTCCCTGCGAGCTGATGCGGGCGCTTCTTTCATGCAAGACGCCCACGAAAAGCAATTGGAAGAGTTGCTCGCACACCCGTCGGTGTGGCGGGGGCGCAGCCGCGCCGCGGTGGAAACTTTTCCCACGGGCTTTGCCGCGCTGGATGCGGGGTTGCCCGGTGGCGGCTGGCCGCGTCACGGCCTCGTAGAAATCCTCACGCCGCAACCCGGCGTCGGCGAGCTCTATCTACTGCTGCCCGCGCTCGCCGCGTTGTCGCGGCTTGCGCCTGCGCGCTGGTGCACCTGGGTGTCGCCGCCGCACGAACCTTTCGCACCGGCGCTCACGGCCCACGGAGTGGCCCTCGATCGCATGCTCATCGTGCGCACGCATCTGCCTTTGTGGGCGCATGAGCAGGCGCTGCGTTCGGGTGCATGCGAGGTGGCGCTGGCCTGGCTGCCGCGCGCAAGCCCGCGTGCCGTGCGCCGCCTGCAGCTCGCGGCCGAGCAGGGTCGGGCGCTCGGTGTGCTTTATCGCAGCCAGCGATTCGCGAGTGAGGCTTCGCCCGCCATGTTGCGGGTGTTGCTCGAGCCCACGATGTCCGCGGGCAAACACGGGGCGCGTCTCCGCCTGCTCAAGAGCCGCGGTGGCAGTCGCGAACCCATCGATCTCACCTGGGCTGACGCCGCGGCGTGAGGGGCGGCTCCCATGCGACACCGCGCGAGAAAACTGCTTTTTGAACCGGGGGATGTGAGTGCGGCGCCGTCCGTTTTACGGGTGCGGCCGGCGCCGCCTCCGCCCACGGGGCCTGGACCGGAAGATGAGCCCGCGCTCGACCTCGAACCGCGGGAATTGTGGATCGCGGCGCATGTGCCTCAACTGTCGTTGCTGGCGTTGTCCGCGGGTTCGTCCGCGGCGCCGCTCGTGGTGCTCGATGAAGCGCGCAATCCGCGCATCGTCGACGCGGATGCCAGGGCACAGGCGGCGGGAGTACGTCCCGGCATGATGCTCGCCGCGGCGTTCGCGGCTGCGCCAGATATCGACGCCCGGCCGCGCGATGCGGCGCGCGAACTGGCGCTCATGCAGCGGCTGGCCGGCATCGCCGCCGCGTTCACGCCGCAGGTGTCCATCGAACCTCCCGACGGTCTGCTGCTCGAAATCAAGCCGAGCATCCGCTTGTTCGGGGGCTTGAAGGAGTTGTGCCGCCGGCTGCGCGATGCCTGCCTGGCGGATGCGGCGTTTGCAGGCAGCGGTGCGCAGCCGCATTTCACGCTGGCGCCCACGGCGCTGGCGGCGCTGGCGGCCGCGCGCGCCGGAGCCCGCTGCTTCATCACCGATCCGCGCCAGTTGCCGGCGCGGCTCAAACTACTCTCGGTCGGCGTGTTGCGCTGGTCCGAAGAAGCCAATGCGCGGCTGCTGGCCATGGGGGTGCGCACGCTCGGCGAATTGTTGCGCCTGCCGCGCGCCGGGTTTGCCAGGCGTTTCGGCCCGGCGGCGCTCGCGGATCTCGATCGCCTGATGGGGCGGCGCGCCGATCCGCGGCGGCGGCTCACGCGGCGCGAGCGTTACGTGGGGCGCCTCGATCTCGATCATGAAATCGAGGATCACGATCGCATCCTCGAAGCCCTGCGTCCCCTGCTCGATGAGCTCGAGCAATTCCTGCGCACGCGGCAGCGCGGCATTACCGCGTTGCAATGCCGTTTCCATCACTACCGCGCGGCGCCGACGGCCTGTGCGCTGCGTCTGGCCGCGCCGGAGGCCGATGCCGCGCGGCTTCAGGCGCTGTTGCGTGAGCGCCTGGCCAGTCTCCGGTTTCCCGAGCCGGTGCGCCGTTGCGAATTGCGCGGCGGCGCGCTCACGGATCGGCCGCTCACGAGCAAACCGCTGTGGTCCGCCGGCGAGCGCGGCCATGCGCCAGCGAACGAGATGCCCGCGCTCATCGAGCATCTGCGCGCGCGCCTCGGCGCCGATGCGGTGTATGGCCTTCGCGAGGTGCCGGAACACCGGCCCGAAAACGCCTGGCGCGTGGCGGAGCCCGCGCCCGCGCCGGTAGTTAGCACCAGGCCCGCGGGCGGGTTGTCCGGCAGCGGCCCGTTCCGCCGCCCGCTGTGGCTGCTGCACGCACCACAGGAGCTGGATTCGCAGCGCGGCCGGCCGCGTCATGGCGGCGCGCTGCAATTGCTGGCCGGGCCGGAGCGCATCGAGAGCGGCTGGTGGGATGGCGCGGACGTCCGGCGCGATTACTACGTCGCGGCCGATCCCAGGGGCGCCCGTTTGTGGGTCTACCGGCAATGCACGGGTGAGAAGAAATGGTTCCTGCACGGCATCTTCGGATGAATGAGGAACGGGGGCTGTCCCCCATCCCAGATTATGCCGAGCTGCATTGCCTGAGCAATTTCAGTTTTCTTCGCGGCGCCTCGCACGCGGAGGAACTGGTCGTGCAGGCGAAGTTGCTGGGTTACGGGGCGCTCGCCATCACCGACGAATGTTCGTTCGCCGGCGTGGTCCGTGCGCACTCGGCCGTCAGGAAAGTCGGCGGCATCAAACTACTCATCGGCACTGAGCTGGCGCTCGACTGCGGCCTGCGGCTGGTGCTCATCGCCTGCAACCGCGCCGGATATGGACGCCTGTCGCGGCTCATCACGCGCGGCCGGCGCAAGGCGGAAAAGGGCAGTTATTCGCTCGCCCGCGCCGATCTCGAAGAGTTTGTCGGGCTGTCGAACGCGGGAACGATCGCGCTGTGGCTGCCGCCGCTGTCCACTGACACCGGGGCGCCTGCAGCCGGGCAGGGCGAGTGGATGGCCCGCACGTTCGCCGGCCGCGCCTGGATCGCCGTGGAGCTCACGCGCGATGGATGCGACCGCGAACGGCTGGCGCAGTGCCGCGAGCTCGGCGCGGCGTTTCACCTGCCGCTGACCGCCGCCGGCGACGTGCACATGCACGTGCGCGAACGGCGTCGCCTGCAGGATGCGTTAACAGCGGTGCGTCACGGCGTGACCGTGGCCGAGGCAGGTGCACGGCTGCACCCCAATGGCGAACGTCACCTGCGTGATCGCGCGCGTCTCGCGCGGCTCTATCCACCGGAGCTGCTGGCGGAAACCGTGAAGATCGCCGCGCTCGCCACCTTCTCGCTCGATGAGCTGCGCTACGAATATCCGCGCGAGCTGGTGCCGGACGGCGAGACGGCGGCCTCGCATCTGCGCGCACTCACGGAAGCCGGCGCGCGCAAGCGCTGGCCCGCGGGCGTTCCGCCGAAGATGCGCGCGCAGATCGACTACGAATTGAAACTCATCAACGATCTCGCTTACGAATCCTATTTCCTCACGGTCCACGACATCGTGAACGAGGCGCGCCGCCTCAGCATCCTCTGCCAGGGCCGGGGTTCGGCCGCCAACTCGGTGGTGTGTTATTCGCTGGGCGTCACCGAGGTGGATCCGTCACGCGGCGAGCTGCTCATGGAACGGTTCATCTCGCGCGAGCGCAACGAGCCGCCGGACATCGACATCGACTTCGAACACGAACGGCGCGAAGAGGTGATCCAGTACATCTATCGAAAATACGGCCGCGATCGCACCGCGCTCACGGCCACGGTCATCAGCTACCGGCCGCGCAGCGCGCTGCGTGACATGGCCAAGGTCATGGGCCTCGACGCCGTGCAGGCCGAACGTCTCTCGGGTGCCATGCAATGGTGGGACACCACCATCGACGAAGACCGCGTGCGCGAGGCCGGCTTCGAGCCCGGCAACCGGCAGGTCATGCTGCTGCTCGACCTGGCCAGCCAGCTGCAGGGATTCCCGCGGCATCTCTCGCAGCATGTCGGCGGTTTCGTGATCTCGCAGGGGCTGCTGGAAGAGCTCGTGCCCATCGAAAACGCCGCGATGCCCGATCGCACCGTCATCGAATGGGACAAGGACGACCTCGACGAGCTCGGCCTGCTGAAAGTGGACGTGTTGGGGCTCGGCATGTTGTCGGCGCTGCGCCGGGCCTTTGCGCTGGTGTCGGACTTCCGGCGCAAGCCGTTCACGCTCGCGGACGTGCCCAAGGAAGACGCGCGCGTCTACGACATGATTTCGCGCGCCGACACCATCGGTGTCTTCCAGGTCGAATCGCGCGCGCAGATGTCCATGCTGCCGCGCCTGAAACCGAAAGAGTTCTACGACCTGGTCATCGAGGTGGCCATCGTGCGTCCGGGTCCCATCCAGGGCGGCATGGTGCATCCCTATCTGCGACGGCGGCAGGGTCTCGAGCCGGTCACCTATCCCAGCGATGCGGTCAGGGACGTGCTGTCGCGCACGCTGGGCGTGCCTATCTTCCAGGAGCAGGTGATGCAGCTCGCCATCGTCGCGGCGGGCTTCACGCCGGGCGAGGCCGATCAGTTGCGCCGGAGCATGGCGGCCTGGAAACGGCGAGGCGGCCTCGGGCATTTCGAGCAAAGGCTCATCGACGGCATGCGCGAGCGCGGCTACGACGAAAGCTTCGCGCGCCAGATCTTCAGCCAGATTCAGGGCTTCGGTGAATACGGTTTCCCCGAGTCGCACGCCGCCAGCTTCGCGCTGCTGGTATACAGCTCCGCGTGGCTCAAGCGGCATGAGCCCGCGGCCTTCACCTGCGCGCTCATCAACAGCCAGCCCATGGGGTTTTACGCGCCAGCTCAACTGGTGCGCGACGCGCGCGAGCACGGTGTCGAAGTCCGGCCCGCCGATGCGTCTGTTAGTTGCTGGGATTGCACGCTCGAGCGCCAGCCTGACGACGAGCCGGCGCTGCGGCTGGGGTTGCGACTGGTGAAGGGCCTGGGCGAGGAGGCCGCGGACCGCATCGTCACGGCGCGTGCGCAGGCGCGGTTCGCGAGTGTGCAGGACCTCGCGCTGCGCGCGAATCTTGCGCGCCGCGAGCTCGAATCCCTGGCCGATGCGGGCGCGTTGCGTGAATTGTCGGGAAACCGTCATCTCACGTTCTGGCAGGTGGCCGGCAGCGAGCAGGAGCTGCCGCTGGCGCCCGTACCAGATGCTCCCGAGGGCACGCCATTGCTCGCGCCGCCCACCGAGGGGCAGAACATCGCGTCGGATTACCGCACGCTGGGCCTCACCCTGGGACGCCATCCGCTGGCATTGCTGCGCGCGGATCTCTCGACCGCCCACATCGTCACCTCAGCCGATCTGCGCGACCTGCCGCATGGGCGCGTGGTACGTGTGGCGGGCATCGTCACGGCGCGCCAGCGCCCGCAGAGCGCCGGTGGTGTCATGTTCATCACGCTCGAGGACGAAACCGGCTGCATGAACCTCATCGTCTGGGAGCGTGTGTGGTCGAGGGCGCGGCGCATCGCCAATGGGTCGAGGTTGCTCGAAGTCGCCGGCATGCTGCAGAAAGAGGGGCTGGTCACGCACGTGGTGGCGCAAAAACTGTTCGATCGAACGGGGATGCTCGGGGATCTCGTGACCCGGTCACGGGATTTCAGATGAGGTCGGCAGAAACGCTGCCTGGCACCATCAATCAACCGCCCGCATCTTTGGGAGGATTCTCGCGCCACCATCGCGCGATCTCGGGCATGTGTTCTTCGAACGTGCCCGGCGCGAAGAAGTTGAGGACGCCGGCGCGCACCTCGCCACGATTTTCGAAGTCGTGCGTGACGCCGCCGGGGATGAGCACGAACGATCCCGGCGTAGCGTGTGTCCACTCGTCTCCGACGAGCACGCTCATCGTGCCCGCCAGCACATAGAAAATATCGTCCTCGGGATGCGAATGCGCGCCGGGCCCCGCGGTATGCGGCTCGAGCCACCACTCGGAGATGGAATATCCCGCACCCGTTTCGGCGCCATCGGCCTTGAACACGGCGTCGATGCGGCCCATGGGCCAGGCGCGCCCTTCGCCGGGTTTGAGAACTATGGGTTTGCGAGTCATGCGGGGATCGTAATACGCCCGGCCGCGCGGGTGGAAATGGGGACAGTCCCCTTTTGCTAGCAAATGGGGACTGTCCCCATTTCCGCCGGGGCGGTGGGCGTCAGCTCGCGTTCTTCGAGCGATCCAACTTGCGCACGGCAGTGCTGTCGTCGTCGATGTTGTAATCGTCGAAGTCGCTGGTGAGCTCGGCCGTGTGTTTGTCTTCGAAACGCCGTTCGAGACGGCGCCAGGCAGGATCGCCCAGCTTCTGGCCACGCTTCTTCGCAGCGTCCAGATCTTTCGCAAGACGATCGAAATCGACTTCGCTGGTGGCTTCGAAGGCGACCTCTTCTTCGTCCTCGTCGAACTCTTCTGATTCCGGTTTCTCGTTCATAACGCGAAGGCCTCAGATGGGCGCGTTATAAAACGAGAGCACGGCGTCATGCAATGGCCAAAACAAAGATTCGATCAAGGTTCAGCGAATCAAATTGTTCATCTCGAAAATCGGCATCAGCATTGCAAAAACGATGCCCATGACGAACATTCCCATGACAACGATGAGAAGTGGCCCAAGCAGGCCCACCAGCGCGCCCATCATGGAGTCGAGCTCGCGTTCCTGGTTGGTGGCGGCGCGCTCCAGCATGGTGTCCAGTTCGCCGCTCGACTCGCCCGAGGAAATGAGATGCACGGTCATGGGCGGGAACAGCTTGCTCTGTGACAGGGATTTGCCAATGGGGGCGCCTTCACGCACCCGGGCGGCCGCCGCAGCGACCGCGTCGCGCATGGGTAGATTGGTGACCACTTCCCCGGCGATGCGCATGGCCTCGAGCACCGGCACGGCGCTGGCGGTCAGGATGCTGAACGTGCGCGTGAACCGCGCGGTATTGAAGCCGCGCACCAGCCTTCCGAACAGCGGCACGCGCAGCTGAAAGCGGTGGAAACGGCGGCGATTGTCCTGGTTCTTGAGCCAGTACACGAAGAATACGATGGTTGCGATGATCGCGAGTGCGAGATAAATGCCCCAGTTGCGCAGGAACTCGCTGACGGCAATCAGCACCTGGGTGGCAAACGGTAGTTTGCCCTTGCTCGAATCGAACACTTCGATGACCTTCGGCACCACGTACACCATCATGCCGGTGACAATTCCCAGGCAGATGATCGACAGCACGATGGGGTAGAGCATGGCGCCAAGCACCTTCTGCCGCGTCACTTCGCGGTTCTCGGTGTAGTCGGCCAGCCGTTCGAGCACGCCATCGAGACGGCCGGAGCTTTCGCCGGCCGACACCGTGGAGCGGTAGATCTCGGGGAATACCTTCGGGAACTCCGCCAGGCCGTCGGCCAGCGTATGGCCTTCCATCACCTTGGCTCGTACGCCGAGCATGATGCTCTGGACGCGCGGCTTCTCAGACTGCTGGGAGACCGCCAGCAGCGCTTCTTCGAGCGGCAGGCCGGCTTTCACGAGCGTGGCGAGCTGGCGCGTGAGCAGCGACAGGTCGGACGCGGACACGCCGCGGCGCACGGTGAAGCTGCGATCGCGCTTGGCCTCGCCGTGTTTGACCTCGGCCACGGAGACCGGCAGCAACTGACGTTCGCGCAGCAGCTGGCGCACATGTTTGACGGTGTCGCCTTCGACCACGCCGTTCTGTTCGCGGCCCGCGGTATCGAGAGCGGTGTATTCGAAGGCACCCACGTCAGGAACCTAGTCTTCGCGCGTGACGCGCAATACTTCTTCGACCGTGGTTTCGCCGCGCAGGACTCGATCGAGGCCGTCGTCCCGGATGGAAGGGGTCATGGTGCGCGCGTAGCGCTCGAGCTCATGTTCCGCGGCTTCGTCGTGGATCATCGTCCGCATCTGGTCGTCGACGATGACCAGTTCGTAGATGCCGGTACGGCCGCGGAAGCCGCCGGGGCCGGGGCCGGGCTTGTACAGCGTGGGCGAGGGGTCATCGGGTCCCAGGCCGAGAAGCCGGCGTTCGTATTCACCGGCTTCGAAGGGCACCTTGTTGTCGGGGCTGAGCGTGCGCACCAGGCGCTGCGCAACGACGCCGATGAGGCTGGACGACAACAGGAAAGGTTCGATGCCCATGTCGCGCAGGCGCGTGAGTGCGCCGACGGCGGTGTTCGTATGCAGTGTCGACAGCACCAGGTGGCCGGTGAGCGAAGCCTGCACCGCGATCTGCGCGGTTTCGAGGTCGCGGATTTCGCCGACCATGACCACGTCCGGGTCCTGGCGAAGAATGGCGCGCAAGCCGCGCGCGAAGGTCATCTCCACCTTGGTGTTGACCTGCGTCTGGCCGATGCCGTCGATGTAGTACTCGATCGGATCCTCGACCGTCATGATGTTCTGCGTGTTGTCGTTCAGGTGCTCGAGGCCCGCGTACAGCGTGGTGGTCTTGCCCGAACCCGTAGGACCCGTCACGAGGATGATGCCGTGCGGTTTGCGGAAGAGCTCTGCGATGCGCTGCTCGGTCGTCGGATCCATACCGAGCGCCGACAGGTGCAGGCGGCCGGCCTGCTTGTCGAGGATACGCATGACCACGCGTTCGCCGTGTCCCGAAGGCAGCGTGGATACGCGCACGTCGACCGAGCGGGCGGCGATCTTGAGACTGATGCGACCGTCCTGCGGCAGGCGTTTCTCGGCGATGTCGAGCTTGGACATGACCTTGATGCGCGAGACGACCAGCGGCGCCACGGCGCGCCGGCTCTGCAGGACTTCGCGCAGCACACCGTCGACACGGAAGCGCACGACCAGGCGGTTCTCGAAAGGCTCGACGTGGATGTCGGAGGCGTTTTCCTTCACCGCCTGCGTGAGGACGGCGTTAATCAACCGGATGATGGGCGCGTCGTCTTCGCTCTCGAGCAGGTCGGCCTGTTCGGGTAGATCCTGTGCGAGGTGTGCGAGATCGGTGGACTCCTCCACCCCTTCGGCGGCCTGCATCGCGTCGTTGCCTGCTTCGTAGGCAACCCGCAAGAGCGAGTCGAATTGTTCGACCTCCACTTTCTCGAGCCGCAGTGGAATGCCGAGGTAGCGGCGCACTTCGGCCACCGCGAGCGGCGCGGCGCCGGGCCGGTAGACGCATTCGGCGATGCCTTCGTGCACCCGGTGCACGAGCACGCCGTGGCGCTTGGCGAACGCGAAGCCGACACGCTGCGGACGAACGATCTCGGTCTGCGGTGTGGCGGCGTCGTTCATGGTTTCGGCTGCGGATTTTCCGCCGGCGGAGGCGTGGTAGCCGGCGCGCCATCCGGACCCGTGGGAGAACCGGGCGGCGTCGCGGGTGGCAGCGGCTGCGGGAGCGGCGGCAGGATCGGCTCCTTGCTGAACGGTATGAGCGGCAGCACTTCCGACTTGGGCCGCATCGTGGCGCGCTGCTCGTCGCGGATATAGTTGTATTTGGCGTTGGTCGCGAGCGCGGTCGCGAAGCCGTCGCGCAGGATTTTCGGACGGATGAAGACCATGAGATTGGTCTTGTCGGTCTGCCGGCTGCGCGTCTTGAACAGCGCGCCGAGCACGGGAATGCGGCCGAGATAGGGAACGCGCTGTTCACCGCGGATGTCGCTGTCCTGGATCAGCCCGCCGAGCACGACGATGCCGCCGTCTTCGATGAGCACGTTGGTGCTGACCGTGCGCTTGTTGGTGATGAGGCTGTTGGCGTCACCGGAATCTCCGGTGAGCGACGAGCTTTCGAGCTCGATCTTGAGCTGCACCAGTGCGCCGCCTTCGTTGACCTGAGGCGTGATCTTGAGAATGGTGCCGACTTCCTCGCGCTGAACCGTGGTGAACGGATTGACGTTGCCGTCGCTGCTGTTGTTGCCGGTGCTGGTGAACTGGCCGGTGACGAACGGCACTTCCTGCGCGACCTTGAGCTCCGCTTCCTGGTTGTCCATCGTCACCGTCGACGGGGTGGCGATGATGTTGGTGTTCGAATCGCCCTGGATCGCGCGCAGCATGGCCGCGAAATTCACGCCGGTGGCCGCGATGCGCCCGATACCGAAAGTGGTTCCGGTGTTGAGGCCCAGGGCGGCATTGCCCGGATCGTCGACGGACCGTGCCAGCTGGAAGAGGTTCACGCCGCCGACCGGCTGCTGGAAAGTGCCGATGGGCATGTCGTCATCTTCGTCCGACCACACCGCCCAGTTCACGCCGAGCTCGGCGTTCTTGTTCACATTGATGTCGACGATGATGGCCTCGACGAGCACCTGCGCGCGCCGGATGTCGAGCTTGGCCACCACTTCCAATAGCGAGCGCATGATCTTGGCGGGCGCCGTGATGACCAGCGCGTTGGTTTCCGGCTCGGCCCAGATGGTGGTGGAGCGGTCGGCGCTTGCGGCCACGCTGCTGGCGGGGCCGGCGGCGCCGGCGGCAGGCGCGCCCGTGGTGATGGCGACCGTGGCGCTGATCTGTTCCTTGAGCTTGGTGGCCAACTTCTCCGCGTCGGCGAATTGCAGGTAAACAACCCGCGTGTCGCCGCCGCTTTCGAGCGGCGTGTCGAGATGCGCGATCAGCGCCTTGATGCGCAGGCGCAGCGCTTTGTCGCCGCCGATCAGCACGCTGTTGGAGCGGTCGTCGGCGATGACGCGCGACGGCGAGCCGCCACCTTCGGCCGCGGACTGCTGCGCGAAGAAGGTATTCACCACGCGCACGACTTCGCTGGCCGACGCGTGTTGCAGGTTGATGATGTCGACGTCGTTGTCACCCTGCTGGTCGATGCGCTCGATGATGCGCATCACGCGGCTCACGTTGCTGGCGCGGTCGGAGAGAATGAGGATGTTGCCGTTGGGATAAGCCGCCATGTGCGCGGCCTGGGGCATCAATGGGCGCAACACCGGGACGAGCTGGGCCGCATTCACGTTTTGCACCGCGATGACCTGCGTGATGAGCTCATCGGATCCCGACTTCACGCGCGAGGGCAGGTCGATGTTCGGCATCTGCCGCGCGTTCGCGTCCGGCACGATCTTGATGATGCCGCCGGATTCGACGGCCACGAACTGGTGCACCGACAGCAGCGCGAGGAACGCTTCGTAGAACGCGTCGGGCGACATCGGCGTCTGCGACAACATGGTGACCTGCGCGCGCACGCGCGGGTCGGGAATGATGGTCTTGCCGGTGGCGGCCGCGACCGCTTCGATGACCTGGCCGATCTCCGCATCCTTGAAGCTCGGGGTGATGCGCTGGCCATTGCTTTGAGCGCTGACGATCCCGGTCGCGGCGAACGCGAACACGGCGGAAAGCAGGATCACCCGGAAGGATTGTCTGGTCATTGCGTTGCGTACCTTCGGCCCGGAACTCGAGCTCATTTTCATTCGGTTCATTATTGTTCGTTCTCGGGTCATTCGTTCCCGGGGACCGGTTCGGGCGCCTGTTCGACCGGGATATTGCCATCGCCGCCGCCACCCATGCGTTCGGCTTCGGCCGCGACCTGCGCAATGTTCAACACCAGCTCCTGCTGCCGGCCATTGCGCGTGATGGTGACGCGCGCATCCGTGGAGGAGCCGAGCGTGCCGAAGATTTCCTGGGCGCGCTCCTTGTCATTGAGCGGGGTGCCGTTGATGGCCGTCACCATGTCGCCGGGCCGCAGGCCCATGCGTGCAAACGCCTGGCGGTTGGCGCCCGGATAGACACGGAAGCCCTTCATCTCGCCGCCGGCGAACACGGGCTGCGGGCGAAGGACCTGGCTCAGCGCCCCAGGGTCGTCGTTCACGAGTCTGCGCATGCGATCGATGGCGGCCTCGTTGCTGTCCGCGCTCGCGACCGGCATGGGTGCGGGTTCCGTTCCCATCATCGGGCCCCCGGCCCGCTTGGGCAGGAACACCGATTCCAGCGCGCCGCCGCGATCGATGATGGCGCGATCGCTATAAACCGAATGCAGCTGGGCGCCGCCCGGCACCTGCTGGCCGACGGCGACGACCTTGGCCGCCTGGGCACTCTCTCCGATGATTGCCATACCTTCCTTGGGGTCTTCAGTGGCCAGGACCCCGGCGAGCACCAGGGGCATGCTGGACGGGGGAGCATTCGCTGCATCGCCGCTCGCCTGCACGGCGGCATTGCCAAACAGATGTGCGTTGACCATGCCGCCAACATCCAGCTGGGGCGGCGGTGGCAAGGGGGCGAGCGCCGGCGGCGGCGCCTGGCGGCTGCGGCTGGTCATCGCCACCACGATGAAGGCGAGCTGCGCGGCCAGCGCCAGCGCCAGCACGAAGGTGACGACCTGGGGCGCGCGCGCCAGCAGCGTCGAGCGCCAGTCGTCCCCGCCACTCGCGCCCGGATTCCAGAAGTTTGCCGTCATTTCCATGATGATACGTTTCGCTCTGCAGCAGCCTCAAGCGCTTGTTTTGTCTTGGCAATCCAACCGCGTCGGAGGCGCACTTGTGTTGCCAATCGACGACCCATATAAAGAGCGCCAATGCCCACGTCCGAAACCGAACGCCCCGACCATGGGGGCGCGGGCCTCGCTGTCGAGGAAGCCGAGCCCAAAACCAAGCAGCCGCCCTTATATCAGGTGGTGCTGCTCAACGACGATTACACGCCAATGGAGTTCGTCGTCGACGTGCTGGAGAAGTTCTTTCGTATGGACCGGATGACTGCGACACGCGTCATGTTGGAGGTACATACCCAGGGCAAAGGCATCTGTGGTGTGTTCACATATGAAATAGCGGAAACCAAGGTGGCGCTGGTGACCTCTTACGCGCGTGATCATCATCATCCATTGATGTGCACGCTCGAAGAGGCCTGAAATGCCCGTCTCTCCGGTGATCTAACGGTCGAGAGGTTGAAAAGGTGTTATCGCAAGAGCTCGAATTCTGTCTAAACGACGCTTTCGCCAAGGCGCGAGAGGCTCGCCATGAATTCCTCACGGTAGAGCACCTGCTGCTGTCCATCCTCGACACCCCCAAAGTGCGCGAAATCCTGCGCGCCTGCGGCGCGGATCTCGCGAGGCTCAAGGACTCGCTCAACGAGCACCTCGACCGCACCACGCCGCGGCTCCCGAATGACGAAGACCGCGAAGTGCAGCCCACGCTCGGATTCCAGCGTGTCCTGCAGCGGGCCGTATTCCACGTGCAGTCTTCGGGCAAGAAAGAAGTCGGCGTCGCCAACGTGCTCATCGCCATCTTCAGTGAAAAGCAGAGCCACGCGGTGCATCTGCTGAATCGCGCCGAGGTCACGCGCCTCGACGTGGTCAATTTCGTCTCGCATGGCCTCTCGAAGATCGCCGAAGAGAAGACGGCGAAGGAAGAGGCGGGCAGCGAGGGCAACGATCGCGATGCGGACGGCGGCAGCGCGCTCGACAAGTACACGGCGAATCTCAACCAGCTGGCCCAGGACGGCAAGATCGATCCGCTGATCGGCCGCACGCTCGAGGTGGAACGAACCATCGAGATCCTCTGCCGGCGCCGCAAGAACAACCCGCTGTACGTGGGCGAAGCCGGTGTCGGAAAAACCGCCATTGCAGAAGGGCTGGCGCGCATGATCGTCGAAGGAAAAGTGCCCGACGTGCTGTCGGACTGCACTATCTATTCGCTCGACATGGGCTCGCTGATCGCGGGCACCAAGTACCGCGGCGATTTCGAAAAGCGGCTGAAGGGGGTGCTGTCCCAGTTGCGCAAGCAAAAAGGAGCAGTCCTCTTCATTGATGAAATCCACACCCTGATCGGTGCTGGTTCTGCCTCGGGCGGGGTGATGGATGCGTCCAACCTGCTCAAGCCCATGCTGGCATCGGGCGATCTGAAAT
>DASTXR010000162.1:0-19320 GCA_035765415.1 Steroidobacteraceae bacterium | reverse complement strand
AAGGCGTCAGCTGTAAAGCGCGCGCATCGAGGTTCGCTGTTGGCTGCTCGAGCAAACCCTGGCGCTGGCTATCCAGCACCAGCACCGCCGCATCGCCCGGCAACTGCGCTCTCAACGTCTCCTGCGTGATCACAACCACGGGTTTCGCATCGGCGATCAATTACGCCACGCGCTGCGCCGGCGTGCCCGCCTCGATGGGCACATACGCCGCGCCGGCTTTCAATACCCCGAGCATGCTCACGACGAGCTCGATGCCACGCTCTATATATAGAGTGACCAGCCGGTCCGGACCCGCCCCCTGCGCCACCAGGTAATGCGCAAGCTGGTTCGCGCGCTCATTGAGCTCGCCATAAGTCAGCTGCAGGCTGCCATCCGTCACCGCCAGCGCGCCGGGCGATTTCTCGACCTGCGCCTCGAACAACTCATGGATGAAGCAATCGCGATTTCGCGTCTCCGGCATTCCTTCGCAGAACCCGACGATCCGATCGCCCTCCTCGTCAGAGACGAACGGAATGTCATCGATCGCCACATCGGGATCGCTCAACACCGCGGTGACGATCCGTTCCATGCGATCCCGCATGAGCACCACGGAATCGCGTGTCAGCGAATCCATCCAGAAATCGAAGTCGATGGGAACGTCCACGGCCTGCACCCAGTCATGCACGTGGATCCCCAGCGGCGCCTGCGAAAAATCATGCGGCGGCTGGCTGAATTGCACCGTCGTACCGTCGGGCACCAGCTCTTCGAAGAAGTTTTCCACCGACAGGAACACGTCGAAGATCCGTTGGCGGCCTGACTTCGCCAGCATGAGATGGCGGTGCAGATCCGCCGCGCTGACCCGCTGATGGCGATAACACGCGCGCAACTCCCTTGACGCTGACTCCATCAAGTCGACAAACGATCGCGTTCGATCGACGGTGATGGCGAGGGGGACGACGGACGCGAACATCCCGATCGTGGTCTTGTGCCGCGCGCCACCACGGTTGTGCACCGACAGGCCGAAAACAACCTCCGCAATGTCGTTGGCACGCGCGAAGTACGCACACACCAGCGCCATCATGAACTGCGTGAGCGACAGGCCACGGGCAGCGGAGAACTCGGTGATCTGGCCGAGCATGGCGCGAGGCATGGACCAGACCACCTGGTCGGTCTTGCGCGCCGGATGCCGGGACTGCACCTCCGGCGCCTTGATGAGCAGCGGTGGCATTTCGGCGAACCGCTGGCTCCAGAAATCCAGGTCCCGCTGATGCCGCTCCGATTGCCGATAAAGCAGGTCTTCCGTCACCACCTCGAGGCACGAGCGCTCAGGTTCCGTCGGGAGCGGCTCGCCGCGCTTCAGGCGGTTGTAGGCCGCGAACACGTGGTTGTAGAGCAGCGTCGAGCTCACGCCGTCGACGACCAGGTGATGATAGGTCTGCAGCCACAGGTGACGCGTTTCGCTCACGCGCACCAGGTGGGATCTCCAGAGCGGACCACCATACATGTCGAAGGGGGTGTTGAAGATTTCGTGCAGATACGCGCGCGCCCGGGCCTCTGCGTCGTCATGACCGGAGACATCCAGTTGCGTCAGCCGCACTCCCGCGCAAGGCAGGACGGACTGCGCCGGCACGCCCGGTTGCTCATGAAGCACGATTCGCAGCGCGTCGTGAATTTCTGAAACGTGCGTGACGGCCTGCTCGAACAGCTTCACGTCCAAGGGCCCGTCGATGTCCATCAGGCCGGCGGTGCTGTACTGCGTGCTGTGCGGGTTCGCGATCTGATCGAGCCAGATGCTCTGTTGTGCGGATGTCAGTGGGTGCAGCGTTTGCATACGGGTTACTCAACCGAGCGCCGATAGGAAACGGCGCCCGCGAGAAGACAGGGAGTCGTGCCGCCGGGCTCGCGGAAAAAGCACACCGGAAACTGGCGCGATTGCTCGTCGAGCTCGGCGTGCCCCTCCTCCGTCAGGTGAAACCGGATCACGGGAATTTTCTTGTCGGAGGCGCCGGGTTCGGTGGTGCCCTGCGCCGCGCCAAGCCGGCAAATCAGCATGGAATCCAGCTCTCGCACCTCGACGACGCGCCCGAGGGAGCCACCGACGTAATTTCCCGGCAACTCCCCGCGTTCGAAAGTCGGACGCTTCGACGCCCCGCTTCCCTTCGAAAAACCCATGGATCGCATGAGCATCGTGAGCGCCGCTTCGCGAACGTTGAAGGCAAGCGCGTTCACGCCAACCGCCACGGCGATTCCCCGCGCCGGATCGAAGTGCAAGGCACAACACTGGCCCGCACCTTCGCCAGGATGTCCCAGCGATCTGTTCCGGTGCCCGCCGCATCCGAAGCCATACGACGTGAGCGCGCTGTCCCTGACGGGCCACTCGGGTGCGATCGGCAACTCGATAGTTTGAGTGAGCAGCATGCGTCGGGCGGCAGGCGACAGCATTGCCGACGTAGTGTCCCGAGCGTCCATCACCGTCGCGGCAATTTTCGCGAGGTCCGGCATGCTGATGGTCAGGCTGGAACACGCGGATTCCCACGGTTCCGCAATCACCGCCGGATCGACCGGCGCAAAACCACCGCCTGTCGTTGCCGTATGACCCTCGACGAACCAATCCGCCTTTTCCGTATCGAGCGTGCCGCTGCATTCGATTCCGAGTGGATCGAGAATGCGTGTTCGAATGAGGTCGCGCGGTGCGACGCCATGCAGCCGGCGCAGGATCTCGCCGCACAGTACGTAGTTCGGCGCGTCGTAGCTGAAAGCCGCTCCCGGCGCGAACAGCGGCCGGGCCGCGATGGACCGTTGCACCATGCTCGGCCAGTCCGCGTTGAAGACATGATTTGCGAAAGGACCGTCTGCCCGCCAGTAGACGCCGCTCGTGTGCGACATCAGGTGCCGCAGGGCGACGCTGCGACCCATGTCGCAGCCCCGCAGCTCCGGTAGATAGGCCAGGAGCGGAGCGTCGCAGTCGAGCTCGTTGGCGACGATCGATTCCATCGCGGACAGGGCAAACAGGAACTTCCCCAGCGAACCCATCATGAATCGGGATTCGGTGCCCATCGGAGACGGCGTGCTGGTGCTGCGCAATCCAGCGGCGGCACAGGTGACCTGGCCATCGTGCACCAGGGCAGCGCTGATGCCGGGAACTCCGGTCTTCCTCACTATCTGCTGGAGCACGGCCTCGAGATTCCCGGGCCGGGCCGTCACGTTTGGCAGTTCATGCGCGGTTTGCACTGAGCGGGCTCCTGTTCAAAAGGTCATCTCGCGGCTCAGATACAGGCATTCCGCGTGGATGTCGGCGCCTGCGCACCGGTCGAGCAGCGCGCTGATCTCCTTTTTCTGAACGCTCTCCGGCGTGTATTCGAGTCCCATGATGAATCGCAGCCAGGGCTCCTGGCCCATCGCATAGACGAAGACATGGTCGGCTTCGAATTCCTGCAGCACGCGCCATGCGCGTTCGCTATCCAGTCCGGAAAGCCTGCGGGACTCGTCGTTCTTGCGGCTGATGGGTTTGGTGAGCAGCGGGCTGTAGAGCCAGGACAGCGGCCCCCCGCGGCACTCCATGCCGATGAACAGGCCGTCGAGCCGCCTGCCGAGGCGCCTCGCGATCCTTCGATACTGAACGCTGTCCATGCCATTCGAGTCGGCGAAGAATGCGAACCGGCGCCCGCTGATCTCCAGGTGGACTGCCTGCCGGCTGTGGATGTCCAGGTCGCAGTGCTCTCCGGTGAATGGCAGGCTGGTGATGACCCCGTCCTTGAAACGGATCTCGTCGAGCCCGTTCAACACGTCGATACGCTCGAAACCCAACCGGCGCAGCGCCAGCTCCATCGAAGGATCCGTCACGCTGCCCGAGTTGTTAGCCGGCACGACGATGCGGTCGATGCGGGAGCGCAGCTGGATCAGCACTTCCGGCGAGAAGTGATCGTGATGCGCATGCGAAAGGATGACGAAGTCCAGGCGATCCGGCAGATCGTGGCAGGTGAATCTCCCGTCTTGCCGGTGATTTTCCCAGCTCAACATGGGATCGATGAGCACCGAGCTGTGCGCGGATTGCACCAGGACGCAGGCGTGCCCGAAGTAGCGCATCGTCACCTTGCCGTCGTCCACCACGGGAACGCGCTTCGCCGGGCTTTCGGTGGTGAACAGCTTCTCGAACTGCTCCCGTTGCGCGTCGTCCAGCTCCAGTTCTTGCGCGATCCCGTCCAGCGAAGCAGGCGCCGTCCTCATGGAGGCGAGGCGGTCGAGGCGCTGGTCGGCAAACGATATCGACAGTGTCAGGCGACCGGGCGCGCAAAGCCGCGGTGTCGTCATGAAAAACGGGCGGCGTTCCTCGTCGGCCAATGACAAGGAGATTTGCTGGCCGCTGGTCTCGAAGTATTCGTCGTAGACCAGCGCTTCATGGAAGCGCAGTCGCGGATGATTGTTGATGTCGTAGAGAAACTCGACCAGGCCGCTCAGGGACTCCGGGATCTGCGGATAGAACTCGTCCAGCGCGTATCCCTTCGCCTGCTCCTGGAGAAGCCTGTCGAGACGCTTGAGATCGTGAGCGAGCGCAATCAACCGGGAATGGCGATCCTGCAGCTGCTCGAAGAACTTCTGGATTTCGGGCAACTGCTCGGCCGAGAGCTCGACGAACGGACCTCCGAACATGGCCGGGTCGGAGCACGCCGCGGCGTGCACGCCTGGATTGCGGATGAAGGAGTCCAGCAAAGGCAGCTGCCTGTTGGCGACGTTCATCGCATGCTGTATCGGCGAAATCAGATGGATCCACGCATGCCACCCGCTCACGAGCGGTTCCATTTTTACTTCAGGCCTCAGGAAAACTTCCCGGTGCGAGTACGCCGACCGCATGTTTACTCCGTTCCGGTCCGGCGTCACTTGAGACGGGGTCGATTGCCTTCGTCTATCAGCACGACGACAGGTTTGTATGAGGCCAGCTCCGCCTCCTCGTATTCGGAGTAAGCGCAGATGATCAGGATGTCGCCGATCGCCGCGCATCGCGCGGCGGCACCGTTCAGGGAGATTTCCCCGGAGCCCCTTGCCGCCTCGATCACGTACGTCGCGAAACGCATGCCGTTCGATACGTTGTAGATCTCGATGTATTGAAAAGGAACGAAGCCGCTGGCATCGAGCAGGTCCCTGTCGATGCCGCACGACCCTTCGTAATTCAGATCCGCATGCGTGACCTTCGCGCGATGCAGTTTTGCCTGGAGCATTTTCTTTCGCATATTCCTTTGCGCTCTTCCCTTACAAGGCCATGACGTTTCGTCGGTATAGATCGAACTTCTCCGGGTAGAAGCCGGCGCTCAGTTCCTTGCGCCCCTCTGCCGTGTCGAGCTTTCGCCTGACACCGTCGATAAAGCATTCCCAGGGCTCGGCGTTCCGCAGCAGTTCGTTGAACAGGCCGACTTCCGGCCACATGCGCGGATCGACCTGCTTCGTGGCAGACAGTCCTTGCGGACCTCTCATGATGAATTTCAGAACCAGGGCGTGCTTCGGAACGCTGGTGCTCGTCTTGTGGAATCGCCGGGGGTCGAGCACGAGGATGTCGCCGCGATCGACCTGCGGCGTGTGGACCTGCGCGGCCTCGAGTGTGGCCAGCGACTTCAGCTCCGTTTCGCCGGTGAGATAGTCGCCGAACAGGCAATCGTCGCCATCGATGTGGACGCTGTGAAAACAACGGTCGGGCGAATCGTTGATGCCGTCGAAGAACGCCAGCGGATCGGACACACGCTCCGGCGACAGCAGAATCCATGCGTTGATCGCCCTTTCGAACGTGAACAACTCCGTGTCCATGTGCCAGCCGGTCTTGAACGAGGCGTCGGTGTACATGTAGAAATCGTTCAGGTAGTAGAGCGGCTCGCCCAGCTCCCGCTCCAGCGTTTCCTTGATCTTCAGGCAGGTCGCCGACTTCAGCTGGTCGATCAGCACGTAACAGGGGATGCCCTGCGTGGACAGGTGGCGCACACAGGCCGCCTTCAGGAATTCCACGTCCTCCGCCTGCAGCGCGTTCGCGATGCGCAAGAAGGGGCTGGCCATGCCTCCCGGGAAATTCTCGCGTCCGGGAACGCGTGCAATCTGCAAATTCCTCTCCCCATCAGGTAGTTGGGCGCTTGCAGGCTGCAATTCCGCATTCCCATGCGGTAGTTGGGCGCTCGCACGCTGCAAATTCATCTCCCTGTCCGGTAGTTGGGCGCTCGCAGGGCGCCACGGCCCTGCTGCGGTTCCTGTCGTGACGATCGACGTTATCACCTCGATGACGCGCGTTTCCACGCGCGGGCGAATTGCCGCGCGGCTTGCGCGGACAGTACGCTGCGTTCCGTCATGCAAAGGGAACGAACATGCTGGTGCAGAAAGGTCTGATCGCGGATTCAGCTCCATACCGCTATGAAGCGCCGGCCGCGGCCGACGATTTCTTCCCGTGGGCTGAAGCGAACAAGCACGACATAGAAACGCAGCTACGCACTTTTGGCGCAGTCCTGTTCCGCGGCTTCCAGTTGACTCGACAAGCGGTGTTCGACAAGGTGCTGAGCGTCTTCTGCCGCCAGGTCATCACCGGATACGGTGACCTGCCGCCCGAAGACGGCACCGATCGCGTGTATCGGTCCACTCCCTACCCCGCCGACATCGCGATCCTGTTTCACAACGAAAGCTCGCACATGTCGTCGTGGCCGACCCGACAGTTCTTCGGCTGCGTCACGGCCTCACCGGTTGGCGGGGAGACTCCGCTGGTCGACTGCCGGCGCATCCATCGGCGAATCCAGGCGGACGTGCGCGAGCGCTTCAGGGAAAGAGGCCTGCTCTATGTGCGCCGCTTCATCTCCGGCATCGATGTTCCCTGGCATGCGTTCTTCAAGACGAACTCGAAGGAGGAAGTCGAGTCGAGCTGTCAGCGGCGAGGCTGGCGCTGCGAATGGAGCGCGCGGGACACGCTGACGGTGTCGCAACCCTCCCAGGCCATCGCCCAGAACCCCATCACGGGCGAATGGAGCTTCTTCAACCAGATCATGTTGCATCACCCGCATTTCCTGCCGGCGGAAGAACGCGAGACGCTCGAAGAGATACTGGGCCCGCAGGGACTGCCGCGAGGCGTGACTTACGGCGATGGATCTCCCATCGAGGTCAGCGTCCTGGAAATGATTCGCGAACTGTATGAGGCGGAGTCCGTGGCCTTCCGCTGGTGCGAGGGCGATGTGTTGATGCTCGACAACATGAGCATGGCGCACGGCCGCTCTCCCTTCAGCGGGCCCCGAAAGATCATCGTCGGCCTGGGCGACCCCATCGACATGTTTCGTTGATTCATGCCGTGGCGCGGTCGGCGCCTGCGCATAGTTTGATGAGGGCCCGAACGCTTCTCCCGTCGATGGCGTCATCGCTGACCGAATCGAGCCGCGATGCGATTTCAATGGCGATGCCGATGCCTTTCTGGACACCGGATGATTCCGGCAGCGCCGTGCGTATCGAGGCCAGTTCTTCCGGCAGATTGCGCGGCAGGCAGCCCGGAGATCTGGATATCCCCGACTCGCTGCACATCGCCTCGAGCTTCTGATCGAACGCAGCGAGAGACAACAGACCCGCTCCCCAGGTCAGGCCGTTGCCCAGCAACATCTCGGCAGTCGAATGAAAGTTCAGCCCCAGGCGGGACAGCGTCTGTTGCTGCAGGGACAGAAGGCGGTCGGAGGCATAACGCTGGTAGAGATTGCGCAGCGCATTCGGTGCCGCCATGAAGTGCTGCATGCTGGCGGGCCACCAGCAGTTGACCGAGATCGACACGCCCAACGATCGGACGGTGTGCCACCAGAATGCGGGCAGGAACAGCAGATCACCGGGGCGCAGCGTGAAGCGCAATGGTTGCGCGTTGGCGAACTTCGGCCGCGCTTGCAGATCTGGCGCATCGGGATCGACGTGGGAGACATGCGCATGCAGTGAGTCGATCGGAAATGGATACAGATATTGGGTATCCGCGGGCCGGAAGATCGTGAATTCCTTGGTGCCGTACAGATGCGCGAACAGGTTGTTCTCACCGTCGTAATGTAATGGCGTGATCGAATCCCTGCCGAACCACAGGTTCGTTCGCACCACGTCCGCATTCCCCAACCAGGGAGGCACCACCATGCATTCGGCGAGCTCCGGAAACTTGTCGCGGATCGGCTGCTGCATCAGGTAGACCGCGCCACCATCATCGCCCTCGACGATTCGCCTCATGGCCTCCGAGAACTGCATCTCTTCATGGGAGAACGCCGCCGCCTGGCTGCGATCCAGCGTGGGGCGCCAGTCGAAACGCCGGGCGGGAGAAACACACACCCTGACGGGACGGTCGCTGATCTTCGAGCGCAGCAGCTCCGGCGACCAGATGCCCCGATCGCTCCAGTCGCTCAACCCGTCGGTGATGATCGCGGGAGTGCCTTTGCTCAGATAGGAGCCCTGGGAAAAGTCGCTCCGCGCTACGCGAGGAATCATTGCTTCCTTCCGGTGGATTGAGCCGCGCCGACTTTACCCGTCGCGGAAACAGCGCGCACCCGTGCGCGTTGCGCGCGCGAGAACATTTCCCTTACGGTAGTAAGGCAGTCGAATGCAGGAGAGCCGGATGACCGATGAGAAACTTCCCGACCCGACTCCGGACGCCGCGACACCGGCCTCGGACAAAGGCGACGCACCGGCGCCTTCAGCCCCGGAAGGCGCTCTCCAGGGCACGCTCGAGGCAGAACAAGCGACGGTCGATCAGATGCTGGACGATCTGATGGACGACACGGAGAAGGCCGCGCTCTACCGCCTGCTGAGCATCTGCTGAGCCCGACGATATCCCGGCCGCGCTCAGGCATTTTCAAGGAGTTAGAGAGTTGCAGCCCGCAACTTGCCGCTGCGCTCAAACCGCGCGCGCGCTGCTGTGCTGGGCGAACCACAACGCCGCGTACTGCCCGTCGTGGCCGATCAGCTCCTCGTGTGTGCCTTGCTCCGCGACGACGCCATCCTTCAGAACGACGATCTTGTCCGCATAGGCGATCGTAGATAGACGGTGGGCAATGACGAGCGTGGTCGTGGTTTGCGACACCGCGCGAAAGTTGCGGACGATTTCCTGCTCGGTGTGGCTGTCCAGGGACGAGGTCGCCTCATCGAACACGAAGATCCTCGGCTGCCTGAGCACCGCCCGCGCGATCGAAATGCGCTGCTTCTCGCCGCCGGACAGCTTCACGCCGCGTTCGCCGATGCGTGTGGCA
Source organism: Steroidobacteraceae bacterium (assembly GCA_035765415.1). Lineage (GTDB taxonomy): Bacteria > Pseudomonadota > Gammaproteobacteria > Steroidobacterales > Steroidobacteraceae > CADEED01. The sequence continues at coordinate 10,123 of DASTXR010000162.1, read as the reverse complement.
TATCCATCGGGCAGCCGGGTGATGAAATCGTGCAGGCAGGCCAGCTTCGCCGCCTGCTCGATCTGGGCCTGTGAGCTGCCCCAGCGACCCATGGCGATATTGCGTCCGATCGTGTCGTCGAGCAGCAAGGTCTCCTGGGGCACCACGGCAATGGCCTGGCGCAGTACCAGCAGCGGCAGCTGTTTCAGCGACACACCGTCGAGCAGAATTTCGCCGTGCTGCGGCTCGATGAGTCGGACCAGCAATCGCAGCAGCGTCGATTTTCCGGCGCCGCTTTCGCCGACGACCGCCACTGTCTGCCCAGCCTGGATGTTGAAGCTGACATCCTTGAGCACCTGCCGGTCCTCACGGTAGGACACCGTCACGCGCTCGAATACGAGTGAGCCGCGCCCTTCCATCGGCGGGAAGTGATCGGAGCCTCGCGGTTCCCGCGGCTGCTTCAACAGGTCGAACATTCTTTCCAGGAACACCCGTGCCTGCGCCAGCTGCTGCGCGCCCATACCCAGCATCTCGATGGGACGGACGAGTTGCGTGACATAGGCCGTCACGAGCACGAAGTCGCCGACGGTCATGGCGCCGAGTTGTACGCGATGAGCGCCATAGATCGCCGTGGCTGCCATGAAAGCCGCAAAGATGGATCCCACCGCCATCTCGCCGAGCATCCGGCTGCGAAACAAACTCATCCACGAGACTTCCGTCTTCAACTGCGCTGTCTCGAAGCGCTCGCGCAGCATCGGCTCGGCGGTGAAATATTTGACCATCTCGTAGTTGAGCAGTCCGTCCGTCATGATCGCCCGCGCTTCGACCTGGGCGGTGGTCGCGTTCCTGGCTGCCGAGCTGACGCGGATGACGGTGCTGGTGAAAGCCAGCCCGTAACACGCCAGCGCGGCGGCAAACAGCCCGAGGAATGCAAACTGGTCGAGATTGATCAGGATGACAGCCGCCGTGCCGAGCTCGACGAAAACCGGAAGCAGCGTGTAGATGGTGTGCTGGAAAACGATCTGGTATCCCACCAATCCATTGCTCAGCGTCTCGTTGATCGCCCCGGTCTGCCGTTCCTGGTGAAACCGGTATGGCAGATCGATGACATGGCTGAACACCTGGTCGCTCACGGCGCGGTTCATGCGCCGGTCCGCCTGCGCATGAAAGAAGCCTCGCACCGCGGCCAGCATGCGTGACACCCAGACACACATTACGTAGAGCGCAATGAACCAGCCGGGGTGGATAGAGATGCCCGAGTCCCCCGGCGCCAGTCGATCGACGATGAGCTTCAGGCTCAAGGGCGCGAGGCCAACGGCAATCGAACTGCCCACCACCATGACCACGGCGAGGATGAGCCGGGTTCGGACGAAGCGGCTGGCTTGTGACCAGATGAGCGTCACTATCTCGCGGACGGTCGCCGTCTTTGCGTTGCCTTTCGCCTGCGACTCACTGGCCGACATCTCCGCCTCCTCGATCTCTTGCGTGACTGCGATAGGTAACATCGCGGCTGCGCTACGTCGAGGCGAATAGTCAGCGCGCCACTTCGGTTATCTTAAAGAGCAACAGAGCATCCGGGATCCAATGGAAACGTCTACGCCAAACTTCCTGCATCGCCTCGGCGACGAACTGCAAGCTCGCCTCGAAGAGGTATGCAGTCGCAGGGGAATAACCGAAGCCTGGGTTGGCGCAATTCACGCGCGCAACACCTGTCGCGCAATCGTGGACCGGGACTCCCGTTTCAACGGGCCGTTCGACGTGCATATCGGCTGCCTTGCCAAGGCTTTGACTGCGACTCTCGTCTGGCAACTGATTCAGGAAGGCCGAATGCGGCTGCAGGACGCAGCGTCGGAATTCCTGCATCACGACCAGCCTTTTGCGGAGGCCCTGACAGGAATCACCGTCGAGCATCTCCTCAACCACACACATGGCCTGGATGACTCCTCGCTCGGCAAGGTGCCGGTCGCCGCCGACGGATACGTCGACACGACCCTGTTGCTTCGATCGCTTCACGCAGCCGGACGCCTGTGTGAGCCAGGCCATCTGTATAACTACTGCGGCGCAGGCGCTTTCGTTTCAGCGGCCATCCTGGAGCACGTTCATCGCCGGCCGTTTCGCGAATTGCTCGACGAGCGGCTGTTACGGCCGTTGGGCATCACGCTGCGCGAGAAAGCCGGCGCGTTGATTTGCCCGGCCACGGGCGGCGACATGATGGTCTCCCTGGATGACCTGATGGCGTTTCTCGGTTTTCATCTGGGCATGAGCACCGGCGAACTACCGGAACCTCCGTTCACGAAGATGTTTGCACCGAGCGCACCGCTGCCTGGATGGAGTCCGCTAGAGAAAGGATCCACGTGCGGCTGGAAGGATTTCGGGAACGGCTGGGCTGGTCAGAATGCGAGCTTTCCCGAGTCCGCATTCCTCACCAGGATCAACGTCGAACGCGGAATCGCATTCGTCGTTGCAGCCCGGGCGGCGAGCGCGGATGCGACGTTTCCCATCATGGAACATTTGTTTGGCGATGTGATCCCTGAACTGGCGCGACTCAGCATGCCGAAGCTGCTGCGACAACAGGACTGGGCCCGCGTCGATCAGAGCCGATACATCGGCAACTATCGCAATGCCGCTCAGGGCATTCGCATCGAGGCAACTTCAGCCGCGCTGCAACTGGCCGTTCAGAACGCCGGCGCCGGGCAGTCGGCGCCGTTCGTTACCCGCAAGCTTCGCCCCGCGGATCACGACATTTTCTTTACCGAACCCATGGACCGGGAGTCGTTCCCCTTCATCCAGTTCGTTCGTCCCAGGGACAGCGGCCCGGCAAGATTCGTGTGGAACGGTCGCAACCTGTGGCGACATGCTTCGGATTGAAAATGCATCGTGACGCGACGGCATCTGCCCTCTCACGCCTGATGCCCGCGATTCAAAGCAGCGCGCACGATGTCCACATAGTCGCCGATCGATGAAGCGCCCAGGAAGTCGGCGACTTCGTCGTCGTCGAACTCGATAGCAAACTCCGTTTCGATGGCGCGCAGAATGAGTGCGAGGAGTACGGATTCCACGCCCACGGCCTGCAGCGTCGTCTCTTCGGACAGCGCAGCGGGATCTGCGCCGGAAGCGGTCGCCACTTGAGTGATCAGCTTGTGCGTGATGTCGGTGACTAGCTCCATTGCGGTCGACTCCCTCGACGGTTGAAGAACAACTCTGGTGATAGGATCACAAATACTGAAACCGATGCAATGAAGGAGCCGGAGGGATCGGGCGATGGTTGCTGATGCGGGCGGAAGAATACCTGTCGAAATGCTCGAACACCTGCGATCCTTGAACCGCAGCGAGATCGGCCATGCGGAGATCCGCAGGCTCGTCGGCCGGCTCCGGAGCAAGGACCACTCGCCGCAGGTGCGCATCGCCTTTGCCGGCAACGTAGTCACCGAGCCGTTGCCAGACTATCTACTCGTGCACCTGGCTTGCGACGGCATCTCGGCGTCCACCTGCAGTGTTCCGTTCGATCAGCTCATCCCCGAATTGCTCGATCCGCAATCCGGCCTGCGGCAGTTCGATCCCGGGTTCCTGCACCTGCACTTCGAAATCGAGCCGCTGCTGCACGGTCGGCGCGACCGCCGCGAGTTCGAGACCGAGGAGCACCGGCGCGCGGCTTTCGATGACGTCGTGAGCTTCGCCAACTCCATGGTCAGCGCGGCGCTCAAGCATACCCACGCAATCGTACTGCTGAGCAATTTCGTGGGCCCCGACTCCTATGGGCTCGGGCTCGCCGACTTCCGCTCCGATTACGGCGAACAGCAGTTCTTCGCCGAGGTGAATATCGCGCTCGCGAAAATCGCCAGGAGTGACCCGCGTGTGCAGATCGTGGACCTGGCGCTCCTGTCCGCGCACCACGGGTCCCGCAATTCGCGGGATCGCCGGCTCTACTACATGAGCAAGATTCCGTGGCAGGAGAGTTTCTTTTCGCCGCTGGCCGCACAATTGGCGCGCCACGTAAAAGCCTCGCTGGGACATGTCCGGAAGTGTCTCGTGGTCGATTTCGACAATACCCTCTGGTCAGGGGTGCTCGGTGAGGAAGGGCCGCTGGGAGTCCGCGTCGGCATCGGCGACCCGCGCGGAGAAGCGCATCTGGATCTGCAGCGAAGCATTCTGGCGCTGAAACGCCGCGGCATCCTGCTTGCCGCTTGCAGCAAGAACAACCTGGCGGATGTCGAAGAACTCTTTCGCCTGCGCCCCGAGATGCCGCTGCGACTCAGCGACTTCGCCTGCATGGAAATAGGCTGGAACTCCAAGGATCAAGGCCTGCGTCGAATAGCGAGCCATCTCAACATCGGCACTGACAGCCTGGTTTTCCTGGATGACAACCCCGCGGAGATCGAGCTGATCCGGCAGCTCCTGCCCGAAACGGAATGTGTCCTGCTTCCTCCTGAATCCACTCGCATCGCCACGTGCCTGGACGCGTTGCACGGCCTGGATCGAACCGTCATCACGGCTGAAGATGTGGCAAAGGATCGTCAGTACGCGGATGCAAACGCGAGGAAAGCGCTTCGCGACGACTTCACCGATCTGCGGGATTACCTGCGCAACCTGGACACACTTGTCGTGCTCAAACGCGCGAACAGGGACCTCCTTCCGCGGGCGCACCAGCTGTTCACGAAGACCAACCAGTTCAACGTATCCGGCCGGCGGTACTCGCCGGGCGAACTGGAGCAGGCCTCCAACGACCCGGATTCCTATCTGCTGATGGTTCATGCGCAGGACAAGTTCGGCGACCTCGGGTGGATTGGCGCGGCGTTATTGCGTGCCGAAGCCTCGTCCAGCCATTGCATCGAAAACCTGGTCATCAGCTGTCGCGCGCTCGGACGAGGCCTGGAAATTCCCATCATCAACCGGATGAGACAGATCGCGTTCGATGAAAGAGGCGGCGCGAGCCTCACCGCGAAATTTTGTCCGAGCAGCAAGAACGGTCAGGTCGCTTCGCTGTTCGAATCGCACGGGTTCGACACAGCACGGGTCGAAGCGGACAACTCCAGGCACTACGTGCTTCACAGGCACTCCTCGCATGCACCTGCAGTGTGTGACTGGATCAAGGTCACACTGGACGACGATGCGGCGCCGGTCGTCCATCCAATGTCCCGTTCGAGCCAACCCGTTCTGGAAGCTGGCGCTATCTAGAGGAAATTTCTTAGGGGTGCGGGGTCCCCTGGATCGCTGGTCGGGAGCGGCTTTGGCATCAGGGTCTTATGTACTTGCAGAATGCAATTCTGCTTGTGATCGATCCGACCCCATCGACTGGCAGCGTGAGCGCAAGGCCGGAGAGTCCGAAATCGGACTGCTCGGCGCCGCGCAAATCTCTGCCACCGCGCGTTCGATCGCCGCCAATGTCTTGGCTCCCGTTTTCTCGACGGGCAACACGAGCACTATCGAATTGCGTTGATGCCGCACCCTGAACAACGGAGCGCCGTTCAGGTCCTTCACCACCTTGTCATGCCGGCCGCGAGTTGCCTTGCGGCCCCTCACGGATGCGGCCATCAGCTTCCGATAAACGTCTTTCGCGGGAGGACGAGGATCGAGGGCTGCGATGGCTCGGGCCGCTGCGATCGTGACAGAGCGGCGATTGGGATCCTGGAGTGCCTTCGCGAGGTCCAGGCCCCATCCTTCGCACAACTCGACGGCACTGCTGAAGGCGTTGATGACCACGCTCGGCAAAGTGGCGACCTTCACCAGTCGCGACACCTGGGACGCAGACACCTTCAATGCATCGGCGATTTCTTCCTGTGACTGGAAGTAACCTCCGCGCAGCCACCTTACGTAATTGAGACCGCGCTCGTACGGACTGATGTCCTTCCGCTGCCGGTTCTCGATGTCCATGGCGACTATCGCCTCCTTGTCCGACACGTGCCTCACCTCGACGAGCAGAGGGATATTGAGGTGCCGGGCAGCAAACAGCCGGCGCGCTCCATAGATGAGCTCCACGTCGATGTCGTCATCACGCACCCGCCGACCCAGCGCCGGCACGAGTTGCCCGTACTCGAGAAAGCTGTGAATCTCTGCCTTGCAGGTTTCTTCGGTGATGTGCTCTTCCAACCGATCGTGCAGCGCCCACAAACGGCACCTGAACGGATTAACGGAAACTATCTGGTTCATCCCTGATCCTCCCCTTCGACTGAAACACAAGCCGCGCCATCCCTAGCTTCGCCAAGGTTGTGGGCCATCGATTCGCCGCGCATCCGCCCGCGTTGGTACGTACACGCGCGCCTTCATTCCCTGTCGCCGCCCACCAGCGAAGGGAATCCCTGTTGACCCCTCAGCGTCCTCCTGTCGTCATCGTTGATTGATATCCAGCAAGCCCCGCCTTTCGGCCCAGGGGCTCAACGCGTCCCTGTTGGCGAACCCTCCTATCCACTCGCGCACATCGAACTACTGTGGATGCGCGCCAAGGGATCGTATGCCGCCATTCATTTAGAAACCGTTTCATTCCACTCCATCACTCCAGTGCCATGGTGGATCCGCCTAGTCAAGACCAATAGTAACGGATGTTCGCGTCTAACCACGCCGACGTTGCGGGCAGATTGAGTGCCGGCGTCAGCGATGAGTCGCAGTGCTTCTGTCACGGTGACAACTACAGTGACAATCGATGTCTCGCGTTGTCTCGCCGACGACTGCCCCATCGCCGTGCATCGGCACAAGTGGGAGAAATTGCCGGCTCGTGACACATACTATGAATGGCCCCTGATCCGGTGCGGGGTTTTCGTCTATCTATTTGGATGCGCACCGCACCAGGCCTCAATCGTGTAGTCAATCGTCTGACGCAATTTCCGCGTAAGACGTGCATGCGGACTAGCTTCTGTCCGCATTCGTGCATGGCGTACTCTATTGCGATGAACAACGAACACCGAATACTGATTGCCACCATCGGCTCCCTCGGCGACCTGAATCCCATGCTCGCGATAGGTGAACGGCTGGCCGCGCTTGGGGCACACGTTACTTTCGCGACGTCTGCCTGCTACGAGGCCGCCTGTCGCAGGAGCGGATTCCGCTTCATGCCTCTCGGCGGCGCCGATGACTGGGTTCGCAGCCTGCGATACACCAGGGACATGCTCGAGGAAGGCGGCTTCGAGTCTTTCGTGGAGCGAGCCAGCTTCGATCAACTCGACATGGTGTACGAGCAGCTGCTGGCGGCCGCTGCCGACGCGGATATCCTGGTTGCTCCTTCCCACGTGGTCGCCGCGCACCTGGTCGCCGAGAAAAAAAGGATCCCGTACATTTCGTGCGCGCTCTGCCTGCTGCACATCAAGTCCGCCGCGGAAACCGGCACCGAGGAGCAAAAGCGAATCTCGCTGTCCGCCGCTCGCTGGCACTCGCGTCTTCGCCAGTTTCGCCGGGCGCATGGCCTCGAGCGCAGGGTGCTGCCGTTGACATCGGTGGTCCTGGACGCGAAGAAAGTGCTGGGTGTACTCCCGGGCTTTCTGCTGTCTCCGGTCGAAATGCGCACTCCCAATCTTGAAGTCGTGGGCTACGCTAACTATCACCAGGCCGGGCGACTGGCCCAGGACGAAGAACTGCGCGGCTTCTGCGATGAGCGGACGGTGGCTTTCTCGTTCGGCTCATTCGCCGATGCCTGCGATCCCGATCATTTTTTCCAGGAATCCGTGGCCGCGTGCAGGACGCTGAACCTGAAGTGCGTATACCTCAGCCAGCACGTGACCCCGGCGATGCTCGAGGGCAGATCGCAGGACGTCATGGTTCGATCGGATGTGGCCCCTGGCGCGGTCTTCCCTCTTGCCGGTATCGCCGTACATCACGGCGGGACAGGAACATTGGTCGCGGCTTGCACGCCAATCAAGCCGATGGTGATCGTGCCTTTCTTTCTGGATCAGCCGCTGCATGCCAGGCGGATGAATTCGCTGATCGGAGCTCCGCACATTCCAGCTCAGAACTACTCTCGTGAGTCCGCGGTCCAGGCACTTCAGCAGGCGCTGCTCCAGCGGGAGTCCATGAGTTCGCGGCTCCGCGCGGAGATGGCTCAGTATCGCGATGGCGCCGAACGAAGTGCGCACGAGATACTTTCGACCCTGTCTCCGCAAGCCGTGCAGCAAGTCCACTGTTAGGGTGCAGGGAAACTTCCCCATGACCGTGCGGGATCTGACGCACGCGTCCGGGTAACGCAGCAGCTCCAGAAAAACATCGGATGTCGAGAATGCTATGAAAGCAGTCATTCTGGCCGGCGGCCTCGGAACACGCATCAGCGAAGAAAGCCATCTGCGCCCAAAGCCCATGATCGAAGTCGGTGGACGGCCGATTCTCTGGCACATCATGAAGATCTTCTCGACGCAGGGAGTGCATGAATTCGTCATCTGCTGCGGTTACAAGGGCTACATGATCAAGGAGTACTTCGCCAACTACTTCCTGCACATGGCGGACGCCACGTTCGACATCGGCCGGAACAGCGTGCAGATACACCAGAACTACGCCGAACCCTGGAAGGTCACCTTGATAGATACCGGCCTCGAAACGCAGACCGGCGGAAGATTGTTGAGGGTCAGGGAGCACCTGGACAACCAGAGGTTCTGTCTCACCTATGGCGATGGCGTGAGCGACATCAACATCAAGGAGCTCGTCGCGTTCCACGAATCGCAGCGACGGCTCGCCACCGTTACCGCGGTACATCCGAGCGCACGCTTTGGCGCGATCGAAATCGACGACAAACGCGTGAGCAGTTTTTTTGAGAAGCCCAAGGGAGACGGTCGCTGGATCAATGGAGGCTTCTTCGTGCTGGAACCGGGCGTTTTCGATTACCTGGGCTCCGATCGCGATATCTGGGAGCAGGAACCCTTGCGCAAACTGACGGGCGACGGACAACTGTCTGCCTACCGGCACGAAGGATTCTGGTCCGCCATGGATACGCTGCGCGACAAGGTTTACCTGGATTCCCTGTGGGCGTCCAACAATGCGCCGTGGAAGTTGTGGGAATGAACGCCACATTCCGGAACGCGCCCGCGATGCGCACCTTGTTTTCCTTCGTGTTGCTTCTTGCTGCCGCATCGAGCGGCGCGCCGGCGCAGGAGCCAGCCGCCATCGCGGACCCCACGCCCGTCATCGACGAGATCCTGGTCACCGGTGAGCGGCCCGGACCCGCCTTGTGGTCTGCCACGCGAGACGGCAAGACGCTGTGGATTCTGGGCATGCACGCGCCGCTGCCCGCGAAGATGACCTGGCGTTCACGCGAGGTGGAATCGCGCATCAGCGAATCGCAGGTCGTCGTGCGGTGGGTCCAGCTCGAGACGGATATCGAGGTGAACTTTTTCGCCAAACTCGCAGCGCTGCCCGCGGTGATGGCCGTGGGTGACAACCCCAAGGGAGTCAAACTGAAGGATCGCGTGACGCCCGAAGCGTACGAACAGTGGGAGCTGCTCAAGCAGAAATACATCTCCCATCGCGCCAGCGCCGTGGAAAAGCTGCGTCCCGCGTTCGCCGCGTCGGAATTGCGCTCACAGGCGATGACCGAAACGGGACTGTCGTCGCCCGAGCCCGGGGCCATCGTCTGGCCAGCGGTGCAGAGCGTTGCGAAGAAGAACAAGGTCGAGATCCTGGAACCGGAAGTCAGGATGTCCATCGAGCTCGAAAAGCCGCGCGAAGTCATCGGGCGATTCCGCGACGCGGACCTGGGGGACGCCGAATGCTTCGCGAACTCGCTGGCGCGCCTCGAAGCGGATCTCGAGGTGATGAAGACGCACGCCAACGCCTGGGCCACTGGCAACCTCGAGGTGCTGCGAAGAATTCCGCCGCCCGACCCATCGCTCGATTGCGAGCAGCTCCTGATGAACCTCATGTTGAACGGTTCCCTGCTCGAACAGCTGGGCACGCCCGAGTCGGCGGGCAAGGCGGAGCGCGCCCGCCTCGAATTCGAGCGCGGCCTAAAGGCAGTCAATGAAGTCTGGGTCAGCACTGTCGAGGCTGCGCTGCGCGATCACTCGTCTGTTTTTGCGCTCGTGCCGCTCGGCGTCTTGTTCGACACGAATGGGCCACTTCGGACGCTGGGTGAGCGCGGGTTTGTCGTGGTCGAGCCCTGAGAGCGCGGCGACCCTCGCTTATGGCCTCACCTGGCGGTTGCCGACATCGCGTCCATGCGATCCTGAAGCCG
>DASTXR010000161.1:0-5260 GCA_035765415.1 Steroidobacteraceae bacterium | reverse complement strand
CACGCCCTTGTTCTGCACGTCCGCGAGGTCGTGGATGCGCTCCAGGCCACTGACGAGCTCCGGCTCGCTGCCTGGCGCCAGGCGCACCGGCGCCGTCGGCGCTTCGCCGGGCACCCAGCCAAACGCCTTCATGTAGCTGGCAATGCTGCCGATGGCATCCGCCGGGCTGCCCAGCAGATCGATGGCGCCGTCCCCGTCGTAGTCCACGGCATGGCGACGGTAGCTCGACGGCATGAACTGCGGCAGGCCCACCGCTCCGGCGTACGAGCCCTTGATGGCGAGCGGGTCGATTCCCGTGTCACGCGCCAGCAGCAGCAACTCTTTCAATTCGCCGCGGAAGTAATCCTGCCGGCGCACGCCGTCGAAGGCGATCGTGCCCAGCGCGTCGATGGCGCGGAAGGTGCCCGTGTTGCGGCCGTACGAGGTTTCGACGCCGAGGATTCCCAGGATCACTTCGGCCGGAACGCCGAATTCCGCCTCGGCGCGGGCCAGGTCTTCGGCATGCATGGACCAGAAGCGCGAGCCGGCGGAGATCAGGGCCGGCGTGAGAAACCTTGCGCGGTAGCGCGAATACGAACGCGCGGGCGACGGGGCCGAGCTCGGCTCGGGGCCTATCAGGCGCACGGCCGCCGGCGTGTAGCGGATATCGCCGAGGACCCGCTCGAGATCGGCGCTCTCGATGCCGTGTTCCTCGATCATCGATTCGATGAACTCACGGACTTCCGGGCGCGAGAGGTAATTCGCGCTCGCCAGCGCCGGCTGTGCCGCGCACAGGCACGCGGCGACCAGGAACGACGAGATAATCTTGGCTGCTAAGGGTTTCACTTGCCGCTCGCGGGGAAATCGGAGTGGCATAAAGTTAAACCGATACACGCCCGCGGTCGGTGACCCTTGTCACACTCGGAGATGGCCGGGCGTCTAACTACTTGCGGATCAGCCCGCCTCGACGCGGGCGCAGTACGCCTCGATCGTGCGCTTCCATGCCGGACGCGCCAGGCAGCGATCCCGGTACGCTGCGATGCCCCCATATGGCGCGATCAATCCCTGGTCCTCGATGCCCGAGAAGAGCACGTGCGCCATCAGGAGATCCGCAATTGTGAACTCCGTCGTCGCAACCCATTCGCGGCTGGCGAGCCAGCGTTCCAGGTCGGTCAGCGCCCGGTCTGTTGGACGGGGCTGGACCGGCGGCAGGCTTCGGTGCTCAGGTCGCGCGTGTGGCCGCTTGCAACGGCGTTGACCTTCGAGAATCCGCAGGGCTTGAGCATGGTGCGAAGGTTATCCCGTACCCCCGAAAAGGTGCAGGAGCACCAATCTCACAAAGACAGAGGTATGCTCCGCCACCATACGGTGTTGGCCGGTCAACTTGCGGGAGCAGAACAACATGAACACACGCGCATTGACGACTATCTTCTGGGCGGGCGTGGCGCTGGCGCCAGGTGCGGCCTTGGCGCAGGAGGAAGCAGCGCCGGGCCAATTGGAAGAGGTGCTCGTCACCGCCGAGCGGCGATCCGAGAACATCCGCGACGTGCCGAATTCGGTATCGACCGTGAGCGGCGAAGATCTCGACGTGCTCTCCACCGGTGGCCAGGATGTACGCCTGCTCGCCGGGCGCATTCCCAGCCTCAACGTCGAATCATCTTTCGGCCGCGCATTCCCGCGCTTCTACATTCGCGGCTACGGCAACGGCGATTTCCGCCTGAACGCATCGCAACCCGTGTCGCTCATCTATGACGACGTGGTGCAGGAAAACCCCATCCTCAAGGGCTTTCCCATCTTCGACCTGGATCAGATCGAAGTGCTGCGCGGGCCCCAGGGCACACTGTTCGGCCGCAACACGCCCGGCGGCGTGGTCAAGTTCGACTCGGTCGAGCCGTCTTCCGGTTTCAGCGGCTACGTCAACCTGTCCGAAGCCACGTACAACACCGCGAACATCGAAGGCGCGGTCGACCTCCCGCTCGGCGAAGGATGGGCCGCTCGCGTCTCGGGGCTCTATCAACATCGCGACGACTTCGTCGGCAACGCGCTCACCGACGAAGACGACCTCTACGAGGGCTATAACGACCGTGCCGCGCGCGTGCAGGTGCTGTACGAGCCGGGTGAGAACTTCAGCGCGCTGTTCAATGTGCACATGCGCAACCTCGACGGCACCGCGCGCGTGTTCCGCGCCAACATCATCGAGTCCGGCAGCAACGACCTGATCCCCGATTTCGACGAAGACGAAGTTTTCTTCGACGGCCAGAACCGCCAGGAGCTGAACATCCTTGGCGGCAGCATCCGGCTGCGTTGGGATTTCGACAACCTGGCGCTGTACTCGATCACCGGTTATGAATCGATGGACGCGTACAGCCGCGGCGACATCGACGGCGGCTTCGGTTGCGGGTTCTGCAGCCTGCCGAACGGACCGGGCTTCATCCCGTTCCCGAGCGAGACCGCCGATGGCATCCCCACGCTCGATCAGATCACGCAGGAAATCCGCCTCGAATCGCAGCTCTCCGGTGCGCTCAACTGGCAGGCCGGCGTGTACTACTTCGATGAGGACTACGACACCGAGTTCTTCTCGTACGACAGTCTCGGCGGCGGCGTGCAGAACCAATATTTGCGCGCCAACCAGACCAACACCGCCTGGGCGGTGTTCGGTTCGATCACCTATGACGTCACGCCGGCATTCGAGATGCGCGCAGGCGTTCGCTATACGAATGACGAGAAGGATTTCGTGACGGGCGCGCCTGTGGGGTTCACGTTTCCCGATCCGTCCCTGCCCACCAGCGCCAGCCTGAGCGACGACAATGTTAGCTGGGACCTGAGTGGAACGTATTCGGTCACCGATGCCGTCAACCTGTACGCGCGCGTCGCCACCGGTTTCCGCGGCGCCAGCGTGCAGCCCGCCGGACCTTTCGGCAATCAATCGGTGGCCGAGCCCGAGACCAATACTTCCTACGAAGTCGGCGTGAAGGCCGATTTGTTCGACCGGCGCGCGAAGCTGTATTTCAACCTCTTCCACTATGAAGTGAAGGATCAGCAGCTCACGGCCGTCGGCGGCGCTAACAACGCCGTGCGGTTGTTGAACACCGACAAGACCGTGGGCCAGGGCGCCGAGCTCGACTTCGAGGCGTACCTCACTGACAACCTGCTCGTGACGCTCGGCGCCAGCTACAACGACACCGAGATCGAGGACGACGGCATCGCAGTGGGAACCTGCTTTGCGTGCACCGTCACGGACCCGATAACCACCACGGATCTTGCCGTGATCGACGGCAATCCGCTGCCGCAGGCGCCCGAGGTGATTACGAATTTCACGTTGCGATATGGCATCCCCGTCGGCAGCGGCGAGTTCTTCGCTTACACGGACTGGGCGTATCGCAGCAAGGTGAACTTCTTCCTGTACGAATCCACCGAATTCACGGGCAAGAGTTTGCTCGAGGGTGGGCTGCGACTCGGATACAACTGGAGTGAAGGGACGTATGAGGTCGCGGTGTTTGGCCGCAACATCACGGACGAAGTGGTGGCGGTGGGCGCGATCGATTTCAACAATCTGACAGGCTTCATCAATGAGCCGCAGATCTGGGGTGTGCAGTTCAAAGCGAGGTTTTGAGGGAGGGGCGTTCCAGCGGGAACGTCGACGCAGCCGAGCCTGAGTTAGCGGACGACAATCTCCGCGTTTTAGCTATTGGAGCCGCAGCCCATATCGCCACAACGATTCCTCCGCGAATATTGAGGATTCAAGAAGACGCAACTAGTCGCTCGTCGATCTTTTTCCTGATATCGCGCGCAACTTCGAGAATCTCGCGCGCCACAGGAGGGTCTGACGTGCTGTCGACGCTTAGCGCTATCACTAGCGGCTCAAGTAGTACGCTCTAAGGCGAAGCAACCAGAATTTTTCTGAGCTCGCTTGACTCTCCCCTACTAGCGATGGAAATGCAGAGATCGATCAAGTCAGGCAGACAAACATCGTCAACCTTCGTCGCCAAGAGCTTGACCTCTTGTCACGAGGAAGAGTCTGCTCGAGCGTGCCTTACGGGTGGGGTACAACTGGAGTGAAGGGACGTATGAGGTCGGGTGTTTGGAAGGAGCGCCACGGGTGAGGTGGTTGCGGTTAGAGCGCTCGATTTCAACAAATTGACAGGCTTCATCAACGAGCCGCAAATCTGCGGCGTGCAGTTCAAGGCGAGGTTTTGAGGCGGCAGCGCCTCAACGAAGCGCAGCACGTCTTGTTTGCGGGAAGCCAGATACGGCGACGCGTGGGCTACCAGGACAGCTCGCCGTTCAGTCGAGAATGCACGAGGATTTTCGGGGCCCCGCCGATTATTGAGATCCGAAGGGATTTGGAACGTGGCGATCGCAGGAGCGTGGGACGAGTTCACCTCGACTTGGAATCAATCGCGTTGACTGCGTAGTCGCCTCGCGAGGTCGGCTATTTTGCAATCAACTTCTAGCAGCCTTACTGCGCTTGATACTTTCTCAAGACCGCATCCCTAAACTTCGGGTCTGAGTGTCGATTCGCCGCCAGTCTTAAGATCTTGTGCTCATCGCGCTGTCTCGATCTAACTGCATAGACATTGGCAGCGGAAATGAAGATTACCGCAACCGTCGCGCCGGCCACTTCCGCGACCCCCGGACTTGATAATAGGAAGTCGATGCCAGTCGCCCTTCCTGTCACGTCAATATCTTTAACCCTGATTGCGAAGCCCAGACCAAGGTATGTAAGAAACATGCCGAAGGAGAGTATCTTCATACGTGTGACTACCCGAACTGCAGCGTAGCGCTGAACAAGCCAGTTACCTACGAAGGAACCGAGCTTTCCCCATCGGCCTACCCCACCTATGTTCTCGCCAGCAAGGTCCTTCCCTACCGGCTCTTGCTCCACCGCAACGGCTTGGTGGTCTAGAGGCGTAGCAGTCTTAAGTTCATTCGGCACAGGGGTTGTTTTGTTGGACTTCTGAATCACCGTCATTTGCAGCCTTCCTTAGTTCTACAGAAAGTTCGAGAAGGTCCGAGCGGCACCGGTACTCAAATGCTCCCATTACAGTCGCGCATGCAACAACTAGTGTCAGAACGACCACGTCGAACATTGTCAGCCTCCCGCGAGGAGATACAACAAAGAGCACATAGAGCACTGCGAGTGCCAATCCGATTGCGACCCACTCGGCGCCCCTTTCTCTTAATGTCGACGCTCGAACCGCGACTTCTAACGCCAGTCGGCTCAGATCCTCTTCAAATGCAGTCTCGACGCGTGTAGTACCCTTAACCCGCACATCTTCGC
>DASTXR010000160.1:0-26646 GCA_035765415.1 Steroidobacteraceae bacterium | reverse complement strand
CGTGCTGATCAATGGCCTCGTACCCCGGGTGCGCGACCTCGTCACGGGTGGTGAAGCCGCCACAGTGGAAGCGCGCCTGCCCGAGGAGAGCGGCGTCGAGGCCGAAAAGCTGCCACTCGACATAGTCCACCAGGACGCCGCCGTGATCGTCATCAACAAGCCGCCCGGGCTCGTGGTGCATCCGGGAGCCGGCAATCGCGCGCACACGCTGCAGAATGCGCTGCTGGCGCACGACGTGAAGCTCAAGCGCGTGCCGCGCGCCGGGCTCGTGCATCGCATCGACAAGGACACCAGCGGGTTGTTAGTCGTCGCGCGCACGCTCGAAGCGCACACCGCGCTCGTGGCCGAGCTCGCCGCGCATGAGATCGAGCGCGAATATCTCGCGGTGTGCGTGGGCGCCATGACCGGTGGCGGAACCGTCGATGAACCCATCGGCCGACATCGCACGCAGCGCACGAAGATGGCGGTTCGCAGCGATGGCCGCGAGGCCGTCACGCATTACCGCATCGAGCGGCGCTTTCGCGGGCACACGCTGGCGCGCGTGCATCTGGAAACCGGCCGTACGCACCAGATCCGCGTGCACCTTGCGCATGTCGGGTATCCGATCGTCGGTGACCCCGTGTACGGCGGGCGTCGCAAGCTGCCGGCCGGCGCGACGCCCGCGCTGGTGCGCGCGCTCGAGACCTTCGGACGGCAGGCGTTGCACGCCGCGCGGCTCACGTTCACGCATCCGAAGTCCGGCAAGCGCGTGAGTTACGATGCGCCACTGCCGCAGGACCTGGCAGGGTTGTTAGACGTGCTGGCGAAAGACATGGCTGAGCCGCGGCGCAAATGACCGACGCGTCGCTGCTGAAACTTGACTGGCCCTTGCCCGCCGGCGTGCACGCCGCGTTCACGACGCGCGTGGGCGGCGTGAGCTCGACGCCGTGGGATTCGTTCAACGTGGCGACGCATGTCGGTGACGTGCCCGCCGATGTCAACGCCAATCGCGCGCGGCTCAAGACGCTGCTCTCGCTACCCGCTGAACCCGCCTGGCTCAGCCAGGTTCACGGCACCGTGGTCGCCGATCTCGATTCGCAGCCGCGCGGCGTGATTACCGCCGACGCTGCGATAGCGCGCGTGCCGGGCCGGGTCTGCGTGGTGATGGTGGCGGACTGCCTGCCCGTGTTGTTCGTCACGCGCGATGGCCAGCGCATCGCCGCCGCGCATGCCGGGTGGCGCGGGCTCGCGTCGGGTGTGCTCGAGCAAACCGTGAAGGCGCTGGGTGTGCGGGGCGATGAACTCTCTGCGTGGTTAGGCCCCGCGATCTCCAACGAGCACTTCGAAGTGGGCGACGAGGTGCGCGAGGTGTTCGTGAAGGCGGATCGCGCCGCGCTTTCGCGTTTCAAGATGAATGTGCGCGGGCGATGGCAGGCGGATCTCGCGGGGCTCGCGCGACTGAGGCTGGCGTCGATGGGAGTGACGGATGTGCACGGTGGGAACTGGTGCACGTATGCGGATCGCGAGCGGTTCTATTCGCATCGGCGAGATGGGAAAGGTGGGCGGATGGCGGCGCTGATATGGCGTAACTCTTCGAGAGCCAGTGAAAACTAGGGCGCTGCTCCTGCGGCCAAGCTCAAATTCGATTCTGAACTCACTCGACGCTTGCAGTGAAGCCGATACGCGTGAGGCAAGTACTTGAGGTTTTGTCCGCGTCCAACGTTCAAGGTCGCAAATTGCGACCTTGAACGATCCGCTTCTTCGCGCGTGAGCTGGAACCTGAAATCCGCCGGGAACCTCGCGGCGTTACGTTTGACGGCTTCATTGAAGCGCTTGGTGGTGACGCCGTAGAGGACCGCGAGGTCGCGATCGAGGATGACGCGCTGACCACGCAACACCAGTATTGCGCGGGCTATTTGCTGCAGATGGACGTGATCGCTGTTCACGGACTGGGTCGCATGTTCAACCACTGGCGGGCCAGACCAAAGAGCGATTTCTCCGGCTTCGCGCCAGAAACCGCCCGCTGGAGATGGGGCATCGCCTCGCGTGCTAGCATCCCGCCCGCTTTGACCACTCTCCTCTGGATCATCCTCGCCACCGCGGTCTCCGGGGTGCTGTCCGTTCTCGCGGCCGGCATTTTCCTGGCTCTCCCGGCGCGCGCGCGCGAGGGCGCGCTCCCGCACCTGGTGAGTTTCGCGACCGGTGCCTTGTTAGGTGCGGCGCTGCTGGGGCTGATCCCGCACGCGGTCGAGGGCGCTGGCATCGAAAACGTCCACGAGGTGGGCATCGCGCTCATCGCCGGCATCGCGCTGTTCTTCGTGCTCGAGAAATTCCTGCTCTGGCGCCACTGCCATGACGACCATTGCGCCGAACATCCGGTCGGCGACGCTCACGAACACGACCACCATGGTCACGACCACGCCCATCAACACGAACAGGCCCGCAAAAAGGCAAGCGGCGTCCTGGTGCTGGTGGGCGACGCCCTGCACAACGTGCTCGACGGCGTGCTGATCGCCGCGGCATTCCTTACCGACGTCCACCTCGGCATCGTCACCGCGCTGGCCATCATGGCCCACGAAATCCCCCAGGAAGTCGGCAACTTCGCGGTCCTCCTGAATTCGGGCGTCTCGCGCCGGCGCGCGCTGTTCCTGAACCTCATGACCAGCCTCACGGCCGTCGTCGGCGGCGTGGTGGGTTTCTTCGCGTTGGAAAAAGCCCTGGCGGCGCTGCCGTTCGCCCTGGCGGTCGCGGCATCGAGTCTCTTGTATGTAGCGGTCGCGGACCTCATCCCGGGGTTGCACCGCAAGATCGACCCGCGGTCGAGCGTCACCCAGGTCGTGTTGATAGGCCTCGGAATCGCCCTGATCGCCTTCGCCGAGAATCAATCCCACTGACCGCGGATAAGGGCTCGACCCTATTGAAACGTCCCCGCCCGGGCCCCATTTTGGCGACCTATGCGAATGGACAAACTCACCAGCCGATTCCAGTCGGCCCTCTCCGATGCCCAGTCCCTGGCCGTCGGCCGCGACCACCAGTTCATGGAGCCGGCGCACGTGCTTGCGGCGCTGCTCGACCAGCAGGACGGCAGTACCCGCCCGCTGCTGGTCAAGGCCGGCGCCAACGTGGCGAAGCTGCGCAAGGACGTGGATGCGGCCATCGACAAGCTGCCGACGGTGCAGGGCACGCCGGGCGATGTACACGTGTCGCAGGATCTCAATCGCCTGCTCAACGTCACCGACAAGCTGGCGCAGCAGCGCAAGGACGACTACATCCCGACCGAGCTCTTCGTGCTGGCCTCGTTCGAGGACAGGAACACGCTGGCCAAACTACTCAAGGATGCCGGCGCCTCGAAGGCCGCCATCGAAAAGGCGATCGAGCAGGTGCGTGGCGGTGAGGCGGTGAACGATCCGGAAGCCGAGGCCAAGCGCGGCGCGCTCGAGAAATACACCATCGACCTCACGGCGCGCGCGTCGAGCGGCAAGCTGGACCCGGTCATCGGCCGCGACGACGAAATCCGCCGTACGGTGCAGGTGCTCGCGCGCCGCACGAAGAACAACCCGGTGCTCATCGGCGAGCCGGGCGTGGGCAAGACGGCGATCGTCGAAGGCCTCGCACAACGCATCATCAACGGCGAAGTGCCCGAAGGGCTCAAGGGCAAACGAATTCTCGCGCTCGACATGGGCGCGCTCATCGCGGGCGCCAAGTTCCGCGGTGAATTCGAAGAGCGCCTCAAAGGCGTGCTCAACGATCTTTCCAAGCAGGAAGGCCAGGTCATCCTGTTCATCGACGAGCTGCACACGATGGTGGGAGCCGGCAAGGCCGAAGGCGCGATGGATGCGGGCAACATGCTCAAGCCCGCGCTCGCGCGCGGCGAGCTGCATTGCGTGGGCGCGACCACGCTCGACGAATACCGCAAGTACATCGAGAAGGACGCCGCGCTCGAGCGCCGCTTCCAGAAAGTGCTCGTGAACGAGCCGACGGTGGAAGACACCATCGCGATCCTTCGCGGCCTGCAGGAGCGCTACGAAGTGCATCACAAGGTCGAGATCACGGACCCGGCCATCGTGGCGGCGGCGACGCTGTCGCACCGCTATATCGCCGACCGCCAGTTGCCCGACAAGGCCATCGACCTCATCGACGAAGCCGGCGCGCGCATCCGCATGGAGATCGACTCCAAGCCCGAAGCGCTGGACCGGCTCGAGCGCCGCATCATCCAGCTCAAGATCGAGCAGGAAGCGCTCAAGCGCGAGAAGGATGACGCGACGAAGAAGCGTCTGTCCGCGTTGCAGGACAACCTGAAGGTGCTCGAGAAGGAATACTCGGACCTCGAAGAGATCTGGAAGAGCGAGAAAGCCTCGCTGCAGGGCGCGGCCACGGTGCGCGAAGAGCAGGAGCAGGCGAAGCTCGACATGGACGCCGCGCGCCGCAAGGGCGACCTGACGCGCGTCGCGCAGATCCAGTACGAAGTGCTGCCCGCGCTCGAGCGCAAGCTCGCGCAGGCCACGATCGCCGAGACCAAGGAAACGCAGCTCGTCCGCAACAAGGTGACGGAAGAGGAAATCGCGGAAGTGGTTTCCAAGTGGACCGGCATTCCCGTCTCGAAGATGCTCGAAGGCGAGAAGGAAAAACTGCTGCGCATGGAACAGGCGCTGAACAAGCGCGTGGTGGGGCAGGACGAGGCGGTGAAGATCGTCTCGAACGCCATCCGCCGTTCGCGCGCGGGCCTTTCCGATCCGCGGCGCCCCAATGGGTCATTCCTGTTCCTGGGCCCCACGGGCGTCGGCAAGACCGAGCTCTGCAAGGCGCTCGCGGAATTCCTGTTCGACACCGAAGAGTCGATGGTGCGCATCGACATGTCCGAATACATGGAGAAACATTCGGTGTCGCGCCTCATCGGCGCGCCGCCCGGATACGTGGGTTACGACGAAGGCGGGCAGCTCACCGAGGCCGTGCGCCGGCGTCCGTACGCCGTCATCCTGCTGGATGAAGTGGAGAAGGCGCATCCCGACGTGTTCAACATCCTGTTGCAGGTGCTGGACGATGGCCGCCTGACGGACGGCCAGGGCCGCACCGTGGACTTCCGCAACACCGTGATCATCATGACGTCGAACCTGGGCAGCGACGTGATCCAGCAGTTCGCCGGTGAGGGCAACTACCAGAAGATGAAGTCAGCGGTGATGGAAGTGGTGCAGCAGAATTTCCGTCCCGAGTTCATCAACCGCATCGACGATATCTGCGTGTTCCATCCGCTGGGCCAGGACCAGATCCGCGCGATCGTCGACATCCAGCTCGCGCAGCTGAAGCGCCGATTGCTCGATCGCAACCTCGAGCTCACGCTCGATGGTTCGGCGCTCGATCGCTTGAGCGAGGCGGGCTACGACCCGGTGTATGGCGCCCGGCCGTTGAAGCGCGCCATTCAGCAGCAGGTGGAAAATCCGCTGGCGCAGGCGATTCTTGCGGGCAAGTTCCTGCCCGGGGATCGCATCAAGGCGCACGCCAACGGCAACGGGCTCGAGTTCGACAAGGAAAAATAATCCCGGCTACTTCTCCACGTTGTCGCCGGGAATCGGCACGCGCATCGTGGACCTGGGCAGGATCCTGCGCCACTCGGCGCGATGCGCGTCGAGCGTGTCGAGCAGCGCTTTCACGTCCGGGTCCTGTAGATAGGGCTGGATCATCGGCTCGTGGCGCGCGAAGGCGAATGCCATGGACTTGGTTTCCACCAGCGCGCGAAGGTGCCGCACGAGTGCGCCCCGATCCCCGGTGGCCGCGGCCATCCTTGCCCGTATGCCGTCCATCACTCCCGGCGTGACCGGCAGCGCGAGCTGAACCTCGAACGCGCGCGCGAATTCCTGCGCGCGCGCGGCATTTCCCTGCTTGCGCAGACACCACACCAGCAACGCGACCTGTTCGGGATCCCACATCATGTCCGTCGATCCCGCGGGTTGCATGAGCCCGGGCTGCGCAAGCTCGAGCGAGTGGATGGCGCCGCCGCAATCTCCCGTGAAGTACTGCAACTCCGCCTGTGCGCGCTGCGCCAGGAAGTCTTCGGGCCGCTCCGCCATGACTCGCTGTACCACCGGCCGCGCGGCATCGACGTTTCCGGAAAACAAGTGGATGTGCACGAAGCCATAAGGGCCGCCGGCGCCTTTCGGAGTGAGATCCTGCGCGATGCGCGCGTGGTGCAGGGCGGCGTCCAGCACGCCGAGATGCGCATAGTCGAGCGACAGATAGCCATGCAGCGGCGGATCGCGCGGCGCCAACTCGATCGCCTTCGCCTTCCAGTGGTCCCAGTCCAGTGCGCGTCCCTCGCTGAACGCCATCAGCGCGCGAAAGTCGGCCACTTGCGCGTCTCCGGGCGCCAGTCGCTGCGCCTCGTCGATCAATGCGAGGGTGCGTTGGCGATCACTCTTGTACAGGTAGGTAGAGTTTGCGAGGCCCAGGATGGCGGGAACCCACAAGGGATCGACGTTGCGTGCGCGCTCCGCGAGATCCAGCGCTTCGGCGCGCCGTCCGACGCGCAGGTACACGCGGGCGAGCGACGCCATGAGTTCGCCATTGTTGGGGTTGTCCGCCTGCGCGCGCTCGAGATTGTGAACCAGCATCGTCAGTGAATCGGCGTTGCCTTGAAGCCAGGTGCGCACCCACCACAGATCGGCGATCTGCGGCTCGAGTTTGATGGCGCGATCGAGCGACGCAGCGCTGAGCGACCGGTACTCCGCGACACTGTCGAAGCCGGTACGAGACAACACTGCGTAGGTCGCCGCCAGCAACGCGTGCGCGATCGCGAACTGCGGGTCGAGTTCCACTGCGCGCTGGAAATGGTCTCGCACGCGACGAAGGTCGGAAAACCTGCCGCGCCTGAACTCGGCAATTCCGCGCAGGTAGGCATCATAGGCATCCGGATTCTTCGTCTGCATGTGCGCTTCGGCGAATGACGGTGCGCCTGCGAGACTGGCCGGCTTGATCACGGGTGACAGCGCCACGGCCACTTCGCTGGCGATTGCGCTCTGGATGTCGAGCACGTCGTCGAGCTTGCGATCATAGGTCTGCGACCAGAGAGTGAATCCATCCCGGGTTCGCACGAGTCGCGCGGAGATGCGGATTCGATCGCCCGCTTTGCGCACGCTGCCTTCGAGAATGCTGTCGACGCCGAGCTTCTTGCCGATGCTGCGGGCATCTTCGTTCGTGCCCTTGAACGCAAATGCGGACTGGCGGCCGACCACGCGCAGCGATTCGACCTTGCCGAGGCTGTTCATCATTTCCTCCGCGATGCCGTCGGCGAAGTACTCCATGTCGCGGTCGGGGCTCAGGTCGGTGAATGGCAGCACCGCGATGGTTCGCGGCGCGGGGACGCCTGCGGAAAGAGCGGCATCCGATCCCGGCGCATCGGCGCGCGGCCAGGACAACCACGCGATTAACCCGATGACAGCCAGCGCGACGACGCCGGCCGCAATCCACTCGGGGCGAATGGTGCGGACGCTGCCGGGGGAAGGCGTGACGGCCGGATCAGGGGGCAGGCTCTCATTGTTGCGGGGTTCCATCCGCACCTGCGCCACGAACTGGTAGCCGCGCCCGGGCACGGTGGCGATGAAGCGAGGGTTCTGGGCCGTGTCGCCGAGCGCACGGCGCAGCGCGAATATGCACTGGCTGAGATTGCTTTCCTCGACGACCGTCGTCGGCCAGACGCTCTTGAGCAGCGTGGACTTGTCGAGCAATTCGCCGGGCCGTTCGACTACGTACAACAGCAGGTCGAATGCCCGCGATGGCAGATCGATGTGCCGGCCATCGCCGGTGAGCAGCTGCCGCCGCGCAACATCCAGCCGAAACCCTTCGAATTCATACGTCCGGGCTTCGGTTGCGGTGCTCTTCACGAGAATAAATCTCCGTTAAGAACGATTAATCGCGCCATCAAGAATCGAAAGGGCCGAGACGGCGATTGTATTCCCGGAAGAAAGCCCGGGAGTCCGTCATGCACAGTATCAGTAGATGGAGCGGAGTAGTTTGTATGCTCATGACACTTGTCACTTCCATCGAGGCGCGGCAGTTGCAAGGCTACCGGGTCGCGGCGGCCGCTGAATGCCCCCAGCAGGCGCTCGATGCGCACGTACGCGAGCAATTCGCGATCCACGGACCTCTGTCGAAGAATCACGAATATTTCGGATTCATCTTCATCCACGACGGTGTCATCCGCAGCGCCGTGATCGAGGGTTGGAGCTGCTCCAGGTCCACGTGTTCAGTCGACTCCGCCAGGGCGGCGCCCCTGATCCCGAAAGGCGCCAAGGTTCTCGGCGAATGGCACACGCATGCGGAATCGACCAGGTCGGGATCCTTGTCCGCCGAAGACGTGCGCGGCGCGCGGGCCAATCACCGGATTCGCTGTTACGCGGCCTACTACAGCCGGCCGGACGGTGACATCTATGCCTGGAATCCGCATCTGGCAACGATTCCCACCGCCATGGCCTCCCGTGTCCTGATTGGAAACTACCGGCGCCATTCGGCTGATCCGGATTCCGCCGCTATAATCGCGGCGCACGAAAATCCGGGGTTCCAATGCCTTTCTACGAATACGAATGTCCACACTGCGGCTACGACGAAGAAGTGCTGCAGAAGATCAACGACAAGCCGCTCACCAAGTGCCCGAGCTGCGGAAAAAACGGATTGCGCAAGCTCATGTCCGCTCCGGTGTTCCGGCTGAAGGGTTCGGGCTGGTACGAAACGGATTTCAAGAGCGACAAGGAAAACAAGCGCAACCTCGCGGCGGCCGACAAGGACGAGGTCAAGAGCGACAGCAAGACGGAAGCCAAGCCGGATGCGGCCAAGCCTGAGGCCGCCAAGGCCGAAAAGAGCGAGGCGGCCAAGCCGGCCGTGGAAAAAGCCAGCAAGAGCGCGAGCAAACCCGCGGCCAGGAAGGCCAGGCCCAAAGCCAAACCTGCACGTTCGGCGAAGCGGCCGGCGCGCCGATAGGCAGGTCATGAACTACGCGCGGCGCCCCGGCATCGACAGCGAAGCGCTGTCCCGGCTGGTGGCGCGCGAGCGTGAGTCGTTCATGACCACGCATCCCGAATCCGCGCGGCTTGCGAAGCTCAGCGCGGAGCACTGGCTCAATGGTGTGCCCATGCACTGGATGCGCGACTGGAGCACGCCGCATCCGCTGTTCGTGCGCAAGGCGCGCGGCGTCGAGCTCGAAGACGTGGACGGCAACACCTATATCGATTTCTGTTTCGGCGACACCGGCGCGATGTTCGGGCATTCGCCACCGCCGATCGCACGCGCGCTTGCCGAGACGGGCGCAATGGGCATCACCTCGATGCTGCCCGCCGACCGCGTGGCGCGCGTCGGCGAAAAACTCGCGAAGATGTTCGGCCTGCCGTTCTGGCAGATGACGCAGACGGCCACCGACGCGAATCGCGCGGCGCTGCGCTGGGCGCGCGCCATCACCGGGCGGCAACGCATGCTGGTGTTCGACGGCTGTTATCACGGCACCGTCGACGAGACCCTGGTGCGCGCCCTGCCGGACATGGGTGAGAAGGGCGGCACGCGGGCGCGCGCCGGTCTCGTCGGCATGAACCACGATGTGAGCGTCACGACGGATGCGGTGCCCTTCAATGACATTGCCGCGGTCGAAAGAGTATTGACGCGCACGCGCACGGCGGCGGTCATCGCCGAACCGGTGATGACCAACATCGGCATGGTGCTGCCCGAAGAGGGCTTCCTGCACAAGCTGCGCGAGCTCACGCGGCGGCTGCACGTGCTGCTCATCCTCGACGAGACGCACACGCTCTCCACCGCGCGCGGCGGTTATGCGCGCGCGCAGAAGATCGAACCCGACATCTGGGTGTGCGGCAAGGCGATCGCCGGCGGCATGCCCTGCGCCGTGTTCGGCTTCACGGCGGAGGTGGAAGCGGGCATGCGCCGCGTGCAGGAAGATCGCGCCGGCGGACACTCGGGCATGGGCACAACGCTGTCGGCGAATGCGCTGGCGCTGGCCTGCCTCGAGGCCAGCCTCGACGAGCTCATGACGCCGGCTAACTACCAGGCCATGCACGAATGCGCCACGTACCTGTCGGAAGGGCTGGGGCGCGTGTTCGCCACCGAGACGCTGTCCTGGCACGTGGCGCGCGTCGGCGCCCGGCTCGAGTTCGGTTTCGGCAGGCCGCCGCGCAACGGGCTGGAGTCCGAGCGCTCCGCGTGGCCCGAGCTCGAACACGCCATTCATCTCTACCTGCTGAATCGCGGTGTATTGCTGACGCCGTTTCACAACATGATGCTGTGTTCGCCGGTGACCACCACCGGGCATGCGGACACGCTGCTCAAGCACCTGCACACCTGCCTGCGCGAAGTGGGCAGCCCATCGTGAGCAACGCGGTGAGCGCGCTCACACAACTGGCCGACAAGGCCGAGCTCGCGGCGTTCCTCGCGGCGCATCCCGATATCCATGCCGTGCAGATCATGATCACCGATCCTTCGGGGGTGCTGCGCGGCAAGGCCGTGCGCCGCGAAGAGCTCGAGCGCATTTTCGATTCCGGGCGACAGGTGGCCGGTTCCATCCTCGGGCTGGACATCACCGGCCAGGACGTGGACGACACCGGGCTCGTCTGGGACACGGGCGACGCGGACATGACCGCGCGCCCGATCGGCCGCAGCCTGAAGCCCGCACCCTGGCTGGCCGCGCCCACGGGCCAGCTCATGCTCACCATGTTCGACGGCCAGGGCCGGCCGGCGGCCGCGGATCCGCGTCACGCGCTGGTGCGCGTGGTGGAACGCTTCGCGCGCACCGGGCTCACGCCGGTGGTCGCCTGCGAGCTCGAGTTCTATCTACTGAAGGAGGAACCTGGCGGCCGCCTCGTGCCCGCGGGTGGTGGACGCGCCAGCGAACGCCAGAAGATCGACTCGTACAGCCTGCAGCGGCTCGACGACCTGGCGCCGCTGTTCAACGACATTTATGCAGCCGCCACCGCCCAGGGACTGCCTGCCGAGACATTGATGTCCGAATATTCGCCCGGGCAGTTCGAGATCACGCTGCATCACCGCGCCGATGCGCTGCGTGCGGTGGACGAGGCCGTGATGTTCAAGCGTGTGCTGCGCGGCGTGGCGCAGAAACACGGGCTGCTTGCCTGCTTCATGGCCAAGCCGTTCACGGCGCGCGCCGGCAGCGGCCTGCATGTGCACGTGAGCCTGAACGACGCGGCCGGCAAGAATCTTTTCGCGAGCGACGACCCGGCCGGCACGCCGGAATTGCGCCAGGCGATCGGCGGCATGAAAGACAGCATGGCGGAATCCATGGCAGTGTTCGCGCCCAACGCCAACTCGTACCGCCGTTTCGTCAGCGAAAGTTACGCGCCCATCGCGCCCATCTGGGGCATCAACAACCGGTCGGTGTCGTTGCGTGTGCCTGCCGGACCGCCGATGTCGCGGCATATCGAGCACCGCATCTGCGGCGCCGATGCCAACCTCTACCTGGCGGTGGCCACGGTGCTGGGAGCCGCGGCCCATGGAATGCGCGAACGCCTGGATCCGGGCCCGCCCGTGGAAGGCAACGGATACGCGCAGGCCGGAGTTCGCACTCTGCCCGCAGGCTGGCGCGAAGCGCTCGATCTCGCGGCGAAATCGGAGTTCCTCGAAGAAACGCTGGGCAGGGACTTCCTCGAGATCTTCCTCGCCATCAAGCACCAGGAATGTGCGCGCTTCTCGGCCGAGGTCAGCGAGCTCGATTACGCGTGGTATCTGCGTAGCTAGGCCCACGTCCCGCCATGGGGACGTCGCTTTTCATCGCGCGTCAAAGCCGCTAGGGTCGGCGCATGAAATACATCTGCTTCGCCGCGCTCGCGTCGTGTTCTCTTGCGTCCGCCGCCGGGCTCGTGGCGAAAGGGCCGCCGCAATGGCACCCGGGCGCGGAGGAGTGCACGCCCGACACCACGCACACCGAAATCCGCGAGATCGACGACGTCACCTACGTGCTGCGCCAGAATCCTTGCGTGGACTACGAGGCCAACCTCGTCTATCTACTGCTGGGCACGCAGCGCGCGCTGCTCATCGACACCGGCGCCGTGGAAGGCGAGAAGGCGGCGCCGCTGGCGGGCCTGGTCTGGCTGGCGCTGGAGCGCGCGGGCAAGGGCAAGTTGCCGCTGCTCGTGGCGCACACCCATGGCCACCTGGACCATCGCGCCGGGGATCAGGCGTTTGCGAGGCTGCCGAATACCGTGATCGCGCCGGGTGAGAGCGCGGCCATGCGGGAAGTGCTGGGCTTCAAGGACTGGCCGAACGACATCGCGCGCATCGACCTCGGCGGCCGGATCGTCGACCTGATCCCCACGCCCGGCCATCACGAGGATCACATCGTCTTCTACGACCGCCAGTCGGAAAGGTTGTTCACCGGCGATTTTCTGCTGCAGGGCCGTTTGCTGGTCGACGACCTGGATGCGTACCACGCGAGCGCGCAGCGAGTGGTGGACTTCATCGACAAACATCCCGTGAGCGAGGTGCTCGGTGCGCACATCGAGCTCGATGTGACCGGCACGGCCTACCCGACCGGCGCCACCTTTCATCCCAACGAAAGGGTGCGTCCGTTGACGACCTTCGATGTGCGCAACCTGCCGGCCGCGCTCGCGGACTTCAACGGCTTCTATTCACGCCATCCGAACTTCATCGTGGTGAACCCCATCCACAATCTTCTCGCGCTCGCCTCGGGAATCGTCGTGGCGCTGGCGTTCCTGGTGTGGATGGGGCGGCGCCTGTGGAGGCGCCGCCGCGTCTCGGCGGGCTAACCTTTCTTCGCGGGCGCCGCTGCGGCGGGTGCAGCCGCGGGCGGCGCGCTTTCCTTGGCGACGAGGAACTTCACGAGGTCGATCATCTGGTCGTTCGACTGCAGATTCTCATTGTTCAGACGGTATTTGCCGTTGACCACCAGCGTGGGCGTGCCGCTGACCTGCATCGCGAGAATCTGGCTGTCGGCCTGGCGCATCTTGAGATCGACGCTGAAGGACTTCGACGCATTGACGAAATCCGCCGCCTTCACGCCCGCGACCCGCTCGTAGAAGCGCGCGGCATTTTCGATGGTCGGCAGATTTTTCTTGAGGCGTCCGGAAGGTTCGGTGACGCCGAGCTCACCGGTGGCCCAGATGGCCTGGAACATGGCGTCATGCGCTTTATCGGCAACGCCTAACGACTGGGCGGTGAGATAGGCGCGCTGGAACATCGGCCAGGCTTCCGCCTTGTTCCACGAAGCCGGCAGGTAAACCAGCTGCGCATTGCCCGGCAGGGCGGCCTTGAGCTTTTTCATGGTGGGAAGGAACTGGTTGCAGGCCGGACAACCGTACGAAAACACCTCCATGACCTCGACCTTGCCCGCCGGCACGTTGGTGCGCTGGGTGGGGATTATCGAGTAGTGCTTTCCCGCAACCCAGGGCTGGCCCTGGGCAGAGGCGGCGGCTGTGGCGGCAAGCGCAAGCAGGGCAAGAAGTGTACGTCTCATGTTTGAACCTTAGAAGGTTGAGCGCCAAAGTGGCGCGAAGTCTGCCGTGTGGCCGGGGGGTTGCCAAGGAAGATGCACATGCATGATGAATCGGCTTTCCTGACTCATACCTGAACCGTTAACATCGCCGCCCTTTCGCCAGCAAATCTCCAGGTTTCCATGCGTTCTCACTACTGCGGCCAGGTCAATGAAAAGCTGGTCGGTCAAGAGGTTACGGTTGCCGGCTGGGTCCATCGCCGGCGCGATCATGGCGGCGTCATATTCGTGGACCTGCGCGACCGTGAAGGCCTCCTCCAGGTGGTATTCGACCCGGACGACAAAGGCCAGTTCCATGAGGCCGAGAAGCTGCGCAACGAGTTCGTGGTCAAGGTTCGCGGCCTGGTCCGCGAGCGTCCGGCGGGTACCGCCAACGCCAACCTCGCCTCGGGCAAGGTGGAGCTGTTAGCCCGCGAGCTGGTGACTCTGAACCGCGCCGAGCCGCTGCCGTTCCAGCTCGACGAGCACGTGAGCGAAGAGGTGCGCCTCAAGTACCGCTACATCGACCTGCGCCGCGAAGACATGTCGAAGCGCCTGCGCCTGCGCCACAAGATCACGCGCGCCATGCGCCACTATCTCGATGACGCCGGCTTCGTCGACATCGAGACGCCGGTGCTGACGAAGGCGACGCCGGAAGGCGCGCGCGACTACCTGGTGCCCTCGCGCACACATGACGGCAAGTTCTTCGCGCTGCCGCAGTCGCCGCAGATCTTCAAGCAGTTGCTCATGGTCGCGGGCTTCGACCGCTACTACCAGATCGTGAAATGTTTCCGCGACGAAGACCTGCGCGCCGATCGCCAGCCCGAGTTCACGCAGCTCGACATCGAGACTTCGTTCCTGTCGCAGGAACAGATCATGGAGACGATGGAGGCGCTCACGCGGCACTTCTTCAAGGACGGCATCGGTGTCGACCTCGCCAATCCTTTTCCGCGAATGGGCTATGCCGAGGCGATGCGTCGCTTCGGTTCCGACAAGCCGGACCTGCGCAACCCGCTCGAGCTCGTGGACGTGGCGGATCTCGTTGCCGGTTGCGATTTCAAGGTGTTCGCGGGTCCCGCGAAAGATCCCAAGGGTCGCGTGGCCGCGCTGCGCGTGCCCGGCGGTGGCGCCATGCCGCGCTCGCAGATCGACGATTACACGGCGTACGTCGCGCGTTACGGCGCGAAGGGTCTCGCGTACATCAAGGTGAACGAAACGGCGAAGGGCAAGGAAGGCCTGCAGTCGCCCATCGTGAAGTTTCTGTCCGACGAATCGGTGAAAGGGATCCTCGAGCGCACAGGCGCGAAAGATGGCGACCTCGTCTTCTTCGGCGCGGACAGCGCCAAGGTAGTTAGCGACGCCATCGGCGCGCTGCGCCTCAAGGTGGGCGTGGACCAGAAGCTGACCACCGAGGGCTGGAAGCCGCTGTGGGTGGTCGATTTCCCGATGTTCGACTGGGATCCGGACGAGAAGCGCTGGGTGGCCATGCATCACCCGTTCACCTCGCCCGTGAACGACGACGTGGCGGCGCTCAAGGCCGAGCCCGGTGGCGCGCTGGCCAAGGCCTACGACCTCGTGCTCAACGGCAGCGAGATCGCCGGCGGATCGGTGCGTATCTATCGCCAGGACATGCAGTCCGCGGTGTTCGAGTTGTTAGGCATCGGCGCCGAGGAAGCGCAGCTCAAGTTCGGCTTCCTGCTCGACGCGCTCAAGTTCGGCGCGCCGCCTCATGGCGGCATCGCGTTCGGTCTCGACCGCCTGGTCATGCACATGACCGGCACCGACAGCATTCGCGACGTCATCGCGTTCCCGAAGACCCAGACGGCCGCCGATCCGCTCACGGACGCGCCCACCGAGGTCAGCGAGAAGCAGCTGCGCGAGGTGCACATTCGTGTCAGAACGGCGCCGGTTCCACAGGCCTGAAATTTCATGGACGGCGTCGCTTCGGCGCCGCTTTCCGCTGGCCTTCGGGCCTGACTGACTCATGAAAACGGCCGCGGTCTTCGTACATGGCCTCTGGCTCACGGGAGGCGAGTCGCTGTTGCTGCGCCGGCGCATCACCGCGCGCCACGGGTTCGCGTGCCACAGCTTCACGTACAGCACCGTGAGCAACTCGGTGCAGCCCGTGCTCTCGCAACTCTCGGAATTCGTGAGCCGCATCGATGCGGATCGCGTGCACTTCGTCGGGCACAGCCTGGGTGGCATCGTGCTGCATCGCTTTTTCGAGAACGCCAGGGACCTGCCGCCGGGCCGCGTGGTGTTTCTCGGGTCGCCCGCCGTCAGGAGCAGGAGCGCGGAGCGCGTGGGACGCCTGCCGGTGCTTCGCTCGATGATCGGCCGCATGGTCACGGATGAGCTCGTGCAGCCTGCCGGCACGCGCGAGTGGCGCTGCGATCGCGAACTGGGCTGCATTGCCGGCACGCGGCCGATGGGCCTGGGTCGCTTCTTCGCGCGATTCGAAGAGGACTGCGACGGCACCATCGGCGTCAGCGAGACCAAACTACCCGGGCACACGGCGCACATGACGGTGCCCGTGAGCCACATGGGCCTGCTGGTGTCCGCCGACGTCGCACGGCAGGTGGGCGAATTCCTGGAGAGCGGACGTTTCAGCGCGCAGGCCTGAGCGCGCCTGCAGCATCGAATGATCGACATCGACGGATCCGAAGGCGAGGGCGGTGGACAGATCCTGCGCTCGTCGCTATCGCTCGCCATCTGCACGCAGCAGCCGTTTCGTATCACGAACATTCGCGCGAATCGCGAGAAGCCCGGCCTCATGCGTCAGCACCTCACGGCAGTGAGGGCCGCGGCGGAAATCTGCAACGCCCGGATGGATGGCGCGGAGCTGGGTTCGCGCGCGCTGACCTTTCGGCCGGGACGCCTGGCCGCGGGTGACTACTCGTTTGCGATCGGCACGGCGGGCAGTTGCACGCTGGTGTTTCAGACCGTTCTTCCGGCGTTGCTCACGGCCAATGGCGAGAGCCGCGTGCGCATCACGGGCGGCACGCACAATCGCGGTTCGCCGCCGTTCGATTTCCTGGCGCGCAGCTTCCTGCCGCTGCTGGGCCGCATGGGTGCGCGGGTGCAGCTCGACCTCGCGTGTCATGGATTCTATCCGCGGGGCGGCGGCGAGATCCGCGCGCGAATCTCGGCCGGGCCGCGGCTCGGGGTGCTGAACCTGACGGACCGTGGGGCCTGGGTGCGCGGTTATGCAGAAGCCTATGTCGCCGCCATTCCGAGTCACGTGGCGCAGCGCGAGCTGGAAGTCGTCGGCCGGAAACTCGGGTGGTCGCGGGAGCAGCTGCTGCTGCGCGCGCTGCCGAATGACGTGGGGCCGGGCAACGCGCTCACGATCACGCTCGAACATGAGAACGTCATCGAAGTGGTCACGGGCTTCGGTGAGAAGGGCGTGCGTGCCGAAACCGTGGCCGAGCAGGCGGCCGCGGAAGCGCGCGACTATCTATCGGCGGTCGCGCCCGTGGGCGAGCACCTGGCTGACCAGCTGCTGCTGCCGATGGCGCTGGGCGAGGGCGGGTGCTTCGTCACGCGAGTCGTCACACCGCATGTGCGTTCCAACGTGGTCGTGATCGAGCGTTTCACGCAGCGGCGCGTGGTCATCGAGCCCGTGGCGGCAGGCTTCGCCATCAAGATGGAAAAAAAGGGGACAGATCTATTTTAAAAAAGGGGACAGATCTATTTTCGGCCGCCGAAAATAGATCTGTCCCCTTTTTTAAAATAGATCTGTCCCCTTTTTTTCCATCTTCACGGCCTGGACGAAGGCGTCGGTGGTGGTGAGGTCGCTGTCGGGGATCGAGCGGAACTGCGGCGCGAGCTGGTGGCGCTTCACGCCGGAGGCGCGGCGCACCAGCTGTTCGTGGACGATGCGAAAGCCGGCCTTCTGCATGAGCTCGACGTGCGTGGAATAGGGCAGGCGGTTGATGAGCCAGACGTCCTTGCCGCGCACCAGCTTCCACATGAAGTTCGAATACGCCCAGTGGCCGTTCCACTCGCTGGCGGAGTTGTGGCACTTGAAGTCGATCTGGTGCGACATGAAACCGCCCGGCTTCAGCCAGTCGTACATCGCGCCGTACACCTCGGGCAGCCCGTCGACATGCTCGAGCGTGGCCTGCGAGTACACGAGGTCCAGCGTTTCGCGTTCCACCGCGCCCGCGGTGCTCCAGGGCGCGCGGTACTGGATCATCGAATCTTTCGAATCGGTGCGCGCAATGTCCTCGCGGATGCGCGCCAGGCGCGCCGGGTCGAGCGCGTCGCGCATGCGATCGGGCGTGAGGATGTGGCCGGGATAGCGGTAGTTCTGTAGCTTGGGCCCCACGCGCGGATATTCCGCGGCATCCGGGATGTCGGTTTGCGCGCGGAACAGCTCGACGAGGCCGTCGAAGATCGCGAGGTTGCGCGGCGTGTTCGCATGCGCCACCACGTCGAACGCGAAGTAGCGCTCGACACCGGTGAGCACCGACGCAATGCCGATGCCGATCGAGTCGCCGGGACCGAGCTCGGCCACCGCGCGCGGATCGGTGTCCAGACCGTTGGCGGCCGCACACATGAGATGCCGCAGCCAGACCGAATAACAATAACGCGCTTCGATCGTGCCGTGGGTGCCGATCGAATGGCGCTTGAAGACGCGCTGCACGGGTGGGAGTTGCGCCACGCCCGGAATGAACGTGGCCGCGTTGAATAGGAGCCGCTTGGTGCTGATCACCGGCGAAGGTTCGCAGGGCGCGCGCGTGCGGGCTGTCGGCGGGCGAGCCGCTGCTTGTCAGACGCCGCCTCACCAGTCGCATACAATTGCCCGCGATTCGCGAGCGCGCCCTTCCACCGGAACCTCACAATGGAAAACCGTCGCACGTTTCTTCGGCAGTCCGCGGCTGCGGCCTCGCTCGTGGCCTTCGCGGGCGTCAGCGCCGCCGCCCGAAAGAAGCCCGCACCCCGCCAGTTCAAGCTGCGTTATGCGCCGCACTTCGGGATGTTCAAGGAACACGCCGGCCCGGACCCCATCGCGCAGCTCGAGTTCATGGCGGACCAGGGGTTCACGGCGCTCGAGGACAACGGCCTCATGGGCCGCCCCGTGGAACTCCAGCAGCGCATCGGCGAGACGCTGGCGCGGCTCAAGATGACCATGGGCGTGTTCGTCATCGACGGCGGCGACAACTGGAAAACCTCGCTGGCCACGGGCGAAGCGCAGTTCCGCGAGAAGTTCCTGGACACGTGCCGGGCGGCGGTGGAGGTCGGCAAACGCGTGAATGCGCGCTGGGCCACCGTGGTGCCCGGCTATTTCGCCCGCGCATTGCCCATCGGCATCCAGACCGGGCACGTCGTGGACACCCTGCGCGCCGGCGCCGAAATCCTGGCGCCTCACAACCTGACCATGGTGCTCGAGCCGCTCTCCGACAATCCGGACCTGTTCCTGCGTACCTCGGACCAGGCATACGCCATCTGCCGCGCGGTAGATAGTCCCGCCTGCAAGATCCTCTACGACATGTATCACATGCAGCGCAACGAGGGCGACATCATCCAGCACATCAATCTCGCGTGGAGCGAGATCGCCTACTTCCAGATAGGCGACAACCCCGGGCGCAAGGAGCCCGGCACCGGCGAGATGAACTACCGCAACCTGTTCCGCCACATCAGCGCAAAGGGATTCAACGGAATCTTCGGCATGGAGCACGGCAACGCAAAACCGGGCAAGGAAGGCGAACGGGCGCTCATCGACGCGTACGTCGCGGCCGATTCTTTCTAGGAGCGAAACCCATGAAATCTCAGGTCACGCGGCGTCTGCTGCCGGTGTTCGCCGGCGTGTGCGCGGCCACCGCGGCAGCGCAAACCCCGCCCACCATCGTTCCGCTCGATATCTTCACGGTGCCCGAAGGGCTCGAAGTCACGGTCTGGGCGCAATCGCCGATGCTCAGGAACCCCACGAACATCGACATCGATCCGGCGGGGCGCATCTGGGTCACCGAAGGTGTGAACTACCGGCGCCACAAGGAACGCGATCCGAAAGGCGACCGCGTGGTCGTGCTCGAAGACACGGATCGCGACGGCCGCGCCGACAAGGCCGCCACTTTCGTGCAGGAGCCGACGTTGGTGGCGCCGCTCGGCATGGCGGTCATCGGCAACAAGGTCATCGTCTCCAACGCGCCCGACCTCATCGTCTACACCGACGTCGATGGCGACCGGCTCTTCAACCCGGCCATCGACAAACGCGAGGTGCTGCTCACCGGTTTCGACGGACGCAATCACGATCACGCGCTGCACTCGGTTACGTTCGGTCCCGACGGCCGCTGGTATTTCAGCCAGGGCAACGCCGGCGCGCATTTCACGGATCGCGGCGGCAGGACCTTCCGCGTGGGCAGTTCCTACAACCCGGTGCCGGACGGTGGCGCCCAGCCGGTGTTTGGCGCGGCTCCGTCGGCCTATGCGGGTGCAAAGAGTGACGATGGCCACGTGTACGTCGGCGGCTTCTCCGCGCGCATGCAGGCCGACGGCACGGGCGTCGAGATCCTGGGGTTCAACTTCCGCAACAGCTACGAGCAGACCGTCACGAGCCTTGGCGACATCTTCCACAACGACAACGACGATCCGCCGGCCTGCCGCACTACCTACCTGATGGAATACGGCAACCTCGGTTTCTTTTCGCGCGACGGCAAACGCTCATGGCAGGCGGATCGCCGGCCCGGCCAATCCATTCCCACCGCCGAATGGCGGCAGGAGGATCCGGGCGTGATTCCCGCGGGCGACGTCTATGGCGGTGGCGCACCCACGGGCATCGTCATCAACGAAGGTGATGGCCTCGGCCGGAAATGGCGCGGGCTGCTGCTGTCGGCGGAGGCCGCGCGCAACACCATCTTCGGATACTTCCCGAAGGCGCAGGGAGCGGGCTACCAACTCGACCGCATGGATTTCCTGACCAGCAACGCCGCGCAGCAGTTCGCGGGCACGGACTTCAAGGGCGGCAAGGTCAATTCCGAGATCCAGACATTCTTCCGTCCCTCCGATGTCGCGGTGGGGCCGGATGGCGCCATCTACGTCGCCGACTGGTTCGACCCGCGCGTCGGCGGCCACGATGACAAGGACGACAGCACGTCGGGGGCTATCTACCGCATCGCACCGAAGGGATTCAAACCGGCGGTGCCCGTGTTCGATCTCGCGACCGGGGACGGCGCAGTCGCGGCGCTCAGGAGTCCGGCCGTCAACGTGCGTGCGGCGGGGTTCATGGCGCTGGAGGCACGCGGCGCGGCGGCCTTGCCCGCGGTCGAAAAACTGCTGGGCGACGAAAACCCATTCATTCGCGCGCGTGCGGTGTGGCTGTTGCCGCGCCTGGGGCCCGGCGGAGTGTCGCGCGTCGAAGCGTTGCTCGCGGACAAGGACCCGACGACTCGTGTCGTGGCGTACCGGGCGCTGCGTCCCTCGGGTCGCGCGCTGACGCATGCGGCGCGGCTGGCGCACGATCCATCGCCGGCGGTGCGCCGCGAGGTGGCGCTGTCGCTGCGCGATGTGCCATTCAATGACGCGGTCGACCTGCTGCTCGCGCTATCTACTGGCTACGACGGCAAGGACCGCAGCTACCTGGAAGCCTGGGGCATCGGTGCAACCAGCAAGGAGGAGGAATTGTGGCGGGCGATGGCTGCTTCCCAGCCAGGTCCGGATGCCGCGAAGTGGCCGGCGAGTTATTCGGACCTCGCCTGGCGTTTGACGCCACCGGCGGCGGTGCCGGCATTCAAGGCGCGAGCCAGCGCCAGGGATTTGCCGTTGACCGAACGTGCCAAGGCCACCACCGCGCTGGGATTCATCCCCACGCGCGAAGCTGCCAATGCATTGCTCGATGTCGCTCAGCAAGGCGGCAATGACATCAAGCAGAACCCGGCGCTCTGGTGGCTCCTCAACTACAAGGACTCGCGCTGGGCGGGGCAGGGCATCGACGCCGAGCTCGAGCGGCGCGGTCTCTACGACCCGGATACCGTGACGATCAGCGAGGTGACCGTGCCGGTGCCGTCCGCGACCTCGGCGCTTCCGGCGGTTGCCGAGATCGTCAAACTACGCGGTGATGCGAAGCGCGGCGCCGTCGCCGCCGGCGCGTGCCTCATGTGCCATCGCATCAAGGGGCAGGGTGTGGACTACGCACCCGCGCTCGACGGCTTCGCGAGCCGCCAGACGCGCGATGTGGTCGTCACGGCGATCGTCAGTCCGTCGAACGACATTGCGCACGGCTATGAAGGTGTCGAGCTCACGCTCACCGATGGACGGAAGATCCACGGTCTCATCCTGAGCGGCGGCAACCCCACGCTGGTGCAGAGCACGGGCGGCGCGACGCAGATGGTCCCGGCCGCGCTCATCAAGGAGCGCAAGCGGCTCGGTCGTTCGCTGATGTTGAGCGCCGAGCAGTTAGGCCTCACTGCCCAGCAGGTCGCGGACATCGTCGCGTACCTGAGGTAGGAAATGGGGTCAGTCCCCAATTCCGGGAAATGGGGACAGACCCCATTTCCCGGAGCTTGCCGTTACTGGAACTTGAAGAACAGCGTGTGGCGCGAGCCGTCGACCAGCCGGACGACCACGTTGCGGCAGGTGCCCGCCCAACCGGCATTGGTGTCCCAGTTGTAGGTGAACGTGGACGTCGCCGGATCGAAGCTCAGCCCCGCGTTGCCCGTGGCCACGTCGTTCAGCGGCACGGAGCTCGAAATGCAGCGCTCCGAATTCACGGTGAATGACTGGAAGGCGGTCATGTCGCTCACGAATCCGCCATTGCGATCCGGCAGCCGGAATCGCATGGGGACGCGCGTGCCCGCCGTCACCAGGTTGTAGGTGGGATCGTTGCGCATCGGCGCGAGGTAGCCGTCGAAGATGAAGGAACCCGCCACGCTCCAGACATTCGACTTCGTCACCGAATTTCCGGCGACGTCGTTGCTCGTGACGCGGAAGGTGTACGAGCCGTTCATGGAACGCGTGTTCAGCGTGGCTCCATTCGCGAGCGTTCCCGAGCAGCTCGTGGTGCCTGACCCCGCATCCGTGCAGTCGTAGTCCGCGACCAGCGTCGAATACAGGCCGTACATCCTGTTGTGCAGCGGCGTGCGGACGTTCACCGTCGGCGCGGTCTTGTCGATGTTGCGCGGCGCGGTGGTGAACACCGCCACGTTGCCGGCGCGGTCCGTCACCGTCACCGAGCCGGTCACACCCGTGCCTTCGGCACTAACTACCAGCGGACTGGTGCTGCTCACCGAGGCAATGCCCGAGCGCGCATCCGTGGGCGGGTCGAACGGGAAATTCACGTTGGTGCGGTTCCAGCCCGCGGCGTTCGCGTTGGGCGTGGCCGCGCGCCAGGTCAGCACCGGCGGCGTGGCATCCCGCTTGACGGTCACGGAGTTCGAGACCGTGCCGCTGGCGGAAGTCGCGCTGCAGGTGAAGGTCACCGCGGCAGTGTCCGTGGTGACACTGCCGGGGCCGCAGCCCGTGCTGCTGATGATGTTACCCGTGGTGATCCAGCTCACCTGGACATTGCTGGTGTACCAGCCTTCGTTGCCCAGCGTGCCGGCGATCACCGGGGTGACCGTCGTCGGCGGCGTGCGGTCGATATTCACGGGTGGGGTGGTAAAGCTGGCCGAGTTCCCGGCAGCGTCGGTCACCGTCACGGTGGCGGTGAGTCCCGTGCCTTCACCGGTGATCACCACGGGACCGCTGCTGCTGGTACTAGCTACTCCCGAGGTGCCATCCGAAGTGGTGAACGAGAAGCTCACATCGCCGTTGTGCCAGCCCGAGGCATTCGGCGCGGGTGAGGGCGGACCAAACACCAGCGTCGGTGGCGTCGCGTCACGCTTGAGCGTGCGTGTCGACGTCATGGTGCCGCCCGCCGAGGTCGCGGTGCAGGTGAACGTCAGGCCCGGGGTGTCGGTGGACACCGTGAAATCGTCACAGCCCTCGCTCGAACGGATCGGGGAGATGGGTTCGTAGATTTCCCAGTCCACCTGCACATCGCTGATGTGCCAGTTGTCATTGCCCTGTGGTGACATCCAGCCGCTCGCTATGGCGGGCGGATACAAATCGAGATTGAATGCAGGCGAGGTGTACGTGGTGCTGTTGCCGGCACGGTCTGTGACCACCACCTGGCCGGTGACGCCAGTACCTTCCTGCTGGATGAGCAATGGACCAACGGCGGGACCCGAGTACACGCCCGACAGCGTGTCATTGGACCAGAGCAACACCTGGATCTCTCTGTTGTACCAGCCCAATGAATCGGGTGCGGCGGGATCAATGCCGACTTGCGTCACGACCGGGGCCACGGTGTCGCGACGAATCGTGACGGACCGCGACGTCTCGCCGCCGACCGAAGCTGCTGCGCATGTGAAAGTGACGCCAGCGGTGTCTTCGATGATCGTCCTGTCGGAGCACCCACTGCTCGAGAGCAACGGGGACTCCGGATCGCTGACCGTCCAGGTCAACGCAACGTCGCTGCGGTACCAGCCCTCGACACCGGCAGCCCCGTTGAGCACGTACGTGATCTCGGGCGCGGTGGTGTCCGGCCCGTTGTTCGGCACGCCATCGATTCGAAACACGAGATCGGTGTTGTCGTCCGTGACGAAGAGGCCTTGCGGACCGAACTTCATGGCGGCGGCAGACTGGATGGTCGTCCCTTCCGGCGCGTTCATGCCATAGGGAGAGCCCACGGAGGTGATGAGGCCGGTCGTGGCATCGACGCGCCGCAGGTAGTTTCCCGTGTTGATGACGATGTTGCCGGACAGATCCAGGTCGAACGCAAATGACCAGCCGATGCCGACAGACGTTGCGGGCACACCTTCGCCCGTGCCCCAGGACCCGCCGTTTCCGGCGACCGTCGTGATGATGCCGGTGGCCGCGTCGATGCGGCGGATGCGGGCATTGTCGGCGAACAGTACGTTGCCTGCGGCATCGATCCTGATGTCCGTGGCCCATTGCAGGCTTGCCGCGGTTGCGAGACCCCCGTCACCGCTGAATGCATTGGTGCCGTTGCCTGCGATGGTGGAAACAATGCCGGCGGCACTGATTTTCCGGATTCGATAGTTGAATGAATCGGAGAGGTAGAGATTGCCGGCGGAATCGGCCACTACGTCGTGCACGCCGGCGAACCGTGCGGCCGTCGCGGGTCCACCGTCACCCGCGAAGCCCTGGATTCCGGTGCCCGCGATGGTGGTGATGATGCCGGTCGCGGTGTCGATGCGGCGCACGTTGTTAGCCCAGCCTCCCGCGATGAGCAGGTTGCCGGCCGGGTCGAATGAAATGCCGGCGGGATCGGTCGCGAAGCTGGCTGCCGTCGCCGGTCCGCCGTCTCCGTCGTGCGTGTAGCTGAAGCCGGTGCCCGCGATGGTGCGGAGTTCGCCGGTGACTGCATCGATGCGGCGGATACGCAGGTTGCGGGAATCGGAGATGTAGACGTTGCCGCCGGCGTCGACTGCGACGCCTTGTGGGCCGCCCAGGCAGGCTTCGCGACGTGGCGAAACCTCGCGGCAGAAAGTCATGGTGCCGTTGCCGAGCACGGTTTCGATGGTTCCCGTGGCCGCATTCACGCGGCGCAGCCGGTTAGAGCCCATTTCCGCGAGGTACAGGTTGGATGCCGCATCGAGGATGATGTTGCCGTTTACCAGATCGATGTGAGCTTCCGCGGCGGGACCGCCATCGCCGGAATAACCCCACGGACCGCCGCCAGCGTAGGTGGAGATCGTGCCATCGGCGGCCGAGACCCGCCGCACGCGATTCATGCCACGTTCGTGGATGTAGAGGTTCCCCGCGGCGTCGATGGCGAGCGCTTCCGGAGACGCCAGGCCCGTCGACGTGGCCGGTACATTTTCATCGTTCGAATACCACTGCCCGTTACCCGCGACGGTGGTGATGATGGACGTCTCGGGATCGATGACCCCATTGTTCGCGGTGATCTTGCGGACGCGGTTGGTGCTCGTATCCGCGAGGTAAAGGTTCCCTTGTGCGTCCAGCGCCACACCACGCGCATGGCTGATGCCGGCCCAGGCG
Source organism: Steroidobacteraceae bacterium (assembly GCA_035765415.1). GTDB lineage: Bacteria > Pseudomonadota > Gammaproteobacteria > Steroidobacterales > Steroidobacteraceae > CADEED01. The sequence goes on along the minus strand of DASTXR010000160.1, from coordinate 1,172 downwards.
AGCGGGCCGCCGTCGCCGTGAAAGTTGTTGTCGTAGCCCTGGGCCAGCCACTCCGTGTATCCCCAGGGGCTTCGGCGAAACAGGTTGGTGGCGGAGTAGATAGCGTTGTCACGCTTGAGGTAATAAAGATTTCCATCGGGGTCGAAAGTCATCTGTGAACTGGTGCCCGTCGACCATTCGTCACCGGTCAGGAACTCGCGTGTGCCCTCCTGCAGGTCGATGCGAAACATCTGCTGCCACGTGGCGCCGAACAACTCTCCCGCCGGATTCATGGCGAGCGCGTCCGCGGTGAATTCGAAGTCGGGAGGCGCGTAGTTCTCAGGCGGCTGCGGATCCAATCCGGGGAGCGCAGTGGCGGTGCCGGTCGCAGGATCGAACCTGATCAGGCGTCCCTTGACCGCATCCGAGACGTAGACCATTCCATCCGGCCCGATGGTGACGGTCGAGGGGATGACGGGCACCTGCTGCCCGGGGGTGTTTCGGAACTTGGCGCCACCGGCGTAGATTTCGACGTTCTGGCTGGCGGCCAGCGGCGAAAAGGCAAGCAGCCCCACGAACGCGCCGAGACGGGCGCGCGAAACGAAAGTCGGCATTAGCATCCTCCCAGATGACCGGCCAGATCGACGCGAATCATAACGTTACGCCGGGTTGTTAGTCTCCGGCATTGTTATCTGTCACGAATTGCGAACTCGTGACACGCCAGGGATTGCCACCTTCCGGGCGGCTGCCGTACATTCGCGGCTCCCGCAACAGAACAAACTATCCAGCGATGCGGGCGCGGAACATTCATGACGGACACAGCCAGCACCTGCGGGCAGATTTTCCACGCGGCGTTGCGACTCGCGTTGCTCGCGCTCCTTGCCCTGGCGTTGGGCGCGTGTGGCGGCGGGGGTGGTGGAGGCAGCAGCTCCAGCGGCAGCAGTTCGGGCAGCAGCAGCTCCGGGAGCAGCAGCAGTTCGAGTAGCAGCAGTTCGAGTAGCAGCAGCTCCAGCAGCAGCAGCTCGGGAGGTACGAGCGGCACTTTCACGGTTTCCGCGAGCAGCGTGGCGATGACCGCGACGCGCCTCGGAGTTCCGCCCACGCAAGTCATCGTCAGCGTCCAAACGACCGATACACGTACCGCGGCCGTCGGCGCAGCGTACCGAGCCGGTGTCACGCCCGCCGCCTGGCTG
>DASTXR010000159.1:0-82228 GCA_035765415.1 Steroidobacteraceae bacterium | reverse complement strand
CGGAATTTGGCATCGCACGCCGATACTCGACTGACAGCGATGAACTCATCGAAACGGTCCTCATGTATCGATTGCCGGAACAAGAGGACTGGGTTGTCTACGATCCGGTGGCATTCGATCGCGGAGTCGGAGTCTCACACGATCCCTGGGGCCAGATGGTCATCGATACCCTCCTGACCCTGGGGATATCGGCGGTCGCACGCTCGGTCGTTGCAGAGGCAGCGGAGTTATACGCACTGGAAGAAGCCGGTGTTACCGTCATGCACTCGGGGCCAGGCGCGTTGCTCGCCGGTGTGTACCGGATGGTCAGGGGCTCGGGCGGCGGAGTGACCTATGTGCGCTTGGGGGCGCGCTTTGGTCTGGCCTCTGAAGGGTCATTCGTCGCCAGGCACGCAAGCGGTCTCGTGAGCTACATCAGAACCGGCGTGACCGGTCGCATTGAGCGGGTGCGCGCAACGCTCCTGGAGTCCGCACTTCGGGGAGGAACTACGACCAGCTCGGCCTCGCGCGTCAGCATTGGCGCGGCCGACTCTACAACCGATGCGGGCCATATTCTTGGCCGGTTGCTCGGCGGCGGCGATGGCGCCAATTCCGCGAACCTGTTTGCGCAGCTCGCAAACATCAATCGCGGCATGTTCGCCCGGTGGGAGGGCGAGGTGGCCGAGGCCGTTGCAGCGGGCTCGCATGTCTCCGTCGATATTTCCATCCTTTACGCAGGCCGGACACAGCCAATCGGGATCATCTACGAGGCGGTGATCGACGGCGTTTCCTACCTGCGGTATTTCCCTAACTAGTGAGTGGATGACGACCCCGATATTGGGGCGCGCAGTCAAACGACACCTGGAATCAATCATGCAACTCATCACGACAATGACTTCGAATTCCCCGGGCCTCGAGGTCACCAACCTCATCGACGCGCTCTTCATCCTGCTGCGCGGCGGAGTGTTCGAATCGGTCGATCCGCGCAATCACGTCAGCGCCGAAGATCTCAAGCAGCTGGCCGCGCTGCTCGAGCAGGAGCGCGAGCAACAGCAGTTTGGCGCCGCGACGATCCAGCTCGTGCAGCACTTCCAGATCCAGCAGGGGCTCGGCGAAAAACCCGGCGGCATCGTCGACGAAGCCACCGCGGCGCGCATGAACGACGTCCTGCAGAAGCTGGGTGTGGAGTTCGAGCACCAGGAGCACTTCCTGGAAGTGAGTGGCATGGTTTACGAGCAGGTGGGCCGGCGGCTCGCCAACGTGGAGGTCCGGGTCTTCGACCGCGACGTTCAGCGCGAGACCTTGTTGGGCCGGGCAGTCACCGATGAAGCTGGCCTCTATCGCATCGTCTATGCGGAGTCGCTGTACCGCAAGACTCCCGCCGAGCGCGGCGGGCCGGAGCTCATCGCGCGCGCCTTCGACGCGCAGGGATTGTTGTTAGGCGAGTCGAGCCTGCTGGCGGATGCGGGCGCGGCCGCGCAGCTCGACGTCGTGGTGTCGGAGAGTTTCATGCTGGTCAGCGGCACGGTCCGCGACGATGCGGGCGCGCCGGCGTCGGGTCTCACGGTGCGCGCGTTCGATCGCGATCTGCGGCACGAGCAACTGCTCGGCAGCGCGGTCACCGATGCGCGCGGCTTCTACCAGGTTCCATACACCGCGAAGCAGTTTCGCCGCGCCGAGAAAGGACACGCGGACCTGCTCGTGCGTGTCGTCGCAACGAACGATTCGGTGCTCGCGAGCTCGGACACGTTGTTCAACGCGCCACGGCGCGCGGTGGTGGATCTGACGGTCGCGGCAGCGGCCATACGCACGCGATCGGAATGGGAGCACTACGGTCTTGGCGTCGGCCCGCTGCTCGAGCAAGTACCGGTACGTGATCTCAACGAAACCGATCTCGATTTCCTGGCGGGTGAAACGGGCTTCCCGCGCGAACACCTCGCGTTGATGATTCTCGATGCGAAGTGGCGCATACGTTTCTCGCGGCACAAGCTTGCCGCGTCGGTTTTCTACGGCCTGCTGCGCCAGGGATTTTCGCCACAACTCGCGTCGCTGTTGCGCGCCGGTCCCGACCGCTGGCGCGAGGCGCTGAAAAAAGCGCTGGCGGACCGGCAGATTCCCAGCCAGCTCGGCGCACACCTCGAAGACCAGCTCACGACGCTGACTGCGATCGCGGTGGACGCTGCGTTCGACCCGTCCGATCCGGGCGATGCGGACGTCACGCCACCGATTGGCGCGCTGCTGGAGTCGAGCGGCATCGAACCCGAAGCTCAGCGCCACGTCGTCGCGGCGATGCTGCACATCGACGCGAGCGCGGACGATGCGACCTGGACGGCGGCCATGTCCGAGGCCGGCGTTCCCGCGGCGGCCATCGACGGCACGCGTTTCGCGCTGCAGTCGATCAACCTGCTGGACAGTCACGTGCCGACGCTGGCGCAGCTGCAGCGCACGGAAGCGCAGGGCTTCACGCATGCCGTGGATCTCGCGCGCCTGTCACGCGCGCAGTGGCTCAAGGTCGCGCAAGCGCTCGAAACCGACGGCAAGCTGCCGCGGCACGCGAGTTCCGCCGACGACTACGCGGCGCAACTTGCGGACCAGGTCGAAACCGTGTTTCCGACGCAGGTCTACGCATATGCGCTCGCCGCGGACAACGACCCTGCGCGACAGACCCTGAGTCATTTCCTTCTCCAGAATCCGGCATTCGACCTGCTGCGCACACCCGTGCATTCGTTCATGGCCGGGGCCGACCTCACGGGCATCGAGACACCTCCCGAAGAGCTGACGTCGCACATTCGGCGCGAAGCGCGCGTGGCGCGCCTGGTGTCACCCACGGATCGCGCCGGGCAGTCTACCTACCTGCTGGGCATGGGAATGCACTCGGCGGTGCAGATCGCGGCAATGCCGCGCAAGGAGTTCAGGGCCCGCGTCGCCGGGGGACTGACCGGAGCCCAGGCGGACAGGATCCACCTGAACGCACAAGCGCGTGCGGCGGAGACCGTGCTCACGACGATGCGGGCGCGCGACTACCTCGACTATCCGATCCGTACGCTGCCGCGCGCGGACGTTCCGCCCACGGGTGAGCTGGCCACGTGGGCGGCGATGTTCGGCAATGTGAACGGCTGTTATTGCCCGCCGTGTGATTCCGCGCACGGCCCCGCCGCGTACCTCATGGATCTGTTCGAATTCCTCAAGGACAAGGATGCGGACGGCGTCACCGGCGGCCCGATGCTGCTCGACATCCTGTTCGGCCGCCGCCGCGACCTGCCGCATCTCAAGCTCAATTGCGCGAACGCGATGACTCCGCTGCCGTACATCGACCTGGTCATCGAACTACTCGAGCGCCACATCGAGCAGGCCTGGGACATCGACCAGGCGCCGCAGACGCCGGAGTCCATCGAGGGCGTGGAAGACATCGCCGCGCGGTTGCGCGCGATGCCGCAGGAACGGGAGACTCCGATACTGGTCGACGGCGAGAGCCCTGCGAGCCTCTCCGCCGCGACCTATCCGTGGAATTGGCCATTCGAAGCCGGGTTCCGCCGCTCGATGGCGGGCTTCAGCCTGTTGGGGGTCACGCCGGCCGAGGTGCTCGAGCTCGGCGTGGATGAAACGCCGGCGCTGGCACGCGCGCGGCTCAACATGAGTCCCGCCGCTTTCACGCTGCTCAACCGGACGCAAACCGACGATGAAGGGCAGGTGGCCCGCGCCTGGGGCGTGGAGTCGCTGGAGTCGCTGGTCACCATCGGCACCGACCATGGACTGCTCGCGCGCAGCGGGCTCACCGTGAAAGAGTTGTTTGAGCTCACCGCGGCCCCGTTGTTCGCGGATTGGGGCCTGGTCATCGAACGGTTCTCGCCGGAGGGCGGCGATCCCTGCAACATCGACGACGCCCGGTTGCGCCTCCACACCGGTACGCAAGTCGAGGTCTTCGACCTGATGCATCGTGTGCTCAGGCTGCAGCGTGGATTGGGCTGGCCGTTGTCGCGGCTCGCAATCGCATTGCAGGCGTTGAGCGTGAGCCGCGCGGCGCGCGCCATCGATCTCGGTGCGCTCGGGAAGCTGGTGGCAGTGGCCGCGCAGGCGGCGCTCTCCGTGGATCGACTGGCGGAGATCCTGGTCGCGCTCGCGCATGCCGCGTCGACGGCGGAGGATGAGGCAGGCGCGGCGGCGCGCGCGCGCGTCCGCGACCAGTGGCTCGCGGTGCTGCGGCTGCCTGCCGCGGACTACGAAGACCTGGTCGCGCTCGGCCTGCCCGACATGTTGACTGCGCTCACGGTCGAAGAACGACTGGCCAGCGGCGCGGCAGCGCTCGACCTGCTCGATCTGCTGCGGCGTGCCGGCGTCGAGCCGGCGGAATTGCGCTATCTACTGCGCAGCGAGGATCGCGTGCCGGGCCTGTACGCGCCGCGCGCGGGCGAGCACATCAAGCTGCTCGATGGATTGAACGGCGACATTCTCGCGGCGGTGGGCGAGTCCACGCCCGATGCGGATGCGCCTGCGGAGCGCCAGGCTGCCGAGCGGCGCCTGCGGCAGGTGAGCGCCATTGTCGAACGCCTCGCGGCCATCACCGGCACCGCCTTCGTCGCCGATGTCATCGCGGCGGATCTGAACGTCGAGGTTCCGGCCATGGGCCGTCCGGCGCTGCTGGCCGCGACTGATCCGGCCGTCGCCGGCGGAGTCGTCGAAGACTTCATCGCGAATGCGGAGCCAGGTGCCGCCGACGACGGCAGCGTGTTGACGGCCGCCGCCAATTCCCTGTGGCGCGTCACCAAGACGTGCCGATTGCTGGCCCTGCTTGGCATGACCAGTGCGGATGTGCGTTCCCTCGCGCAGCTTCCTTCGGTGTTCGACTTCAACCAGCTGCCGCCGTCGCGTGATGCGGCGGCGCCGTCGCTGACGCTGAACAGCATCCGGCCGCTCATCGAGGCCGCACTCACGCAGCGTGCGATGCCCGCCACCGACGTGCGCCTGCTGGACGTGCTGGCGCATGCCAGCACCGACATCGCCGCCTCGGAGCAGCTGGAAGATCTGACGGGATGGGGCCGCTCCTTGCGGCCGGGTTCGAGCGCGGCCGAGACGGATGGCGCCGCGACCCTGCGCAGCATTGCGCTGGAGCTGGGCCTGACTCCCAGCACCGACGCGCTTGCCTATTGGCAGGCGCCACGCACCTACTCGCAGTTGCAGCGCGCGGTGCACTGGATGCAGTCGCGCCGCCTGGCGGCTACGGAACTGGTCAGCGACCTGTCTACCCTGCGCGCGGCCGCGCGTGCCGCGACGCCGGATCCCGCCGACCTCATGGCGCTGGCGCGCGGGCGCTTTCCGGGCGAGCGGGCTTTTTACGCCGCGATCACGCCCGCCATGGACCGCCTGCGCGCAGCCCATCGCGACGCGCTCATCGCCCAGATCATTCACAACGGCCCGCATCCGGAAAGCGGGCGGTTCCGCTGCGCGGATGACGTCTACGCGTACCTGCTCATCGACGTGCAGATGGGTCCCTGCCAGCTCACGTCGCGTATCGTGCAGGCGCACTCCGCGGTGCAGCTGTTCGTGCAGCGCTGTCTCATGAATCTCGAAACCTCGAGCGGCGTGTTGCTCGGCAATGCGTCCGACATCCAGGAATGGCGGCAGTGGGAATGGATGAAGAACTATCGCGTCTGGGAAGCGGCGCGCAAGGTCTTCCTCTACCCGGAGAACTGGATAGAGCCCGAGCTGCGCGATGAGAAGAGCCCGTTCTTCGAGGAGCTCGAGAACGAGCTGATGCAGGATGAGATCACCGGCGTCACCGCGGAAAAGGCGGTGCGCGACTACCTGCAGAAGTTGCACGACGTGGCGCGGCTCGACATCCGCGCGATCTACGAAGAAATGGTGAGCGAGCGCCTGGCGAATGGCGGGGCCGTGCAGAAGAGCGTGATCCACATGGTGGGCCGCACGCACGCCATGCCGCACGCGTACTACTACCGCAAGCGGCTCGCCGATCATCGCTGGACACCGTGGCAGAAGGTCGATCTCAGCATCGACTCGGATCACCTGGTGCTCGTGGTGCACAACCGGCGCCCCAGGCTGTTCTGGCCAAAGATCAAGCAGGTGCAGGTCTCGCGCGCCAGTCCGCCCGACGTGAGTCTCGAGATCAGCCTGCTGTGGTCGACGCTCGAAGAGCGCGGTTGGACCGGGGCGAAGACCTCGCTTGCGAGCGTCGTCGATTCCACGTTCGTGAGCGACGAGGACACGCCGCAGTCGCGCCTGGTCTTCTGGCCGCAGATGCAGGGCGGCGTGCTGCGCATCAACGTGTTCAACCACCGGACTTACGGCACGAGCGAGCGCACCGCGCAGCCCGTGGCGCGGTTCGAGCTCGACTCGTGCACCGGTTCGCTCGACGCCGTGGATCCGTACTTGCCTGAAACGGATCGTCTCGGCATGCCTTTCGACTTGCGATTCCGCAACAACCGCCTGGTGCCGCTCAATCCCGCGCCGCTCTACCTGAGCGACACCGGAAGCGACTTGGGCACGGCCTATCTGCGCACGGGATCGCACGCCCGTACGCTGCTCGCGGCGTCACGCAAGCCGTTCGCGCTCACGGTGCCCTTGCAGTACGGGCAGACAGGCCCCTATCGACCCATGGTGTATGCAGACCAGGAACGTCAGTACCTGGTGAGCTACCAGGCGTTGCCCATGACATGGACGAAGCCGAGCTCTCGCGGATCAAGCACCTGGAACTACTTCAACTCGCTGATTGCCGTCATGCGGTTCGACGTCATGCGGTTCGAAACGCTGTACCACCCGTATACCTGCGCCATGGTTCGCGGCGTGGACGAAGAGGGTCTGCCCGCGCTCTACCGCGCGCCCGAGCGCGCTGGTGAACCCTGGATATACGTGGACATGCCGGAGCGCTTTCCGCGGCAGGTTGCGTACGAGCCGGCGGACACGTTTGCCGACCGTTATCAGCCTACCGACAACGTCTGGGTCGATTGGGACCGCGATCCTTTCTTCTACCCCATCGAAGAGTTCGACTTCTCGTTCAGCGGATCGTATTCGCTCTACAACTGGGAGATCTTCTTCCACCTGCCGATGCTGGTGGCAGACCGTCTCTCCAAGGCCGGGCGTCACGCCGACGCGCAGCGCTGGTTCCACTACGTGTTCGACCCCACCGACGTGTCGAGCTACACGTCGCCCGAGAAATACTGGCGCGTCAAACCGCTGTTCAACGAGGCCGCTGCGTGGCACGAAACCGCCGAGTCGCTCGAGACGATGATGCGGCGGCTGTCGGCGGGTTCGGAGGAGCTGAAGCGCGAGGTCGAGGCCTGGCGCAACGACCCGTTCAATCCGCACCTGCTGGCGCGGCTGCGACTGGTCGCATACATGAAGTCGGTGGTGCAGAAGTACGTCGAGAACCTGATCGGGTGGGCCGACAGTCTCTTCCGCCGCGACACCATCGAGTCCATCAACGAGGCCACGCAGCTTTACGTGCTGGCGTCCGAAGTGCTCGGCAAATCGCCGGTCGTCATGCCGGCGATGACGCGCGACGCGCGCAGCTACCACGAGCTCAGCGCCGCCGATTCCGTGGATGCATTCGCGAACGTGCTCGTCGGCCTCGAGGATGGCCTGCCCGTCGCGGAATCCTCCGGGCGCGTCACCGAGCGCGTGGCGCCCGGCGTCGCGATGCTCTACTTCTGCATCCCGAGCAACGCACGGCTGCAGGAGCTGCGCGAGAAGATAGATGACCGGCTGTTCAAGATCCGCCACTGCATGGACATCGATGGTCGCTCGCGGCAGCTCGCACTGTTCGCCCCGCCCATCGATCCGGCGCTGCTGGTTCGCGCGCGCGCTGCGGGCCTCGATATCGGCGCCGCGATCAGCCTGGCTCTCACCAGTTCGCGCCCTCACTATCGCTTCGCGATGCTGCTGCCGAAGGCGCTCGAGTTCACCAACGAAGTGCGCGGTTTCGGAAGCGCGCTGCTCGCGGCGCTCGAAAAGCGCGATGGGGAGCAGCTCTCGCAGCTTCGCGCGCAGCACGAGGTCAGCCTGCTGAAACTCGCGGCCGAGATCCGGCAACGGCAGGTGGAGGAGGCCGAGGCGAACCTGGAGGGCGTGCGCCGTTCGCGGGTCCAGGCACAGGCGCGTCTCGACTTCTATTCCAGCCGCGAGTTCATGAGCGCGGCCGAGGTCAACCAGGTGACCAACCTGCGCACCGCGCACACGCTGGAAACCGTGGGGCAGGAGTTCAAGCTGCTGTCCTCGATCCTGCACATCATTCCGGACACACAGATCGGGATCGCCGGTGGTCCGACGTTCGGCGGCCGGAATCTCGGTGACGCGATGGGAGCCTTCGGCGAGTTGTTCGGCTTCTTCGCCTCGCAGTTCTCGTTCCAGGCCAACATGTCGTCCATCAACGCCGGCCACCAGCGTCGCCAGGAAGACTGGGATTTCCAGGCCGATCTCGCCCGCAAGGAGCTCGCGCAGATCGACCAGCAGATCATCGCGGCCGAGATACGCGTGGCCATCGCCGGGCGCGAGCAACGCAACCACGAGGCGCAGATCGCGCAGTCCGAAGAAGCGCAGGCTTTCCTGCGCGACAAGTTCACGAACGTGCAGCTCTACAACTGGATGAGCGCGCAGCTCGGCGCGTTGCACTACCAGGCGTATCGCATGGCGTTCGATCTGGCGCGACAGGCCGAGTCCGCGGCCGAGCAGGAAGTGGGTCTCGCGGCGCGCGTCATCGGACTCGACCATTGGGACAGCGGGCGCAAAGGGCTGCTCGCCGGCGACCGGCTCGCGCAGGACCTGCGCCGGCTGGAGGTGTCCTATCTGCAGGCAAACACACGCCGCTTCGAGCTCACCACGCATGTGTCGCTGCGCCGCCTGAGCGCCATCGCGCTCATGAGTCTGCGCACCGGGGGCCATTGTGTGTTCCGGCTGCCGCGCGAGGTGTTCGACCTGGACTTCCCCGGTCAGTCCTCGCGGCGCATCAAGGCCGTCAGCATCTCGGTGCCGGGCGTGGTCGGCCCGTACGTCGGCGTACATGGCATTCTGCGGCTCACGGAACCCGCGCAGTTCGCGGGATCGATCGCCACGAGCTCCGGCCAGAACGATGCCGGCGTGTTCCAGCTGGACTTCCGCGACGAGCGCTATCTACCCTTCGAGGGTGCGAGTCTCGATGCCGGCACCACGTGGGAGTTCACGCTGCCGGCTGTGCGCTCGTTCGACTACGACACCATCAGTGACGTGATACTGCACGTGCAGTACACGGCGGCCGAAGGCCCGTCCATCAACGATGCCGCCGCGGCGTGGAGCACCGATGCACCGCCGCTGGAATCTGACCCAACCGTGCGTTACCAGCTGCTCGATCTGCGCCACGACTTTCCGAACGAGTGGCGCCTGCTGCGCGAATCCGGATCTGCGCAGGTGGTGCAGCTTCGGGATGAACTGTTTCCGTACTTCGCGCGCGGCCGCATCACCATGGAGAGTGCGTTCGGGCCGGCGTCGCGCGGCGCGCTCGTGGTGTTGGGCGACCGGGAGCTGACGTTGATCCCCGAAGACGCGAATGCCGAGCTCCCGGGCTCGGGGTACCTGGTGGTGGGCTACACCGTGGCGTCGTGATGCGCTCGCGTCACTGGCGATTCGGGCGAGAGTAGTTCTCGGAACCTCTGTGCGACTGAGGTTTCGACTCCGCTGGCCGTTGCGGCTCTGAACGACTGGGCGGCGGTGCCTGCGGCCGCTCGACGCGCGGTTGTTCGACGCGTGGCTGTTGAACGCGTGGCTGTTCGGTGCGCGGGCGTTCATAACTGCGCTCGCGCTGAACCTGTTGTTCACGCCGCTCGCGCTGCTCGGCCTGGCGGGCTCCGGCCTGCCGCACCGCATCCTGCAGCCGTTGCGAGCGCTCGCGTTCCTGGTGCTGCTCACGTTGCTGGTGTTGTTCGCGCTGCTGGTGCTGCTCGCGCTGCTGGCGCTGTTCCACGTCGCGTCGCTGCCGCTCGACCTCGCGCTGCTGCTGCTCACGCACCTGCCGCTCGCCATCCTCCCGCACACGTTCGGCCAGCCCGTGGCGGTCGAATACCGAGATCTGCGGGCGCGGTGCCGATTCGATGGCCGGTCGCTCGTCGCGCCGCGGGCGATCGGATCGATCGTACTGGCCGCGATCCTGCGAACGCCTGACGCGCTCGGCAATGGCTTGTTCCACATTCGTGTTTTCCGCCGGTCGCCGCGCGAACTGCGCAACCGACGGCGGCGGATCACGCCTGACAACGACCTGGCGATTCGCGATCGCTTGCGGCGGCACGCGCACGTGGTCGCGCCTCGACGCACCCAGACGGCTCTCGCGCCCCGCCGCGATGCGCGGCGCCATCGCGCTCGCATCGCTGCGCGCCAGATCCTGTTCGTTGAGGCGGACACGCTGTTCACCGATGCGTCCCGCGGACGTGAATTCGTTGCGCGCCGCCGCCGTCACGGCTGCCGCCACGCGGTTCTGAAACCGGGCATTCCCGCCGGTGTTGCCATAGACATCCGCGAGGTGCGAGCGGTTGGCGATCAACGTGTTCGCGATGTTCACGCGCTCCACGTAATTGCGGCTGTAGCGTCGCCCGGGCACATAGATTTCGCGGGGACCGAGCGGGAACCACGAGACGTGGCCGCCATGCCCACCCCAACCCACGAGCGCCGGCGCGTACACCGCCCGCACGTGGCGCGGCCCCGGCACCCAGCACCAGCGATTGCGGACATGCGCCCACCGGCCGTAGTGAAACGGCGCGTAGCCCCAGCGCGCGTCGTCTATCCACGTCCAGCCCCACGGCGAGATCGACACCCAGCGCCCGTAGCGGTACGGCGCCCAGTCCACGGCGACGTGCCTCGGTGTCCACACATATCCGTACTCGGGCTCGGAGCTCCACGTGCCGTTCTCTTCGAGATCCTCGTAGCCCGTGACGTCGGGCGACACGTACTCGGCCGTGCGCGACTTCGCCGCGAGCGTGTAACGCCGGTCGCGATCGAGGCTCCACGAATCGAATTCATCGGGGGCGCCCAGCGTGCTGAACCTCGAGACGAGGTTGTCGGTGCCGCTGAACGTGACGACCTGCTGCGCATGCACGACGACATTCTGCGAAGTGCCGATCGCTTCGGCCGCGCCTTCACTGACCTTGACGACGGTGCTGTCACCCGCGTCGTTCACTTCGACGCGATACTGGCCGGCGCGCAGCAGCGACAGCGCGACATTCGGTGTGTCGATCTCGATCTGCTCGCTGCCGGCGAGGTCGCGCACGCTCACGAAGATGACGCCCGCTGTCAGGCGCATCTGGATGGTGTCGTCGTCGACGTTGAGGAACGAGAAGCCCGTGGCGCCATCGAGCCGGACGGCGGCCGGCCCGACGTAGATCTCGGCGCGCGCATTCGGCTCCGTCCACAACTTGTCGCCGGTGGTCAGCGGGCGATTGACCAGCGCCGGCGCCCATTCTTCTTCGCCGGCGGGCTGCAGGGAAACCTCGCCCAGGATGTAGCTGAGCCGCGCCGCGCGGATGGGCGGGTCGGCCTCGTAGGGTTCGCTATCCTGCGCGTAGGCCAGCCCCCCCATGAGACTTAACGACAGAACTGCGATTGCCCGGAAGGGAGTGCGTGCCATGGTGCCCATCATAGGCATAGCCTCTGAACGAACCCTGAACAGCCCGGATATTCATGCGCGTCTTCGACTTCAACTCCGCCATCGTCCGTAAACCCGGGAAAAGTGTGGTCAACGGCCTGCGCGCAACGCCGGGTCCGGCCCCCGTTTTCGAAAACATCGTGGCCGAGCACCAGTCGTACATCGCTGCTCTGCAGGATGCCGGAGTCGGGGTGACCGTTCTCGACCCGCTGGAGGCATTTCCGGACTCGATCTTCGTGGAGGATCCCGCGCTGGTGTTCAGCCAGGCGGCGGTGCTGCTGCGCCCCGGAGCCCCCAGCCGCATGGACGAAGCTGGCGAGTTGGCGTCCGCGCTCACCGCGCGATTCCCCGAAGTGCTGCGATTGACAGAGGGTTTCGCCGACGGTGGCGACATTCTCGTCACGCCCGATCGCGTGCTCATCGGCCTCTCCGCGCGAACGAACGCGGTGGGCGCGGCCGACCTGCAGGGCTTGCTCCGGTCGATGGGATTGAAGAGCAGGGTGGTGACGGTTCCGCAGGGCACGCTGCATCTCAAGACCGACTGCTCGCTCGTGGACGAGGAGACGATCCTGGCGACACCGGAGCTTGCGGGTTCCGGGCTGCTCGAGGGATACCGCACTCTCGTGGTACCCGGCGAAGAACGCCACGCCGCCAACGCGCTGCGGGTCAACGACGTGGTGATGGTCAGGGCAGGGTGCCCGCGCACCCTGGAGCTGCTTCAGAAGCACGGATTGAATGCGCTGCCGCTGCCCGTGTCCGAGATCGCCAGGATCGATGCCGGCCTCTCCTGCATGTCATTGCGGTGGTTCGCTGACTTACGCGACAACGGCCCGGCAGTTAGGTAACTTATTAGGAAATGAAAACAAAACTCAGGCGGGTTCTCCTGTGGGTGGCAGCGGCGTTCGTGCTCGCGCTCGTGCTCCTGTGCCTGCCATACGATCCACCCAAGTGGACGGCCAGCGAGATCACGGAGAGAGTCGATCGGCTCAACGAGAACGCTGCCGTCATCGCGCCGCACCTCACGCTCGGCAAGAAAACGCGGGCGGCGAACCTCGCGCTCTTCGAGAAGGTGGAGCGCGGTGAGCCACTCAGCCCGGAAGAAAGCGCCGCCTATCGCGTGCTGTACCAGTCGATCCTGCATGACCAGCATTCCCTGCTTTCGACGCTCGATGACCAGCTCACCGTGCTCACCGATTTCAAGCTCGAAGAGAGCAACAATGTTGGAACGCGCGGTATCGAAGGTTCGCACGACCATCACGACGCGTCGGCGGGCGCGAACTTCGCTGTATTGGAGCAAAATCTCCTTCGACTGCAGAATGCGAGTGGCTTGACGGCGCCGTTCACGCGCGTGCGTGCAGCGATCAGCGCCAACAAGAATCTCACCGACATCATCCAGCACATGGGGACCGCGCCGCAGACCAAGTCCGTGCCCTATGCGCCGCGCGCCCCGGCCGACGAGCTCCAGCAGCTATTCGAAGCGATGATGGTTCATTACAAGCGTGCGCAGTTCGAACCGGTCAACTCGCCGGCGTATGTCAGCGAGGTTCACCAGGCGCTGGACCAATACGACGCTCTCGTCGTGCTCGTGCAGGACCGCATCTATTCCCAACTGGGGCCGCTGGAACGAAGTCTCAGCGGGCGGTGGACCAGTTGGCGTTCGTTGGGGCCGTCGCTTCGCAAAGTTTCGACGACCCGCTTTCCGCGGAAGCCGCACGCCTGAACCCGGTGCGGCCTCAGGTCGCCGCCGCAAACCTGCGCGCGCGTGTCTGCCGCAGCGCATTTCCCACGTAGATGAGCAGCCCGATCCAGATCAGCACGAAACCGATGAGGCGCGCAGGCGCCAGCGGCTCTCCGAACACGACGAGACCACACACGAGCTGCATGCTCGGCGCGATGAACTGCAACACGCCGATCGTCGAAAACGGAACCCGCCGCGCACCGTAGGCAAACAGGAACAGCGGAACCGATGTGACGACTCCGCCCGCCAGCAGCAGGGCATCCACGAGTCCGCTCGAGTGGCCAAACACGCCGATACCTCGAGCCTCGCACCAGATCAGATAGGCCGCGGCAAAGGGCACCAGCAAGATCGTTTCGACGGCTAACCCGGGCAGCGCGTCGATACTCACGGTCTTGCGGATCAACCCGTAAAGCGCAAAAGACGACCCGACCATGAGCGCGATCCACGGCGGGTGGCCGGCGATGAATGTGAGATAGGCGACGCCGGCGGCGGCGAAGGCGACGGCTGCCCACTGGGCGCGATCCAGCCGTTCCGACAGCACGAAGATGCCCAGCAGCACGTTGAGCAGTGGCCCGATGAAATACGCGAGGCTCACCTCGAGCACGTGACCATGGTTGACCGCCCATGCGAAGCCGAGCCAGTTGACGGCGATGAAGAACGCGCTGGCCACGAGCCGGATGAAAACGCCGTCGCGCGCCACGGATTCACGCAGCTTTCCGAGGTCTCCGGTGGCGGCGAGCCACGCGAGCACGAACAAGCAGGACCAGACGATGCGATGCGCGGTGATCTGCATCGCGGACACCTGCAGGAGCCCGATCAGATAGAGCGGAAACACGCCCCACATGACGAAGGCGGCGATCGCGGCCGCATACCCGCGGGCTGGCGTTGCCGATGCGCTGGTGGGGGACGTGCGAGCCATGCGGCATTCTGCCGAATAACCGGCCTGGATCGCGTCTACCGAAGGAGGGACGCTCCGCTCGCCGGGTGCTAATGCCTGCCGCGCACGGTGTCACTCGGCAGCGCCGGCGTGCTCGCCGGCGGCACGCGATGTCGCGTCGCCTGCTCGAACGCGTACGCCAGCGCGATCAGCCGCGGCTCGGAGAACGCCGGCCCGGAGAACGTGACATCGGATGGGAACGGGACGGCGATGGGCGGATCCGCGGGCGTGAGTGTAGATAGGGCATTGAAGCCGCCGGGCACCGCGACACTCGGGTAACCCGCCTTGGCGGGCACATTGGCGTTGGCGTTGCCCAGGTGAATGACGGCGTCGAAATCGTCGTCGGTCCCTGCCGTGCCATCCGGCCCGTTGAAGACGCCGTCGAGCGCGAGCTTCGAGCGGCGGAGATCTTCGGCGCGGTCGGCAAGATAACGAGCGGTATCGGCGCTGCCGGGCGACACGTCCAGCGCTTCCGCGCCGATCGCGATGACCTGTCCGTATTTCATCGGCGGGACGAACGTGTCGTTGAACGCGATGACCTCGGCGAGCGTTCGCGACGGCGCGGCCTGGGTCACTGCGAGATATGCGTTGAGGTCGCGCTTGAACCCATATAGCAACACCGTGGAACAGGTGAGGTCGGTGGGCAAAGGCCTCGCGATGCACGTTCCGAGTTGCGGCATGCCGATGCGTGCGTCGTAGCTCTCGATGAGCTCGACGTGCGCTCCTTGCGCGCGCATCACGGCAATGGCGTCTTCCATGATCGCGGTCCGATTTGCCGGGAACGGAGGCACCGCGAGGCGCGCTCCACGAAGTGCTTTCTTGTTGAGGAATCGCGTGTAGTTGTCGAAACAATTGCCCGGCGTGAGGCACGCGGCCGTGGCGGGGTCATTGGGGTCGTAACCCGCGATGACGCCGAGCACGATGGCGGCATCGGTCACGGTCCGCGTGATCGGCCCGGCCGTATCCTGGTCCGCCGTGATCGGGATGATGCCGTCGCGGCTGACAAGACCCACCGTGGGCTTGATGCCGACGACGCCGTTCGCGCTCGCGGGGCTCAGGATCGAACCCGATGTCTCCGTGCCGATCGCGACGGCGACCAGGTTTGCGTTGACGCCGATGCCGGGGCCCGAGCTCGACCCGCCGGTCTGCAGCACCGGACGCCCGTCATTGAACGGCGCCTCGGGACGCGGGTCGACGCGCGGATCGTAGGGGTTGAAACCAAAACCGCCGAGCGAGCTGTAACCCGTGGGCATGCCGACGGCGATGAAATTGGCGAATTCGGTGAGCGTGCCCTTGCCGAGGATCACGGCGCCCGCAGCGCGCAATTTTCTGGTGATGAACGCATCGTCGGGCGGCAGGGACCCATCCAGCGCCACGCTGCCGGCGGCGGTGGGCATGTCCGCGGTGTCGATGTTGTCCTTGAGCATCACCGTGACGCCGAAGAGCGGCATGCGCGAGTGTCCGCGCCTGTCTCGCAGTGCATCGAGCCGACGCGCGTCACGCAGGGCGTTGTCGTTGACGAGCTGGTAGGCGTTGATCGCGGGGCCGGATGCTTCGTAGGCGTCGATGCGCTTGAGGTACATCCGGGTCAGGCGTTCGGCGGAAATGACGCGCGACTGCAGCGCGTCGCGGATCTCCGGGATGGTGGTCTCGAGCAGCTCGAACCTTGCGCGCCCGCGGTGGCCATTGTCGTTTTCAGGTTGGCGGTCGGCGAGCGCCGGTGAACCGGCAAGGAAGAAAGCAACAGCAGTGGTGGCAACCACCGTGATGGGGCGCTTCATTTCTCTAACCTCCCTGCACGAGAACGAAGGGCGCGCATACTCCGCAAGCGGAACAGCGGCGTCTATCAGACAATGCCCCGATCCCACGAGCGGAGTAATGGCCATGCCGACATTTTTCGACATTCCGGTTCAGAGCATCAAGGGAACGGCGGACCTGCTCGGTCCACTGCGCGGCAAGGTCGTGCTGGCCGTCAACGTCGCGAGCCGCTGTGGACTGACGCCGCAATACACGGGGCTCGAATCATTGCAGCACGAGCTCGATGACCAGAATTTCTCCGTCGTCGGTTTCCCGTGCAATCAGTTTGGCGCCCAGGAACCGGGCACGGAGCAGCAGATCGCACAATTTTGCAGCGCGACTTACGGCGTCACGTTCCCCATGAGCGCCAAGCTGGATGTGAACGGCGCCAACCGCCATGCGCTCTATCGTTATCTGACCTCTCCCGACACCGGCATCGCGGGTGACATCGAGTGGAACTTCGAAAAGTTTCTCATCAGTCGCGAAGGCAAGGTGATCAGGCGATATCCGCCCGGCACCGAGCCGCACGACATCGGGCTCAAGCAGGATATTGCCGACGCGCTCTAGGGCGCGGCGCGCTACTTCACGTACGCGCGCGCGATGGCCTCGAGAAATTCGCGTCCCTCATACAACGAAGTGACGCGGATTTTTTCATTGAGGCCGTGGGCATTATTTTCCCCGGGCACGCCGAACATGCCGCTCATGCCGTACGTCGGGATCCCCGCGCTCATGAGATAGCGGCCATCGGTGGCGCCCGCGGTCATCGACGGTGCGACAGGCACGCCCGGCCATAACTTCGCGGCGGCGGCGCGCACGGGCTTCATGACTTCATCGGTGAGCGCGGGCGCGGCCGAGCCGCTGCGGCGACGCACGATTGCAACGGCGACCTGGCTGTCGGCGACTGCCTTTTCGAGCGCTTCCTTGACCTGCTCGGGAGTCGTGCCCTGCATGACGCGGCATGACAGTGTCGCGGTTGCGCGTTGCGGCAACGCATTCGGCGCGTGGCCGGCGTCGACCTGTGTTGCGACGCAGGTGGTACGCAGCACCGCGTTGTAGCCCGGATCGGCCATGAGCGTTGCCAACGCCGCCTGGTCGTTCGGATTCCTGGCGACCGCGGACATCGCCGCGCCAATCTCGCCACCCAGCGTCGGTCCCGTGACGCGGAAATATTCGCGCACGACGGGCGTGAGCTCGAGCGGAAACGCCAGCTCTTCGATCTTCAACGTGGCGCGCGCCAGGCGATAAATGGCGTTGTCGCGTTCGGGACGCGAGGAGTGACCGCCCTTGTTGGTCACTTCGAGCGTGTACACCTGGTGGATCTTTTCTCCGGCCTGCACCTGCAGCACGAGATGTTTCTGGCCGTCGGCGGCGAGCAGGCCGCCCGCGCCTTCATTGATGGCGAACTCCGCGTCGATGAGATCGCGCCGGTTCTTCAGAAGATAGTCCACGCCGTTCACGCGGTTGGAAGTCTCCTCGCCGCAGGTGAGCGCCATGATGAGGTCGCGACGGGGCTTGAAGCCGCGCTCCTTTTTCAGACGGATCATGAGATCGAGGAAAACGGCGGCCATCGCCTTGTCGTCGGCTGCGCCGCGTCCATAAAAAAAGCCGCCTTCCTCGATGAGCTTGAACGGATCGCGCTCCCAGTCGGCGCGCTTCGCGTCCACGACATCGATGTGTGCGAGCAGCAGCACGCCTTTCTTCCTGGCGCCGGGCGCAGGAATGCGCGCCACGATGTTGCCGTCGTCCGGTTTGCCCTCGGGAATCACGACGTTCAGGTCCGCGGCCGTGAATCCCGCGGCGGCCAGTCGCGCCTCGGCGGCGCGGACCACCTTCGTGCACGAGCCGGTCGTGGGTGACGAGTCGATTTCGACCATCTCCTGGTAGATCTCGCGAAACGCTGCCTTGCCGACATCGGCGTTCTGCGCGTGCACGGTGGCGGCAAACAGAAGCAGGGCGACGAACGTGGCTTTCATGGACATGGAGGCTGGTCTCTCGCGAAGGGGCTGTTGGGTGAACGTTACCGCATGTATTACTGTCTGGCTCATGTCGGTGCTCACTATTGCCGATCATTACGACGCCGAGCTTCGCCGCCACAACGATCACCTGCGCGCGGCCACGGCTATCGCCTCGACCGATCGGGTGCTGGACATCGGGTGCGGAGCAGGGCAGACCACGCGCGACGCGGCGCGCGCCGCATCGTCCGGAAGCGTCCTGGGTGTGGACATCTCCGGTGAAATGCTCGAGCGCGCACGCCGCCTGACGCTGGAAGCCGGCTTGGAGAACGTGCGCTACGAGCAGGGCGACGCGCAGGTCCACCGCTTTGCGCCGGCCTCTTTCGACGTTCTGATCAGCCGGTT
Source organism: Steroidobacteraceae bacterium (assembly GCA_035765415.1). Classification (GTDB taxonomy): domain Bacteria; phylum Pseudomonadota; class Gammaproteobacteria; order Steroidobacterales; family Steroidobacteraceae; genus CADEED01. The sequence continues at coordinate 63,803 of DASTXR010000159.1, read as the reverse complement.
TGGCACGATGTTCTTTGCGGACTCCGTCGCCGCGTTCACGAATCTCGCGCATGCCGGCAGGCTTGGTGCGCGGCTGGTGATGCTGGTGTGGCAGAGCTGCGAGCGCAATGAATGGGCCCTGGTGATACCGCAGGCAGTGGCGCTGCCGGATCACGAAGCTCGTGTCACCTGGGGCGACACACTGTTTTCGCTTGCCGAACCCGCGGTCGTGGAAGCGGTGCTTCAGAAGTCTGGCTTCGTTGAAGTTGCATTCACCGACGTGCACGAGCCCGTGTACTACGGGCCGGATGTGGACACGGCATACCACATCATTCGCAGTTTCAGGAACACGAAGGACTTTCTCGGCAGGCTCGACGCGGACGCGGCATCACGCGCACTCGGGCAACTTCGCAGGATGCTCACCGACCGTCTCACCGGGGACGGAGTGCTGTTCGACTCGCGCGCCTGGATCGTCACTGCGCGGGTCGCGGCGGCCTGATCCAGTCGACCAGCGCCTGCACGACCACATCCGTTCGCCCGGGACGAGGCGGTGCGCGTGCGGTCACCTAGATGCGACGCACCGAGGCGGCTCCCCTGCGTTTGCTCGAAGAGGGGCGCGCCTCAAACGTGTTGGCCTCGCCAACCTCGCGGCTGTCGACCGAACGTGACAATGCGCCGAGCGAAAAGAATTCGCTGACGAATGCAATGGAGGAACGTGCAGGCACGGTTTCAGAGTGCCCCCAATAGTCGCCATGCCTGGCTCCGTTCACCTGCTTCGACTTTGTGCTGCGACCCGCGATGGTCGGCGGCGGCTCCCTGCGGCCCAGGGCGCGAGGGCAGAAACCCTCGTCGCCTCTCGCCAGCGTCTGCCCCGCTGGGAAAGCCCATTTCAAAACCGTGTCCGCTTCCGAATAGAGAATGAGTACTTGATCCGCGTGGTCCATTGCAGCCTCGAGCTCGCCGCCGCGCACGACCTTGAAGAGCGGAACGGCAGCCGCCATCAGGCATACATTCCCCACGTGCGGGCCGTGATTGCTCGCGAGGAGGCGAACGGTTTCGAGCACCACGCGACACCCGAGCGAATGTCCGAGGAAATTCACACGGCGCAGCGTTGGCATTTGAGCAAGATGACTCGCAAGGATTTCCGCGGCCTCGATCGCGGTTCCGACCGCCGACGAGTACACCAGGAAGTCCGCCTTGTCCGCGATGCCCCAGGCCGCATCACCGGGCCAGAAGGCGTCTCCCAGCTTTGATTCGAGGCTGTTCGCACAGGCCGGATCCCGCTCGCGCTGCCTGCTGCGAAATCCAAAGTACGCGGTCGCCGCTTCGCCGTAGTGATTGTTGAACCCGTGAACGAGCACGATCATGTCGGTCCGCGGCGCCAGATCCGACAGGGGAACCTGCAGGACCTCCGCGAGCAAACCACCGCCTTCGGGCCGCTCGCGCAGTTGCAGGATGAGGCCCGGTCGATAGGCCTCGGGCGGTGGAAAGTATCTAGCCAACCTGGCGTACCTTCTTGAGCGCGCTGACGAGGTCCTTGGCAATCGGGGCCACTATGCCGCCAAGCAGCGACGCGACAATGATCTGGATCCATCCCGTTACGTTCGTCGCCTCACCCGGCTTCAGGGACTCCAGGTAGAAGAGGCTGGCGGCCATCAGGATTCCGCCGACAACGATCGACCACCACTGGTTTTTCTTCGCCCACGTGTAGTTAGCGGCGAGCTGCAGCCCGTCGAGACGGCGCCGCACGTACTTGCTCAGCCGGCCGTAGGCTTCGACGCCATTTTTCTTCATCTCGTCCGACTGTTTCGCCGCCGTCAACCTCGACGCATTGACCCACGTCCTGACATCGTCGATCCGCGCACCGGAGGTCAGGAACAGGAAAAGCTCCTTGTGCACCTCGGGAGTGTTCAGCGCGATGTCGGCCGCATCCTGGATCTGGCCCATCATCTTCTCCAGCTCCAATGTAAACAGCGCGTTGGCGGTAGACGGGTAGAAATGTTTGCCATCGATGCTCTGCAGCGTCGCCAGTGATCGATCGACCAGGTCGATGCCCGTCGACAGGTGCATGAGCTGCCGGAACACCAGTTCCCGAAACTGGTGCGCCGCCGCAGTTTCGGCCGTGAGACCTTCGATCTGGATCGTCGGAATCGGCGACGAGACTATCCACTCGTGCAGCCGCCGCATGTGGAAGCGCTCACGTGTCTTCGCCAGGCTCTTGAAGCCCTCGATGAGCGCCATGGCGAGCGCACTGACGGCTGCCAGCGCGATCGCGTATTCGAGGATGAAGTCGGTCAGCTCGCCGACGACCTCCTTGACCTTCCCGGGTTCGAACAGGAACACGAAATCCATGATCGTTCTCCCATGCCGGGCCCGGCTGTCGCGTGCGCACGAGCCGTTGTTTGTGTCTCTCGCCGAAGGAGTGGCGCGGACGTTTGTTGTTGCTGTTTGATATCTTAGCTCCAACTACTCAAAAGCTGGCGAGCGAAATCGATCGTACATCGACTTGTCGCATCGCAGCAGCCATGGTGCAGGTGCCGCAATGAATGCGATGACCCCCGATTTCTCCAAGCGTCGCCTCGTGCTCGTGCTGCACGGGTTCATGCACACACCTGACGACATGGAACAGGTGACGGACGCGGTACGCGCCGCCTGGCCGGCGGCAAAGATCGTCGTGCCGGCGATGCCGCTGCACCTATTGTCGCTGGCGAAGCCTAACGAGATCGTCGCGCGACTCGCGGAACTCGTTGATGCGCAATGGCGCGAGAACGGCGGCTATGACGAGATCGTGTTCGTCGGTCACAGCTTTGGCGCGCTGCTCGCACGCAAGTTGTATCTCGTCGCGTGCGGCGAACACATCCGCGCGCCATTCGAAGATAGTCTTCGCGAGGCGCTCGGCCTGGAGCCGGGGCAGTTGTTTGCCGGTTACCACTGGGCGAAGGAAATACGGCGAATTGTTCTGCTGGCCGCAATGAATCGTGGGTGGCGGATTTCGCACCATCTGAAACCCTGGCGCGCCGCCGCATGGAAACTCGGCACCTGGTTCGGTTTCCTGGTCTCTGGAGTCACGCGCCGGATACCCATCATCCTCGCGATAAGACACGGCTCCCGGTTCATCACGAACCTTCGTATCCAGTGGATCGTATTGCGCAACGAGCAGGTGCTGAGACAGGAGAGCGGGCCGCTGATGATTCAGCTGCTGGGATCCATCGATGACATGGTTGCGCCGGATGACAACGTCGATCTCGTCTCAGGCAGAAATTTCATCTACCTAGACGTGCCGAGGTCCACGCACCAGACCGTCATCGAACTGGCCGGAAGTTTTGCCGCACTGGCGCGCCGGGAAATATTCATCGACGCACTGACTCTGCCGCTTGCCGATCTCTACCGTGCAGCGATGATCCCGTCGGACGACAAGCTGGCGGAACCCGATCGCACCGTGCGGCAGGTGGTGTTCGTCATCCACGGCATCCGCGACGAAGGTCACTGGACCCACAAGATCGCGCGGCGCGTGATGAAGCTTGGATGGATGCGCAACGAAAAATGGGCGATGGAGACGTCGAGCTACGGATACTTCGCGATGCTGCCGTTCCTGCTGCCGCAGCGTCGCGTGGAGAAGGTTGAGTGGATGATGGAGCAGTACGTCGAGGCGCTCGCCCGCTATCCGGACGCGGAATTCAACTACGTCGGCCATAGTAACGGCACCTACCTGCTCGCCAAGGCGCTGGAGCGATACCGCGCGTGCCGTTTCCGGCGCGTCGTCTTCGCGGGCAGCGTCGTACGTCGGAGTTTCCGCTGGTACGAAGCGCAGGCACGCGAGCAGATTGAATCCGTGCTCAATTTCGTCGGCACGCGCGACTGGGTGGTCGCATTCTTCCCGGGGTTGTTCGAAGGAATCCGGATTCAGGATCTCGGCAGCGCTGGCCACAGGGGGTTTCATCCAGTCACGCCGAACCTGATTCAGCAGATCAGCGTCAGCGGCGGTCACGGTGCGGCGATCCAGGAGCACATGTGGGAAGACATCGCCCAGTTCATGGTGTCCGGGCGAGTCCCGCCAATGCCCACCCCGAAGCCGAGGCGCAACTGGATCGTCGGCATCCTCGGCTTTTTCCCGCTGGTCGTATGGGGACTGCTCGTGTGGCTGCTCCTGTGGACATGGGGTCGCCTTGCTGATGGCCTGCCGAACGACTGGTCACGCGGCTTTGCATTCGCTATCTACTGGGGACTCATTCTGTTCGTTCTGCGCCGGGTTTGACGAGGGGACTTCGCGTAGCATTGCCTCACATGGCATTCACGCGTCAGCAGCTGCAAGCGGGCTTCCGCATCGGCGAATGTCTCATCGAGCCCAGCCAGAACCGCATCGTGCGCGGTGGCGTCGAGGCGCGCCTCGAACCCCGGGTGGTGGACGTGCTGGTCTGCCTGGCCGAACACGCCGGCGAAGTGGTGTCGCGTGAAACGCTGAACGAGAAGGTTTGGGGCAACGTCATCGTCACCGATCAGGCGGTGACGAACTGCATTTCCGAACTGCGCCAGCATCTGGGCGATGACCGCGCCGCGCATCGCGTCATCGAGACGATTCCGAAGCGCGGTTATCGCCTCACAGCGCCGGTGGCGCTCATCGAGCACACGCCCGCCGCCGGCCAGCGCCGTCCGTTCGCAAACCGGAAGATGCTGCTCGGGGTTGCGCTGCTGTTTATCGCGCTGTCGGTCGGCGCGTGGTTCCGGTGGCGAAGTTCTTCGCCGCAGCCTCTCACCAGCGTGGCTGTAGTGCGCTTCGAGAATGCCGCCCGTGACGAAGCGCTGGACTACCTCGCGCTGGCGCTGCCCGACGAGATTGCGACGCTGCTCATCGCTTCCCAAGGTCTCGCGGTGCGTCCACTCGGTTACCTGGATGGTGAGGATCCGGTCGCCAGCGCGCGCAAACGCCACGTCGATCACATCGTGAGCGGCCGGTATTACCTGGAGGACAACGGACAATTGAGCCTCGCGGTCGAGGCTCAGCATGTCGAACAGGAACGCGTGATCTGGCGCACGCGAATCACGCTGCCCGCCGGTGATCTGCTGGCGATGCGTGAACGTATCGCGGCGGGCGTGCAGCAGGGGTTGCTGCCTGCACTCGGCGAGCACGCCGTCCGGAAGTCGGGATCGATACCCGCGAACGCCGAGGCCTATCAACTCTATCTGCGCAGCATCGCGTTTCCGCAGCAGCCCAAGCCGAACGAACGGGCCATCGAGATGCTCGAGCAGGCCGTGGCGCTGGAGCCGGCGTTCGCCCCGGCATGGGACGCGCTGGGGCGCCGCTACTATGACTTCGGCTCCTGGTGGGGCGGCGCAGAGCAGGCGCGACAGAAGTCACTTGCCGCGCATCGCAAGGCTTTGGAGCTCGATCCAAGGCTTATCTCGGCGGCCCGGGCGATCGTCATGCGTCGTGTTGAAACCGGCGACCACGAGGGCGCCTATCGCGACGCCCGGCAACTGCTCGATCAGTTCGGACCCGGCGCCGACACGCATTTCGCCATCTCCTATGTCTATCGGTACGGAGGCATGCTGGAGAATTCACAGCGTCACTGCGAGCTGGCGCTCGATCGCGACCCGCAGGATCCGCGCCTGCGTTCCTGTGCGTTTGCCTACCTGTACGCGGGTGAACTGTCCCGTGTCATGGATTTCCTCGAGCTGGAAGAGGGCTCATTCTTCGTTCATTGGGGCCTGGTGCAGTATCAGCTGCGGCTCAATGGCCGCGATGCGGCCTTGCGCGTCACGCGGCAGGCCGCTGACGAGCCGACGCGGCGATTCATGGAGCCCTGTCTCGAAGGCGCCCGCGGCGCGGATCTCGAAGCGCCCGCCGCTGAGTTCATCCAGCACTGGCAACGCAGTGAAGACCCTGAACCCGCCCACGCCATGGCGGCGTTGCTGGTCTTCTGCGGCCGGACAGCTGATGCCCTGCGCTTCGTGGAACGCGCGGTGGATGGCGGCTTCTGTTCGTACCCTTCGATCGACCTGGATCCGATCTGGGCGGGGTTGCGCGGCGATCCGGAATTCCAGCGGATTCGCGGCAAGGCCATGACCTGCGAGGACCGGTTCCGACGGATGGTCGAGGCTTACGATAAAGTCGGCAGCAAGCCGTGAACCTTCAGCAACTGCAAGCTGGCTTCCGCATTGGCGAGTGCCTCGTCGAGCCTCGACAGAACCGCATCGTGCGGGGCGAAGTGGAGGTGCGTCTCGAGCCCCGGGTCATGGATGTGCTCGTGTGCCTGGCCGAGCACGCCGGCGAAGTCGTCTCGCGCGAGACGCTCAACGAAAAAGTGTGGGGCCAGATCGTGGTCACCGACCAGGCGGTGACCAACTGCATCTCCGAACTGCGCCATCACCTGGGCGACGATCGCTCGGTTCATCGCGTCATCGAAACGATTCCGAAGCGCGGCTATTGCCTGAAGGCGCAGGTTTTGCCGGCGCAGATGCAGCCTGCTCAGGCTTCAACGGATGACCTGCCTCCGCAATCCCGCAGGCGACTCGTCGCGGGCGGGTCGTTGCTGCTCGGCATCGCGCTTGTGGGCGGCGCGTGGTTCTGGTGGCGGAGTTCGTCACCGGGCGCGCCCACCAGCGTGGCGGTCATGCGCTTCGAGAACGCGGCGGGCGATGAAACGCTCGACTACCTGGCGCTCGCGCTCTCCGACGAAACCGCGACGATGCTCACCAAGTCACAGGCCGTCGCCGTGCGCCCTTTCGGTTATGTCGCGGAGAAAAATCCGCTCGCCGCGGCCCGTGAGCGCCAGGTGGATCACATCGTGAGCGGCCGCTACTACCGCGAGGACAACAACCAGTTGAGCCTCGCCATCGAGGCGCAGAACGTCGTGCAGGAACGCGTGATCTGGCGCACGCGCATCACGGTGCCCGCCGGCGACCTGCTGGCGATGCGCGGTGGCATCGCCGAAGGCGTGCGGCAGGGATTGCTGCCCGCACTCGGAGCGCGCGCGGTGGCGTCGGCCGGAGTCACGCCCGCGCACGATGAGGCGTATCAGCTCTATCTGCGCAGTCTTGCGTTTCCGCAGCAGCAGAAGCCCTCCGAGCAGGCCATCGAGCTGCTGGAGCGAGTCGTGGCGCTGGACCCGGCGTTCGCGCCTGCCTGGGACGCGCTCGGGTTTCGCTACTACGCGCTCGGCACCTGGTGGGGTGGCTCGGTGCCGGCGCGGCAGAAGTCGCTGGCTGCATATCGCAAGGCCCTGGAGCTCGATCCGGACCTGATCACGGCCGCACGGTCGGTCGTGACTCATCGCGCCGAAGCCGGCGATCTCGAAGGCGCCTACCTTGACGCCCGCCGTCTGCTCCAACACTTCGGTCCCGGCGCCGAAACGAATTTCACGGTCTCCTACGTGTATCGCTATGGAGGCCTGATGGAGGATTCGCAGCGACACTGCGAGCTGGCGCGCGACCGCGATCCCAAGAATCCGCGCCTGCGGTCCTGCGGCTATGCCTATCTCTACGGCGGAAAACTTTCGCAGCCCATGGAATATTTCCGCCTCGACGAGGGTTCCTATTTCGTCCATTGGGCCACGGTGCTCTATTCGCTGCGCATCAACGACCGCGCGGTGGCCCTGAATTCCGCGCGACAGGCGGCCGATGACCCCACGCGGCGACTCATGCAGCCTTGCCTCGAAGGCGCGACCGGCGCGGCACTCGACGTTCCGGTCGCCGAGTTCATCCGCCACTGGGAGTTGAGCGACGATCCGGAAACTGCCTACGCCATCGCGCCGATGCTGAGCTTCTGTGGCCGTCCGCAAGACGCGCTGCGTTTCGTGGAGCGCGGGGTGGATGGCCACTACTGCTCCTACCCCGCGCTCGACCTGGATCCGGTCTGGGCTGGCCTTCGAAACGATCCCGAGTTCCAGCGCATCCGCGAAAAAGCCATGGCCTGCCACGATCGCTTCCGCCGCATGGTCGAAGCCCACGGCCGCGTCTAACCACTGAATCGCCGGCCGGGATGCGGCACCAGCGCCGGCACCTGCTGCCGGTATCGCTGGTACGGCTCGCCGATCTGCTGCACGAGATCGCGTTCTTCAAAGCGAATGGCCAGCAGGATGTAAGCGCTCATGCCTGCCGAGAACACGAAATGACCGGCCGTCATGGTCGGCACCCCCCAGAAGATCAGCAGCCACCCCACGTACAGCGGATGACGCACGATCTTGTATAGATAGGGCGTGACGAACGCGGGGCCGCGAATCTCGCCGCCGCGCAGCGTGATCCAGCCCTGCTGGAGGCCGAACAGTTCGAAATGATTGATGAGGAACGTCGCCCACAGCAGCACCGCCACGCCTGCGCCCATGACGGACCAGGCGAGGGCGGCGCTCCACGCCGCGTCCGCGTGCCACAGCACGGGAGTCGGGATGGGTCGCCACTGCCACATGACGAGCGCCAGCACCGCGCTCGCGATGAGCACGTAGATGCTGCGTTCCAGTTCCTTCGGCACGGCCCGGGTCCACATCCGTTTGAACCCGGGCCGCGCCATCACGGAATGCTGCACGCCGAAGAGCAGGATCAGGCCGATATCCACCAGCAACGCGGTTCCCAGTGAACCCATGTCGCGCCCGAGATCGACGGATGCCGGGACCAGCGCGCGGATCATCGGCAGGGAATCCGCGAGCGGTGTCGCTTGCAGGTTGCCGAGGAAGGCGAGCAGGTAGAGGAACACCAGCAGGAAGACGCCGTAGCTGACTATGCTGAACAGAAAGGCCGCGGTGCGGTAGATAGTGGACATGATCAATCCTGCGCGCCGTTGAACTGTTCGCAGGACACGTCGGAATGCCAGTTCACGAACGCGCCGGTCGGATTCGGTTTCCACGCCCACACGTGCAGCGTGTAGAAGGCGGGCAGGCCGAAGCGGTTCGGGCTTTCGAACAGGTGCATGAGCTGCCCGCCGAGCTCCGGTGTGCCGGCATTGTTGGCATGCCAGGCGTCGACGAACACCAGGTAATCCGCGCCGATCAGCCGGCGGCCGCCGTTCGGCAGCGGCTCGTAGATGACGATCTCGGGCTTGCGCGGATCCAGCACGCCGTCGCCGACCAGGTCCATGTTGACGTAGTGCAATCCCATCGCGCCGTCATCGGGCCCGCTGACGCAACCGAAGGCCAGCTGGTAGCCCTCCGCCATGGCCTGGTTGACGTCGTGAAAGCGCCGCGTGGCGTCGCGGACCACGCGAACGAAATCGCCCGTGTGCTGTTTGTGCTGGCTGACTCCCTGACCCTGGTCGCCTGCCAGCGCGACGCCGGAAAGCAGAAGAAAAGCGACTAATCCCTTGTTGTTCATGACCGTAGACCTCTTGTTTGCCTGGCGTCACTTCAGCCGGGAAGCGGCAGAGGAGTCCTCAGGAAGAGCTACGGAATAGCTACGGGTTTACAAAGGAAAGCCTCAGATCTGCAAAATCTCCCGCACGGCCTTCGCTTGCCGTTCGCTGACCTGGATTTCGCTGCCCGCCGCGTCCTTCATCGTGAGCTGCAGCGAGCCTTTGAACATCGGGCTGATCGTCGCCACCATGTCGAGGTTGGCGATGACGGAGCGGTGGGCGCGGAAGAACGGCGGACTCGGCAATCGGGATTCGAGGTCGCCGATCGCGTAGTGCGTGCGATACACCGCGGTGGCGGTTTTCACGCGCGTGACGCCGTCTTCGACGCGAAAGAAACACACGTCGGCCAATGGAATCAGCAGGTAGCCGTCCCGCTGCAGTGCCAGCACATGATGCAGCGGCTGGGGCCGGGACCGCGCAACGACCTGCGTGCGGACCTGCTCCTGCGATGCTTCGCCCGGCGTGCGGGCGATCTGCTCGAGCCGTTGCACGACCGCCTGCAGGCGTGAACGCTCCACGGGCTTGAGCAGGTATGCCACGGCGTTGGCTTCGAAGGCCGCCAGGGCGTATTCGTCGTAAGCGGTCACGAAGACGACCAGCGGCAGCTCTTCCGGCGTCAATGCCTGGATGACTTCGAAGCCATTGAGTCCCGGCATCTGCACGTCGAGGAACACGACCGCGGGACGATGTTTGCGGATTGCTTCCAGGGTTGCCACGCCATCGTGAGCATCGGCTTCGACCACGATGCCGGGATGCGCCGCGAGAAGTTTGCGCAGGCGTGATCTCGCCGAGGCCTCGTCGTCGGCAATCAGCGCTCTAATTTCCATGCAGCGGCACCAGGATGGTTACGGAGGTCCCGCGTTCGCCCGGACGGCTGCCAACGCCCAGGCTGGCAGCCCTGGAGTACAGGGTATGCAAACGCTCTTTCACATTCTGCAGCCCGACTCCCGGTTTCTCGGCGAAATCCGCCCGCAGACCAACGCCATCGTCATCGATCTGCAGGCGCAGGTAGTCGCCCTCGAGATGCGCTACGACCCGGATGGAGCCGCCTTCACGCATGGGCGAGAGCCCGTGCCGGATGGCGTTCTCGAGCAGCGGCTGGAGCAGCAGCGAAGGCACGGGTTCGGTTCCGCGCGCGTTGCCGCGCGACAGTTCGATGCGCAGCCGTTCACCGAATCTCACGCGTTCGATCTCGAGGTAGTGCCGGGCGAATTCGAGCTCGTCGTCCAACGTCGACAGGTCGCGGGAATGCCTGGTCAGCGCGTAGCGGAAACATTCGGCGAGCCGTTCGATCATGCCTTCGGCCTGTTGCGGATTGGAGCTGACCAGGTCCGCGATGGTGTTCAGCGTATTGAACAGGAAATGCGGATCGACCTGGGTACGCAGCGCCTTCAGCTCAGCCTCGGTCAACAGGCGTTTGAGTTTCTCCTCGCGCAGGTGGTGCGCGCGCTGCTCCTTTTCAAAGTGAATGGCGTCCAGCCGGCGACCCACGTGCGCGCCGATGGCATTCAGGAATTCGAATTCCTGCTGCATCAGCGTACGCGCATGGTGGCTGGCCGAGACTTCGAGGCGAAGCCCCGGGAGGTTCGCGGTCTCGATCGAGATGGAGGCGAGCGCGACCGCCGGGGCTGCAACGAACCGGGCCTCGAGGTGCAGCGCGGATCGCACCGTCTGCACGGCGGTATCGAAGAGCTGTTCCTGGTCGTAGATACGGCGTACCGCCTCTTCGAAGGTTCGCGCTGCCACGCGGTAGTCGGGGCGATGCAGAAATATACGGTCGACGAGAAAATTCAGCGCGCGGATGAGCAGTGGTGCGCCTAGCAGCAGGGCCGCGCACAAGAGAGTGGACGCGACCATCGCCAATCCTGGCGCGGGCTCAAATACGAACACGGTGGCCAGGGCCGCGGTCGCCATGCTGGCGAGCAGCCACAGGCTTCGCTTGAGCACGAGATCGGCGTGGTGAATCTGCGCCAGCGAAACGGCGATGAGTATCGACCAGGGGATTGCCCAGTGTTTGCTGATGAGACCCACGGCGTCGCGCGATTCGGCAGGCAACCACGAGTCCTGCATGCTGAGCAGTGTGGCCGTCACCTGCACCGCGGCGAGCAGGAAGACGCCGCGGCCGAACCAGCGAGGCTTCGATGGCCTGGCTGCCGAATCGGGTTCATGGCGAAGCATCCGATAGAGAATCAGCGCAATGGCGGTCACGACCAGCGCGAGGTAGAACGATGTCTTCGGATACCAGCTTGCGTCGAGATCGAGCGAGTGGGTTGCTGCCGCGTAGGTCATCAGGCCGAAATTCACCAGTGAGACTGCGCCGCTGAACATCAGGATCGCGCGCGACACTCGACTCGTGGTCCCGATCCCCGCCTGAAGAAATCGGCCGATCGCCATCGGCCCCAGTATCGTGCTGCTCCATGCCAGCATCCCGGCAAGGCGGAAGCTCGTGGCGGCCGCGCTCACGCCTGCCAGCAGCAGCGAGTACCGCAGGAAGTTGCCGAGCGTCCAGACGAAACCGACGGCCCAGAGGATCTGGTATCCACTGGGTCCGCCGGTAGTTCGATCGACGCGACGCTGCATGATCCACAGCAGTGCACAGAGCGCGGCACTCGCTGCAAATCCGATGGCGTGAAACGCGGCATGGTTGAGATCGATGGGCATGTCAGCTGTCGGAGCCGGGCGTGTGACACATCGCGCACCGGGTGCCCGTGCCCGAGCGCACCATGCGGATGGAGGCGGGCGGCACCGCGCCTTTCTCGAGATCGACCAGCCGCGACTTCGCCTGATCCGCCGCGAAACGGGAGGCGCCGCTCACCTGTGCATATTCGCGACGCGCGTCTTCGAGCGCGCCGGTTTCGGCGTACACGTCTCCGAGCAGCACGTGCAGGACATCCTCGGGGCGCCCGCCGGGCGCGGTCTGCAGCACGAACTTCAAATCGTCCGTCACTGCTGTGGTGTCGCGCATGGCGACGGGAAGGTGAATGATCGTGAACCCGCGCGTCAACCGTACCGGCGTGGAATTGGGCGCCCGGCGCACGGCGGCGTTCATTTCCTCGACCGAGCTCATGAGGCCTGGCCCATCCTGCCCGAGACTGGCGATCGACATTCCCGCCATTCCATGACTGGCCATCAGCAATGCGTTCTCGGGGTCCATGGCGAGCGCGCGCGCATAGGCGTCGCGCGCGCGTGTGCCCACGGCAATCAACGCGGCCGGATCCGGCTTCGACGCATACATGGACCCTTGCTGCGACATGTAGGCATTGCCGAGAGCTTCCCACAGGTCGGCATTGCCGGGAGATCGCGCGACCGCGGACTCGAGGTCCTTCACGAGCGGCCCAACAACCTGCAGGTTCCCCTCGCGGAATTGCATTTGCAGCTGGCGTGCACGGGCGAGCGTCTCGTGTTCCCGATCGGAGGCCGCGAACGTGCCCGCGGCCGCGAGACAGGCGAGCGTGAGAAAACTGGTGGACTTGCGCATGGACTGCTCCTGGGTGTTTGACGAGGCTCACACCTTAGAGCGCGGTTTTCTCCCGGCCGATTCCTTTCGAACCAGCGCGGGCAGGCCGCTCACGAGCGCGGAAAACTACAGCCCAAGCGCGACCGCGAGCGATTGTTCGGCGCTGGCGGGGATGTCCGGTGTCACGCCAACGCCTTCCAGGCGCCCACCTTTGATGGAGTAGTAGTCGGCGATCGGCACACGCAGATGAAAGCCGCCCGGGATATCGAACAGCTTCGACGACAACACGGCGCCCGGGGTCTTTTCGCCGACGATCCTGGCAAGGCCCGTCGACTTCAACGCGTCGGCGGCGATTTCCGCGGCGCTGAACGAGCGGCTGCTGGTGAGCACGACGACCGGGCCCTCGAAGCGAGGCTTCAACGGATCGATGCGATAGCTAGTCAGCGGTCGCGTCAGCACATCGGCCTGGAAGGCTTTCACCGAATATCCGCGCCACGGCGTGGCGGATGCAAGATCGTCGCGCCCGGGCGGTTGCTGATGATTCGCATACCACGTCCCGACGACGAAGACGCCGGCATCGAAGGGTTTGTCGATGAGATGTCCGACCAGGGGCACCACGGCAAATGCACCACCTCCGTTGCGCCGCAGATCGATGATCAGTTTTTGAGCCTTGCGCGCGACGATCTCCACATAGGCGGCGTCGATCGCCTCGATGGTGTCGGCGCCGTTCATCGTCGTGACCGTCAGGATGGCGGCGGATCCGTTCCACGTGAGCGCCACCGCGCCTTTGCCGGCAGGCTCGGTGTCGATTCGCTGGATTCGATCCGCTGCCGACTCCTCCGCCTTTCGCAGTGCTACATGGGAAAAGGGTCCGTTGCGCCAGAGCGCGTTGAAGCCGTTCATGAACTCGCTGGCCGAGGTGGATTTCTCGCCGAGCGCGAGCACATCCGCTTCGATGAGCCGATACGCGTTGCTGTCGAGTTCGGCGGGGCGGTAGTGATTGGCGCGAATGGTCTGGTTGATCGATTCGGCGGCCTCGCGGAATTTGCCAGCCTGTCCGAAAGCGACGGAGCAGCAGGCAGCGAACAGGCAAAAGGCCACGGCGCGAAGGCGTGGATTCATGAGTTTCCCGGAATCACGTTGCGGTGCGAAACATCAGACGCGACGGATCGCCGGAAAGTTGCAACATCCCTGTCAGTGGTGACGATGACCGGGCGATCGGCGAAGCGCTCGAGGCGATGCGGGTAACACCATACCTCCTCTCTACTGCAGGCGCCGCTCAGGGCTACTCGCATGAACTTCAATGCATGCTCCAGGGCGGTGCGCGTCCCCGGCGAAATAGTCCGCGAAATTCGAAACAACCCATCGACTCGCGACAGATGTATACGGGAGCGCCCGGCTGGCGGCGGTTGTGCATTGCGGTCGCCGGTTTCGGGAGCGTGCAACAGCTAACAAGCCGGTGAGGGCGATTGCACGCGTCTTCGCGCGCGGGGTAGCATCGATTCAAGGATCGATCAAACAAGAATCCATTAGATAGGCCGAGAACAATCATATGAACAAGGTGGACGGCGATATCTTCAATTACGAACTCCTGGTTCCCGCCGATGTGACCGAAACGAAACTCCGGGAAGATCTGGAGAAGGCATGGAAGGAGGGGCTCGAGTCCGATGCCTGGCTCCAGGAGACCGTTCGGCGTGAACAGATCCCGGCCGGCGAGGTTCCATTCAAAACGAAGGGATCGCAGGGCGTGGACCCCGTAACCGCCGCCATCCTGATTGCGCTCGGCACCGGGGCGGCAAAACTCAGTGTCAAGATGGCCACCGACATCTGGGACCGCATCGTGCTTCCCTGGCTGGAACGCAAGTACGGCAGAGGCGCTGTTCGCAGGCGGTAGTTAGTCAATCGGAGCCACCATGCCGCTCCCGGATCACAAGCGACTCGTTCTGCGGCTCATCGCCATCGAGGAGCTGCGTCCCCGGCCGGGGACCAGAAGCGCCGAGGCAGAAGAGCGAATCGCCGAAAGGGTTCGCAGCGCATTCCTGGACGTTTCCGGGGCCGAGGGCGAGTTCGAATCTGCCGACGTCACCGTTCAGGCGCTCATTCAGCAGCAACTGGAGCGCGTCGTGCCGGTGCGCTCGTTGATGAGATCGCAGACGGAAGTGGCGATTTTCGATCGTTTCTTCGCGCAGCTCCGCGCGCGCGTCGCGAACAAGCTGTGCAAGAAGTGCGCGGGTGGCGGCCTGAAGCCGTGCAAGGACGCTTACCTGTATGACTCGCAGCTTCTCGAGAGCCGTGGCCTCTGCATCGAAGTGATCAACAAGTGTTACGGATACATTCGTGAGCAGATCGAGGCTATCCACGAGACGTGGGGACTGGACGATTCCGCCGTCCATCAGCCGATCGACGTCCAGTTCAAACGGCATTTTGTTGGCGGCGATCCGAAAGGGACGAGAAGCAAGGACCGCTACCTGGGTGCGGTAGGTGGGTTCACGGACTTCGATGACGATCCTCATCCCGGCAGGCGTCTGTCAAAGGTCACGCTGGAGCTCGATGGAAGGTCGTTCGAGCGGCGCGCGCTCCTGAGCATCCCCTATGTCATTGCGCACGAACTGGTGTGTCACGCGTTCCAGGGGCGCATAGGGGTCAAGAGAACGTCATGCGAGCGGGACTGCCCCTTCTACGAAGGGTGGATGGATGAGGTGGCGTCATTGTTGCTCGACGCCATCGTCGTGCGTGGCGAGCACATTCCACGCGGGGCAAAGCGGCCGGCACTCTTCAATGAGCACGCGAGCCACGTCAGCAAGGCGATGAGCGATTTCAGGAAATGGCGCTACAAGACCGACGAGCCAGGCCGCGGCTCGCCCGAAACGACCTGGGAGCAAGGACAACTGGCGGCGCAGAACGCGTTGAGCTTCTTCCGGCTGCGAATAGTCGCCGGGAAGGATTACGACTTGGCGCTCAAGCTGCTCGTTCGCCTCTCGCGATGTATTCAGCGGCGGGATCCGACGAGGGACGAGGCGTCCCAGATCGTCCTCGCGCTCGACGCCCTGAGCGCCTTCGCGGCATCGGACAAAGGCAGCCGTGTGTTCTCCAATGACCTGCACGACTTGATGTTTAGCCCAATACAAACAACAGCTTGGATCAAGGAGCTTGATACCAGGTGGGCGAATGTTGATTCACAATTCATTTGACAAATGAATCACAAAGGCATACGTTCGGCTCGTGGATCAGCCATGAGCAAACGTTCTCTCCTTCCCGCCAAAGCCCGTGTCCTCAGCGCCGCGCTGGCATTGCGTGAATTCACCGTCGCAGAGCTGGCGGCGTTCTCCGGCGTCAAGCTTGGCACCGTCCAGGGTGTGATCGACCGTCAGTCGAAATATTTCGACCATCTCGAATCCGTGGCTACCGGTCGGCGTGGAGGGCAGCCCAACCGGTTTCGTTTTCGCGATGAGCTCCGGGAGGCGGTGGAGGCCGATTTCCGTCTCGTCTCGAAGGACAAGTTGGCCGACGAACCTCGCCTGGCCGGGCCCAACGTCGAGAAGCATTTCAACGTCGCGCTTGCGTCTGCGCAAAGCGCACTCACGAAGCTGTCTTCCACGAACGAGCCCGACGAAACCGATGCGCTGACGCGCACGATTCCCAGGCTCATGCGTGCAGCGCGCACCGCGCTCGCGCTGGCGGAGGAATCGCCCGAACACGACACCTTCCGCCGTCAGCTCTCCGCGCTGCAGGCGAAAATGGATAACGTTCTGGCGCCGAAGGTGGAAATTCCTTCGCGCGGATGGATCTCGCCACGGGCTGTGGAGGACTGGCAGCGCGATTGGACCGAGAGTCTCCAGAGCATTGCCGCCAAGGCCAATGAATCCAACGAGCTCGAACCCGCGGAGACCTTGTTAGGCCATCTCTTGAATGGCAACGGCTTTTCGGTCTCCGGCCCTGAACAGATTCTGCTGCCTGCGGCTGCGCTGGCAGCTCGCCCAGTCGACGGCGAACGCACGCGCCAGGTCAGGCGCCGTATCGCTGAATGTCTTGCCGAGCGCGATGTCCTGCAGCAGGCCTCGCGGTTCACCTCTTTGGTCGCCTGTGCCGCCGTATGCGGGTCCAGTGAATCGCTCGAGCCGTTGCTTACGGCAGTCACACGTCCCGGCTTCAATGCGCAAATCGCAGGTGACGCACGGAAGATCGTGTTGCGCTCCATTGCGAGATTCGCGCGACCCAGTTCCACCGACGATGCTGAGCGCGCGGCGCTCGTTTCTTATGTCCTGTTGAACAGATCGGAAACACGCGAACGGGACCTCACGGCGCTGCTGCCCGCGACAGTTCGTGGAGACATGGTGTCGGGGCGTCAGTTGATGGAAGAGGTTGCCAGCTCTCTGTATGGCTCCGGTTCAGATGTCGTCGCCGACGAATCGATCGAGGAGCGTTCTCTCATGCGCAATCTCGCGGCGGCGTTCACCACGGATCGCATGCAAACACTGGCGGCGATATTGCCCAACCTCGTTTGCAAGGCTGCTGGTGAACGATTTGTTGCGTCATTCGCGAATCGCGACTACGGCGCCATTCGCTTGCGCGGGAACGATGATCTGGGGTTCGTGTTGTCGCCGGGTCGCGCGCTGCTCCAGGCCGGTGATCTTGCCGATGCCTATCATGCCCAGGTGCCTGTCGATCCGCGGAGCGAGTCCGGGCAAATACTGAAGAGGCTGATCCTCCGCGACTCGGCGACGCTGCGCGGGCAACGGGCGTTCAAGGTCGACTTCTCGACGAGCGGACAGAGTGCCTCTTCCGAGGCGGACAACTTCATTGCACTGCTCCAGCAGCGACGCCAGGCGGAACTGCGAATCGCGGCGTGAAGCACTCATAACAATCACCAGGTTCCCATGTCTATTGCCCGCCCCGAACCCGCGAAATTGCGCAGAGAAGCGGCGATCCTCAGTCATCTCTTGCGGCAGTTCCGCGACGACTGGCATTTCAAGTCGGCTCATCCCAACTCGCAGCTGGTCTACTTCGTCGACGCGCATGACCTCGACTCCTTCATCGCGCCGGACAAACCCGATAGTTTGAGCGGCTTCCTGTTCGAGGCGGAGCGCGCCGATCGCGGCGTGCCCTCGGAGGCTGACTTCAAACTCAAGAGTGATCAGATCCTGCATCGATTGCTGTTCGACGGAGACAAGCAGGTGGGCCTGCTTCCATCGCACGCCGATGAACTCCAGGACCAGATCACCTACCACGCAGCTCACTACCAGGAGCAAAAACTCTCGCTTCTGGTGGAGGCGAAGAAGCAGTACCAGAAGCTGCGTCGCAATCCGCTGGCATTGCAGCTTATTCAGGAGCGAAAGCTCGGGAAACAGGCGTCTCCCGAGTCCCGCCAGAAGACTCTCCAACTACTCGAAGGTTATGCGCCGGCGCTCATCGTCATGCTGCGCAAGGCGCCATCGACGCCCCGATCCAGGATCAAGGATCTGCTGGAGCGCAGCGATCTTTCCGGGTTGAGCGAGTACGCGTGGGAAAAACTCTCGTTTACCCGCGAAGAGGCGCAGACCCTGCGCGCGTTGCGTCCCACGGAAGAGCACATCGGCCGGTGGTACGACTTCATAGAGGCCAGCGACGAGCGCAGAGATCGTTCGACGAATTCGAATCGCATCGATGCCGAGGCAATGGCCTGCATGGATGTCCTCTCGAAGGGGCTGCGGCGCCTGAAGAAAGATCACGTGCGCGTCGTGCTCGTGACCCGCGTGATGTCGCTCATCCGAACCACCCGCAACTCCGATGCGCTCAAGGCAAAAGGCCTCGACGACGTGGATTTTCTGAGACATCCGCGGATGTTGTTGCTTCCCGCCTCCGTACCACGCGTGTCAGAAGAGATCATGGCGACGCTTGCGGTTGCGCTCGACACGTTCGACCGGCAACTGCGCGCCGGACCTCGGGAGACCGACGATCGCGGCGCCGAAGTCGAAGAGGCCCGGAAAATCTTCGTCAACGCCCTGCACGATTTCGAGCGAGCGAGTTTTGCGCTCGACCTGCGCGCAGAGGCCGGGACGATGCCACGGGACCTCGAGGCAACGCAGAGCGTTGACGTCGAACAGCTCCTGCAATGGTTTGCGAATGACGAAGCGTTCGAGAAAGTCATTCGTGATGAGGTCGCTGGGTGCGTGCAGACGTTTGGATACAAGACCTATTCGCTTGGCCAGGCGCACGGACGCGAGCAGTTCGATGCGCATATTGACGCACTCATCGAACGGCACCCAACGCTGCCGATGGCCACCGTCCGTCCCCTGATCGCCGGAGCGCCAGGTCCGGTCAATTTCGCCTCCACGAAAGTCCGCGAATCAGTCGGCACCTGCGACAACCTGGAAGAACTGCTCGGGAATCTCAAGGGCAAAACCGCCGAACGCTATCTGGCCTGGGCGCTGTTGCATGCGTGCCGGACCCGGTGGGATCTCGCGCGGATCTACGCACGCAGTGCGGCGGATGTGGCCTTGCTCGCTTCATCCAGGGACGACGCTTCGACGATACAGGAAGCGAACCTGCTTCTCGCGCAGGTGAGGCGGCTGGGCGGTATCGACGGCGAATCCGACAAGGTGCGCGCTGCGCGGACGCGGTTCACGTCGGTGAACTCGCACCTGGTCGTGCGAAGTGACACCGCCGACCCGCGCGTGCCCATGGAGAAGGCTGCGCAGATTCTCGAGTTCATCCTGAATGTCGCGCCGGAAGAGATGGGTCATGACGCCCTTCTCGATCAGGGAATCGATCTGCTGAAGTCAGCCAACAAGATCTGTATCGACAAAGGCGATACCTTCAACGCGGCACGTTCTCTTTCGCAGATGCTGGCGTACGGGCTCGCCGCAGTGCGATGTCGATTGGGCTGGCGGACCCCGGAACTGCCGACGCTGATTCGCGGCTGGCACAAGAGTCTGTGCGAGGTGCTGGTGCGCCTTCGCGAGAAGATGGGGCCGGACGAAATCCCCCGGCGCGTCATGTCGATGGAAATCATCGGCTACATTCTCGAACACGAATCGGACGCCGGCGACGCATACGCGCACCCGACTTCGGGTGCGTTCAGCCTGGAGGCGCGTCGCGTCATCACCGACATGGTTCCGGAACCGGCGCGCCATTTTGCGCGGGAGTTGCACCTGCAATTGAAGGGTTCCCACGATCAGATCGGCCGCCTCATCGCCGGTGAGCTCGAAAAACTCGTTGGCCAGCAAAATCTTTATCTGCATTGGGAAGTCGTATACGCGCCGATCTGGCCCAGCATTCGAAGCAAGGAAATCATTGCGAAAGAACTGAAGATCCCGCACGCGCTCGCGGATGCAGTGAGCGGTCTCGACATCCTGTCTTCCGTGGCAGGGCCTACGCAGTTGGGCGTCGATCCCGCGCATCGGCGCGCATTTCGGCGCGCAGCCAGGTTTTTCGACCGGGCCCTGGACAAGCTGCGCCAGGGCCAACATGAGGTGCCGTCGCCTGCCGATTTCATGCTGCGCATGGAGGGTTGCTACGCACGCCTGCTGGAGGCATTGGTCGCGGCGGATCCAAGAGATACGGAGCAACGGTTGCGTTCTCTCGTCACTCAATATGAATCGCTGACCAGGGACTATCCGAAAGCCGCGACCACGCATTTCAGATTACACGTCGTCTATTCAGAGCTGGCGGAAAGGGGCGATCAGCTCGCCGGTGAACTTGCACAAAGTGAGCTTCAGGCCGCAACCGATCTCCTCGATTCGGACGGAATGTTGAATGACCTTCCGGGCCATTGGGTGCGAAGCACGATGTGTCGTCGGCGCGCATCGCCCTTGTTCGACAAGGCCAGGAAACTCAGGAAAGAATTTGGCACTGCGGCGCCCAGCGACGCGAAAGTGCTTGAATACCTGGATGTCGTGCGCCAGGCGTTTCGCATCGTGTACGACAACCTTCCTTTTGGCAGGAGCCTGCCTCCGACTGATCCGGAATCGGAAGTTTTCCTGAAGCTGGAGGCGGAGCGGCGCATCAACAACGTCGTCTACGCGGCCACGCTTTTCCTGGAAGTTCGAAACGACTACACCCAGTTGCACGAGTCCTTTCGAAGTCACGACCTGATTTTCCTGACGCAGTGCCTGCACCCGGAAGGCATCAACAAGGTTCGCGACGACAACATCGTTCATACCATCGGCTGTGCTTACCATGTGCTCGGTGAGGCATCGATGGCGGTGCGCGCCGGGGAACGTTTGTTGCAACTCATCTATGGTCAAGGCGCAACTCTGGCGGCGCGGCCCGAGATCGTGAATCTCGTCGACGACGCGCTTCGCTGGCGCAGCGAAGCAGAACAGAGTCGCCTGCGCGCCGCGTCTTAGCGCGGCTTATTCCTGCTCCCGCACCTTCCGCTGCATTTCGTCGAGATACGCGTCGAGCTCCGTGACATTCCGGAAGACGCCGCCAGGAATCGCTTTCACGATCTCCAGCACCTTGCGCACCGCGGGTTGCGGGTTGATGACGGCCACCTTGCCGCCACGAGGTTCGATGGCCTTGCGTGCGCGGATGAAGCACCGGATGCCGGCGCTGCTCAGGTACTCGAGGTCACCGAGATCGAAGACCATGCGCTGCAGCGACGTATTCGCGAGCAGCGGATCGAGCGCGCGATCGAGGCTGGGAGCGGTTTCGCTGTCGAGGCGTCCGCCGAGTTTGATGGTCGGCGTGTTCGATGCGTCGGACTCGATCTTGAGAGACATATCGGCACCTCGTTATTGCGGGGAGCTTCGCTGAAAGAAGACGTCCAGGTGGTTGCGGCCATCGATGTGCGCGTAGTGGCAACGGTCGGCGAGCTGGCGAACGATCTCGATGCCCAGTCCGCCGGTCTCGCGGTCCGCGATATCGGCGTCGAGCCGCGGTGATTCGCGCGCAAGCGGATTGAAGGGCAGGCCATCATCGATGGCGGTCAACAGGATGTTCCCGCGAACGATTCCGCAGTCGACAGCCACTTTCACTTCCCGGCCTTCGTTGGCTCGCAGGATGTTGGTCAACAGTTCTTCGGCGATCAGCTCGACATCGCCAATGACATCGGCCGCGAATTCGCGGGACGCGAGGATGGCGCGCAGCCACTGCTGAACCTGGCGTACGCCGGCGAACGAGCGCTCCGGCACGATGCGCCATCTCGTGGCCTCGGATTCGCGATGAACGGTCACGTCGGGCGGATTCAGGCTGATCGCCAGAACGGTCAGGTCGTCCGCCGTGTGAAAGCTGCTTCCGCTGGCGTTGACGGTGTCCAGGATTTGCTGGACGAGCGACGCGGGTTCGCCACTCGCGCTTGCACCGAGGAGCGCGGTCAGGCGATCGATGCCGAACAGCGAGCCGTCGGCTGCGGCCGCTTCGGTGACGCCATCGGTGTACAGAACCAGGGTATCGCCGGGTGCCATGAATCCCTCGGTCAGCCGGTAGTCCACGCCCGTGTCGATGCCCAGGGCCGGTCCGTTCTCGGTCGCCAGCACTCTAACTGTTCCGTCGTGTTGCCGCAGCAGCGGCGGCTCGTGCCCCGCGCTTGCGTAACGGACCTGTCCGGTTCGCGCATTGAGCTGTCCGCAGCCCAGTGTCACGAACATGCACGCCTCGTTGCCTTCGGCCAGGCGAGCGTTGATGCCGAAGAGCAGGCGATCGGGAGCATCGCCGGACGCGCCGAGCGTACGCAGCAGCGTCGACAACCTGGCCATGAGTAATGCCGCGGGGACGCCCTTGTCGGAGACATCGCCGATGGCGAACAGCAGGTTGCCATCGGGAGCGTTGTAGTAATCATAGAGATCGCCTCCCACCTGCCTTGCAGGCACCAGCGCAGCGGCAACGGTGGCGGCCAGCACGCGCGAGTCGGTTCGCGGCAGCATCGACTGCTGAATGCTCGCGGCGATCTGCAGCTCGTGTTCGGCGCGTGCCTGGTCCGCCATGGTCTGAACACGTAGTTCGATGTGTTTGCGAAGCGAGTCGCGCATGCGCCGCAGTGCCTGCGCGAGCACGCCGATCTCGTCGCGTCGCGGAACTTCGTGCAGCTGGAAATCCGGATCCTCTTCGGAGGATTTCCCGACGGCCTCGGCAAGTGCGTGCAGCGGACGCGAGATGCCCGCGGCGACCACGGAAATTGCCACGATGAGCAGCACGAGCCCGGCAATGCCCAGCAGAAGTTGCCGGTTCAGCAGGTTGCGCGCTTCGGCAAGCAATTGAGCGCGCGGGATCACGAGCATCAATCGCCAATTCAATGTGTCCAGGTTTCGTACGGCGAGATAGGCGGCGTGAGCCGTCGTTCCCTCCGGCAGGCGCATGAACGTCTTGTGAGTGGCGAGCATGTCTTCGGCGATGCCGCGCAGGCGATCCGGTTGAAGCGATGCATCGAATTCGCGCAGCCGGCTCTGCGTGGGGCCGATCGCGCTGACGAAAGCGTGCGTGCCCGCCGGAGAGACCAGCCAGCCCATGCCGATGGGTCCGGGCGAGACCTTTGCCGCGACACCCGTCATCCAGTTGAGGTCGAGATCGGCGGTGACGACTCCGCCTAACACGCGGCGTTCACCGAGTTTCCGGAAGAAGGGCACGGAGTAGGTGACCATCCACGCTTCGCCGCCGCCGGTATCGAAATAGGGCAGCGACCACACCGGCTGCCGGCCGTCGGCGGCGCGCCGGTACCAGGGTAGTTTGCGGTAGCCGTAGTCGTCCGTTGCCAGGTCGGACCGCGCGATGACGCCGTCGCGCCAGAACAGATAGGGGGCGAACGGCCTCGCCTTGTTTGCTTCGTCGACCTCGGTGGCGATGGTGGAGCCGTACACTTCCGGCCACGACGCCAGGATGCCCCGAATGCGGGCTTCGTATTGCTCGCGCGGCGGATCGATTTCCTCGAGTTGTCCGGCCACCGTGCGAACGCCGCCTTCGATGGGGCGAATGACGGCATCGAGGCCGGCGGCCAGCCGCGCCGCGAGTTCGTCCACATCGCGCTCCGCGCCGGCCTCGAGGCCTCGCGCCGACTCCTGGTACGACATGTACAGCGCACCGGCGTAGATGGGCACGGTGACGGCCAGCGTCCAGAACAGCAACCGTCCGCGAACCGTGCGGAACGATCCCCACTGCTGCAACACGACATGCCTCCCGGCGAAACCTGCAGCTTGCGCGACTATGGCCCTAATCGTGCCCGCCCACCTAATACTGTCGGCAAACGCCAGCGACAGGAGGCGATTACGTTACTTCCGTCACGCTCTCCTGCCGTCCTACATTTCTGTCCGCTGCTTTTGCTAATGTTCCGCCCGCTTGCTCAACTTTCGGAGGTCTCTTTACATGAATCATTCACCGTGGCGGAAATTCGCCGTCGGCATCCTCTCCGTCGCCATCCTGAACATGGGAATGGCAGGCGCCGCCTCCGCGGCTGTCGTGGACACCGCCGAGCTGATCGCCACCGATCGCGCGGCGGACATGAGCGTGGTGCGCAGCCAGCTCGATCGCGCCGAAGTGCGCGCTCACATGGAAGAAATGGGCATGGATGCGGCCGCCGTCGATCGGCGTATCGCCAGCCTCAACGATCGGGAACTCCACCGGCTCGCGGTTGACATGCAGAACGCGCCCGCGGGCGGCGACGTCGTCTGGATCGTCGGCGCGGTGTTCATCGTTTTGATCATCCTCGAGCTGACCGGCGTCATCGATATCTTCAAGAAGACCTGAGTCCATTCCGCCAGAGGAATCGTCGATGAAGAAGCGCGCAGCCGGATGGGCTGCGCGCTTCGCCTTCCTTCTCGCATCCACAGGCTTGCTGTCCGCGTGCGTCACGCGCGAGCCGTTCATTCCCGCCCATCTGCCGGCCGGCGCGCAGCAGGGCGTCGAGCTCGACGCCACGCCATTCTTTCCCCAGGACAAGTACCAGTGCGGACCCGCCGCGCTGGCCACGGTGCTCGTCGCTTCGAACGCGGATACGACGCCCGAGGCGCTCGTGCCGGTCGTCTATCTGCCGGCGCGCAAGGGCAGCCTGCAGGTGGAGATGCAGGCTGCGCCGCGAAGGTTCGGCCGGCTCTCCTACGAGCTGTCGCGCAACCTGCAATCCATCCTCGAAGAGCTCGCCGCGGGCCGGCCGGTGCTCGTGCTGCACAACTACGGCCTGTCGTTCTGGCCCAGGTGGCATTACGCCGTGGTGATCGGCTACGACGCGGCCACCGACAGCTTCATCCTGCGTTCCGGCAAGAAGCGGCGACAGGAGTGGCGCGCCCGGACATTCATGGTGGCCTGGCACAACGGTGGCCGCTGGGCGATGGTCGTCTTGCGTCCCGGCGAGACGCCGGCCAGCGCGGACCCCACGCTCTATCTACAGGCCGCCGCCGATTTCGAACGCGGCGCGAGCCCGGCCGATGCGCGCCTGGCGTTCGACGCGGCCGTGCAGCGCTGGCCGGCGCAATCGGTGGCGTGGACCGGGCGCGGCACGGCGGAGTATCGCGCCGGCAATTTCGCGGGCGCGGCGCGCGACTATGCCGCGGCATTGCGCCTCGATCCTAACAACATTGGCGCGCGCAACAATCTCGCGCAGTCGCTGCTCGATCTCGGCTGCCCCGCGCGCGCGCTCGAGCAGCTGCAGGCCGTGGATGTCGGCGCGCTGGCGTCGCCGCTGAAGGAGGCGGTGCTCGACACTCGCAGGCACATCGAGGCCGCGGTGACATCCACTCTCGTACTCGAACCGAGCAGGTGCTCGTCGCAATTCTGATTTTTGTCGCCAGATGCCGTCACCGCGCGCGCGTGACGGAAAACACATCGCGATTTTGCGCGACTCCGCGATTGTTCTAAGGTTGCGGAGATTTTCCGGCACATGTGGTGGCGCGCAGGGGTTTCTTGTAAACCTTTGGATTTTTTGCGCCCGGGCGCGGGCGCTCCAGCGTTTTTCCAGGCGCGCGTGTCGCCCGCAAGCGTCAGGGTTTACCTTTTTTCACGTAAGCAGAATCCCGCAGTTCGTTTGCGGCACCTGTCCTGCTCTCTCACTCTGATCCCAATTCATTCTGACTCGTGGGGTCCGTTCGTGAGCGCCAAGACAATTCGTCATCTGTTCGTTGCTGGATTCATTTTTGCGGCCGGTGTCGCGCAAGCGCAGACCGCCGGAACGGTGACGCTGCAAGCCAATCGGACTTCCTCGACCGGAAGCTTTGCGCCGGTGCTGACGTGGTCGACCAACCCGGTGGCCTCGAGCTGCACCGCGAGCGGCGGCTGGTCCGGGACCAAGGCGGTTTCGGGCACCCAGACCCTGCCGACCATCACCGCCAGCACTAACTACACGCTCACCTGCGCCTGGGCCAACGGTTCGACGAGTGTCTCGTGGGTTGCGCCCACGACGAACACCGACGGCAGCCCGCTGGTCAATCTCGCCGGCTTCCGCGTGTACTACGGCACCAGCAGCACGTCGCTGACCAACACCTACCTCGTCGACGACATGACGCGGCGTTCGGCCACGATCAGTCCGCTGACGCCGGGCACGTGGTACTTCGCGGTGCGCGCGTTCAATACGAGCAACGTGGAATCCGACACCAGCAACGTGGCGTCCAAGACGATCACGGGTGCGACGGCTGCCCGCACGGTGAACATCACCATCACCGGCACGACGCCGCCCGTGCCGCCGCCGACCGGCACGCTGCGTACCACGTCCGTGGACGTGTACGACGTGCTCCAGCAGTCGAACGGCAGCTGGTCGCCGCGCGCCATCGTCGGCCGCATTGCGATCGGCCGCACGTGCAGCACTGCATTCACCGCGAACGGTGGTTACTACCAGATCACCCGCAGCGACGTGACGATGAACGGCACCAGCCCGTGGTCCAACATCCTGGTGGCGCGCTGCGCCACGAGCTGAGGACTACTCGACGGTGAACCACTGCACCTCTACGCGGCGGTTCTGAGCGTTGTCGGTGGCGCCCGTGGGCTCTTCCCAGCCACGGCCCACCGACTCCACTCTTGTCTTGTCGATCTCCGGGAATTTTTCGAGCAGGGCTGTGCTCACCGCCATCGCGCGTTGACGTGACAGCTCCATGGCCTTCAGCGCCATGCTCTGCACGAGCTGCTCGCCGCCCGACTTGCGGAATTCATCGACGCGCGCGTTGTCCACGTGGCCGCGCAGAAGCACGGTGGAGCCGGGGCTCACCTGCAGGAACCGCTTGATGGTCTGCAGGTACTCCTGGTTCTGGGCCGCGGAGCGGTCGAGGTTCGAGGAGTTGGGTTCGAAGAAGAACCGGATGTCCTTGCTGAGCAGCGGGTCGCCTTCGAGCGCGGCCTGTGTCGACGTGCGGATCGGCGCGATGGCAATTTTCTGCTCGGAGAACGGCGCACGCTTGACGATCGCGTCGAGAAAGCTCGAGTCCGCGAACCGCGAAGGATCGGCGGGATTGCGCAGCAGGCTGCCGTAGGCCAGCACCGAAGACTGGAAGATGCCGCCGAACGAACCGGCGGAATCGATGGTGCCGGCGAAGAATGCGCGGTTTTCCGGCGCGTTCGACAGATGCACGTGCGCGAGCTCGTCGCGCGCTTCCTCCTCGGTCCACTTGAACGCCTTGGCGACCACGGCGATGTTCTCCGCCTGGTTGTCACGCAGGCGGCGATTGCCTTCGAGAATGCCGTGCACGAGGCCTTTCACCATTTCCGGGTGGGCTTTCGCGAATCCCTTGTTCACCGCCAGCACGTCGGCAATGACCAGCAGGTTGCGGTTGGATACCAGCGCCTTGGCGGCGCCTTTGCTGGCTTCGATGACTTCGTCGGTTTTCGGCGTCCAGCCGACGCAGCCGTTCAGGCGGCCGCCGCCGCCGGCGAGCTCGTGTTGATAGGCGTCGCAGGCGGCAAACGCATCTTCGTAGAACACCAGGCCGAGCGAGCCGGCCTTGGGCTTTCCATCGAGGTCGCGCAACACCACCACGGGGATGCCGGCTTCCTGCGCGAGATAGCGAATGAAGAACTCGCTTTCGTTGAATTGCGAAGCGGCCAGGACCTTGCCGCCGAGCGCGTTCACCGAAGCGATGCCGCGATCCACCACCACCATGTCCGCGCCGCGCGAGTATCCGAGCTGTACCGGGATCACCGCTTCGAATTGCCGTCCGAGCACGGCCAGCGCGTCGGCCGTGGTCGCCGTGGCGGCGAGGCGGCCGTTGTTGAGCGGGCCCCAGGTCTCGCTTTCGCTCATCGAGATCGCCACCTTGAAGCCGTACTCCTTCGCGAAGAACGAATCGGCGTTCGGTTCGAGGCCGCCATTGGCGACGATGAGGCCGCCGTAGCCGGCGTATTCGCTGATGTCGATGCGCAGGATGTTGTCCTTCGGCACGAAGGTGTTCGCCGCTTCGAGCGTCGGCGTGCCGATCACCGGTTCGATGGGTGAGGGCGCATCACCTTCCGGCGCGGCAACGGCTTTTTCGCGTGCCGGCTGCGAAGCACTCGGCCTCGCCGATTCACCCGCGGCCTTGGGTTCTTCCTTCTTTCCCAGCCACAGCCATGCGCCCAGGGCGACCACGCCGACCAGCAGCAGCAACGTGATGAGGTTGCCGGCGGCCGAACCGCGTGCATAACGATGACTCGAGGACATGTGCACTTCTCCTTTACTCCGAAACTTTCGCGGAACGTCTGACTCCGCGCTTCGACGCCAACAGATCCGCCGGTGGCGGTTCGTCGGTGAAATTTTCGAGGCCCGCGAACAACTCGCGCTGATCCTTGAGCCAGCGATTCGCTTCATTGAGCGACGCCGACAGGGCGTCGAGCGACTGGCCGATGTTGCCTTCCTCGGTGACCAGCAACGCCTGCTCGCGCACCAGCGACACCTGCTGGCGCAGGCGGCCGAGCTCCGCGTCGACCAGTTCCATGCGGCGCTGGGCATCGGCATGCGCGGCGCGCCGCGAACCGATGACTTCGATCTGTTGCTCGAGGCTGCGGCGCAGCTCTTCGTCGGTGCCCGTGGCGGCGAGCCGCTCGCGGCAGCGGCGTTCCTGCTCGTCGAGTTTCTTGCGCTCGCGATCGGCCGCTTCGACGACTTCGGCAAACGAATCGCGCGCCGCCAGCAGCTTCAGGTGCAGCCACGCCATCTGGCGCACGTCGCCGATCTGCGAACCATGCGCCTCACTGCGTTGCAGGAGCTGGACGATCTCGGCGGCTTCCTGCTCGATTTCGTACTGGTGCCCCTGCGCGGCGGAGTCGAGTTTCGCGAGCATTTCCTCGTAGCGTGACGTGCTGTCGGAGAAGCCATGTTCGGCATCCACCGTGGCGCGGAAGCGCTCGTTCTTCGACAGCCACCACAGGTAGAACCCTTCGAGGCCGGCGCCGATGAGCCACAGCCCGGGATTGATCAACGCGCCCAGCAATCCGAACGCGGCCACTCCGAACCAGTTGGGCGGTATCGGCATGCCCAGCGGCCGCGCATTGAACGCGGCTCGCAGGTAGGACGGCTTCTTCTTCATTGCGCTCGATTCATTCCGCTTTGGCCATCGCGCGAAACGCCGGCGGCACGAAGCCGAGGTCCGTCGCCTCGCGGATGGCGATGCGCATCTGGAATTCGAGGACGTCGGCGGGCACGGGGTTCTGGTAGCCATCGAGGCTGGCTTCGAGCGCGGCGCCGCCGGGGACGTTCTGCGTGCGGGCGTGCCGATAGGCCTTGACCACGAGCGCCTCGGCCGCGCCGGGCGTCAGCAGCGTGGGCATGCGCGGCTCGAGGCGCGCGAGATCCGCGGCGCCGATTTCGAGGCCGTAGCGCTTCGCCAGCATGCCGACGAGCTGCGCACTCTCGGCGGGTGTGCTCGTGGGCAGCAACGGCACCTTCACGTCGATGCGCCCCGGGCGCTTCAGGTCGACCTCGATGAGATCCGGCCGCGACGAGGCTAACAACCACAACACGCGCCCGCGATTGCCGCTGTCCGACATCTCCTGGGCGATCATCGAGTAAATGCGGCCGGAAAGACCCGAATCGTTCGCGCCCGAGTCGCGTTTGCCGAGCGTCTGGTCGGCCTCGTCGATGAACACCATGCAGCGGCCGAGCGCGCGAATGAGCCGGAAAATCTTCTCGAGGTTGCCTTCGGACGAACCCACCCAGCGGTCGCGGAAGTTCTTGAGCTTGACCACGGGCACGCCGGCTTCACCCGCGAGGCACTCGACGAGGTAGGTTTTGCCCGTGCCCACCGGGCCGCACAGTAGATAGCCCATGGGCAGCGCCTTCAGGTCGCCGGCGCGCCACAAGGCGATGTCCTGGCGCAGCCAGGTCTTCAGCGATTCCTGCCCGTGGTAGTCGTTGAGCGTGCGTTTGCCTTCGATGAATTCCACCAGCCCCGAGGAATCGCGTTCCACCAGCTCTTTCTTGAGCCTTGCGAGGTCGGCGTCGGCGAGGGGTTTCGACTCGAAGTGGCGAATACTCGTGAGGCTGCCGAGGCTCGACACGGTGACGCCCGTGAGCATGCCGGCGATCTGCGGCAGGTTGGCCTCTGGCGCGAAAGCCCGCGGGCTCTGCTTGCGCATGATTTCGAGCGCCTGCGCAAGCGCGGCCGCGTCGGGCAGCGGCACGCGCGTGCGCACGGTGTGAGCCGCGCTGGCGAGCAGCGGTTCGACGTCGTTGAGGTTGTCGGCGATCAACAGGCTGGTGAACGGCAGGTCGGTGAACGGCGAGTCGCAGGACCACGCGCGCAGCATGCTGGTGATGCTGCCGTGTTCGAAACCGGCGCCGTCCGCGGGCACGATGTGATCGACGCTGCGCAGGATCACTGCGACGTTCGGCGTTTTCTCGCTGGTGCCGAGCGCGCGCAGGTTGCCGAGGTAGCGCAGGTAGCGGTCGATCCACTGGACGGCCGCCAACGGCTCGCGCGCCATGCGCTTGAGCTCCGCGCCCTGCCACTTGTCGACGATTTCGCCGCCGCGCTCGATGTTGAGGCCGCTGCCGAGGTCGTAAGACAGCACCACGCCGAAGCTCTTGAGCAGCGTGTCCTCGAGGAAGTCCGCGAGGCTGACCAGGCGTTGGTCCACGGCCAGCCGGTCGTGCACGTTGCCGAACAGGATGAACTGGCTGGACGCGCCGCTTTCGTAGGCGAGCCTGAGCTCGGCGGCCCAGGCGGGTGTTGCGGACGGAGCGGGCACGCCCGATTCTCGTGGTATGGCGTTCAGCTAACTATTGACCTTATGCATTTCCCTGGGGCTTTTCAGCCGTGCCCATGGAGCGCTCCGCCGGTGCGGGTGCGGCCGTGCCCTTCAGCGAGATGCCCTCGCGCGCCGCGAAGTCCGCCAGCGCCTGGTCGGCGAGCGCGGTCATCTCGGCTTCCTTGACCTCGACCTGCGACATGTCGACGGCGTCGCGGGCCACGCGCGCACGGCCGGCCGCCTTGTCGCGCTCTTCCATGACCATGCCTTCGAGGCGGTTCAGCGTGTCGCCTGCGCCGCCGATGTTGGTGATCATGCCGGCCGACATCTCGTGGATTTCAGCCATGGCCTGTTTCATGCGCATGTCGTTGATGGCGCCTTTCAGGCTTTCGATCTTGGCGCGCGCCGTCTGCACGGCGACGTCGCGGGCCTTCACCAGGTTCTTGTAAGTGGTTTCGGCCTGCTCGAGCTGGGCGCGGTTCTCGGTGAGCTGGGCTTCCACGGACTGCAGGCGCAGCGCGTACTGGCCGGCGGCGGAGTTGTTGCCGGCGCGCACGTGCGCGGTGGTCTTGGCGCGCAGATCTTTCTGCTCGGCTTCGAGCTTGCGCACCTGGCTCATGAGGCGTTCGGACAAGCCGGCGTGTGAGGCGAGTCCCTGGTTGAAGTTGCCGACCTGCTTGCGCAGGTTTTCCTGTTCGAGTTCCAGCAGCGCTTCGGGATTGCGCCTCTCGACGCCCGAGACAAACAACGACAGGAAACCTTTGAACAGGTTGGCGATGCGGCTGAACATGGAACCCTCCCGCGGGAACGAGCGCGCAACGAGCGCGCGAACCCGAAGAATAAAGGCACGCGCCCCCAATGCAAGTGTTGTGTAGGTAAGATTCCGGCATCGTACTTGGGGTCGAGGCCAATGAAATCCAAACAGAAGCTGACATTGTTAACGGCCGGGGTGTTGCTGGCGTTCACCGCTGGCTCCTCCGCGAGCGCCGCCCTGCGTCCCGCGCGCGGCCCGTTCGACGCCAAGGCGCGCGAAATCTTCGAGAAAGTGATCTCCATCCCCACCTCGCTGGGCCTCGGCAAGGTTCCGGAGATGGCCGAATATCTCGCCGGCGAGTTTCGTGCCGCGGGTTTTCCGGCCGAAGACGTCACCATCGTGCCGTTCAAACTACCGGCGGACTGCACCGCGGCGCTCGTCGTGCGTTACCGCGGCGACGGCAGCGGCGGCAAACCCATCCTGCTGCTCGCCCACATGGACGTGGTGACGGCCAGGGCGTCGGACTGGGTGCGCGACCCTTACAAGCTCATCGAAGAGAACGGCTACTTCTACGGGCGCGGCACCTACGACGTGAAACACGGCGTCGCCGGGCTGACAACGCTTTTCCTGCGCCTCAAGGCGGAAAAGTTCGTCCCGAAGCGCGACCTCATCATCTATTTCAGCGGCGACGAGGAAACCTCGATGGCCACCACGGTGGCGGTCGCAAACAAACATCGGCATCTCATCGACGCCGAATACGCGCTGAACTCCGACGGCGGCGGCGGCACGCTCGACGACGACACCGGCAAGCCGTTGTTCTACGGCTTGCAGACCGCCGAGAAAACCTACGCGGACTTCAAACTCACCACGCGCAACCCGGGCGGTCACAGCTCGATGCCGCGCGCCGACAACGCGATCTACGATCTCGCCACGGCGCTCGTGAAGCTGCGCCAGTTCAGCTTCCCGGTCATGTGGAACGACACCACCGTCGCGAGTTTCCGGTCGGCAGCGAAGAACACGCCGGGAGAACTGGGCGCGGCGATGTCGAAATTCGCCGCCAATCCCAAGGACGAAGCCGCGGCCGCCGCGCTCGCGGCGAATCCGGCGTACGTCGGACAGACGCGCACCACCTGCGTGGCCACCATGCTCGAAGGCGGGCACGCCGAAAACGCGCTTCCGCAGAGCGCCGTCGCCAACGTCAACTGCCGCATTTTCCCGGGCGTGAAGGTCGACGACGTACGCCTGGCGCTGGCGGGCGTCGTGGGCGAGGGCGTCGAGGTGACGGTGGATGGCGAGCCCATGTCGAGCGACGCCTCGCCGCTGCGCAACGACATCGTCGCGGCCGTCACGCGCGTCGTGCACAAGTTCTATCCCGCCGCCAACATCGTGCCCCAGCAGGCTTCGGGCGCCACCGACGGCCTGGTGTTCCGCGCGGTCGGCATTCCGACCTACGGCGTGGATCCCACGTTCATCAAGGACAAGGACGCGTTCGCGCACGGCCTCAACGAGCGCATCCCCGTGAAGTCGTTCTATGACGGGCTCGAGATGTGGTACCTGCTCGTGAAGGATCTCGCGGGGACCGGCAGGAAGTGACCGGTACGTCGGCAGATCCGCTTGGCACGCTCGCGCTCGCGCTTGCGCAAGCGATGCGCCTGCTGGACCGCGACCCGCCGTTGGCGATCGAGCAGGCCGACGAAATACTGAAGGTGCTGCCTGACCAGCCCGATGCGCTCGCGCTCAAGGGTCTGGCGTTGGGGCGCATCGGGAAGGGCGACGATGCGATCGAGGCGCTGCGGCGCGCGGTCCACTTCAAGCCGTCGCTGCCTGACGTCTGGCGTGCGCTTGCGGATCACTACAGCGCGCTCGAGATGCGCGAAGCCGCGGACGAAGCTTTCGCGCAGCATCTGCGGTATTCGACGAGCGACCCGAAACTCATGGTGCCGGCGCTCGCGCTCAGCGAGAACCGCATCCCGGAAGCGGAAGCTTCGCTGCGCGAACACCTGCGGCACTATCCCACCGACGTCGCCGCCATCCGGATGCTCGCCGAAGTTGCGGCGCGCATCGGGCGTACCGCCGACGCGGAGGTCCTGCTCGCGCGTTGCCTCGAACTCGCACCCGGTTTCAAGGTGGCGCGGCAGAACTATGCAATGGTGCTGCACCGGGCAAACAAGCCCGAGGCTGCGCTTCAAGAGGTGCAGGCATTGCTCGCCGAGGATCCGACGAACCCCGGCCTTCGAAATCTCAAGGCGGCGATCCTCGGCCGCATCGGCGAGTTCGAAAAGTCGATCCAGCAATACAAAGCCGTGCTCGCGGACTATCCGCGGCAGCCGCGCATATGGATGAGCCTGGGTCACGCATTGAAAACGGCGGGCCAGAACGCTGCGAGCATCGACGCGTATCGTCGCTGTATTGAACTGACGCCGCGCTTCGGGGAAGTGTGGTGGAGCCTGGCCAACCTCAAGACCTACCGTTTCAGCAGCGATGACATCGCGACGATGCGCGCGCAGCTCGAGCGTACGGACCTGACGAACGAAGACCGGTTTCACTTCGATTTCGCGCTCGGCAAGGCGCTCGAGGACACGAGCGAGTACGCGGAATCGTTCGAACACTACCGGCGCGGCAACGCGTTGCGCCGCAAGCTGATCCGCTACGACGCCGAGGACAACGAAGCGCATGTCGCGCGCTCGAAGAAGCTGTTCACGCCGGCGTTTTTTGCCGCGCGCAGTGGCATGGGTTGCCCCGCGCCCGACCCGATCTTCGTGGTCGGGCTGCCCCGGTCCGGTTCCACGCTCATCGAACAGATTCTCGCGACACACTCGCAGGTCGAGGGCACGCAGGAGCTGCCGGACGTCACGATGATCGCGCGCATCATCGGCAAGCGGACCACACGCGCGGAAGGGTCCGCGTATCCGCGCGCGCTCGAGCGGTATTCCGCGGACGAGCTGCGGGCGTTCGGCGAGCAATACCTGGCGCAAACACGCATCCAGCGCAAGACCGACCGGCCATTCTTCATCGACAAGATGCCTAATAACTTCGCGCACGTCGGGCTCATTCACCTGATGCTGCCGAATTCCAGGATCGTCGACGCCCGAAGGCACCCGCTCGGCTGCTGCTTCTCCTGCTTCAAGCAGCACTTTGCGCGCGGCCAGAGTTTCACATATGACCTCGCGGAAATCGGCCGCTACTACCGCAACTACGTCGAGCTCATGGACCATTTCGATGCCGTGTTACCCGGACGCGTGCATCGCGTGTTCTACGAAAACATGGTCGAGGACACCGAGGGCGAGATCCGCCGCCTGCTCGAATACTGCGGCTTGCCGTTCGAAGACGGCGTGCTCCGGTTCCACGAGAACCAGCGAGCGGTGCGCACCGCCAGCTCCGAACAGGTGCGTCGCCCGATATTTCGCGAGGGCGTCGACCAGTGGCGGCACTACGAGCCGTGGCTCGATCCGTTGAAGCAGGCGCTCGGTTCCGTGCTGGAAAAGTATCCGGTCTCAGCCCAGTTTTGATTCCGTGGCGGAAGGCATACTATTCAGCCCTAACGCCCACATCGGGAATCGCCGTCGAAGCGACGTCGAATAAAAAAATCGGGGAAACACATGTCAGTGAGCAGAAACGGGACTATTTCGCGTGATTCAAGCTCCCTTGCTTCCGCTGTTAGACGTGCGCTGCCATTCGCCGGCGCCTTGCTCGCCGGCACCGGCGTCGTACAGGCACAACAGGCAGATGACGCCAAGCTCGACGAAGTCGTCGTCTCCGCCAACAAGCGGGATGAGAGCCTCCAGGATGTGCCGATGTCCATCCAGGCCATTGGCCAGGAGCAGCTCGCGAACCTCAAGGTCGAGACCTTCGACGACTATGTGAAATTCCTGCCGAATGTGGCCTTTCAGAGTGGCGGTCCCGGCTTCGCGCGCCCGTACATGCGCGGTGTCGCCAGCGGTGAAAATGCCAACCACTCGGGTCCCCAACCTTCGGTCGGCATGTATCTCGACGAGCAGCCGATCACCACGATCCAGGGCGCGCTCGACGTCCAGATCTACGACATCGCGCGCGTCGAAGTGCTCGCGGGCCCGCAGGGCACGCTGTACGGCGCGAGCTCCCAGGCCGGCACCATCCGCATCATCACGAACAAGCCCGATCCGTCCCAGTTCGCGGCGGGCTTCGATCTCACGGGAGCCACGCTCGAGGGCGATCTCGGCTACACCGGCGAAGGTTTCGTCAACATCCCGCTGAGCGACAACGCGGCCATCCGCATCGTCGGCTGGTCGAAAGACGAGCCCGGATACATCGACAACGTGCGTTCGACGCGCGTGTACCCCGTGTCCGGCATCGCGGTCGACAACACCGACAAGGTCGAGGACAACTACAACGGCTGGCAGAAATACGGCGCACGCGTCGCGCTCGGCATCGACCTCAACGATTCCTGGACGATCACTCCGACCGTGATGGCGCAGAATACGAAGACGACCGGCACGTTCGGCTTCGATCCGCTCGAGGGCGACCTCAAGGTCGCGCACGCGAAGGACGAGTCTTCCGAAGACAAGTTCGTGCAGGCCGCGCTCACCCTGCAGGGAAAGATCGGCAGCTGGGATCTCACGTACGCAGGCGCATTTCTCGATCGTGACGACACCACGCGCCTGGACTACGCGGATTATTCCTTTTTCTACGACTCCTGCTGCCAGTACGGCGATTACATCCGCGACAACGACGGGGCTCTCATCGACCCCACGCAGTTCATCGTCGGCGGCGACAAGTACAAGAAGAACAGCCACGAGTTGCGCTTGTCGTCGTCCGCGGAGAACCGCTGGCGCCTGACGGTCGGTGCGTTCACGCAACGCCAGAGCCACAGCATCTACCAGTCGTATCGCATCGAAAATCTCAACGACGGCCTGGAAGTGCCCGGCAACCCCGACACCTTGTGGCTCACCGACCAGGAGCGCGAGGACGCTGACGACGCGCTGTTCGGCGAAGTCACTTTCGACATCACCGAGACACTGGCCATCACGGGCGGCATCCGCTTCTTCGAATCGGAGAATTCACTCAAGGGCTTCTTCGGATACGGAGCGGGTTATTCGTCCGGCACGGGCGAGGCGGCCTGTTTTGCCGGCTCGGATCCGTTCCGCCGCGCTCCCTGCACGAACCTCGACAAGACAACGAAGGAAGACGGCAATTCCAAGCGGTTCAACCTCACGTGGCACGCCAACGACGACGTGATGCTCTACGCCACGTGGTCGGAAGGTTTTCGTCCGGGCGGCATCAACCGCCGCGGCACGCTGCCGCCGTACGAGGCGGACTTCCTCACCAACGTGGAGTTGGGCTTCAAGACTGAGCTGGCCGGCAACCGCGTTCGAATCAACGGCGCCGTGTTCCAGCAGGACTGGGACGATTTCCAGTACTCGTTCCTCGGCGCCAACGGCCTCACGGAAATCCGCAATGCCGGTCAGGCCCGCATCAAGGGCATCGAGGCGGACATCATGTGGAGCGTCACGGACGCGTTCACGCTTTCGAGTGCCTTCTCGGTTCTCGACGCGCAGTCGACGCAGGATTACTGCGGCACCACCTATGACACGGGTCCCAATGAAGGTGAAATCGTCACCAACTGCGACGATCCGCTGGCCCCTGTGGGCACGTTTCTCCAGGCGCCTGCCGGCCAGGAACTGCCGGTGCAGGCGGAGTTCAAGGCCAATGCCGTGGGCCGCTACGAGTTTGCGATGGCCGGCATGGACGCGCACTTCCAGGGTGCGTGGGTATATTCCGGCTCGGCGTGGACCGATCTGCGCACCGATGAACGCGAACTGCTGGGCAAGCAGCCCTCGTACGACATCTTCGACTTTTCTTTTGGCGTCGAGAAAGAGAGTTGGGGCCTCGAAGTGTTCGTGAAGAATGCCTTCGACGAACGCGCAGTGCTTTCGCGGTTCACGGAGTGTGCGGAGTTCAAGCCGTACGACCCGGACGACGATCCGGCGCCGAACGCAGTGCCGCTGTGCGGACTGCAGCCCTACACGGTGACCACACTGCCGCGCACTTTCGGGCTCACTTTCTCCAAGCGGTTCTGATGAACGCGCCAGGGCAGGGACGCCCGCCGTTTCCGCCGGTCAGAACTGTGGATAGAACATGAACGTGCCGTACACGTTGTCTTTCCACACCTGGATAGCCGTCGGACCGACGTAATTGTCCGCGGCAAACGGCGGAAAAATCGTGAAGCTCGCCGCTTGCGAGGTGCCGTTCGTCACCGACTGGCTCCACTGATTGGAATACGTGATGCTCGTCGTGGTCTTCAGCTTTTGCTGGAATTTGATCAGGAAGTCGAATGACGCCGAGCCGCTGATCGAGTAGGAGGCGGTGTACTCATCCTTCGACGACCTTCCCTGGACTGAAGTACTGGAATAGCTCGAGCTGTAGGTCTGGCCGGTTGGTTGCCCGCCTGGTGGAGCGGGAACGTAGTTGAGAATCAAATTCGTAGGCGTTGGCGGATTGCCACTGAGAGGAAGTTCGTAACGACGCGTCGGATCCGTGTTGGGGTTGTATGCCGGGTTGATTGCGAACGGATTTGCTCGCAGGATCAACTGGAAATCCGCTGTCGTAAGGCCGCCCAGTTGCGAGTCCCATGACCGATTCAATCGCGCCCACGTATTGGGGGCGATGGGCTGAGTGCCCCTGAGCTGACCCACAGTCAGAGGAACGACATCCATTCCGCTGACCGGGCTGCGCGCGTTCCAACCATACCCTCCGACGACCACCTTCGTCGGAAATACCATCATGAATACCGCGGGATTTACCCAGACGTAGATAGTGTCGTAATCGTGATCCACGCCGGCGGCTGAGGAAGCCGGCCCCGGGACGATCAGTCCACTCGATGTCTGTTGACTGATCGTCAACGAGGAACTGTTATCCCTGGTCTGCTTCCAGCCTGCAGTGAATGTCTGCGTGACCTCACCGTCGAGGATTCCGAAGAGGCCGCCGCCTGTTGTGAGTGAGACTTCCTGCGTAATGCCATTCTGGAAGCTCGAGACGTGGTTGGTGGCCGTGCCATTGACGAAGCCGCTGCTGTAGGTCGCAGTGCTCCTGGATCCCGGCGGTGCGTATGTCAAACCAACCACCTGGTACTTCGTAGTGATCCAGTTGGCGTCACCGCTGCGGGAAATGGTGCAGCTCACGCTGGACCGGCCCTGGAACGCGGGCTGCGCGCCATGTGTCGCGGCCCACCACCAGCTCGCTTCTCCGTTCGCGTAGTTGTATACGCTCGCGTTTGCACCAGCGTATGTCACCGCCCCGCAGGTGGCTCGAGAAAGCCAGTTCCTCCCGGGATCCGATGTGAAGCCCGCGAGCGACAATTGCGTACGGTTGTAACCATTGGTCACCCTTGGGCCGGGAAGGTCCACGAACGATGTGACGGTGAGGGTGTCGGGCGTTGTCGCAGTAGAAATGGAACCGAAAACGTAGGCCGTGCCGCACCCGCCCACCGGGCAGTAACCCGCCCTTCCGTTTGTGTTGCCGCCCACCGTGATGGTGTGCTCGCTCCCGATCATGCCGTTGGTTTGAGCGATAGCCGGTGACGTGAGATCGAGCAAGCCCAATGTCACGATAGCAATCGTCGTCGTGGTGAGACGTTTCATGAGCGGTTCCTCCCTGATCCAGTGCACGCGATGCGCTACGAGTCAGTCCTTGACGTTGTAAGGCCGGAGCAGCCTAACGCAGGTCCGATTGGCCAGCAATAAATAGCAACCGCTCACAGGCTGCGAGCGAGTGTGATCCGTTAGGTTAGGGTGCGTGACCGCATGAGGTGTCACATACTCGGGGTATGCGACAGAAAGCAATCCCGGTGTCAGCCCTGCACGGTGACCACGCTTCCGCGCACTTTCGAACTCACTTTCTCCAAGAGGTTCCAATGAACGCGCCAAGGCAAGGACGCCCGCCGGTTCCACCGTTCACACGCGAGACGGCAGCGCAGAAGGCTCGCGCCGCGGAAGACGCGTGGAACTCGCGCGATCCGGAGCGCGTATCGCTCGCGTACACGGTGGATAGCACCTGGCGCAATCGCGCCGAGTTCTTCTCGGGCCGGCCGGCCATCGTCGAGTTCCTCAAGCGCAAATGGGCCAGGGAGCTCGACTACCGCCTCATCAAGGAGGTGTGGGCCTTCGAAGGCGCGCGTATTGCGGTGCGGTTCGCCTATGAGTGGCACGACGATTCGGGCCACTGGTTCCGTTCGTACGGGAACGAGAACTGGGAGTTCGATGAGCTCGGATTGATGCGCCAGCGGCACGCCAGCATCAATGACGTCATGTTAACGGAGGCCAACCGCAAGTTTCGGTGGGAGTTGGGACGCAGACCCGACGATCACCCCGGCTTGAGCGCGTTAGGCCTGTAGACTCGCCGCCATGACACTCATCGGCATTCAATCCCCCAGCGACATTTCCGCTGCCCTCACGGCCAGCGTCGAGCGAGGCGGGCTGGTCATCGATGAAAAGAACCTGTCACCCGACTTCTTCGACCTGAAAACCGGTCTTGCCGGCCAGGTGCTGCAGAAGTTTGTTAGCTACCGCACCAAGCTCGCGATCATCGTGCGCGACCCGGCGGGTTACGGTGCGCGGTTCAGCGAGCTCACCTACGAACACCGGATCCATCCGACGGTGCGGTTCTTCAGCGCCGAGCAACCCGCGCGCACCTGGCTGTCGCAGATGCCGTCGGGGAAGTGTTAGCCCCCCGCAAGAGTCAGGCTGCTCCCAGGGCCCGCCATGATCCGGCCAGCGGCAGAGATCCTTCGCGATATAGACGGCTTCATGCCCACCGATGGGTCGTGGCTTCGCCTCGACGACTTGCTGGGCGAACTATTCCAGCAGCCCGTGGATGCAGAAGGCATCAAGGCCATGTTACGCGTCTTCGAGCGTTTTCCTCTGGACGAGGCAGTCGGTCCCGCTTGGTCGATCGTGCATGGCCTGGAATCCCTTCCTGGCTACGAGCCATACCTGGTTGACTCACTGCGTCGTCGCCCGAGCGAACTCGGGGTTGTGATGCTCAATCGGATGCTCAACGTTGGCCAGCTTGCGGCCGGTGATGCCGACATTCATGCTCTCTTGCGCGAGATCGCGGCGCGCTCGGATATTGAGCCGTCCATTCGGGAGTGTGCCGGGAGTTTCTTGCGGTAGCCGCGGCCTCACAGATCTCTGGACCGGACGCGTGAAAGATAAAGTGCCAGGCCAGGATCGCTCACTTCCGAAGGAGTCATGGATGCGACTCGTAGCTGCTTGTCTCTGCGTCTTCCTCGCGATGCCCGCTGCTCTCGCTGAAAACAAGGTCGCCTCCACCGCGACGGTAGCGGCCGAAGTCGGGTCGCTCTGGCGCGCCTACAACGAGGCCGGGGCGAAGAAGGACAGGATTGCGCTCGAACGTCTTTTTGCCGAAGGCTGGGTCTGGGTCCAGGCCAATGGAAGGGTGGTCGACAGGGAAACCCACCTTCGAAACATCCTGCGTGACGACTGGCGCGCCGCCCCCATGCCATCCCTCGAGCGACTCGATGAATACGGGAATATCGCGTTGCTCCGGGGAGCTCTCGAAAGGGGAATCTACTCAACCACCGTCCTGGCGAAGATCGAGGGACGCTGGTGTTTCCTCCACGCACAGAGCACTCGACTCCCTGCCGAGCGCAAAGCGATTGCGGTCGATCCGGGAACGCTCGACAGATTCACGGGTCGCTACGAGTTCGCTCCAGGTGCGGTTGCCGTGGTGACAAAGGAAGGAGACGCGCTCCTGTGGAAGGGAGGAGGCAGGCCTGTCGTGAAGCTCCTGCCTCTCTCGGAGAGGCACTTTTTCGCGGAGGGCACGGACTCCGAGATGATCTTCCGCGTCGGCGACGAAGGTCGTGTGACCGGAGTGATGCTGCGGCTGGGCACAGTCCAGGAGTCCGAGGCGAAGAAGACACAGTGAAGTTCCGGAGTCGAAGGCGCGCGTCACGCGACGCGCGCCTTGCACCGACCTCAGTTTTGCGGGAAGAACATGAACGTCCCATAGACGTTGTCCTTCCACACCTGCATTGCCGTCGGTCCCGTGTAATTGTCCGAAGCCAGCGGCGGGAAGATCGTGAACCGCGCGGACTGGGTAGTCTGGCTCGTGATGGTGCTGCTCCATTGATTCGACGTGCTCAATTCCGTCTGGGTCCTGAGTTTCGTGCTCCAACCCGTCAGGAAACTCGCTTCTCCTTCGAGGGAATGAGCAACTCTGTAGGTGTCTCTCGCCAATTTCCCGGACTCCGTCGTGCTCGAGTAACTCGTCGAGTAGGTCTGCCCGGTGGGTTGGCCCCCCGGTGGAACGGGCGCAAAGTTCATGATGATATTTGCCGGTAGCGGCGGATTGCCGCTGAGCGGCAGTTCGTATCGGCGATTGGGATCCGTGTTCGGGTTGTATCCAGGATTCGCGGCGAATGGGTTGGCCTGCATGATGGCCAGGAGGTCCACACTCGTCAGCCCACCGAGCGCGGTGTCCCAAGTACGATTCAAACGTGCCCAAACCTGAGGCGGGATCGGCTGGACTCCTCTCAATTGACCGACGGTCAAGGGAATCACGTCCATGCCGGTGATGGTGTCCCGAGTGTCATATCCATAACCGCCGATGACCACAGTCGTCGGAAATACCATCGCGAATATCATGGGATTCAGCCAGACGTAGATCGTGTCGTAGTCATGGTCCACGCCCGCCGATGAAGCGGCGGGCCCCGGCACGAGCAACTCATTGGAAATCTGCTGGCTGATTCGCAGCGAATTGCTGTTGTCCTTCTGCTGGCTCCAACCCGCCGAATAGTTCTGCGTCGTCTTGCCCTCGAAAACACCGAAGAGATTGAAACCGGTCGTCACCGTGACGGACTGCGAGATGCCAGTCGTAAAGCTCGAGGTATGCGAGGTGCTGGTGCCGTTCATGAACGCGTTCGCGTACGCAGCGGTGCTTCGCGATCCCGGAGGCGCGTAGGTCAGTCCTACGACCTGGTACTTCGGCCGCACCCAGCCGGACACGCCCCTGCGTTGAATGGTGCAGCTGACGTTGGTGCGACCCTGGAAAGCTGGCTGCGCACCGTCCGGTCTTCCCCAGGACCAGGCCGCGCGTCCACCCGAGAACGAATAGCTCGTAGCTGTCGCCGCTTGGTATGTCACGCCATCGCAGTTGACCGACGCGAGCCAGTTTTGGCCCGGGTCCGAGGCGAAGCCTTTGATGTTCAGCGCGGTACGCTGGTACACGTCGCCCGCTTTGGCCGTCCCGGGCTGATCCGCGAACGCCACAATGGTCAGGCCGTCGGGCGAAGTGACCGGGGTTGCGGAACCGAAATTACCCAAACACCAGGATGCCTCCGACGTGCAGTATCCGGCGGCCAGGCCCCTGAGCCCACCCCGGCCAACCGTGATGGAGGGCAGGTCAATAACCTGACCGGCGACCTGGGCATGGGCGACGGGCATCAATGCAGGCCAGTTCGTGGCCAGCACTGCCAGCATCGATATCCAACGAAGACGAGTGAACATATGCGAATCCTCCCTGTTTCAGCACTGGTAGTTGGGCTGCGCGCCCGGATCGGTCATGTTCCCTGCCCCTCGTGGCCTGGCGATCTAGATAGTTCGCACTCGCTGTTGCTCCAGGCTGTGCGTTGCCGGCGAGACTAGTGCAGACCCCCTGCGACCAGCAAGCCAATAGTTAGTTAATACGTGGGCCTGGGTTGCGTCGCAAGAGTTTCAATGAGCAACGTCGGCGCTTGCCTGCGTAATTCACAAAATCGCCGTCGGTGGTGTCAGCAATGTTTGCCAGGTGACAGAATGCATCACCGGGTTTATCACCTGGATTCTCCCAGGAGCCATCGAGGATGAAGGTCTACTACAACTCCGCCTGCCCGGTCTGCAAGGCCGGCATCGAAGGCCAGATGGAGAAGGGCAGCAGCTGCGAGATCCAATGGGCCGACGTGCACAAAGACAATGAGCTGGTCTCAGAGGTTCACGCGGACCTGGAGTTCGTTCGCGAACGTCTGCACGTGGTGGATGAAGAGCAAAAGCTGCATGTCGGGTTCGACGCATTCCTGGCAATCTGGATGAACTCGCCGACGGAGCGCTGGAAGGCTCGGGTGCTTGGCCTTCCAGTCATCAAACATCTGTGTCGTTTCGGTTACAACCTGTTTGCCGCGGCCTTGTACAAGTGGAACAGATCGAAGAAACATTGGTAGGCAGTCGAAAAATCACGCGAGTGCTGTTCGTGTGCTCACAGAACCGGCTGCGCAGTCCCACGGCGGAACAGGTGTTCTCCAACCGCCCGGGCTTCGAAGTCACATCGGCGGGCACCGATCAAACCTGTGGCAATCCCGTGTCCCCTGAAATCATCGAGTGGGCGGATGTCATCATCGTCATGGAGCGCGCGCACCGAAACAAACTCAGCAAACAGTTTCGGGCTCACCTCGGGGACAAGCGCGTGATCTGTCTCGACATCCCCGACGATTTTGCGTACATGGATCCGATGCTGATCCGCCTGCTGGAAGCGAAGGCCGGTCCGATGTTCTGC
This sequence comes from Steroidobacteraceae bacterium, assembly GCA_035765415.1. Lineage (GTDB taxonomy): Bacteria > Pseudomonadota > Gammaproteobacteria > Steroidobacterales > Steroidobacteraceae > CADEED01. Next base: position 19,697 of record DASTXR010000159.1, on the reverse strand, counting down.
CGCGGATGAATCCACCGGAAACAAGTGGCAGCGCGGTGACCATGAAGCGGTGCCTGTGGATTTTCGCCGCGCTGGGTCCGTTTTTCGGCTACGCGACAGTCATCTCGCTGATGGTGATAGCGGAATCCGACGGCGTGCTCGACATCCTGAAGGTTCCGTTCGCAGTCGTCCTGGCTGCGCCTTTCGGCATTCCGATGGCGTGGTTCGTGGGGCTCATACCCGCCATCCTGATCGGAATCGTCTACTGGGCGTTGCGGTCGAAGACGGCGGTCGGCGCGCTGGCCGCCTTGGCCTTGTCCGCGGTCGTCGCGGCCGTGTTGTGTGGCGGCGCCATCGCGTTGCGCGATGGACTTCACCGCGGTCTGCTCGCAGTCGAGTCGTGGCAGATAGTGATCGTGCCAGCCATCGTGGCGACGCTGCTGTGCGGCGCCATCGTCGAGCGTGGTTCGAAGCCGCGTTACGAGTAACTTTCGGCGGTGGCGTGGATCGCCGCGCGCTGCGCCATGATGGAAAAGAGCTCGTCCGGGTAGATAGAGAGGTCGTCCATCCACTTCGATACCGGGCCCAGCATGGAATCCGGAAGCTCGCCGCCGATGCCGGGCGTGCGCAGCTCGTCGGAGATCTGCCGCGCGAGCGCCACTTCCATGACTTCGGTGCGCCATTCGGTCGCGCCCAGCGGGTTGCGCCAGTGCGCAATCGACGCGCTCACGGCGGGCGGCAGGTTCCAGCTCACGGCGAGCTGGGTGCCGACGCGCGTTTCGTGTTCCTGCGCGAATTGCATCACCATGCCCGCTTCCGGCGACAGGCGGTGCGTCAGGGCCGCGGCGCCGACGCGGCCGAGCACCACGGCCAGCCCCACGCGATGCAGCAGTCCGCACAGATATGCGGATTCGCCATCGCGGCGTTTGAGACGGGCGACTTCCTGGGCAAACAATGCGGTGATCACCGACTCGCGCCACAGGTCGGCCATCTCCCGGCGAAAGTAGGTGGACGCAAAAACCTGGCCCTGCACCGCGACGGCGAAGGCAATCGTGCGGATCTCGCGCATGCCGAGCAACGCGATGGCCTGCTGCAACGTCACCACGGGAGAACGCCGCACATACAACGCGGAATTCGCCACGCGCATGACCTGCCCGGCGAGCGCGACGTCGCGCTGTATCAGCGCGCAGAGTGCCGCGGCGTTCGCATCGGCCCGCCCGTCGTCGTTCATGTTCGCGCGCGTCAGGCGCGTGACTTCGACGGCGACCTGCGGCGGAGGCGGCAGCTCCAGCGACTCGTCGGCCATGGCGGCCTGTAAAACCCGGTCTAAATCGTTCGTAACGGTCGCAGCGGCTGTTCTGTGCATGACATCTTGCTAGTGGATTGACCCGTCCCGGTTAACGGCCGGGAATGCACGCACTTGACCGGCTTCAGAATCAACAGGTTAGGCCTTGATAAAGGCCTCGAGCACGGGCGCGACGGCCTGTGCCGCCACATTATGAGTCTGACCGGCGAGCGTCTCGTGGCGCGCATGCGGGATCGCCGCCGCCAGCGCCCTCGCTGCATCCAGCAGAACCGGCCAGGTCCTGGTGCCGGCCATGACCAGCGTGGGCACCTGGATGGCCCCGGCTTCGGCCGGGATGGCGAAATCACCCATGACCGCGGAGTCGTAGGGCAGCGAAGGGGCCACGGCCTTGAGCTTTCTCCACATCGGCAGGAACTGAAACACGAAAGGCATGAAGCGCGGGATGCCGATGATGTCGCCCATGTAGTACTTCACGGCGTCACTACGGCGGTCTTCGGCAATCATGCGCGTGAGCACCGCCGTGCGCTCGGGAGGCAGCGTGCGCGCGTGTGGTCCCACCATGAATGGCGGTTCGTAGAGAGCGAGTTTGGCGACGGGCAGCGACGCGGCGGCCAGCAGCGCGAGTACCGCGCCCGAAGAGACGCCATACAGGGTGACGCGACCACCGGCGGCGCCCATGAGCGCGTCGATGTCTTCGATCTCCCGCTGCACGGCATAGGGCGCGGTGTCGCCGCTGGCGCCGCGCGCACGACGGTCGTAACTCACCACCGTGAATTGCTTCTCGAGCACGGCAGCCAGCTTTTTCATGGGCCCGAATTCGCGACTGCAGAACGCGCCGTCGATGAGGATCACCGACGGGCCGCTGCCAGTCTTGTCGTACGCAATGCGCGTGCCGTCGCGCGAGACTACCTCGGGCATGATCGGGCGCGGCGCTACTGCTTCGGCGGCTCGCCGACCATGTGGATGAGCTCCCAGGTATGGCCGTCGAGATCTTCGTAACCGTGCGCGTACATGAAGCCGTGGTCCTGCGGCTCTCGCGGCACTTTTGCACCGGCGGCGCGCGCCTTGCTGACCAGCGAATCGACCTGTTCGCGGCTGCCGCAGGCCACGCAGTTGAGCACTTCGGTGGACCTGCTCGTATCGGTGATGGTCTTGCTCGTGAAAGTGCCGAAGAATTTCTCGACCAGCAGCATCACGAACAGGTTGTCGCCGAGGATCATGCAGGTCGCGTTGTCGTCGGTGAACGTGGGGTTGAACGTGTAGCCGAGCTTCGTGAAGAAATCCACGGAGCGGTTCAGGTCCTTGACCGGGAGATTGACGAAGATCTGCGAGTGCATGACGCGAATTCCTCTGGGTTACGGGTTCAGGGCGCGGCGGCCGCCGCGGCGTGTTGAGTGCTGACGACCAGCTCGCGCGTGGGGCGGATTTCGATGCTGCCGAATTGAGCGGGCGGTATCTTCGAAGCAATGTGGATGGCTTCGTTGAGATCGCGCGCTTCGATGAGATAGAAGCCCGCGAGCTGTTCCTTGGTTTCGGCGAAGGGGCCGTCGGTGATCGCGATCTGTCCGTTGCGCACGCGCACGGTGGTGGCGGTGTGCGTGGGGTGCAGTGGCGTGCCGGTGATGAAATGACCGCTGGCGCGCAGTTCGTTGCCGCAGGCCATGCAGGCTTCGTCGGGCGCGGAAGTCCAATGTTCGGGTGAGAGGTAGACCAGGCAGAGGTACTTCACGCGGAATCTCCTTCGGTTGAGAGTTGGTCGAACGGGCGAAGGGGTTTTCGACATCGCGCCGCAGATATATTTGCCGGTGCGTAAGCCTTTGAAATTGCGCACTCGGGCGTCAGCCCGGCAACGCCGCGAGCCGCCGTTCGAGGAAGCGGCGTGCCGGCCCCTGCGCCGTGAGCTTGATGGCGCGCTGGTAGGCGTCGCGCGCTTCCTGGTTCCGCCCCAGGCGGCGGCAGAAGTCGGCACGGGCCGCGTGCGCAAGCTGGTAGCCCTCGAGCGCGCCTTCGGCCAGCAGCCGGTCGAGTTGTACGAGGCCGGCTTCGGGGCCGTCGCGCATGGCGATGGCCACGGTGCGATTGAGGGCGACGATGGGCGAGGGCGTGATGGTCATCAGCAGGTCGTAGAGGCCGACGATCTCGCGCCAGTCGGTTTCGGCCGGGGTCGCGGCTTCGGCGTGCACTGCGGCGATGGCGGCCTGCACCGCGTACGGTCCGACGAGCCGCGTGGCGAGCGCCGTGCGAACCAGCGCGGCGCCTTCGTCGATGAGGCTGCGGTCCCAGCGCGAGCGATCCTGTTCGTCGAGCAGGACCAGCTCGCCGTCCGGGGTCGCGCGCGTCTCGCGGCGCGACTCGTGCAGCAGCATCAACGCTAACAACCCTTGTGACTCGGGTTCGGGCGCGAGCTCGACGATGAGGCGCGCGAGGCGGATCGCCTCACCGGACAGGTCCGCGCGCGTCGCCGACTCGCCGCTGCTGGCCGAATAACCTTCGTTGAAAACGAGGTAGACCACGCGCAGCACACTTTCGAGACGCGCGGGCAGTTCGTCGCGAGATGGGACCTGGTATGGAATGTTCGCGTCGCGGATCTTCGCCTTGGCGCGCACGATGCGCTGCGCGATGGTGGCCGCCGGCGTGAGATAGGCCGCGGCGATTTCTTCGGTGGCGAGGCCGCAGACTTCGCGCAGCGTGAGCGCCACCTGCGCGTCGGGCGCGAGCGCCGGGTGGCAGCAGGTGAACACCAGGCGCAGGCGGTCGTCCTCCAGCTCTTCGCGTTCGTCGAATGCCGGCGTCTGGTCGGTCAGCGTCTCGCTCACATCGGGACGATCTTCGAGATGCTCGAAGCGCTGGTCGCGGCGATGCTTGTCGATCGACTTGAAGCGCCCCGCGGAAATGAGCCACGACACCGGGTTTTGCGGCAGGCCTTCGGCGGGCCATTTTTCCATGGCCGTGCGGAAGGCTTCGTGCAGAGCTTCCTCGGCGCGTTCGAAATCACCGAGCAGGCGGATCAGTGTCGCAAAGATGCGGCGCGAGTCCTTGCGATAGATCTTGTCTATTTCGGCGCGGACGCGCGCGATTTCCGGTGCGGGCATGCCCGCAGGATAAATGGGGACACTCCCCATTTCCTAGCAAAAGGGGCCGCAGCACCACCCAGGACTCTCGTTCGGGGCAGGCGCGTCCCGTTTTGCTTGCAAATCAGGAATGTCCCCATTGTTTCACGGCTGTAGATAGGACTGCGCCGACGACGCAGCCTCCGCGACGCGCGCAGACGCCGCCTTGACGTTCCAGCCGCGCACGCGGACCACTGCCGGGCCACCGATCTTCGCCGGATACCGGATGACGATGGTTCGCGGCTCACCCGGCAGCACGGCGACATAGTTGTCGCTGTACAGCGCGGGCAGGATGCGCTCGCCTGCGGGTGTCACCAGCGTGAGCTTGGTGGCGAGCGCTGGCGCTTTGCCCGGATTCACCAGGTCGACGACAACCACGCGTTCCGTGCCGGCAGTGGTGGCCTGCGCGCGGATCTGGAGATCCTGCTGCGGCAGCGCGTTGAGCAATCGATGGCTCGCATCGTCCTTGCCTGGCCAGTAGGTATTGTCGGAGACGAGATTGCCGGCACGGTCGCGCAGCCGCAACGCGACCAGCACCATGCCGTGTTTCGCGACGCGTTCCGCGATGCCCAGATCGCCGAGCGGCGTGATGTCGTTGGCCCTGGCGTTCACCGGCGGCAGGCGATCGAAGAGCTGAACGCCATCGAGCGTGAACACGCGCAATTCGAGCTTGAGGCCGTCGCGCGGCTCGCGCGTGCTGTTGACCAAGGTCACGCTGTAATCGGGCAGGTTCATCTGCACGTGCACCGGTTCGACGGCCTTCTTCACGCCGTAATACGCCGCATGCGTGTCGTAGTCGTGCGAGTAGATCTGCCAGTGGTTAGACGGCCAGGCCGGGTGCGACATCCACAGCAGGCGGCCGCTGTTCTTCGTCCACAGGTGCGCCTGCAGGCCTTCGAACATGGCGCGATAGGTGTCGTAGTTCATCATCTGCGCCTTGCGCTCGAAGTCTTCGAGGCTGGTGCCTTCGCCGTAACGCGCGGCCAGGGTCTCCATGAACGTCTTGATGTCGCCGTTACCGCCGAAATGCCAGTCGTGATAGGCGATGGTGTCGGACAGCGGCCAGCGATCGTCCTTTGGCACCATCGCCTCGATCGCCTCGAGAGTCGCGAGCGAAGGAGTGCCGGTCTCCACCGAAAATCCGCTGGCGAGATTCGTGAAGTAACCTTCGGGCGGACGGTAGTTATACGGCCCGCTTCCCTGCAGGTTCACATTGTTGGAGGAACCGGTGAAGTGGCGTGTGCCGTCGTACTTCGCCACCACGTCGCCCAGGCCCTCGTTGAGGATGGGCTGCGGCACGCCTTCATTGCGGCCGAACCAGAGCACGATCGACGGGTGATTGCGGTAACGCTGCACGGTGTCTTCGGCGTTCTGCAGGAACAGCTGCGGATCCTGCGGCTCGACCTGGAAGTCCTGGGTCGAGGCCCAGAAATCGTTGAGCACCATCATCCCGTATTCGTCGCAGAGGTCGTAGAACGAGTCCTGCGTGTTGGTGCCCATCCAGTTGCGGATGATGTTGAGGTTTGCGTCCTTCTGCAGCCGGAAATACGGCTCGAGGCGCTGACGCTGGATGCGCTTGCGCGAATCGTCCATGCCCCAGTTGCCGCCGCGCGCCAGGATGCGCACGCCATTCACGCGCAATGTGAGATGCGGGTACTGCAGGGGATCGTCGAGCTCGCGCACCGCGGGGGAAGTCTCGCCGGCTTTCGTCAGCGACGCCGCCCAGCCGTTCGGGCTTTTCTTGATGGCCTCGTGGCGGATGTCGATGAGCCGCTCGCCGCGAGCGCTGCCGCCGGCGACGTCCACCTCGACGCGTCGCAGCCGTCCGGCGGAATCGAACAGCGAGAATTCGTAGGTGACGTGGCGAATGCCGAAACGCAGTGACTTCGAATCGGAGCGCTGGCCACGCTCCGCGACGGCAAGCGCCAGGTGATACAGATCCGCCGGGCCGTAACCGTTCGGCCACCACAGGCGCGGATTCTTCACGTCGAGCGCGGGGAATTCCGCCGACGTAAAGCGTACTTCCGATTTGCCGGGCGGCGCCAAGGTGGTCTTCGTCAGCTTCACGCCTTCGAAGCTGGCATCGACAGTCACCTCCACGGGCTCGCGGTGCGAACTATCTACCGGCACCAGGATGGAAACCTCGGCGCTGTCCGTCTTCGGCAGAGGCAGTTGCGTGATCACCTGGGGGTCCAATAGCCGCACACGGCCGGAAGCCGTGAGCTCCACGTCCTGCCAGATGCCGGTATTGCGATCGCGGATGCCGGGAATCCAGTCCCAACCTTCCGCTGCCGCGAACGTGGGTCCGTCGAGCGCCACCCAGCCGCCGTTTTCCCCGGGGCCGGCCGCGATGGATTCCTCGTGCGGAATGCCGGGATGCGGAGGAGGCGATACGCGAACGGCGATCGCGTTCCGCTTGCCCGGCGCGACGCGACCGGAGACGTCGAACACGCCGCGAATGAACGCGCCGCGGATGTTGCCGATACGGCTGCCGTTGATCCACACCTCGGCGGCGTAGTTGATGCCCTTGAACGTCAACGTGAGTCGTTTGCCGTCGAGCGCGGCCGGCGCATCGAACGCCGTGCGGTACCAGTAATCCTGGCGCGCGAGGCGTTCCGGGATGGCCATGTTGTTGAGGCCATAGTCGTAGTCCGGATACACGCCGCGATCGATGAGCGTGGTGAGCACGGTGCCCGGCACCGTCGCCGGGTACCACGAGGCGTCGGAGTAGTTTGTGCTGGCGATGTCCGCGGGTTTCGCATTCAAGGCGGGCGCTTCGGCCAGTCGCCAGCGGCGGAGCAGCCAGGTGCCCTCGTCGGCGGGTACGAGTTCGGGTTCGAGCGCCAGCGGCTTCGCGATGGGCTTGCTGTGCGGTGTCTTTGCCTTTGGCAGTGTCCAGGGGTCCTGTGGCTCCTGCAGGCCACGCCATTGCTTCACCTGCCAGGGCCAGTGGCCGCCGACTTCATGGAATACGACCAGGTCGAAGTTCGGGCGGGCAGCGAACAGCGACTGCACTTGTTTCGCGGTGAGTGCCGCGTTGTGCAGCGTCAGCTCCGCGAGCCTGCCACCGAAATGGGGCACATCGCGCAGGTGATCGATCACGGGCGCCACGTGCACTTGCGCGCCCGTGGCGCCGACTTCCAGTTCCTGCGAAGCCGCTTCGCGGCCATTCACATAGAGTCGCGCGCGCTTGCCGTCGAAGCTCGCGGCAAGAAAGGTCCAGGTGCCAGGTGCCACCGCCGTGCTGCCTGAAAGATCTTTTCCGGATGCCCACAGCGCGGGCCTGCCGTCGCGAAGGACCAGCGCGCGTCCGTCGGCCTGGGATGCGCCCACGGCGAACAACACCGAGCCACCCGCTTGTATCCGCTGCGGATTCACCCAGCCGCTCATGGCCCAGGGTTGATTCGCGGCCAGCGACGAAGCGCCGACATCGAGTTTGCGAGTGAGGCCTTCGCCGCCTTCGAGTATGGTGACGTTGTAGGGGCCGGACAGGACGTTGCCCGGCGGGAGCTGGGCGAGGGCGGTCGTGGTGAGCAGCGCGAACAAGATTGTTAGAGGCGCGCGAACTACCGCGCCGGACCGCATCGACATGATTCCACCCCCGTTGACGATGCCGTACTATAACGAAAGCAACTTTCATTAATAGGGTCGCTCTCTATATATACGGGGCGAAGGGGGAGCGATGACGGGATCGAAGAACCTGGCGGTGATCGTGACCGCGAGCCTCGCGGGGCTGCTGTTTGGATTCGACACCGTGGTGATGTCGGGCGTCACGCAGTCGCTGCGCGACGTGTTCCACCTGGAACCCGGCAGCTGGTGGTTTGGCTTCGCAGTGGCTAGCGCGCTGTTCGGCACGACGCTGGGAGCGATGTTCGCGGGAATTCCCGGCGATGCCTTCGGCTCGCGCGATTCACTGAAGGCGGTCGGGTTTCTCTACGTGGTGTCCGCGGTGGGCAGCGCGTTGTGCTGGAACCTGCCGTCGTTCTACGTGTTCCGTTTCATCGGCGGGCTCGCCATCGGCGCATCGTCGGTGCTCGCGCCCGTCTACATCTCGGAAATCGCGCCGGCGAATCGGCGCGGCGCGCTCACGGGACTGTTCCAGTTCAACATCGTGTTCGGGATCCTGCTGGCGTACGTCAGCAACTTCGTCGTGCAGTGGATCGCCGGCGACGTGGACGCGTGGCGATGGAAGCTGGGTGTCGCGGCGGTGCCGGCCTTCGTGTTCCTGCTGCTGATGTACACGATTCCACAGAGCCCGCGCTGGCTCAGCCTGCGCGGACGTGAAGCCGAGGCCAAGGCGAGTCTCGAGCGGCTGGGCGTGGCGGATGCCACGGGCATGCTCGTGGAGTTTGCGCGGGCAGCAAACGAAGCGCGCGCGGCGGCGGCGCACGTGCTGTTCTCTTCGCGTTACAGCCGGCCGATCCTGCTCGCGATACTGCTGGCGATGTTCAACCAGCTCTCGGGCATCAACGCGATTCTCTACTACCTCAACGACATCTTCGCCGCCGCGGGCTTCGACAAGATGTCGTCGGACCTGCAGGCCATCGCCATCGGCGCGGCCAACCTCATCGCCACGATGATCGCGTTGCGCGTCATCGACAGGTTCGGGCGCAAGAAGCTGCTGCTGATCGGCGCCGTCGGCACGGCGGTGGCGCAGGCGGGTGTGGCGTTGATCATGGGCAGCGGGCAGGGAAACGAATATCTGCTGGCGATGCTGGTCACGTTCATCGCGTTCTTCGCGTTCTCGCAGGGGGCGGTGATCTGGGTCTATCTCGCCGAGATCTTCCCCACGGCCGTGCGTGCTCGCGGGCAGGCGCTCGGCAGCACCACGCACTGGCTCATGAACGCGCTGATCGCCACCGTGTTCCCGATGATCGCGGCGAAGGCACAGGGGCTGCCTTTCGGCTTCTTTGCCGTGTGCATGGTCGTGCAATTCTTCGTGGTGCTCGCGGTGTTTCCGGAAACTCGCGGCGTGGAGCTCGAGTCGATGGACAAGGCAATCGAAAAGAAGGCAGGAGCAAGCGCATGAGCCGGTTCAATCGTCGAGTGCTGATCGCAGGGTCCTTGGGGGCTGGGCTGGCGCTGCCCGCGGTGGCGCTGGCCGATGAGCAATGCGGCGAGCGGCCCAACACCGCACCCGCGCTGCAGCCGCCGTTGCTGCTGACGGACTGGGCATGGCTCGCGCGCTATCGTGACGACAATGCGAAGCTCATGGCGAGCGGCGCGAAAGTGGACACGGTTTTCCTCGGCGACTCGATCACCGAAGGCTGGGCGCGCACCGATGCGGAGTTCTTCTCGAAGGGCAACGTGGGCCGCGGCATCAGCGCGCAGACAACGCCGCAGTTGCTGGTGCGCATGCATGCGGACGTCATCGCGCTGAAGCCTCGGACAGTGCACATCATGGCCGGCACCAATGACATCGCCCACAACACCGGGCCGATGTCGGCGCAGGATTCGCAGAACAATCTCATGGCGATGTGCGAGATCGCGAAGGCTCACAAGCTGCGCGTCGTGCTGGGTGCGGTGCCGCCGGCGTCGAAATACTGGTGGCGGCCGGAGGCGCAACCCAAGGCGCAGGCGCTGGCCATGAACGCGTGGATGCGCGGGTATGCGAAGCAGATTGGCGCGAAGTACGCGGACTATGCCGCCGTGCTCACTGACGCGAACGGCGACGTGAGGCCGGAGTTTGCGAAGGACCAGGTACACCCGACGCCGGAAGGTTACGCGGCGATGCGCCCGGTGGCCGAGGCGGCCATCCGGTAGGAAAACGCCGGCTTGCAATCACCCGGGCACGCGCCATAAATAGCGCCATGGCAACCGGTTGGGCACAGGACGGCGCAGTCCAGGATCAGATCGACGCGACGGTCAAAGACGGCATCAAGCGTGCGAAAAGCCGCCTGCCGTCCGGGCCGTCACTCGAGTCGTGCGCGGAATGCGGCGCGAAGATTCCCGAAGCGCGCCAGCTGGCGATACCGGGCGTGCGCCTCTGCGTGGCCTGCCAGGAGAAGGAAGACCGCGAATTCGTGAACAACGCCGGTTACAACCGCCGCGGCAGCAAGGACAGCCAGCTTCGTTAGGGGCAGCCCCCTTTTCATGGCATTGGAGTCCATCAACTGCGACGAAGCGGGTTGGGTGGATCGCAAATAAAAAAAGGGGCGCTCGATCGAGCGCCCCTTCTGTTACCGATTCCACCCAATTCACTGTGTCGCGATCGTTGGACTCCAATGCCAGGAAAAGGGGGCTGCCCCTAATTGCAGCTAACTACCTTGTCGGCGACGGTTCCGAGCTTGACCTGCGAGATCGACAGGTCGAGCTTGCCGCTCGTCTCGATGCTCAGCGCCTCGTTGATCTTGCTCACGTCCGCGCCATTCTTGACGAAGCACTTGAGCGGCACGCCGACGGTCTGCCACTTCCCGGCGTCGATGCCGCGGAGCGTGTCGGCGAACGGCAGCTTGCCGCTGCAGCCCGCGCCGCAGCTCAAGCCGATAGTCAGGTCCTTGGGCGCGTCCGCGTCGCGACGCAGGCGCACCAGCAGCATGACGTCGCCGTTCGATTCACGTGACACGTCGACCGCGCCTTCGCTCGAGATCGCGATGGTCGCAGGGCCGTCGCCCGCGAACTGGAAGCGGCGTCCGCCTTCCTGCACGGCATCGTCCACGGCGGTGACCTTCACTCGGCCGCCGACGGCTTCGGTCGGCACGGTGGTGATGCGCGTGGTGTCAGCGCCGCTCGAAACGCGCAACGACCAGGGCTGCACAGGCACTCCCTTGTCGAAGTACGAACCGGTGGACATGAGCTCCGCGGGAACGCCCGGATCTTCCGGCAGCGCCGCGAGCTCCGCGGTCGCCGTATAACTCAGCCCGAATCCGAAGGGGAACAACGGATCGTAGGGCTCCCTGTTCACGTTGAGCGGCGTTCCCGTGGCATCGCGCGGCCAGGAATACGCAAGCTTGCCGGTGAAGTCGAAGTTCACCGAGCCATCCTTCTTGCGGAACAGGACATCGCTGATGCCGCCGCCTTCGGTGCCGGGCAGCCAGGCCGCGACGTACGCGTTGGCAAGATTCAGCTCGCGGTTCTGCCACAGCGGGCGTCCCGACAGCAGGATCGCCACCACCGGAATCTTCTCCTCCTGCAGCTTCTTCATGATTTCGAGCTGCTGGGTCATCGAACCCGGCAGCGTCTGCACCTTGAGGTCGCCCTGGAACTCGGCGTAAGGATTCTCACCGAACACCACGATGGCGTAGTCAGGCTTCTTCCTGTAGCTGCCGTCGGTGGATAACTCGCTGGTCCCTCCGCCGGCCTTCACCGCGGCCTTCACGCCGCCCCACACCGAGGTCGCGCCGGGGAAGTCGGCGTTGGTGAGGCCCGTGCCCTGCCAGGTGATGGTCCAGCCGCCATTCTGCTTGCTGATGTTGTCGGCCCCATCGCCGGTGACCAGCACATGTTTGTTAGCGGCGAGCGGCAGCAGGCCGCCGTTGTTCTTGAGCAGCACCAGTGACTGGCGCACGGCGTCGCGCGCCAGCGCGCGCTGTTCGGTCGAGGCCAGCATCTTGAAGTCGCCGCCGAGCGGGCGCTTGGAAGGCGCCATGCCGTCGAACACCCCGGCGCGGAACTTCACGCGCAGAATGCGCGTCACGGCCTCGTCCAGGCGTTCCATCGGGATGGTGCCGTCCTTCGCCTGCTTGAGCGTGTTCTCGTACAGGCCCTTCCAGCTATCCGGCGCCATGAACATGTCCATGCCGGCATTGAAGGCCGCGGGACAGTTGTCGTTGGTGCAGCCGGCCACCTGGCCATGGCCGTTCCAGTCACCGACGGTGAAGCCGTCGAAGTTCATGCGCTTCTTGAGCACGTCGGTGATGAGGCCCTTGTGTCCGCTGAGCTTCTGACCCTGCCAGCTCGAGAAGGAGATCATGATGGTCTGCACGCCCGCCTCGATGGCCGGTACGTAGCCCGCGTTGTGGATGTCGCGCAGCTCGGTTTCCGTGGCCTTCGAGTCGCCCTGGTCGCGGCCACTCTCGGTGCCGCCGTCGGCCAGGTAGTGCTTGGTGGAGGAGATGACGTGCGGGCCCTTGAGGAAGTCGGGTGAGGCGGGATCGCCCTGCAGCCCCTTCACGAACACGCCGGCATACGACGCCACGAGTTTCGGATCTTCGGAGTAGCCCTCGTAGGCGCGGCCCCAGCGGTCATCCTGCGGCACGGTCACCGTGGGCGCGAAGGTCCATTCGATGCCGGTGGTGCGCACCTGCTCGGCGGTGACCCGCGCGATGTCGCCTAACAACTTGGGATTGTGCGTGGCGCCGAGGCCCACGTTGTGCGGGAACAGCACGGCGCCGACGATGTTGCTGTGGCCGTGCATGGCATCGATGCCCCAGATCATCGGGATGCCGACGCCGCCGTTGCTGGTGTCGATGGAAGCGGCGTAGAACTCGTCTGCCAGCGCCAGCCATTCTTTGGCGGGGGCCCGCTCATTGTTGCCGGGCGAGGAACCGCCACCGGCGAGGATCGAGCCCAGGTGGTATTGCTTCATGTCCGCCGGCTTGATGCAGCAGATGTCGCCCTGGATGACCTGGCCGACCTTCTCCTCGACCGTCATCTTCTTGAGCAGCGCGGCGACCTTTTCTTCGAGCGCGTCGTCTTTGGCGAAGGGCCACTTTGGAGACGGCCAGATTTCCGGATGAACAGCCGCGGGATCTTCGGCCACGGCGACCGGCGCGGGAGCATCCTTGGCAGCGTCCTTGCATCCGAGCATCAACAGGAAAGGCACGAGCGCGAGCGCCGCGCCATGTTTGGTACGGACATGAGACATGGAAGGGGACATCGAAAAACTCCTGTTTTTGAGCGCGGACAGCCTATGCTCTCTGCCGCGGAAATTCGAGAGTTAAAGCGCTTTCATTGACAGGTTTCGGGTCGCACAGATAGCCTCGCCGCCGCGTCGGGGCGGATAGGTCTAAAGAAGTAAATGGAACCGGATCGAAGAATCAGGCGGGTTGCCATCGTTGGCGGTGGCATCGCGGGGTGGACCGCGGCCGTCATGCTGGCCAGGAAGCTCGGCGGACAATGTTCAATTCACGTGGTCGAAGCACCGGAGGCGTTGTATCCGGGGCAGGCCGAGGCGACACAGCCAACCCATCTCGAGTTGTTACGCTTCCTCGGCATCGAGCAGAACGACTTCATCGACAAGACGCAGTCCACTTACAGCCTTGGAACCCGGTTCACCGACTGGGCGGCCGAGGGGCAGAACTTCTGGCATCCGTTCGGCGCGCTGGGCGCGCTCATCGAGCGCCGGCCGTTCTATCACTTCTGGCACAAGGGCAAGGCCCTGGGGCTCAAGCCCCGCATCGAGCTGTTCAGCTTCGAAGTGGCGATGGCCATGGCCAATCGCTTCATTTTCCCGACCAACTCGCTGGGCGTCGCGCCGAACCTGCGTTACGCGCTGCACGTGGACGCGGGACTCACGGCGCGCTACCTGCGCACGCTCGCCGAACGCGCCGGGGTCATCCTGCTGGCGCGCAAGGTTGTTAGCGCCACGCGCCGCGAAGACGGATTCATCGACGAATTGCAGTTCGAGGACGGCGGCAATTTGCGCGCCGATCTGTACATCGACTGCAGCGGTTCGCGCGGGCAGCTCATCGGCGAGATTCTCGAGACGCCCTACGACAGCTGGCAGCACTGGTTGCCCTGTGACCGGCTGGTGCATGCGCCTTCGGCGCTCGAAGAGGCGCGTCCGCCTTACGTGCGCGTGCGCGCGCGCGATTCGGGCTGGCTGCGGCGCATCCCGTTGCAGCAGAACCTCAGTCACGCGCTGGTCTATTCGAGTGCTCACCAGGGTGACGAAGCCGCGCTGCAGGAACTGGTCGCGGACATCGGCGGCGCGTCGCCGGCGGTGCCTCGCCGCCAGGATTTCGTCCAGGGCCGGCGCCGGCAGTTCTGGCACAAGAACGTGGTGGCGCTGGGAAACGCGGCCGGTGTGATCGAGCCGCTGGCCGCCGCCGACCTGCATCTCGTCGCCCACGCATTGTTCAATCTGCTCGACCACTTCCCGGACAGGCAGTTTGACCCCGCGAATATTGCGAGCTACAACGCCGTCATTGGCGAGGAGTTAGAGCGCATTCGTGACTTCACCATCCTGCACTACTGCCTGTCGCGTCGCGACGGCTCACCGTTCTGGCAGCAGTTCGGGAATCTCGCGCTGCCCGAAGGGCTCGCCGGGCGCATCGAGCTCTATCGCGCCACCGGCAAGGTCATTCAGCAGCATCCCGAGCTGTTCTCCGACCTCGACTGGTTCTGGATCTTCGAAGGCGCGGGCGTCACGCCGCGCGACTACGATCCGCTGGTCGACACGGTCGATTTCGAACAGGTCAAACGCCTGATGCTGGCCATCAGCCAGAAAGTCTCCGCGGATTCCGCGGCCGCGCCCACGCACGACAGCTTCTTCGCCCAGGCGAACTCGAAACTGGCCAGCGCGCGCAAGGCCGCCGCCGCGCAAACGGCCGGCTGACGTGTCACCCGCCACCAAACTACTTGCCGGCGTCGAATTGGGCGGCACGAAGTGCGTGTGTATTCTCGGCACCGGTCCGGAAGACGTGCGCGCCGTCGAACGCCTGCCGACCGGCGAGCGTGAAGAAACCCTGCGCCAGATCGAGTCGGTGCTCGATCGCTGGCGTTCGCAGCATGGCTCGCCGCGCGCGCTCGGCGTCGCGTCGTTCGGTCCCGTCGACCTGCGTCCCGAATCTCCGACCTACGGATTCATCACCTCCACCACCAAGGCCGGCTGGCGCGATACCGATGTGGCGCAGCGTTTCGGGCGGCGCGTGGGCGCGCCCGTGGCTTTCGACACCGACGTCAACGGCGCGGCGCTCGCCGAAGGCCGATGGGGCGCCGCGGTGGGTCTCGACGACTTCGCTTACGTCACCGTGGGTACGGGCATTGGCGTTGGCCTGATCGTGCGCGGCAGGCCGATATTCGGCATGAACCACACGGAGCTCGGTCACATTCGCGTCGTGCGCAAGGCGGGCGACAAGTTTGCCGGTGTGTGCCCCTTCCACGGCGATTGCATCGAAGGGCTCGCGTCGGGCCCGGCCATCGAAGCGCGCGTCGGCATGCCGGCGTCGAAGCTGCCGCCCGATCATCCCGCCTGGGATTTCGTCGCGCACGGGCTTGCGCAGCTCATCCACGGCATGGTGCTCACCACCGCGCCGTCGCGAATCTTTCTCGGCGGCGGCGTGATGAGCGCACAGACCCACCTGTTCGAACGTATCCAGCAGGAGCTCAAGCGCAGTCTGAATCGATACGTGGAAGCGCCGCAGCTCGAACAGGGGCTCGGCCAGTTCATCGTTCCGCCGGGCCTCGGCACCATGGCCGGCCCGCTGGGCGCTCTCGCGCTCGCGGCGGATGCGGAGATCGGTGCCACAGCCGTCAACACTCCCGTAATCACCGCCGCGTCTCGATGAGCGAACGATCCGGCAAGCATATGCGGTTGTCGGGAACCAACCTCGAGCGCGCCGGCGATCACAACCAACGCGTCACGCTGCACGCCATCCGCGTCAACGGGCCGATCACGCGCGCCGAGCTCGCGACCATCACCGGGCTCACGGCGCCCGCCATCGCCAACATCACCAAGCGGCTGCTCACCGACAACCTGATCCAGGGCGCCGGCCGGCGCCGCGGCGGACGTGGCCAGCCCGCGACCAAGCTGGTCATCAACCCGGACAGCTGGTTTTCAATCGGGCTCAATGTCGATCGCGATCACATCACCATGGTGGTGCTCGATTTCGAAGGCCGGGTGCGGGCCCGCGCTTCACGCGAAGTGAATTTCGCCAGTCCCAAGGACGTGCAGCAGTTCTTCGCCAGGGGCGTGGGCAAACTACTCGCCAAGGTGGGCATCGGCCGCGACCGGCTGGTGGGCATCGGCGTCGCGCTGCCGGACGACATGCCGAAAGCGGCTACCCTGCCGCATCAGCCCGCCGACTACGGCATCTGGGCATCCACCGACGTGGCGTCGCTGTTGCGCGAAACACTGCACGTGCCGGTGTTCGTCGAAAACGACGCCGCGGCCGCCACCATGGGCGAGATGCAGTTCGGGCTCGGCAAGAAATACCAGACCTTTTTCTACATCCTCATCACCGCGGCCCTGGGCGGCAGCGTGGTGATCGACGGCAATCACTTTCGCGGCGCCACCGGCCGCAGCGGCGAGCTCGGCATGCTGCGCGGCCGCGATGCCACCGGGCACGAACGCCAGATCCAGAACATCGTCTCGCTGTCGGCGCTCTACAGCCGGCTGGCAGCGCAAGGCATTCGGGTCTCGGCTCCGAACGAACTCACCGATCTCGACGAAAGCGGCCAGGCCATCATCGGCGCCTGGGTGGAAATCGCGGTCGACACGCTGCTCGACACCGTCCTCGCCATCAACTGCCTGGTGAATCCCGAGGCGGTGCTGATCGGCGGCCGGCTGCCTGCCGGCATCGTCGACCAGATCGCGAACCGGCTGAATCAGCGTCTCGAGGCATACGCCGGCACCGTGCCGGCGATCGCGCCGGTGGCGCGCGCCGCGCTGTCCGACGACGCGCCGGCGGTGGGCGCGGCCATCCTGCCGTTCAGTCATCGACTGCTGCCGACACGAACCGCGCTCATGAAAGTCGCGGCGTTATAACAATTCTCCAGTTCCGAACCGTTGATCACTTCAGAGGGGTACGATGAACTCTAACTACACAGGCATGCGTGCGGGTTTCGCGACGGTCACCACACTGTTCTTCATGTGGGGCTTCATCACCGTCTCCATCGATCCGCTCATCGCGGCGCTGAAGGCCATCTTCGAGCTCAACTACGCAGAGGCGATGCTCGCGCAGTTCGCCTTCTTCATGGCCTACTTCGTCGTGTCGCTGCCGGCCGCGGCGCTCATCGCGCGCCTCGGCAACAGCAAGTCGATCATCTTCGCGCTCGGCGTCATGGTGCTGGGTTGCCTCGTGGTTCCCGCGGCGACGTACTTCGACACGTTCTCGCTCGTGCTCGTCGCGCTGTTCATCATCGCGAGCGGCATCACCATCCTGCAGGTGGTCGCCAACCCGCTCGCCGCGGCGCTCGGGCCGCCGGAACGCTCGCATTTCCGCCTCACGTTCTCGCAGGCGTTCAATTCCTTCGGCACCTGGCTGGCGCCCTACCTGGTGTCCGGCGTGCTGCTCGCGGGCGGCATATTCGCCGTGCAGAAGGGCATCGCGGTCACGGCCGAACAACGTGCCGAGTCCTTGCGCAACATCGACTGGATCTTCCTGGCGATTGCCGTGGCCATCGTGCTGCTGGCCGTTTTCATCTTCGTGTTCCGCCGCCTGCTCGATGTCGCGAAGCCCGTGGACGAAGGTCAGCGGCCTTCGGTCATGACGGCCATGAAAGACCCGTGGGGCCGGATCGGCGCGCTGGCGATCTTCCTGTACGTGGGCGCCGAGGTCTCGATCGGCAGCGCCATGACCAACTTCCTGGCGGAACCCGACATGCTGAACGTGTCGCTGGAAGAAGCCGGCAAGCTGGTGAGCTTCTACTGGGGCGGTGCAATGGTCGGCCGCTTCATCGGCAGCGGCCTGCTGACACTGGTGCCCGCGTCGCGGTTGTTAGCCACGTTCGCGCTCGGTGCGGCGGCGCTGTGTCTCGCCGTTACGCAACTGCACGGTGAAACGGCGGCCTACCTGGCGCTCTCGATCGGCCTGTTCAACTCGATCATGTTCCCGGTGATCTTCACGCTGACCCTGGAACGCTCGAGTGCAGCGCCGGCCGCCACGTCGGGGCTGCTGTGCCTCGCGATCGTGGGCGGTGCGATCCTGCCGTACATTTACGGCATGATCGCCGATGCCGCCGGACTGCATGCCGCGTACTTCCTGCCGGCAGCCGCTTACGGCGTGATCGTACTGATTGCGCTGGCCTCTACAAAGGCGAAACTCTATGTACACGGCGCCGCGGCGACGGCGAGCGGCGGGCACTGACCGGAGTCGTACTCATGGACGATAAGGCGCGAATCGATCGGCAACACAGCCAGCTTTGCGGCTGGCTGTGTGATTCGGCCTATCCACTCTGGTCGACGCGCGGCCGCGACCCGGCCGGTGGCTTCCATGAAAGGCTCGCCCAGGACGGCGAGCCGCTGGTCGAGCCGCGCCGTTCCCGCGTCAATCCGCGCCAGGCGTATTGCTTCGCCGTCGCGCCGTCGCTGGGCTGGCGCGGTGACTGCGCGGCGCTGGTGAAGCACGCGCTCGACTATTTCGTGGCGCGATACCAGCGTCCCGACGGGCTGTTTCGCACGCTCGTGGCTGCCGACGGATCGTCTCTCGACGATCGTGCGCTGCTGTACGACCAGGCGTTCGGTCTGCTGGCGTTCAACGTGGCGGCGTCGGTCGGGGAGGCGAGGGCGGAACGCGAGCGTCAATCCCAGGTGTTGCTGGCACTGGTGCTCGAGAACATGAAGCGCGAGGGCCAGGGCTTCGACACCGGCGTGCCGCCGAGCCAGCCGCTGCAGTCGAATCCACACATGCACCTGTTCGAAGCCGCGCTCGCCGGCTGCGAGATGGGTTCGGAAAGATCGCTGTGGAAGCCGCTGGCCGATGAACTCGCCGAGCTGGCCCTGACCAGGTTCATCGATTCGCACACCGGCGCGCTGCGCGAATTCTTCGACGAAGACTGGAACCCCGCGCCCGGCACTCCTGGCCGCATCGTCGAGCCCGGTCATCAGTTCGAATGGGCCTGGCTGCTGTTGCGGTGGGGTGGTGCGAAACACGCGCGCGCGCGCGCGGCGGCACTGCGGCTCATCGACATCGGTGAAACCCACGGCGTGCGCAACGGCCTCGCCATCAACAGCATGCTCGACGATTTCTCGGCGCATGACGCCGGCGCACGCCTGTGGCCGCAGACCGAGAGGCTCAAGGCGGCGGCCATCGCCGCGCGACTGACCGGCGAAGCACGCTACCTCGCGATGACGGTCGCCGCGGCCGATGGACTGCTGCGTTATCTCGACTGTCCCGTTCCCGGTCTCTGGTACGACCGCATCGACGCGGACGGAAAACTCGTCGACGAGCCCGCGCCGGCGAGCAGTTTCTATCACCTGGTGGCCGCGATCGCGGAAATCAGCGCGCTCGCGCGCTTCGCCTAACTCCTCGCATCGGGATCGCGCGCGGATGGTAGCGGTAGCGTATTGCTGCCTTGCACCAAAACGTCAGATTTTAATGAAAACAATTATAAGTATTTATTGACAACGCGAAATACGGCGCTGCAAGATCGCCTCACTTGGGATCGACACATGTGTCTCGCGGCGGCGGCCGCGATGC
>DASTXR010000158.1:0-7904 GCA_035765415.1 Steroidobacteraceae bacterium | reverse complement strand
CGCCGGGACGGCCGTTCCTCACCGGTCTCGAGAAGATCGCCGCCATCCACCAGGGCGATTTCCGGCTCACCGCCAACCAGAACCTGATCATCGCCAACGTGCCCGCCGAAGAATGCATGAACATCGACAAGCTCGTGGCCGATCACGGCCTGGGCAAGGCGCTGTTCACGTCTCCCGTGCGCCGCGATGCGCTGGCCTGCGTGTCGCTGCCCACCTGCGGCCTGGCCATGGCGGAAGCCGAGCGTTATCTGCCGGCCTTCGTCGACCGTGTCGACGAACTGCTCGCGAAACATGGATTGAAAAACATTCCGCTGACGGTGCGCATCACCGGCTGCCCCAATGGATGCGCGCGGCCGTACCTGGCGGAAATCGCGCTCATCGGCCGCGCGCCTGGCCGGTACACACTGCGGCTCGGTGCCGATGCCGTGGGTTCGCGCCTGAACGTGCTGTACCGCGACAACATCGACGAAGCGGCCATCGTCACCGCGCTCGATGAGCTCATCGGCCGGTACGCGGCAGAACGGCAAACAGACGAACGCTTCGGCGACTTCCTCTGGCGAGCCAACGTATTGAAGGCGGAGGCACGCGCGTGATCGAAGCCGTCGCACGCGACATTCCCAAGTTCAGCGGCACTCCGGTGTCGCTGGCGGGAGCGCCGCGCCTGACGCTCAACGCAAAGCAGTTTGCCGCCGACACCGACGCCAGCAGCAGCATCAACGAGTGGCTCGCGTCTGTGGACGCCGCCACGCGCGTGCGCTGGGCGCTGGCGAACCTCCCCGGCCCGTTCGCGCTGTCGTCGAGTTTCGGCGCACAGGCCGCGGTGTCGCTGCATCTCGTTGCGCAGGCCGACCCCAGCATCCCGGTGCTCGTGATCGACACGGGCTATCTATTCCCCGAGACCTACCAGTTCATCAAGCAGCTCGAACAGCAGCTGTCGCTCAACATCGAGACCTTCTCGAGCCCGCAGTCCGTCGACGAGTTCGAAGCGCAGTACGGCAAGCTGTGGAGCCAGGGCCGCGAAGGGCTCGACAAGTACCTCGAGCTGCGCAAGGTCGAACCCATGCGCCGCGGCCTCGCCACGCTCGGCACCGCCACGTGGTTCGCCGGCCTGCGCCGCAGCCAAGCCGCGAGCCGCGCCGCGCTGAATCCGCTCGAAGTGCGCGACAGCCGCTTCAAGGTGCACCCGATCTTCGACTGGTCCGATCGCGACGTGTACCTGTACCTCAAGGCGCACGGGTTGCCGTACCACCCGCTGTGGGACAAGGGATACGTGTCCATCGGCGACTGGCATTCCACCAAGGCGCTGCATGAAGTGGAATCGGCGGACGAACTGCGGTTCTCAGGCCTGAAACGCGAGTGCGGAATCCACGGCCTGGAAGGCTAGGGCGCATTTCCGCACTTCGACCGGGCGTCACCCGGGCACCGTGCACCGCTAACGCGCGGATGGTGCAGGGCGGCTCAACGGTAACCGCACATTCCGTGGCACAGGGATTGCTACCTTTCCCATGCAGGATATGACTCTCGACAAACCCATCGTGTTAGGCGCGCGCGCCAGCGTGCTGGCGCAGGTGCAGGCGCGCCTCGTCGGCGACGCTTTGCTTGCGCGCCACCCGGGCCTGAACGTCCAGTACACATTTCTTGCTTCCCCCGCCGATCGCGAGCTCGACACGCCACTGCCCGAGCTCCTGCGCCGCGGCGGTTTCACCGGCGACCTTGGCGTCGCGCTGCGCGCCAACGCCATCGACGTCGCCGTGCATCTCTGGAAAGACCTGCCATTCGCCAGCCATCCGCTGACGCATATCGCCGCGACACTGCCGCGCGCCGACGCGCGCGACTTGCTGCTGGTGAAACGCAGCTGGATCACCGGGCGCGACCGCAGCGAGCTGCGCGTGTTGTCCACCTCGGCGCGACGGCGCACCAACCTGTCGGGCTTCCTGCAGTGGGCGCTGCCCATCAAGGCACCGCGTGTCACGTTCGTGCTGGCGCGCGGCGATTGCGAAGCGCGCCTCGCGCAGCTCATGGACACCGATGCCGCCGCGCTGGTCGTTGCCAAGGCCAACATCGACCGGCTGCTCGAATCCACCGCGCCTGAATTCGCCGGCATTCGCGAGCGTGTACGCGTCGCGCTCGACGCCTGTGAAGCCATGGTGTTGCCGCTGGCGCTCAATCCCACCGCGCCGGGGCAGGGCGCGCTCGCCATCGAAGTGCGCCGCGATCGCGCCGATCTCGCCGAACTGCTCGCGCCCATCAACGACGCGGCCACTTATGGACGCGTGATCGCCGAGCGCGCGCGGCTGTCGCCCACGGGCGATGAGGACCATCCACTCGGTGTGTCGATCGTCCCCATACATTGCGGGGAAATAGAATTCACGCGCGGCCAGAAAGGCGGGCAGTGGATCCAGAGCGCCGAGCTGCGACGCCACGATTCCGCACTGCCACCGGCGGGGAACCCCGAGGCCGTGTGGACTGGCGACGAGGGTGGCTCCGATCGCTATCGACGCGTGGCCCTGCCGGTGCGCCACGACCAGTTCGCCGACGCCCGCATCGGGCTGTTCGTCGCCCGGTCCGAAGCCTGGCCCGATGGCTATACCCCCCGGCCGGGCCAGGTGGTCTGGAGCGCCGGCATCGATACCTGGCGGCGTCTGGCCGCCCGCGGCATCTGGGTGCACGGCAGCGACGAGAGCCTGGGCGAGCGCGGCGCCGCGGCCCTGAAATCGCTGTTTCCGCGGGTGGAGCGCTGGGTGAAGTTCTCGCACATCCAGGGCTATGACTCCCCGTTCAGCGAGCGCATCGCCACCTACCGGCTAGAGCGCTGCGCTCCCCTGGTCGATCTGTCGGGCCGGACTCACTTCTTCTGGCGCAGCGGGGCCCAGTTCTACGACTATCTGCAGGCCAATCCCGAAATCCGTGGCGCCTGGCACGGTTGCGGACCTGGCAATACATTCAGCATGATCCGCGCCGCCATCGGCGAGGAGCGTGTACGCGCCTTTCTGTCGGCGGATGTGTTTCGCCAGGAAGTAAAGCAATGAAGAGACTGCAGAGATTGCGCGCGACGCCCGCCCTGCGCGACATGGTGGCCGAGATCGGCTTTGGCCAGAGCCAGCTCATCCAGCCCCTGTTTCTGGCCGATGGCATCGTGAAGGAAGAACCGCTGTCCGGGCTTCCCGGCAGTTCGCGCCACACGCTCGCCTCGCTACTCATCCAGTTCGAGAAGGACCTGGCCGCCGGCGTCCGCCAGTTCATCCTCTTTCCCGTGCCCGCGCACAAGTCGAACCGCAACTTCGCCGCGGACTTCGCCAGCACCGCCATCAGCCAGATGCGCCAGCGCGCCGGCGACGACGCCGCCATCTGGGTCGACACCTGCATCTGCAGCTTCACCGAGACCGGCCACTGCTGCGTGCACGATGCGCGCGGCAACCAGGATCTCGCTGCCACGCACAGCGCGTTGTCAGTGCTCGGCGTCAGCTACGTGAAAGCCGGCGCGAACGGCATCGCGCCTTCGGACATGAACGACGGCCGCGTCGCGCACCTGCGCGCCGCGCTCGATGGCGCCGGCTTCGACCTCGCGCCCATCATGAGTTACAGCACCAAGTTCGCCAGCAATTTCTACGGGCCGTTCCGCGATGCGGCCGACTCCGCGCCGCAGTTCGGCGACCGCAAGAGTTATCAGCTCGACGTGCGCAATCGCAACGACTCGCTTGCCTCCAGCCGCCGCTGCGCCGAAGAGGGCGCCGACCTGCTGATGGTGAAGCCCGGGCAGCCCTCCGCCGATCTCATTCGTCCCATCCACGAGCAGACCGGCTTGCCCGTCGGCGCCTATCAGGTGAGCGGTGAATACACGTCGCTCGTGCTGCTGGCGCGCGAGCAGTTCGTGAACTTCGACGCCGCGCTGCTCGAGAGCTGGTACAACCTGCGGCGCGCCGGCGCCACGTACATCATCACTTACGGCGCGCGGCTCGCGCGCAACCTCGGACTTCCCCGCTAGTGCGCTACTTCCCGCTCTTCCTCGATATCAAGGACAAACCCGTGCTGCTCGTGGGCGGCGGGGAAGTGGCCGCGCGCAAGTTCTCGTTGCTGGTGGATGCCGGGGCGAAGGTCACTGTCGTTGCGCCCGGGCTCTGCGATGAATTGGCGCGGGCCCTGGCGCGCGGCGAGTTCGTGCACCAGGCGCGCGAGTTCGTCGTGGAGGATATTGAAGGCGCATGGCTCGTGGTTGCGGCGACGGATGTCCCGTCAGTGAATGCCGCGGTCTCCGCCGCTGCCAACGCCGCGCGCATTCCCTGCAATGTCGTCGACGATCGCGAGCTGTCCAGCTTCATCATGCCCGCCATCATCGATCGCTCGCCGGTGCAGATCGCGATATCCACGGGCGGCGCCTCCCCCGTGCTCGCGCGGCTGATCCGCGAGCGGCTGGAGACATTGTTAGACAGCTCGCTCGGCCCGCTGGCCGCGTTCGCCGATCGGTGGCGCGCCGCCGTGAAGGCCAGGTTCGCCGACATCGGCGCGCGCCGCCGGTTCCTGTCCTGGATGCTCACCGGCCCCGTCGCCGCCGCCGTGCGTGCCGACCGCACCGCGCAGGCCGAGGATCTCACGCGCAAGGCGCTCGAGAACGCCGATGCCATACCCGCCGGGCACGTCGTGCTCGTCGGCGCCGGCCCCGGCAATTCCGGATTGATGACCCTGCAGGGCCTGCGCGCGCTGCAGGAGGCCGACGTGATCGTGCACGACCGCCTCGTGTCCGCGGAGGTGCTCGATCTCTCGCGTCGCGATGCTGCCCGCTTCGACGTCGGCAAGTTCGTCGGCGGCGGTGGCGCCACCCAGGAAGAGATCAACAAGCTGCTCGTCGAACATGCGCAGCGCGGTGAGTACGTCGTGCGGTTGAAGGGTGGGGATTCGTTCGTGTTCGGGCGCGGCGGCGAGGAGATCGACTATCTGCGCGCCAACGGCGTGTCGTTCGAAGTGATACCGGGCATTACCGCCGCGTTGGCCGCCGGCGCGTATGCCGGAGTGCCGCTGACCGACCGGCGCTATTCGCAGTCCGTACGCTTCCTCACCGGGAACAGCGACGAGCAGGTGGCGCAGTTCAATTACTCGGATCTCGCCGCCGGGCGCGAGACGCTCGCGTTCTACATGAGTGTTGGCCGGCTGGCGGCGCTGCGCGACAAACTACTGGCTTCGGGCGTGAAGTCCGACATGCCCGTCGCGTTCATCGAGAACGCCAGCCGCCCCGGGCAACGCGTGCTCGTGTCCACCGTGGAAGGCATGCATCGCGATGCCGTCATGCAGAAGATCAAGGCGCCGTCGCTGTTGATCATCGGCCACGTCGCGAAGACCGCCGCCGAGCTGCAGTGGTTCGGGCGCGCCACCATTTCGGCGGACGGCGCGGCCTAGCGACCATCGCGCGGGTGATACATGGAAATCACCTGCTCCTTGTACGTCGAACTACCCGCCGGGCGTAAGCAGCAGGTCGACGCGGCGATCAAGGCCGAATTCAGGCAGTTCGAGGTTGTGCGCGAAACAAGCTGGGCGGCGCCCGAGTGGACCATTCTCGCCTTCGAGGGTGAAGAGCTGGCTGCGTTCTACAACATCGTGGAACGCGTCGTGAGCGTCGATGGCGCCGCCGTTCGCGTCGCCGGTCTCAACAATCTCGTGACGCTGCCGGCGCGCCGGGGTCGCGGAATCGGGTCGCGCCTGCTGCGCGATACCCAGGAGCATTGGTTCGATTCACTTGGTGCGGATTGCGGGCTGCTGTTGTGCGCCGATGCACTGCTGCCTTTCTATTCGCGGCTGGGCTGGGGGAAGGTGGAGGCTCGGGTGGCATACGCGCAGCCCGACGGGCCGCGGACCTGGGCGGCGAACTGCATGGTGCTGGATCCGCGTGGCAACGTGGGCGCCGCTCGCGCGATCGACCTTCGTGGTTTGCCGTGGTGATTTGAGGGTTGGCGAACCAATTGCGGCGAGCCCGGTCGCATGAGAAGCCGCAAAGGGAGCTCGCATGAAATTCAATCGCGCATGGTTTCGAAAGGAAGTCGCCCCCATTCTGCTCGCGCTCGTGCTGGTCACGGCTGCGCGATCGTCGCTGGCCGATCACTACTATGTTCCGTCGGGCTCGATGGAGAACACGCTGTTCGCGGGGGATCGCGTAGTCGTCGACAAGACCGCGTACGGGTGGCGCATTCCCTACACCAAGATCGATCTGGTTGATCGCGCGCGGCCGCAACCCGGTGAGGTTGCCGTGTTCGATTCGCCAGCGGATGGTGTATTGCTCATCAAGCGCATCGTCGCCGTTGGTGGCCAGTTGGTGTCGCTGCGTGATGGGCGCCTGGTTGTCGATGGCGTCGCGCTCGAGTCGGGCAGAGCCCCCGCGAGTGAGCAGTTCGGCGACCGGTTGGTTGCGCTCAATCTCGCCGATGGTGGAGGTTTGTCCATCGATCGGCTGGTGGTTCCGCCCGGCAAGCTTCTGGCGATGGGTGACCACCGCGGAATGAGTTTCGATGGCCGCTATTTTGGGTTGGTGGATGAGCGGGAGTTGTACGGGCGGGCTGTCGCGGTCTATTTCAGGAAAGGGGATGGTTTCGTCTGGAAGGCGTTGTGATTGAAAGAGGTGGTTAGTCGAGGGGGCTGCGCGCCGCGATGCCGGCTCGGTTCAGCACATGGGTGTAGATCTGCGTGGTCTTCACGCTCGCGTGGCCCATGAGTTCCTGCACCGTGCGGATGTCAGTGCCGGACTCGATGAGGTGGGTTGCGAAGCAGTGGCGGAAGGTGTGGCAGGAGGCTGGCTTGTCGATGCCCGCATCGCGAATAGCTTTGCGCATCACGCGCTGTACTGACTGCTCGTGCAGGTGATGACGCCGCCATGCGCCTGTGCGCGGATCTCGAGATGGATTGGCTGCCGGGAAGATGTATTGCCACCCCCAATCCAGGTGGGCG
Source organism: Steroidobacteraceae bacterium (assembly GCA_035765415.1). Classification (GTDB taxonomy): domain Bacteria; phylum Pseudomonadota; class Gammaproteobacteria; order Steroidobacterales; family Steroidobacteraceae; genus CADEED01. The sequence continues at coordinate 974 of DASTXR010000158.1, read as the reverse complement.
CGTGGATACTTGCGCGCGAGTGCGTACGGTAGTTCGACCCCGCCGAACCCTCGCGAAACAGCGGAGTCGTGCGCTTCGTGCAGAACACGTAGGCGCAGTCGCAACGGGGCCGTCAGGGACTCGGGGAGTATCGTTACTCGATCCTTGCGGCCCTTGCCATCCCGGATGACGAGCCGTTGCGCGTCCAGGTCCAGGTCTTTGACCCGAAGTCGCAGTGCCTCCATCAAGCGAAGGCCGCTCCCGTAGAGCAGGCTGGCCAGAATCAGGTATGGATCGTGCAGTTGCGAAAGGATTGCTCTGACCTCGGTGCGCGAGAGCACGATCGGTAAGCGCTTGGGGCGGCGCGCGCGTGTCACGTTTGCCAGCCAAGGCAAGTCCACATTCAGCACGCGATTGTAGAGAAACAGCAGTGCCGCCAATGCCTGGGCCTGCGTGGCCGCCGCTACATTCCGCTCGGTTGCCAGATTGGAGAGAAACGCCTCGATGTGGTCCGCGCCGAGATCGGCGGGATGACGAAGCTGGTGAAAATGTATGTAGCGCCGGACCCATCCGACATATTGCTTTTCGGTCCGGTAGCTGTAGTGACGCTTGTGAATTTCTGCACGCAGTTGGTCGAGCAGGCGTGGTTTATTGGACATGCTCGTAAAGCACACGGCCTCGTTTGACGACAGTCAGTCGCCCGTGGTCTAGTTAAATCAATGACGAGGCGGGTGCGTGAGGAGCGTTATCTATGAATCTGTCGAGAAATGCCGCATGTTTTGGCTGGATAAATAAGAGTTAGACGGCACGCAGGCGTTCGCGAATGTTCACGGGCACATGTCATTGCGGCGCGATTCGCATCGACGTCTCGGAGCTCCCTCAATCGCTCATCGACTGCAATTGCTCGATCTGCCGTCGCAATGGCGCGTTGTGGGCGCTCTACGTCGCTGGCACGGTTCGAATAATCGGGCATCCCGAGCACACAACCGCGTACA
>DASTXR010000157.1:0-18532 GCA_035765415.1 Steroidobacteraceae bacterium | reverse complement strand
GGTCTCGGCATCGCGGTGCCTCTGCGGCGCGACGTGTTGTGGCTGACGCTGGCCGCCGGCTCGGATTTCGGCAGCGACCTGCCTGCCGATCGCGCGTTTTCCGTCGGGGGTCCGGACAGTTTCCCCGGCTTCGAACAGGGCGAGCTGCGGGTCCGCGAATACTGGCTGGCCAACACCAGCTACCTGTGGCGGGTGAAAGACCTGCTGCCCATCCGGAATCTTTCGCTGTACATGGGTTTTGGCCTGACGGGCGGCGAGTTCAGCGACCGCTTCGAGGGTGACGACGGCGATATCTACGGCGGATCGGTGTTCCTCACCGGCCGCACTTTGTTTGGCCCGCTGACGGTTGGCGTGGGCACGACGTCCACGGACTCCTGGAGCCTGTGGATGAGCGTCGGACGCCCGGTCGGGCACGGGACGATCCTGGAGCGGGGCGTCTTCCGCTAGCGGTTGTTGTTAGAGGGCACCTGGCGCGGCTTGTAGCCGCGATCGAGCGCGGCCTCCCATTGCGCGTCCTGCCCGTAGACGTCGCGACGGAAATTCACGCGCCCCTGCGGATCGACCCAGGCAGTCCAGTACGCGAGCAGCACGGGAACTTTGACAGGCAAGGTCACGTTCTGCGTCCGGCCGGCGTCGACCGCGTGCCGGATCGATTCGGCGTTCCACCGCGACGGGTCGGCCAGCAGCAGCTCGGCGAGCTCGAGCGGTCGTTCGATGCGCACGCAGCCGGAGCTGAAGGCCCGATCCGACGCCTCGAACTTCGACTGCGACGGTGTGTCATGCAGGTACACGCTGTACGAGTTCGGAAACATGATCTTGACGCGGCCGAGCGCGTTCCTGGGTCCCGGATCCTGTCGCAACGTGTACGGGATATGCCCGCTCTTGTATTTCGACCAGTCGACGCTCGCCGGATCGACGACGTTGCCCTGCGCGTCGAGCACCTTGAGATCGCGGCGCGTGATCGACGCAGGATCGCGCCGCGCGTCCGGGAGAATGTCGTTCTTGATGATGCCGGGCGGAACGGTCCACGTGGGGTTCAGCACCAGGTAGTCGATGGCGGAGCGAAACATGGGCGTGCGCCGGTAGGTCTTGCCGACCTGAGCGCGCGCATCCCACATTATTTCCTGTCCGCGGACCAGGTAGACCCAGTACGCGGCGATGTTCACCACCACGAATTCATGCGGCAGCTCGTGCAACAACACGCGCCCGCGATCGAGATTGACGCGGAGCTGGCGGACGCGATCCTCCAGCGGCACGTTGAGTTCCTCGATCGTGCGCTTGCCGATCTTGCCATCGGCCGGCAGGCCCATCCTGGCCTGGAATCGCTCGACGGCGGTGCGCAGCGCCGGATCGTAGAGATCGGAGGTGGACACTTCTGCGGCATCGAGATCGCCGCTGATCGACAGGCGATGGCGCAACGCGACGACGCGCTCATCGTGGGTGTCCGGCTCGATGGCTTTTCCCGACGCGAGCGTGACTTTTTCGGCGGTCGACGCGGCAACCCGGTACCGCGCCAGCTCCTGTTTCAAGGCGAGATACATCCGATGCGTCGGCTTCAGTTTTTCGATTTCGCCGTAGATGTCGCCGGTGGCCAGCGCGAGCTCGATTCTTTGCGGGACGTCGATTCCCTTGGGGCTGCCCGTGTAGTTCCAATGCGCGTCGAACGATGCAGCGTCCACTTTCCCGAACAGGATATGGTCGGCGGCGCGCAGCAGCGCGTCGGTTTGCAGGATCTCGAGGCCGGGGTCTTGCGCCGCGCTCGCGCTCAACTGCTCGAGCAGCGGCAGGTGATAGTCGCGCGGATCGAGCCCATCGGCTTCCGTGTCCTGCAACGCGCGCCGCAGTTCGCCCGCCACCCGCGCTTCGCTCCAGGCGGGGCGAAATCCGCGCCGCGAATAGAACGTGTAGATGATGTTTGGATAGGCGATGGCGGCGCCGTGAATCTCGAAGTTGCCGCCCTCGGCCAGCGATTCGACGCGTGTCTGCAATTCCGAGGGGGTTGCCGCCACCGGCGGGGGCGCGACCTGCACCTGCGCCTGCACCTGCGTCTGCGCCCATCCGCCAGGAGCGCCTGCCGCGAGCAGGACTATCGAGAAGGCGACTGCGGGCAGTTTTCGCATCGACGCCGATGTTGAAGGTTTTGCGGCTCGCGGGTGATGGGCCCTTCATCTCATTGACCGCCGGTGAATTGATTTGGGGCAGCGAGCGGGCAATCGATCCGGCGCTGCCCAGCGATGGCGCAAACATGCCTGGATTCACTGTAGCGCCAGAAAATTTCAGCGTTTCCCTGTGACTACGTTCTCCTTTTTGTCGCAGTGCGGCTGTTAACTTGGACCGCGTCGCGACTTGTCGCGCGGAACGAGGGGCAGGCTTACTGGAGTAGTTTGTGAAAACGAGACCTGCGAAACATTTTCTGCTCGCTTCCGATTTCGATCAGACGCTGAGCTTCAACGACTCGGGCTTCGAGTTGAGCGAGCTGCTCGGGGTAACCAGCTTCGAGCAGAAGGTTGCGGGCCTCTCGGCCAGCCACCTCGTGCAGCAGGGCGGCGAGCTTGCCTACCTGATCCGGCACGACCCGGAATTTCGCGGCGTACGCCGCGAGCATCTCATCGAGGCCGGCCGGCGCGTGCGGCTCAAGCAGGGCCTCGCGCCCTTCGTCGAATTCCTGGACCGCGGCATCGACGGCAACCGTTTCTCTTTCTACGTGGTGTCGGCGGCGCCGCGTGAAGTCGTCGTCTCGGCGCTCGACGGCATCGTTCCCGCGGATCACATCTTCGGCACCGAGCTCGACTACGACCCGCATTCCGGTGAAGTGCGCTCGATCAATCGTGTGCGCGCCGGATACGGCAAGGTGGCGGTGCTGGACGAGCTCGGCGCGCGGCTCGGCATCACCTCGGATCGCGTGATCTACGTGGGCGACGGCAGCTCCGACATCCACGTGATGCTCCACGTGAACAATGGCGACGGATTCACGATCGCGGTATCCGAAAACCATCAGCTCGCGCGCATCGCGCAGAGCACGGTGCTCAGCGACAACGCCAGCAGCGTGCTCGTGCCATTGCTCGACCAGGTGCTGGGCATGCGCACCGGCGAAATCCGCGCGCTGCTCGAGTCCACCGGCCTGGTGCTCGACGACTGGCAGCGTGCCCGCACGGATCGCGTGCTGATTCGCGAGTGGGCGCCGCTGGCGTCGGCGGGTTGAGGTGAGCGCCATGACAGAACTGCTGGGTTGGGTGGCCACGGCCGTTTTCGTGGGCTCCTATTTCTTCACGCGCCCCGCGTTGCTGCGGGCCGCGCAAATGGCAGGCGCGACGTTATGGATCGTCTATGGCGCGTTGATAGGCGCCATTCCGGTGGTGGTGGCGAACGGGCTGGTGTTCGCGGCGGCGGCCTGGACACTGCTGCGCGCGAGGCAATCGCTGGCGCCGCGTTGATTGGCCCGCGCTTCGCGCTGCCGCCGAGGGCGGCCGCGCGGGTTTAGTTTTCCCGGCCGCCGATCCAGGTGCCGCGCACGTTGAGGCGTTCGTCCACGGCTACGAGATCGGCGCGCTGGCCGCGTGCGATGCGGCCCATGCGGTCTCCGGCCCGGAGGAACTCGGCCGGAAACGTGCTCGCCATGCGCAACGCCTCGATCAGCGGAACGTCCAGCATGTTCACGGTGTTCCGCACCGCGCCCGCCATGTCGAGATGCGCGCCCGCGAGCCGGCCTTCGTCATCGACGATCCGGTCGCCGTCCACCGTGATCAGCCGTCCCTGGATGCGGAACTCCTTCACCTCGGCGCCCACGCTCGGCATGGCATCGCTCACCAGCATGAAGCGGTCGCGCCGCTTGGCGCGCAACGCAATCTTCAGTACTTCCGAGTGTACGTGGTAGCCGTCGACGATGAGTCCGGCCCAGCTCTCGGTGTGCGCCAGCGCCGCGCCCACGGCGCCGGGCTCGCGGTTTCCGAGCTGCGACATCGCGTTGAACAAATGCGTGAAACCGCGAACGCCGGCATCGAGAGCCGGCTGCAGTTCGTCGAAGGTGGCGTTCGTATGCCCGGCCGAGACGATGACGCCGGCATCGGACAGCGCGCGGATGATCGCGGGCGTGGTGCGTTCGGGCGCCAGCGTCACCATGGTCACGCCGCCGGTCGGCGTGATCAGCATCTTCATCGCGTCCTCGTCCAGCGTGCGCAGCTTGCTGGCGTCGTGCACGCCGCGGCGTTCGTCGCTGAGAAACGGCCCTTCGATATGAATGCCGAGAACGCCGGGCACACCGCGCTCGATGGCCTGGCGCACCGCTTCGATGGCGCGCACCACCACCGACAGATCGTCGCTGATCAGCGTGGGCAGGAATGCCGTGGTGCCGAAAGGCCGATGGGCACTGCCAATGGCCGCGATGGCTTCGACACTCGGCTCGTCGTTGAACAACACGCCGCCGCCACCGTTGACCTGCGTGTCGATGAAGCCGGGCGCCAGCAGCATTCCTTCGAGATCGATGGTCCGGTCCGCGCCGACGATTTCGCGCGCGCTGACGACGGCTTCGATGATTCCATCGCGCACGAGCAGGTTGCGCCCACTCTCGATGCCGGCGTCGGTCAGAATCCTGCCGTTCCTGAAGGCCAGCAGCATCAGACGGTCTCGGTCACTTTGTGGAGATGCGGAGGGCGATCCGGATCCAGGCCGCGCGCCAGCGCCAGCGCGTTCGCCATGGCGTAGAAAGATTGAATGGCGAGCAGCGGCTCGATCACGGGGTTCGCCGAAATCGCGGGCAGCGACACGGCGCCGGCCGCGTCGGCGCCGGCCAGCAACACGCGGGCGCCGCGGTTGGCGAACTCGGCCGCCAGCTCCGTGATGCCGGCGCGCGTGTCGTCGCGCTGCGTGAACATGAGCACGGGAAATCCCGCACGCACCAGCGCCATGGGTCCGTGTTTGACCTCGGCGGAGCTGAAAGCTTCGGCATGAAGGCCGCAGGTTTCCTTGAGCTTGAGCGCCGCTTCCTGGGCGACACCCAGGCCATATCCGCGTGCGACGACGAAGAGGTTCACCGCGTCGCGCAAAGCATCCACCGCCGGGTGCCAGTCGCACTTCCACGCGCGCGCCAGCAGCTCGGGAAGCTGCGGGAGCGCGGCTAACAACTTGCGATCCTCGGTCCAGTTCGCGAGCAGCTGCGCGATGCAGCTCAGCGATGCAATGTAGGACTTGGTGGCGGCCACGCTGGTCTCGGGACCTGCGTGCAGCGGCACGGCGACGTCCACGAGTTTCATGAGCGGTGAATCGGGCGAGTTGCACAAGGCTACGGTCAACGCGCCGCCTTCGCGCGCGTTGCGGGTCGCCGCGAGCAGGTCGGGGCTCTTGCCCGACTGCGATATGGCGATGAACATCACGCCGTCCATGTCCGACTGCGAGTCGTAGATGGAGCTCACCGACGGCGCGGCCGAAGACGTGAGCACGTGGGTGTGCGACTCGATGAGGTATTTCGCGTAGGTCGCCGCGTGGTCGGAGCTGCCGCGTGCGCAGGTGACCACCGCGCGCGGCGGCTCGTTGCGCAGCCGCGCGCCAAGCGTACGCAGCAACGCCGCGTTGTGCGTGAGCTGCGCGCCCACCACCTGCGGGCCTTCGGCCGCCTCGAGGAACATCCGCGTGGGGGCGTTCACGATGAGGCGCTGAGCTCCGCCACGAAATCGTAGATGTCGCCGCGGTAGTAGGACTGGGAGAACTCCACCGCGCGCCCGTCCTTGAGGTATCCGACCCTTGCCACTAACAACCCGGCGTCGCGTTCCTGGGCCTTGAGCAGCTTGGCCTGCTCGGCCGTCAGCAACACGGCGCGCAATCGCTGCAGCGCGCGCACCGGGCGATTGCCGCTGCGTTCCAGCGCCTCGTACAGCGAGGTTTCCACGGACTCCAGCGACGACAGGCAGTCGCGCAGCACCGTGGCGTATTCGAGCGCCATGGGCGCGTCGTCGGCATAGCGAATGCGATGGAAGCGATAGACCGGGGTGCCCGGGCTCGAGCGCAGCGTCAGGGATTCCTCGGGGGTGACCGTGCCCTCGGCGCGATTCAGCCAGACGCTGCGCGGTTCGCGGCCGCGTGCGCGCATGTCTTCGGAGAACGAGGTGAGCTTGGCGAAATTCTTCTCGACGCGGTTGCTCACGAAGGTGCCCGACCCCTGCTTGCGCGTCAGCAGGCCTTCTTCGACCAACTCTTCGATGGCCTTGCGCACGGTGATGCGCGACACCGAAAGCATGTCCGCGAGGTCGCGCTCGGGCGGCAAGGCATCGTCGGGGCCGATGACCCCGTTCTCGATTGCCTCGCGCAACGCGCGTTGCAGTTGTTGATAGAGCGGCTGTGAGCTCGATTCATCGAGCCGCGGCAGTACCTGCGACAGTGTTGGCAAGACGTATTCCCCCTGGACTCACTGGAACCATGCCATTCGCATAGAACCAAAGCAATACCAATATGAACCTCAGCGATACACGTGCTTCAGATAACGCACTGTTTTTTAGCGACAAACAGTCTCTTCCAAACAATGGTATGCAAGAGACTGGTTTTTTAGAATCGATTGGTACTATATTGGCTCCATATTGGTCTGCACGAAAACCAGATAGGGGAAACCGATTTATGAGCACCAGAAGTTCGACGTTGATTGCCGCTGCCGTCTCGCTGGCTCTCGCGAAACACGCAGCGCCCGTGTATGCACAGGAAGCCGCAAGCACCTCGAGCGACGAGATTGAAACCGTCGTGGTCAGTGGCATTCGCGCCAGTCTCGGCAGGTCGCTCGAAGTCAAACGTGAGTCCCAGGCTGTCGTTGATGTTCTTACTTCTGAGGACGTCGGCAAGTTCCCTGACAAGAACGTGGCCGAAGCCCTGCAACGCGTCAGCGGTGTGAGCATCTCACGCGAATTCGGCGAGGGCGAGCGCGTTTCCATCCGCGGCACGGCGCCCAACCTGAATCGCACTTTGTTAAATGGACACGCGATCGCCACGGCAGACTGGTTCGTCCTTGATCAACTCTCCGCTACTCGCAGCTTTAATTACCTCATGTTGCCGACCGAGGTCATCGGATCAACGGAGGTCTACAAGGGCTCACAAGCTGACATCGAGGAGGGCGGCATCGGCGGGACGGTAAACATCAAGACACGCAATCCGCTCGATTTGCCGCAAGGCCTGTTCACTGCGTCGCTGACCGGCTCCTACAGCGACCTCGCCGACAGCACCGATCCGCAGTTCGGCGCGCTGCTGAGCTGGAAGAACGACGCCAGCTCCGTGGGCGTGCTGCTCTCCGGCATCTACCAGGAGCGGAACCTGCGCCGCGACGGCATCGAATTCCTGGGCTACTCCGACCGCGCGATCGCCGATCAGGGCGGAGCCGAAGTGGCCGTGCCCGATCTGCTCGGCTCGGCGCTGTTCGAGCAGGAGCGCGTGCGCACCGGCTTCAACTTCGGCGTGCAGTTCCGGCCGAACGATGCCGTGGACCTGAACTTCACGGGCCTGTACTCCAAGCTCGACGCCGACAACTTCAACCACAACTACATGGCGTGGTTCAGCAACATGTTTGGCGCCGGTGCGCAGCCCACCAACACCACCGTGAACGCGGGCGGCACACTGGTCGGCGGCACTTTCGCGCAGAGCGCCACGGGCTGGGGCGTGGTGTATGACGCCATCCTGCGCGATGCCGAGACCGAAACGCAGGGGCTCGACTTCGATGCGACGTTCCACAGCAGCGACACGCTGACCTGGCACACCAAGGTGGGCTACACCGAGGCCGAGGGCGCGACCAGCGCGCAGCCGTTCTGGGAATCACAGGCCCGCACGGGGTTCACCTGGGACTTCAGCCGCGGCGTCCCGGAAATCGATTTCACCAACGTCACCGACACCACCGATCCGGCCTCGCTGCCGGTGCTCGGCTGGGCCTCGCACAACCAGTTCCTCAACGAAGACGAGGAGTTCTACGCCTACGGTGACGCGGAATTCGCCGTGGAAATGGGCGCGATCAGCGCGTTGCGGTTTGGCGTGAAGTACACCGACCACACGCGCGACGTGAACATCACCTATGGCCAGACGCGTGGCCTCCTGGGGCCCACGGGTTGCGGCGGCGCGCCGTGTTCGCTGGCCTTCGCCGCCGGTGACGTGACGCCCGGCGACTTCCTCGGCGACATCGCGCTGGGTGGCACCGTCGATGCCTACCGCCTGGTGTCCGAAGCGCGCCTGCGCGAGATCTACGGCGCGCTCGATTTCATCCAGTACGACCCGAACGATCCCAACATCGTCGCGAACTGGCCTAACTTCCCGACGTACCACTTCGGCCCGCTCGAGAGCTTCTCCGTCAACGAGAAGACGATGGGCGGATTCGCCATGGCGAACTTCGAAGGCGAAGGTTTCCGCGGCAACCTGGGTGTTCGCATCGTGCAGACCCAGCAGACCTCCGAAGGCTGGGCGGTGGGTGTTCCCGCCGGCACCCCGGGCGCCGTCAACAATCCGTTCGGCATGATCGCGCCGCTGTCCATCGACAACGACTACACCGATGTGTTGCCGAGCGCGAACGTGGTGTTCGATCTTTCGAAGGACCTGTTGCTGCGCTTCGGCGCCTCGCGCGTCCTGGCCCGTCCGGAATACAACCGCATCGCGCCGACCATCACCTCGTTCACGCCGCTGCTGTTCACCGGTACCGGCGGCAATCCCACGCTCGATCCCTATCGCGCCGACCAGTTCGACCTGGCGGCCGAGTGGTATTTCGCCGAGGACTCGCTGCTGGCCGCGTCACTCTTCTATAAGGACATGCAGTCGTACGTGGTCAACGGAACCGGGCCGGAGCGCCTGCCGACGGAAATCGTCGATCCGAACGACTCGCGGTTGTCGGACCCGGATGCGGATTGCCAGTCGATCGGCACCTCGCTCTATAGCTGCATCTACCAGATCGACCGCCCGGTGAATGGCGACGGTGGCCAGATCCAGGGCGTCGAGCTTTCGTACCAGCAGCCGTTCGCCAACGGGTTCGGGGCGATCTTCAACTACACGTACTCCGATGCGAACTCCGACAGCGGCGATCCCGTGCCGGGCAACTCGGAGAACACGGCGAACGTCACCGCCTACTTCGAGAACGAGCGGTTCGGCGCGCGCCTGGCCTATAACTACCGGTCGGAGTATTTCATCGACAACGATCGTGGCCGGCAGTTGTACGCGGACGCCACCGACAGCCTCGACGTGTCGATCAACGTGAACCTCACCGACAACTTCGCGCTGACCTTCGACGGCGTGAATCTCCTGGACGAGGAACTGTTCCAGTACTACGACGACGACAAGAGCCGCCCGGCGCGTTACTACGACAACGGGACTATCTACTACGTCGGCGTACGCGTGAAGTTCGGGCAGTAAGGGAAACGGGGTGTAATGGAGGGCCGGGTGTCGATCGCCCGGCCTTTTTTCGCCAATGACCGGGGCAATGGACGAAATCCTCATCGTGGGCGGCGGCACCGCCGGGTGGCTCACGGCCGCCTACCTTGCGAAACATCTGGGCGGGGCCGGTGGCGTGCGCATCACGCTCATCGAATCCAGCGAAATTCCCACGATCGGTGTCGGCGAGGGCACGTTTCCCACGATCGCGAAGACGCTGGCATCGCTGGGTATCGACGAAGCGGCGTTCATGCGCGGCTCCTCGGCCGCGTTCAAGCAGGGCATCCGGTTCGTCGACTGGGCGCGGACTCCCGAAAACGGCCGGCACTCTCATTACTACCATCCGTTCGCGCTGCCACGCGAACCGGAAGGCCTCGATCTGCTGCCGTACTGGCTCGCGGGTGAAGCCAGCGGAGCGTCGTACGCCGATGCGGTGACTCTGCAGGAGCGCGTCTGTGATGCCGGCCGCGCGCCCAAGCGCGTGAACGACGCGGAATTTCGCGGTCCCATGAACTACGCCTATCACCTCGACGCGGCGCGCTTCGGAAAATTCTTAAGCGGCGTCGCCAAGGCTTCGGGAGTCGTGCATCTCACGGGCACCGTCGACGATGTCGAGCTCGATGAGCAGGGCGCGATCCGTTCGGTCGTCACGCGCGAGCACGGCAAGCTCACCGCCGGGTTGTACATCGACTGCACGGGTTTCCAGAGCGCGCTGCTCGGCCGTGCGCTGGGCGTGCCGTTCCGCGACATGAACGATGTGCTGTTCGTCGATCGCGCCGTCGCCGTGCAGGTTCCGCATGGCGATGACCGCGCGGCCATTCCGCCGTACACGGTCTCCACGGCGCACGAAGCGGGGTGGACCTGGGACATCGCGCTCGCCGAGCGGCGCGGCATCGGTTATGTCTACAGTTCCCGCCACACCGACGAGACTCGCGCCGAAGCCGTGTTGCGCGACTACGTGGGCGCCGGGGTGCGCGACCTGCCGGTGCGTCATCTGCGGATGCGGGTGGGCTGGCGCGAGCGCCACTGGGTGAAGAACTGCGTGGCCGTCGGGTTGTCAGGCGGCTTTCTCGAACCGCTCGAATCCACGGGCATCATCCTCATCGAAGCCGCGGCCCACATGATTGCGAGCTTCCACCAGCCGGGCCGCGATTTCGAGCCCGCAGCGCGGCAGTTCAACGCGCTCATGACCAAACGTTACGAACGCATCGTCGACTTCATCAAGATGCATTACTTCCTGACCCGGCGCACCGACACGGCCTTCTGGCGTGACAATGCGCATCCGTCGAGCGCGCCGGAGAGCCTGCTGGCGCACCTGGAAATGTGGCGCCATCGACCCCCGGGCAGGCTCGATTTCGTTATGGACTACGAATCCTTCGCTCCCGCGAACTATCAATTCGTGCTTTTCGGCATGGGCTTCAGATCCCCGCCGGGCCGAACGGAGAACCGGCAGGCGGCACGTGCCCGCCAGGAATTCGCGCGCATTCGCGATGCCGCGCACCGGGCGGTCGCCGCCCTGCCGCCGCATCGCGAGTTACTTGAGCGTGTATATCAGGCAGGATTCAGTTTCTCCGACACGGGTCGGTTATCGGGGGCGAGCAGAACATGAAGAAACGCGTTTCCAACGTCGCGCTGTGCGTGCTGTTTGCACTGACGGGAGCCTGCGGCGCGCCGGATGCGCCACCGCCGAAGCCCGTCCAGCTCGACGCGCCACACCTGGGCCTGATCCCCGCGCCCATGCACAGCACCGGCGCCATCGGCACGTTCCGCGTGGCCGCGACCACCGACATCCTCTATTCGGGAGGCGAGGCGGCTGCCGTCGCCCAGTACTTCGTCGACTTCATCAAGACGCAGCGGCCGGACCTGGCGTTCCGCGCGCCGCGCGAAGACACGCCGGAATCCGGAAGCATCGCGTTCGTGCTGGCCGACGAGGAAAGTCACGGCGCCGAAGGTTATGCGCTCTCGGTGTCGCCCAACGGCGTGGTCGTCACGGCGCGCACGCCGGCGGGACTCTTCCATGGCGCGGTCACGCTGTGGCAGCTCATCACCGCGGAGCCCATGCAGGGTCTGTCCGTGGATATTCCCGCGCTGCGGATCACCGACGCGCCGCGTTTTGCGTGGCGCGGTCTCATGCTCGATTCCGCGCGGCATTTCCAGTCCCCGGAATACATCAAGCGGTTCATCGACTGGATGGCCCTGCACAAGCTCAACGTGCTGCACTGGCATCTCGTCGACGACCAGGCCTGGCGCCTCGAGATCAAGAAATATCCCAGGCTCACTTCCGTGGGTGCATGGCGCGTGCCGGCGGGGCAGGCGGCGCTCACCGACATCGACGCGGCCACCGGCAAGCCGCGCCAGTACGGCGGTTTCTACACGCAGGAGCAGGTGCGCGACATCGTGGCCCACGCGGCTAAGCGTCACGTCAATATCGTTCCCGAGATCGAGATGCCGGGACATGCGACCGCGGCCGTGGTCGCATATCCCGAGCTCGGCGTGACTAACAAGCCGCCGAAGGCCGTACCCGAGGAATGGGGCATCTTCCCGACGCTGTTCAACGTCGACGACTCCACGTTCACGTTCCTGGAGAACGTGCTCGCCGAAGTCATCGAGCTCTTCCCGGGCGAGTACATCCACGTCGGCGGCGACGAAGCCCTGAAAGACGAGTGGCACGCATCGCCGAAGGTGCAGGCGCGGATGAAAGAGCTCGGCGTGAAGGACGAGCACGCGTTGCAGGGCTACTTCATCCAGCGAATCGGAAAGTTCATCGACTCCAAAGGGCGCAAGCTCATCGGCTGGGATGAAATCCTCGAAGGCGGCCTCGCGCCCAACGCCACGGTCATGTCCTGGCGCGGCATCGATGGCGCAATCGCCGCGGCCAAGGCCGGTCACGACACCGTGCTGTCGCCCGCGCCGGACCTGTATCTCGATCACTGGCAGAGCCAGGGCGACGCATCCCCGGGCCGCAGCAATACGCTGTCGCTCAAGGACGTTTACCTGTTCAACCCGCTGCCCGAGTCCATCCTGCCGGAGCAGCGCAAACACGTGCTCGGCCTGCAGGGCAACCTGTGGGCGGAGATGATGCGCTCCGAAGCGCGCGTGACTTACATGGCTTATCCGCGCGCCGCGGCGCTCGCCGAAGTGGCCTGGTCGCCCGCCGCGCGCATCAACTGGGAAGATTTCCAGAAACGCCTCGAACCGCAGCTTCGCCGCTACGCCACGCTCGGCATCAACTACGCGCGCGAAACGCCGGTGGTGCCGGGGCCGCGCCGCCGCGTGAGCCACGATCTCGATCAATGCGGCGACGGCTACGTGCTGTCGCTCGAAGACGATGCGCCATTGCAGGGTGAACGCGCGGTGTTCCGCGTGAACATCACCGACCCGTGCTGGGTGTGGAAAGGCGTGGATCTCTCGCAGGTGAGGGCGATCCGCGCCACGGTCGGCCAGATCCCGTTCAATTTCCAGATCGGCGCCGATGCCGCAAAGATTCCGCTGCGCAAGCCCGCGACGAAGTACGGCGAGCTCGAGATCCATCTCGACGATTGCAAGGGCAAGCCGGTGGCCAGCGCGTCGCTCGAACCCGCCGTGGCTAACTACGGGCTCACTCCCCTGCCCAACATCGACCTGCCCTCGCAGCAAGGACAACACGACCTCTGCTTCACGTTCACGCGGGCCAGGATCGATCCCATCTGGGTGATCGGTGGCATCGAGCTGCTCGGTTACTAGGAAGCTCTGAATGCCGCTGATCATCCGCGCCCCGTTTGCCGGCTGGTGTGCGCCGCTGGCGCAGATCCCCGACGCGGCCTTCGCGCAGGGCATGCTCGGCGACGGCGTGGGTCTCGATCCCACGGGCAACCAGCTGCGCTCGCCCTGTGACGGCGAGGTGGTCTCGATCGCCGCCGCGCGCCACGCGCTCGCGCTGCGCAGCTCCGCGGGCGCGGAGATTCTCGTGCACGTGGGCGTCGATACCGTGGGGCTCGCGGGCGAGGGTTTCCACGTGCACGTGCGCAAGGGCGATCGCGTGCGTACCGGCGACCTGCTGCTCACGTTCGACCTGGACCTGCTGGCGCGCAAGGCGCCCAGCCTCATGACCCCGATCATCGTCACCAACGCGGATCGCTTTCGCATCACGCGGGCCAACACCGGCCGGATGGTCGCAAGCGGCGACGAGTTGTTCGAGATCGAGCAGTTCGCCGCCGGCGAGGCGGGCGAGGCTGCCGAGCCTCCCGCGAATTCCGCGGTGGTCAGCGAAACGATCGTGGTGGAACACGCGCACGGCATCCACGCACGGCCCGCGGCGCTCATTGCACGTATGGCCAAGACCTTGCCCTGGGAGATCGAGCTGCGCGCCCGCGGGCGCAGCGCCCGCGCGCGCAGCACCGTCGCGCTGATGTCGCTCGGCGTTCGCGGCGGCGACGAAGTGGTCATCGTCGGATTCGAGCCCGCCGCCGCTGCCGGCGTCGCGGCGGTCGCGAAGGCCATCAAAAGCCTCGAAAGCGTGGCGCCGCATTCCGACGCGCCGGTCTCATCGCCGCCGGTGATCACCGACTCCGCCAATCTGCGCGGTGTCGTCGCCAATCCGGGTCTGAGCGTGGGACCTGCGTTCTTCCTGCAGGCCATCGACCCGCCGGTCATCGAGGTGGGACGCGGCATGACGGGCGAAACGCTGGCGTTCGATCGAGCGCGCAACACCGTGAGGGCGCGGCTGGCGCGCCTCGCGACCAATGCCGCGCCAACGGTTCGCGAAATCATGTCGGCGCACCTCGAGTTGCTCGACGATCCCGATCTCGTCGATGCGGCGCGCGAGGGCATCGCCAACGGCAAGAGCGCGAGTTTCGCCTGGCGTTCCAGCCTGCGCGCCAGCGCAAAGAAATTGAGCGCTACCGGCGACCCGCGCCTCGCCGAACGCGTCGACGATCTGCTCGACCTCGAAAGGCAGGTGTTGCTGGCGATCAGCGGATCGCAGGCGCCGAAATTCGAGATCCCGTCGGGAGGCATCCTTCTCGCGCGCGACCTCACGCCTTCGCAGCTCGTCGACATCGATACGCGGCTGCTCGCCGGCATCGCGCTCGCGGCCGGTGGCCCCACCTCGCATGTCGCCATCCTCGCCGCGACGCTCGGCATCCCCATGCTGGTCGCGGTGGGCAAGCGGTTGCTCGAGATCGGCGCCGGCAACCAGATCATCCTCAATGCCGACGCGGGCGAAGTGATCACCGACCCCGCGGCGCCGGTGCTCGCCGAAGCGCGGGCGCGGCTCGAACGGATTCGCGCGCGGCGCAATCAGCAGACCATCGCGGCGCAGTCGGATTGCCACCTGGCGAGCGGCGAACGCATCGAGGTGTTCGCCAACCTCACGGGCTCCGAGGCGGACGCGACGCTCGCCGTGGCCCAGGGCGCCGAAGGTTGCGGCCTGCTGCGCACCGAATTCCTGTTCCTCGAGCGTGAGACGGCGCCCGATGAAGACGAGCAACTGCGCTGTTACCAGCAGGTGGCGCGGATCCTGGGCACGCGCCCGCTGGTCATCCGCACGCTCGACATCGGCGGCGACAAGCCCATTCCCTATCTACCGATGCCGCCCGAGGACAACCCGGCGCTGGGCCTGCGCGGTGTGCGCACCAGCCTGTGGCGTCCGGACCTGTTCGAGGTGCAGTTGCGCGCGATGCTGCGCGTGCAGCCCGCCGGCCAGGTGCGCATCCTGCTGCCGATGATCAACGACGTCGACGACATCCGCTCGGTGCGCAGCCTGCTCGAGGACGCATGCGCCACGCTCGGCCTGCGGCTGCCCGCGCTCGGCGCCATGATCGAAACGCCGGCCGCGGCCATGCTTGCCGGCGGCATCGCCCGCGAAGTCGACTTCCTCTCGATCGGCACCAACGATCTCGCGCAATACACGCTGGCCATGGACCGGGGCCACGCGGAGCTCGCCGCGCGCATCGACGGCGTTCATCCGGCCGTGCTGCGCATGATCGACATCGCCTGCAAGGGCGCCGCGGCGCAGGGCAAGCCGGTGGCCGTGTGCGGCGGGCTCGCCGCCGATCCCGCGGCGGTGCCGGTGTTGTTAGGGCTCGGCGTGAGCGAGCTGTCGGTCGTGCCGGCGTTCATCCCCGAGCTCAAGGCGCGGGTTCGTGCGCTGACGCTGGATGACTGCCGGCAGATCGCCGCCCGCGCGCTCACTCTCGAGAACGCGGAACAGGTGCGCGCGCTGTGAACAAGATCATCTCGAAGCTGCAGCCCATCGGCCGCGCGCTCATGTTGCCCATCGCGGTGTTGCCGGTGGCGGCGCTGCTGTTGCGGCTGGGGCAGCCGGACCTGCTCGACATGCCGGCCATCGCCGCGGCGGGCGATGCGATCTTCTCGAACCTGGGCCTGCTGTTCGCCATCGGCGTGGCCGTGGGTCTCGCGCGCGAGAATCACGGCGCCGCGGGACTTGCCGGCGTGGTGGGTTACCTGGTGGCCACGCAGGGCGCCAAGGTGCTCATCGACGTGCCGCCCGAGGTCACCGCCGGTATTCCCGAGCAGTTCAGGGCGCTGGTGTCGGATGCGTTCCGCGCCAGGGAGCTGTCCAAGCTCAGCGTGCCCGTGGGCCTGCTGTCCGGGCTCATCGCGGGCTGGGCCTACAATCGTTTCGGCGACATCCGCCTGCCTAGCTACCTGGCCTTCTTCGGCGGCCGCCGATTCGTGCCCATCGTCAGCGGCTTTGCCGGGCTGGGCCTCGCGCTGGTGTTCGGTTTCGGCTGGCAGACGCTGGAAAGCGGCATGGATTCGGTCAGCCACGCGGTGCTCGGTTCGGAGGAGATCGGGCTCTTCGCCTACGGCGTGCTCAATCGCCTGCTCATCGTCACCGGCCTGCACCACATCATCAACAACATCGCCTGGCTCCTGTTAGGCGACTTCAACGGCGTCACCGGAGATCTCAAGCGTTTCTTCGCGGGCGATCCTTCCGCCGGCGCGTTCATGTCCGGGTTCTTCCCGGTGATGATGTTCGGCCTGCCGGGCGCATGCCTCGCCATGTACCGCACCGCGGCTCCGGCCCGACGCGCCGCGGTCGGCGGCCTGCTGCTCTCGATGGCGCTCACCTCGTTCCTGACCGGGGTGACCGAGCCCATCGAGTTCGCATTCATGTTCCTGGCGCCGGTGTTGTACGCCATCCATGCCGTGCTCACCGGCCTCGCCATGGTGCTCATGCACGCGCTCGACGTTCACCTGGGCTTCGGCTTCTCGGCGGGCCTGTTCGACTACGTGCTCAACTATTCGCTGGCGACGCGGCCATTGATGCTCATTCCGGTCGGGCTCGGCTACTTCGCGGTGTATTACGGCCTGTTCCGTTACTGCATCGTGCGCTTCAACCTGAAGACGCTGGGCCGCGAGCCCGAAGGCGCGGTGGTTGGCGCGGTCCAGGCCGATGCGAGCTCCACGCCTGCGCTCGGCTGGATTCGCGCGCTGGGCCAGGCGGCCAACCTGCGTTCGGTCGAAGCCTGCACCACGCGCCTGCGACTGGTGGTGAACGACCCCAACCTCATCGACGAGCCGGCGCTCACCGCATTGGGCTCGCGCGGCGTGCTGCGCATCGGCGACGGCGCCGTGCAGGTGGTCGTGGGTCCCGTGGCCGACCAGCTCGCTTCGGAAATCCGCGCGCAGTGGCGCGCGCGTGCGACCGCGACGCCGGAAGCGTCGGCGCCCACGCCGTTCACGCCACCCCCGCCCATCCCGGCGCCCGACCGTCCGACCCTCGAAGCCGTTCTGACGGCACTGGGTGGCCGCCGGAACATCACGGGCGTACATGCCAATTCGTCGCGCCTCGCCATCGGCGTGCATGACCCGGCCGCCGTCGACGAACCGGCACTCGGGCGCCTGGTGCAGGCAGTCGCGCGGCCGACGCCGGCCAGCGTGCATCTCATCGTGGGTCCGGCCGCCCGCAGCTGGCTCAAGGTCATGGAAACCCTGACTGTTTGAAAAGGGCCCGGATGCCCTCCGGTTGCGCCGAGCGGACGCGAAAAGTCGGCTCACAATGACAACTGACACTTTCAAACGAATCAGCGGCTTACTAAACTGCCGCCCTATCTGAGACGGGAATTGCGGGCCGATCCGATGGCTGTCGCATGAATTCCCAACCGAAACACACATTTAGTCAGGGGCGGTGTGCAACCAGAAGGGTTGCTCGAACGTCGTATGTCGGGGCCCCCCGAAGGAATATCGCGTGACGAACAGATTCAGAACTCTCCGCCAGGTTGGCCTGGCGGCCGGCATCGTGTTTTCGATGTTAAGCCTCGCCGGTTGCGGCAAGGGCGCAGCCGGCAAGACTGCCGAAGCGGAAAAACTGGCGCCGATGCTGATCGCGCCCGAAGACCTCATCACCCTGAGCAGCAGCGCGCTCACCTCCGGCCCGTCCATCACCGGTTCCATCGAGCCTGAGCGACGCGCGGACCTGCGCGCGGAAGTTTCCGCCGTGGTGCTCCAGGTGCTCAAGGAGAACGGTGATGCGGTCAAGCGCGGCGACCTCATCGTGCGGCTCGATCAGACTTCGATTCGCGACAGCCTCACGGCCGCCGAAGCTTCATTGCGCGCCGCCGAGCAGGCGTACGAGCAGGCCGAGCGCCAGTTCCAGCGCATGTCGACGCTGAGCCAGACCGGCGTGGTGTCCACGCAGCAGGTCGAGGACGTGGAGATCCGCCGCAATTCGGCACAGAGCGATCGCGCCGAAGCGAGGACGCGCATGGTCACGGCGCGCCAGCAGCTCGCCCGCACCGAGGTGCGCGCGCCTTTCGACGGCATCGTGTCCGACCGCAAGGTCTCCGCCGGCGACACGGCCCAGGTGGGCAAGGAATTGCTCAAGGTCATCGACCCGAACAGCATGCGCTTCGAGGCGCTGGTCTCGGCCGACCACGTGGGCGAGGTGAAGGCCGGGCAGGCGGTGCACTTCCGCGTGAACGGCTACGGCGACCAGGAGTTCGCCGGCAAGGTGCGGCGCGTGAACCCGTCGGCCAACGCGACCACGCGCCAGGTCGAGCTGCTGGTGGATTTCGTGGGCGACAAGCAGCCGAAGCTGGCGGGCCTCTACGCCGAGGGCCGCCTCGAGACGGCGACGCAGAACAGCATCACGCTGCCGGCGACGGCGGTGGTGCGCGACGGCGAGAGCGCGAGCGCCTTCCGCGTGAAGGGC
>DASTXR010000156.1:0-31891 GCA_035765415.1 Steroidobacteraceae bacterium | reverse complement strand
ACATCGAGTTGTAGATGACGCCGTTCGGCTCGATCGGCAGGTTCAGGTTCAGCAGGTTGCTGCCCGGCAGAACCACGATGTCATAGATCCGCTGCAGATCGTTGCCGAACGCCGAATCCGCGCGGCCGAGCTTCGCCGTCCTGGCGCCGGCGCCGGGCGCGGTGAATCTCAGCTCGTACTGCTCCAGGGTCTGGTAGTTAGGTGCGACGCCGCTGATGCTGTAAGCGCCGGTCGCATCCGTGGTCGCCGTGTATGCGGCCTGGCCGTTTCGATAGAGTTCGACGGCCCAGCCTTCGAGCAGGCGTTCAGTGGCATCGACCACCTTGTTGAAGTTGGCATCGTGCCACGCCCGGCCGCTCAGGATGCCGACGCCGACCATGCCGCCGACGTCGATGGAGACGCTCGCGCTCGCAGTCTGCTGCGGATCGTTCCAGTAGACCCTGCCCGTGTTCGTGACTCTCGTGCCCATTGCCAGATTCGCGTTCAGCACGGCGCGGAACCGCACCGTGACCGAGCCCCCTGGCGGGAGCGCGCCGTAGGTCGTCGAGTAGTCGGCGGTGAGCAGCGAGTCCACGACCGTGATCCCGTCGGTCGAGCCATTCATCGTGTACGACCCGTTGACGAACGTCAGATAGCCCGGGTTCGGCACCGCGAGATCGTCGCGGATCAGGACTGCGTAGGCCGGCACGGTGCCGTTGTTCGTGGCTTGCACGACGTATTCGAGCGTCGCGCCCGCGATGGCCGGTCCGCCACCGACGACTGCGACGCCCTTGGTGATGCGCATCAACTGCGGGCCGGCGACGGTGACGACGGTCGGCTCCGGACCCGTTGCAGGATTGCCGTCGCCGTCCGTGAGCAGCCTCGGCAACTCCGCGGTGGTGACGTTGGCCTGGTTCCTGATCACCGTGCCGGGCGGCACGCCGTCATTCACGCGCAGATCGAACTGGACGATGGCCATCTGGCCGGCCGACAGGATCCCTGCGCCGTTGCCCGGCAACGGCGGCGTCAGGTTCGACGAGCTCACGTCGACGCCTGCGATGAGTGGCGAGATCCCGCCGTCGGGCCGTCGCACGGGCTGGCCATTCAGCGTCATCGAGTCGGCAACATAGGTCGTGTTAGGGGGCACCATGTCGCGCAGCACTGCCTGGGTGAACGGCAGCAGGCTGTTGTTCTGAATCCTGATCGTGTAGCGCAACACGTCGGCCGGGTCGACGAGGCCCGGCGACAAGCGGTCGAGTTGCAGCGCCACCGACTTCTCGGCGTACAGCCGCGGCCTGACGTTGACGGTGTGCGAGTCCTCGTGGTCGAAGGTGCCCTCAGTGCCGTCGGTCAGGGTGCGCGTGTAGACGCTGCGGCCCGGATTGCTGCCGAAATCGTTGAACCACTCGGTGGCGCCGACCAGGTTCGTCAACGTGATGCCGTTCTGCGTATCGGCGTCGAGCTGCGTGCGATACGCGATGATCAGACGTTCGCCGACACCGACCACCGACGCGGCAGTCAGCGTCCGTAACGTCAGCTCGCACGCGGCGGCGTTATAGACAAACGAATAGTCCGTCCCCTGGACCAGGGGACCTTTGCCCGGTACTGGCGTCGTGCCGTCCGCCGCGAAAACTCGCGCACTCAACACTTGCGGCGCGGTGTCGCACATCCCGCCAGTCGGGCCGTTCGGCAGCCGATCGAGCAGCGTCGCGTTGTACGCGCTGTAAACCCCCGTGTTTTGCGCGTTGATGACGAAGTCGCCCGGCACACCGGGATTCATCGTCGCCGGGCCCGACTTCGTCACCATCAGCTGCGGTGTGCCAGGCGGCAACGTAAATTGCCCCACCAGGCCTGACGTATTGGTAGTGCCGCCTTCTCTCGTGATGAATTCGGACACCGGATTGCCGTTGACGAGAAAGTTCAACGACAACGTGTAGTCCACGCCGTCGATCTGGAACGTCGTGGGCTGGGCTTGGGACACGATGGTCACGCGGTCCGTACATCCCTCTCCGGGCGGTGTCGGAAACGGACAAGGCGTCGTGTTGTTAGGCGTCTCGAGGTGGTTGAACGTGTAGGTGAATCTCAGCGGCCCGGTCGGGACGCCATCCACGCTGAGCATCAGCACGACATCGAGCTGAACCGAAGTCAGGGACGGATCGCCCACCTCGAAATTCCGATGCGTAAACGTGCCGAGAGAAAAAAGAGGGGCAGGCCCCGGGAACGTCTGCGGAGGGGGGAGCGTCGAGGTAATGTCATAGCCGCTTTGCGGCGTACCCGTCGTCGTGCCCCACCGGATAATCGAGGTCGGTACGCCGTTGGTGATGACGGGATCACCCGGCTGACTTCCCGCGAGGTTGTCCGTCGGGTCATGCCAGATTCCGTTGATGGATACGTAAGTGATCTGCGCGGCCGACGCGCTCCCGGCCGCAACAAAAGCGAGGAGCAACAGAAGCAGCGACGCGAAACCGGATTTCGCGCCCGCTGCTCTCTTTCTGACTGAATGCCTCACGAGACCGCGTCTCTTCATGCAGCCGGTAGAAAGTCGATCGGGTAAACGATCGTCACGGCCGGCACTTCCTTCGCGCCGAAGTCGAACTTCTTCACGCGATCCACGACCTGCGCGGAAAGGTCCGGCGCATTCATGTCGGTCGACTGCAGCTGGCAGAAGGACACGCTGCCATCGGGCTCGATGGTGAGCCGCAGGATCATCTTGCCCTGCAGCGTCGGATCCCTGCGAAGCTCTCTGTTGTAGAGGCGGTAGAGCGCCGACTTGTAGCGGTCGAACACGATCTGGATCTCTTCGTCGGTGCGCGAGGGCCCCGGGCCACCGCTGAGCGGCCGATTGCCCGGTCCGGCTGCGCTGATGCCGCTCGACGCGCGCGTCAGCGCGGCACCCTGCACGGCGCCGCGCGCATCGCCGGTGCCGCCGCCGACACTGCGGCTGAGCGCAGCCAGCTTGATGCCGCCGCTCGTGCCTGGCGCATTCGTCGTCAACATCGAGCGATCCGGCCGCGCCGCGGAATCATCCGAATTGATCTGCGCCTTCGCGCCGAGGCTCGCGACGATCGGGGTCTCCTTGATGGATTCGAGCTTGTCGCGGAACGCGAGAATTCCCTGGTCCTGCACCTGCTCCTCGGCCTGCGGCTGCTGCTGGTCCGGCGCCGCGGCTGGCTGCGGCTTCTCGATCGGCTTCTGCTTGACCAGCTTTTCCTGCGGCTTCGGCGGCAGGGGTGGCGGGGGCGGCAGCGCCTCCTTGGGCAGCATCACGATGACGTCGTGCTTGGCGAACGGCTCGACTTGTTCCTGCAGAGCGCGCAGAGGCAGATCGATGAACGGGACGATCAACGCGAACAGCAGGCAGACGAGCAATGCCGTGCCGAGCGTTTTGCGGAATCGCCGGTCGTCTTCGAAGCCACGCGTCCACGCCATCATCGACGGGTGCGAGCGGAGCGCGCCTATCTCGCGCTCCACGATCCATTCGTTACGACGACGCTCCTCTTCTTCCTGCGCTTCGAAGGCGTCGTCTTCGAGCATCTCGGTTTCGCCGTGCTGCTCGTTCATCTCCTGGACGAGCTTGCGCCGGCGCCCTTCGATCTCGGCGACGCGCTCGTGGAATTCCTCGATGCGGGCGCGCACGCGCGCCATGTGCTCATCGCGCGCCGCGGCAGGTGTGCTGCCGTCCCAGAAGAGCTCGGCGCCGCCAGTGGCGCCCAGCTCGTCGAGCGCATCACACGCCGTCTGAAGCGCCCGGTGCTGAGTCCGGGCTTCCGACAGCGACTCGAGCTCCGCATCGACGGCTCCGATGCTGCGCGCCAGCTCGTCGAGCTTCGCGCGCGCCTCTGCGAGCAGCGCCTGCAACAGATCTGGAGTCAGGGTGTCTTGCGTCGCGTCGACCTGCGTCGCGTCGGCCTGCGTCTCGTCGACGAGCGTCGCGTCGGTTTCCACCGCGATTTCCGCACTTGTTAGCACACTGTTCACGCGTGGTTCCTCAGAGCGAGCTCACTTGAGCCGAATCGACGGAAGCCTGCTTCTCGAGCACGGCAAGCGAGAGCTTTCCGTAGGCCGCGCTGGTGCACGTCGCCATCACCTTTCGGACGACTTCGTACGGCAGCGACTTGTCTGCGAGCACGGTGATCTCACGCGTGCTCAGCGCCGCCTGCTGCTCGGCCAGCGTGACGGCCGACGCCATGGGCCGGGACAGAACTGCTTTCAGTGCGTCGATCTGCAGCGCTTTCTGTTCGCGCACATCAGCGGTGCTCGCCACGAGCTCGCCCTGTACGAACAGACTGTCCGTGTTGATCATTACCAGCACCGACTGTTTCGGCTGCGTTTCGGCACTCGACAGCGGCACCTCGACGCCCTTGGAGTTCTGCACCACTTCGACGTCGGCCGAGTACACGAGGAGGAAAGCCACCAGCACCGACATGATGTCGATCATCGGAATCAGGTTGAGCTCGGCATCCTCCCGATGCTTCCTGCGGAATGGCATCAAAAGACTCATGGTGCGTCTCCCACGGCAATCTTCGGGAACAGGGCTACTTTCATCGGACGTGCGTCAGCCCCGTCTCCCGGAAGCGTCGTATCGCGGATCGCATCCATCGCGCGAATCAGGTAGTCGTAGTTGACGCCTGGTTCCATCAGCACGGAGGCGGTCTCGGTCTGCGGATGCTCGCGCTTGAGCGCGAGAGCCATCTCGGTGAGCGCCTTCAGGTCGTACTCGCCGTTCACCGTCGGGATCGCTGCAATGAGATCGCGTCCGTTCGTCAGTTCGAAACCTTCCTTCCGGACGATCACCTCGAGCCTGAAGTCGGGCTCCGACGGACTTCCTGCTGCGGCGCTGGGCAGGTCGAGCTGAATGATGGTGATGCGCGAGAACACCGCCGTCATCAGCAGGAACGTGACGAGCACGGTGAAGATGTCGATCATCGGCACGAGCAGCAGCTCCACGGCCTTTTTCGGCCGGTTGCGCTGCCCGGTGAGGAACGGTTTGACGAGCATGGTCGACCCTTATGCCGCGCGCGCCGGCTCGATGCGCGTGGCCTGCACTTTTGCAGTGGCGCGCTTGGTTAACGCATTCAGGAACTTGATCGCGGCCGTCTCGAGCCCATCGACCAGCTGGCTGGTCTTGGTCTGCAGGAAGGCGTGAATGAACAACGCGGGCACGGCCACCATGAGACCGAATGCCGTGCAGTTCATGGCTTCCGAGATACTCGCCGACAGCAGGTTCGCCTTCTCCGCCGGGTTCGCGCCGGAAACCGCCGAGAACGAGTGGATCAGACCGCTGACCGTTCCCAGCAGGCCTAGCAATGTCGCGAGGTTCGCGAAGGTCGCAAGGTAGTGAGTACGCTTCTCGAGCTGCGGGAGGATCTCCATCATGCTTTCCTGCATGGCCTCCTTGACGTCGTCACGGCGTCGGGCCGCGCCCTGCATCTCGAGGCCGGTGCCGAGCAGGCGGGACAGCGCCGTCTGGTCCTTGCTTGTGATCTCCCGCGCCTTGTCGAAGTCACCGGCCATGATCGCGGGCTCGACCTCGGCCCACAGGGCGCGATTTTTCATGCGCATCCTGGTGATCGTGATGTATCGCTCCAACGCGATCGCGGTGCCGACCGCTCCGACGGCGAGGATCGGCAGCATGAACACGCCGCCCGCGGTGAAGAACCTCACAACTGAATAAAAGAATTCCATTGCCAATCTCCTCAATTCTCTGGTCTTAAGGAACAGGGGTTATTTCGAATCGGTCTTGATCTGGTGGTACGCGAGCTCCCGCATGAACACGTCCTTGTCGACGGGTTGCGTGGAGTCATCGAGCAGCTTCGAGAGGCTCGGCGCGTCGCCGAGCAGCGAGCTCTTCCACGGCACGAGCGCCAGCGATTTCGGCGTGTCGTCGTTGCCGAGCACCGACATGCCCGACATCTGCACGTCGCCCTTTGGCTTCTCGGCGGCCGTGCGGGTAGCGGCTGCATCGTCGGCGACGGCGGAGCCGCTGGCCACGAGCAACGAGACGGAAACAATGAGTGCGCGATACATGTGCCCTCCTAGTGACTCGCAACACGCGTGCGCAGATCGGCGATCCACATCGCGGCCTGCTTGTCTTCCGGCATCGCGCGCTGGTACGCCTCGTAGTTATCGAGGGCGCACGTGGTATCCGCGAGATACAGGTCGCAGAGAATCGCAAGGTTGAGCCGCGTGAAATGAAAGTCCGGGACGAGAGCGATCGCCTTCTCGTAGCTCGCACGCGCCTGGGCGAACTGGCCTTTTCTGCGATAGACCATGCCGAGCTCGTTGTACGCAATCGGATGGCGCGGGTTGATCTCGAGCGCACGCTTGAAGCTCGCCTCGGCCTTGTCGAGATCGCCGGTGCGGCCAAACGCGATGCCGAGATCGATGTTCGGTGCGGCCGCCGTCGGCACCCTCTGTGTGACTTTCAGCAGCGACGCGATCCCTTGCTCATACTGTTTCTGCTCGAGCTGGCGCACGGCATTGTCGTACTGCGCGCGCGTGTCAGCATCGATCTGAACTTTGTCGGTCAGCGTGAAACCGGTTTCGCTGAGCTGCGGCCCGGCAACTTCAGCGCTCCTGGTGGCTTCGGCTTTTTTCGCCAGCGGCGTCGCAGTCGAGCACGCGACGAGCGCAAGCGACCCCACGGTCGCGAGGACTGCGAGACAGGCGTTTTGCAGAGCGGCAGGTTTATAGAGTGCCGGCATTGGTTGCTCCGTCGTTGATGGGCGCGTCGGGACTACTCGTTGACGCCGGCTTGCGGTATTCGTATCGATCGATCGTTCCGAGGAAGCCGGTGCTGATCTCCGACTTCGCGTAACGTCCCGGCTTGAGAATGGCGAGTCGCGCGAGACTCTTGTCGGTCCACGCGCCGTGATAGGCGCTGGCCATCAGCTCGAGATTCTTCTCGTGGAACTTGATGGCCTTCTCTTCGAAGGGGAACGCCTCTTCCTCGAGCTGATCGTTGTACTTCTGGAGCGCCGCCTCCTTGAGCCCCGTCGGCCGCTCGGAGTCGAGCAGCGAGCGGCCAAAGTCCGCGTAGACCTCGGCCATGTAGTAAGTCGCGGCCGCGGTGACCTCTCCGACCTCGTAATTCACGAGCTTGCCGAATGCTTCCAGTGCCACGGTCATCCCGCGCTGTTTTTCTTTCAGCGTCTTCTCGAAAGGCTGGCGCAGTTTCACGGCGACAAAACTGTCGTACAGCGGCTCGGTGAGAACCAGCGCCGAGCGCGCAGCGAGGTTGCGGGTCCGCCCCGTTCGCTCGCCCGCGGCGGCCGCGTCGAGGCGAACGATCTCCGTGAGCTCTTTTCGATAGAGCGCGTCGTCGCCGCGGCCCTTCTGTATTTCCGCGATCTTGAAGCGCGTTTCCACCGCCGCTTCGATCGGCTTGGGGAACTGCTCGACGTAGCGTGAATACGCATCGAGTGCGCGATCCATGCTCTGCGATTGCTCATACAGGTTGCCTGCCAGGAGCAGCGCTTCGGCACGCAGCGCCGGATCGGTTGATTCGTTGGCGACCCGCTCATACTCGCCCGCCGACTGCGCAAGCTCGCCGGCCTGGCGATAGACGTATGCAATCTGCTTCGTGGCTTCCTTATGCAGGTCGTGCCCGGGATAAGTCTGGCGGAAAGCATTCAGCACGTCGGCTGCCGCCTTCCAGTCCTGCAGCCGGATCAGTGCCGCGCCGGCATCGTATTCGGCGCCTGCGCGAATCTCCGAGGTCGGCGCACTCAGCTTGATGCGCAGGAAGTGATTGGCCGCCGCGCGAAAATCGCCCGCCTGGTTGGACTGCTCGCCCTGCTTGTAGATCGAAGCCGCCAGATTTTCGACGAGCGCGGCGCGCGTACCATCGCTTGCCGGTGTCGCATCGAGCACGTGCGCGTACCCGACTTCGGCGTCGGAGAACTCCGCGAGCTCGAACGACGAGTGCGCGATCACGAGCCACGCGGTGCGCTGGAGCTGCGCGGTCGCCTTCGGGAATTGCTCGAGCAGCTTGCGAGCGGAGCTCCGCGCGAGCGCGAAATCCTTCATCTCGAAGAGGTCCTGCGCGGCGGCGACCAGCACTGCGGGCGCGTTCTCGTGCTCGGGAAACCTGTCCGCGAACTTCAGCGAGCTGTTCACGGTGTTGCGGCGTGCAGCTTCCTTCGCCTCGGGGCTCACGAGCTTCAGGAATTCGCGATGGGCGAAGATCGCCGCATAACCGGCGGCCGACGCTTTCGGGTGCGCGGCGTAGTCGTACGCCGTGCGCTCGTATTCGAGCGCCGCGCCCGCAAAATCCTTGCTCTCCATCACGAGGTCGGCGAGCTGATAGTGGATCGGCGACGCTTCCGGATCGGCACGGAACGAGGTCAGGAACTCGCGATACCAGCGGGAGGCCTCGGCGAAGTTGGCCGGCTTCTCCTTCTCCTGTTCCTTGTCCTGATACTGCGCGTGATAGTGGTTAGCGAGATCCTTCAGGTTCGCCTTGAGGAAGCCGCGCACTTCGGGCGACTTCGCGGCGTCGAAGTGACGCCAGTATTCGCCCTGAAGCCCGTAGTGGCTCGCGAAGGTCTTCTTCGAGTCGAGCACCAGTTTCGGGAACCCGCCGAGCTCGTAGATCTCGATCGCCCGCATGCTGAAGTGCGGCGCGACCGCGTGGAACGGATAGAGCTCGACGAACGCGCCGTAGACCTTGGCCGCATCCTGATAACGCAGCTTCTTGAGATAGAACTCGCCGAAGTTGCGATAGACGCGATCTTCGTAGGCGCGGTGGCCGTTCGTCGCGAAATAGTCGCCGATGACTTCCGGTCCACCGAGGTTGGACAGGCTGAGGCTCGTGACCTGGAAAGTGTCCTCGACTCGACGCTCCTCCGCGGGCTCGTGCTTCGCATCGAAGTCGTAGCCGCGCGATACCTTGTAGTCGAGCAGCGCGAAATACTTGTGCAGGGCTTCCTCGTAGAAGTCCTGTTTGTACAGCGACCAGCCGAGCTTGTAGAGCGCGAGCTCGTAGTATTCGGATGCCGATCCGATGGTGACGATGGCTGCGTAGGCGTTCTCGGCGTCGCGGAACTTCTTGCGCGCAAAGAAGTGCTCGGCGCGGCGGAACTGGACTTCATCGATGTAGCGCGAGCCGGGATTGGCTGCAATCAACTGCTCCATGACCTTCATGGCTTCGGCCGTGCGTCCGAGCTCGTCATACGCGCGGGCCTTCTGGTAAAGCACCTGGTCGCGATTGGCGTAGTGCGGATACTTCTCGAGCAGCGCGTCGTACAGTTTGATCGCCTCGAGGGGACCTGCCTTCTCGAGACTGCCATTCACACCTTCCGGCACGTCGAGAGCCGCCGTGGACTCTTCCGGAACGCCGGGCTGCGGGGCCATCGCGCGCTGTTCGAGTGCGCGCTCGGACTCCGCCGCCGCAGCGGGCTGAATCGAGTTGCGGCGCGCTTTGCCTGCGGCTCGCGCGTCGATCTGCGCGGTGGGCATCGGTGCGGCCAGCGCCGGCGCACCCGTAGTCTTTCGCGCGGCGATCTGCGGATCGACTTTGGCCTCGACCTTCGGCCGATGATCCCCGGCATCGACCTCGACGATCTTGCCATCGCCGAGAATTCCGTACTCCTTCTCGAGCTTCAGATCCGCGAGCCGCCGCATCGCTTCCGGCGTCATCGCACCTTCGGGCGTTTCATCCAGGTAGCGGCGGTAGCTTTGCATCGCCATGTCGAGGCCGTCCTCGACCTTCACTTCCGTCGTATCTGCCGGCACCCGATGCAGACTCGCGAGCGTGTGTTTGTCCGGATGGCTCGCACAGGCGACCAGCACGAGCGCGAAGGTCACGATTGCGGCGAGGCGGGCTCGTCCGTGAAAGACTGGGCGGCTCACGGCAGTGCTCCGGCGGCTTCAGCCTGCGCCTTCGTCGCGCGGTCGTAGCTATCCGCGACGGCATAACGTGCCTGGGACTGATATGTCTCGAGCCGCTCGGCGCGCGCCTCGAGCTCGTCGATCGCGACCGTTTCGATGAGCGCGCCCTGTCGCGCCTTCAGCATGTCCACTTGCTCGAGCGCCGAGCCCACGTGTGTGCGCAGTCTGCTGATCAGATCGTCATAGCCGGCATAGCTGTGCACGGCGGCTTGCCTCGTGCGGACGAACGCAGCGTATTGCGCGGTGAGAACGTCGATGTGCTGCTGCAGCGCCTGCAGGTTCTTGTAAGCCTGCGTCAGACGCTCCGGGTATTCGGTCCGCAAGGTCCAGATCAGGACGCCCTTCAGGCGCTGCACACTTTCCTGCACGCCCGCTCTCTGTTCCTCGGGAACGCCGGCAATGGCTTTTTCCACGCTGCGAATGCGCTCGAGGGCGATGCGCTCGTCCGTCGTGGCCAGGAGCTCGGGCCGCGGCGCCGTGAGGATGTCCTTGAGGCGCTTGCGAAGATGGTCGCGCTGTTCGACTCGCAGCTTCATCTGCGAGTCGAGCTCGCGGAACTGCGCGTCGATCTCCGGCAGCAGCGGCTCGTAGTTCGCACGGCGCAGGCGAATCAGATCGTCGAAGGCGTCGAAGCTGCCCTGCCACGTCACCAGTTTCCGGCGCAGATCCTCGAGATCCAGGTAGTTATGCAGGGCAGTCTGGAAATCGTGGGACGCCATGAGCGTCGTGAGATAGAACGTCTCCGGCGCATCGGGCAGCGTGCGCAGGCGCACGACCCAGTTCTTGTCCTGGTGGATCTCTTCGCGCACCAGCGCCTTCAGGAAGTTCCCTTCGCGGATGCTGCGAATGGACGCATCCAGCTTCTCGAGCTCCCCGCCGAAGGAATCGAGCGCCTGGCCGTAGAACAACGCTGCGCGGCCGTACACGTTCAACTTCCCGTACGCAAACGGCAGAGCGAGCCGCGCTTCCTGCACGGCGCTATCGGTGGTGTCGCGATCGATGAGGATGCGCCACGGCACGAGCGCTCTCTCGAAATTGCCGGCGGAAGCGTCGGCCCATCCGGCGCTGAGCAACGCCTGGTTCGAATAGGGACCGTCGAGCCGCACGCGATCGAACGATTGCTGCGCGCGATCGAAACGGGCGGACTCGAGCATCATCCGGCCGAGCACCATGTTCGACTTGTCGCGGATCGCTGCGGTCGCAGGATCGCGGCTCGCGATCTGGCCCGCCTGCTCTAACTGGTGCAGCGCTTCGGGCGAGTGACCTGCCTGCAGCAGCGCTATGCCCAGGTTGTAGGCGGCGAAACCTCTCAGGCCTTGCGCGCCCTGCAGCTTCGTGAGCACCGGCACGGCATCTGCCGGGCGCCCGAGAGCCAGGTAGACGTTCGCGCGCAGGAACTCGATGTCGTCGCGAATCGCTTCGGGGACCTTGCCGTGGATTCGCTCCAGGGCATGCAACGCATCCTCCGGCTGGTCTTTCTGGAAATGGATGCGCGCGAGACGGAACGCGGCTTCATTGCGGATGACATCGTCGACGTTCGCTTCCAGCACCGCCTTGATGGCGCGGCCGGCGCGATGGTGCATGCGGTAGTCGAGCTCGAAGTCGCCGACATCGAACTCCGCAGTCGCGCGGTGGTAATGCAGCGAGTCGCGCTCCGGCTCGTCGACGCGCCGGTGCTGCGCCAGTTCCGCGTCGAGCCGCTCGAGCGCTTCGAAGTAGCGGCCCTGCGCCGCCTCGAAAATCGCTTCCCCGAAATACAAGTCTTTCAGGTCGCCCGCCGACACGGCAGTCGCGGCCAGCGACGCGGCCAGCGCAAACGAGAGCAGCACGTGACGCGAACGGGCCATCGCTCACCAGTCCCCGATGCTGACCGCGGGCTGGCCCGAGTCGGGCCCGGCAAGTGTGAGGCCCATCAGCTTGGGTTTGACGGCTTTCGTGAACGCAAAGTGCTCGATGTGGGTGTGGTCCTTGCCGTTCGCGAGCTTGCCGTTCAGCGAAATCTCGATGTCATGCTCGCCGGTGGCGATGTTGCCGGTGTAGATGCGCTGGACGCCGCCCTTCTGCAGTGCCTCGAGCTCCTTGAAGCTGTAAAGGTAGTTAGCGACGGGCTGGCCGTCGATCTTGATCTGCACGGCGTCGAGCCGCAGTGTCTCGCCCCTGGCGAGCGCCACGAAGACGGCGAGGTGCGTATCCGACGGATACAACAGCCGCTCCCGGAGCTGGTTCAGCTCCGCGGCAATCGACAGCACGTCCGATTTGACTTCCTGGACCTGCTCGTCCAGACCTTTCATCTGCTGCCGATAAGTGTCTTCGGCCTGCGCGGGCGCGAAAACGCCGGCAAGCAGGCACAGCAGCACTCTCAATATCGCTCGCGACATGCGCTCGACCTCCCTGACCCACGAGGTGACGAACGCGCACCGAGTCAGCCCGCAGGCTGGATTCCGGCAGTCCCGCTGTCCTGGAAGCCTGGCGCTTCGTTAGACCGGAGACTTTGCGTCGCCACCTTTCGGTGGGTTTGCCCTTGTCTGAAATTCGATACGTCCGAAAACTGAGACGTCTGAAAACCGAGACGTCTCAAATCCAAGACGGGCGAAGAAATAGCACGAGGCATTTGCCGACTGACCCGGGACTTCCGTTGCCAAACGCCGACATCGACTTCAGATGTGACGCGCGTCGCAAATTTGGCGAGATATTTCGGGTTATGTAAATAGTTAGGCCGACAGATTCACAGACCGAAAAGAAGAAACCTTCGCCGGTTTCCCGATTAGAGCCTTCTATCTATTGACGTTTGAGCGTCGGAGAGCAGAGAGCGTCCCGGTTCTTTACATATCCCATCCCGCCCATTACGCCCATGCCCGAGGAAGATCCCGATCGCATCGATGCCCGCGCCGCGAACTGCATGGACAGGTTGTTAGAGCTGGCGCCGTGTGGCGGACAAGGATGTCCGCAGGAAGACCACTGCCGGCGTCCTGCGCAGTCGTCCAACTACCCGCGTACGCCTTGCGTCAGCGAGACCTGTGTCGCGGTACTGGCCGCCGCGGTGGCCCGTCGGGGTTCCCGACTCTGGTTCGCGCATACACCGCATCACGCGTTACACCCGGGTCAACGGCACCTGACTCCTGAGCGGTCACGCCCGACGGACGGACGCTGTTCATCGCGGGCGCCGACCGTCCGGAGTGAGCGGCAAGGATCAGCCGACTCGCTACACGCGCGGCAAAGTGAAAACAACGGCTGCGCCACCTTCGGGAGCGTTGTGTCCCCTGATCTCGCCACCATGCGCTTCGACGATTCCCTTCACCACAAATAGTCCGAGCCCCACCCCGTGTCGGCCGCTCCCAGGTTCCGCACGCCCGTAACGGACGAAGAGTTTCGCAAGCGCCTCCGCGGAAAAGCCGGGGCCTGTGTCGGTCACCGTGAATGTCACCGTGTCGCCGGTCGCGGTGGCCGCTATCGTGATTCGGCCGCCAGGAGGCGTGTGTTTCACGGCGTTGCCAATGAGGTTGGACAACACCTGGTAAAAACGATTGATGTCGACGCGCATCCACAAGCCGGCGTCAGCCACGGTGATCAGCGCCTGTTGCCGCGCATCGGCGAGCGGGCGAAGGGTTTCAAGCACCTTGTCGATGGTGGGCTTCACCTCGATCGACTCCGTGCGCAGCTGCAGCCGTCCGGCTTCGATGGAGGCGAGATCGAGCAGGTTGTCGATCAGCGAATTCATCTGCTCCACCGCTCTTTCAACCAGCTTCGCGCCCGCCTGCAGTTCGGTCGACGTCGGCGGATTCATCGAACTGCGCAGGAGGAACTCGTGCGCCTGGAAGCCGATCACGTAGAGCGGGTTTCGCAAGTCGTGCGACACGACGCCGAGGACCTCGTCGCGCGCCCGGACAGCGCGGTGCTCGCGCGCCAGTTGCAGGCCGAGGTCGGCTTCTACTGCGTAGCGACGCAGATCCTCGGCCGCTTCCAGATCGCTTCCCGTCCAGACTGCCGAATGCATTCGCACTTCTTCCTTCCAGATCGCAAAGGAGCGCCGAGGATGCGGTCGGCCGCCCATCGCAGCCTCGACCGCCTTGTTCGGATCGCCACCCCAGTTGACTGAACCCAGCACCTCGCCGCGGAACCAGAGCAACCGGCGCGGGACACTTCCCGGAAGTGCGAACGTGAGCAGTCCGCTCGCGACGTCCTTCTCATCGGCAGCACCAGGCCACTGTGCCGCGAGTGACTGCGTCGCGAATATGGAACGGCCATGGTTCCGGTCGAGCCATTCCGAAATATCCATCACGAACTCGTGCGGCGGCGCGCGGCCACAAGTCTCGCAGGAGTCGCCGGTTACGACGGCTGCGCCGGCGGCATTGACGAGGTTGAGTAGTTTGGCCTCGTCGCCGAGCAGGCTCGCGAGCACGTCGGCCTCCGGCCCCGCGCCGCGCATGCGTGCGCCGAGCGCGCTTTCGATGCCACGACGCGCAACGCGCGCCGCCTCCGCCTGGCGGTCTTCGATGGCCGCAATTTCGAGCGACGCGAGTCTTGCGAGGACCTCGCACGCCGAGCGCAGCTCGTAGCGCACGTACCGCGGGCTGCTGTGATTGGTGCAGCTGATGAGCCCCCAGAGCCGGCCGCGCACCACGAGCGACAGGCTCATCGAGCCGGTCACGCCCATGTTCGCGAGATACTCCCGGTGAATCGTCGACACGCTGCGAAGCGCCGCGAAACTCAGGTCGAGCGGCGCGCCGGTGTCCGGTCTCAACGCAGGCACCAGGGGCGAAGGCACGTAACGCGCATCCGGAATGATGCGCATCCAGTTCTTCATGTAGAGCTGCCGCGCCTGCTGAGGGATGTCCGACGCGGGATAGTGCACGCCGAGAAAGGGTTCGAGTCCGGGTTCCTTCAATTCGGCGTCCACCGAGCCGTGTCCGCGTTCGTCGAATCGGTAGATCATCACGCGCTCGAAGCCCGTGAGCTCGCGCGTCGCGAAGAGGATCTGCTCATAAAGCGCCGGAAGGGACTCGGCGGACTCGAGTCGCAACAGAGCCGGGCGAAGCGCGTGATGCGGGCTGTACGGCGGCGCATCAGGCGCAAGCGGTTCGAACTCGACGATGGTTGCGCCCTCGTGCCGGTGCACGATGCCGTCGAAACGTCTTCCGTTCAGCACCATCCGTAGAGGGTTGTGTTCTTCCGGATGGCCACGCGCGAGCACATCGCGCAGAGCGCGCGACCCGAGATCGTCCAGCAATGTGGAGAGCGGCTTGCCGATGATTTGCGCAGCGGCGACGCCCGTCAGTGCGGCAAAGTTTTCACTGGCCTGTGTCACCGTGAGCACAGGTTCTGCCACGACCGCCAGCGCCCCGTGCGGCTGGATGCAGCCAGGGATGTGGATAGGCTCGCGACTGCATACCCCCGGGTCTTCGGCGTGGCCTCGATTCGTTTCGTTCATGACTGACCGGCCTGACTTCTGACGCCATGCTCGAGCGCGCGAAAAGCCGCGGACGCCGCGACAACCATGTCCCGCGAATCCGCGGAAGACTTTGCAACGCGCTCCAACCAGGTCAGGATTCGCGCCCACCGCCGACCGGTCTCGGTTGGTCCCGCGCCTGAAAAGAATGCCGCGCCTGAATCACGGTCAATGGCCCACTTGCCGGCCAGGTGACGCGCCAGGACCTGCCCACCCAGTGCCGCGCCTTCCACGACGTACAGACGTCCGGCGAATTCGGAGACGGTACGGATCTCGGGCATGAGGGCTTCATCGCGCGCAGCCGGCGATAACCCCAGCACTGCAAGGTCCGTCATCAGAAGCGACGCGCGGCGAGGCAAATTGAAGTCGAGTGTCAGCGGCGCGGCTCGATGATGGCGCTGAAGTTGCGCTTCGAGCGGAGCGTAGAAAGCGTGGAAGCCGACGAGAACGCGTCCATATCGTTCGCGTGTCAATTCCGGATCCAGGAGGTTCAGCACACCTTCGAGGCGCAGATGATCCGCACGCGTCGATTCGTGCAGGCACTGGTGGATAGACGATCGCGTCTGTCGCATGAGCCCGTCTGGCATGGTCCCTCCCTGCCGCAGACTGCATTTGGAGCGGAAGGATACCGCTTCAGGCTTGATCCGAGTGGAGTTGTCGAACCGGGTTTACCGACCGTGCGCTGCCCTCCTCACCGAAGACTGGCAATTTCGCGCCCGGCCATTCGACCAGCCGGTGAACTTGACATCAAGCCAAAAGAACGGCGTTGAGCACCACGGCGGCATCTTCGCTCGCATTCTCGACTATCGATCGCAGCGGCACTTCGATCGTGTAGAGTTTCCGCAGCGGCGCGCGTTCCAGCGCGCCGCGTCTCTGTAGTCACATCGGACGTCACATCGGAGAAACTCGTGAATATCAAAAGCCGTAAACGGATTTTAAGGCCCGCGATCGCCTGTCTTGTCGCATCGGCGTTTTCGCCAGCTTTCGCACAGAAAATCGCTGCACTGCCGCTACTCGACGAGGCCGGCACGCCTCCGCCCTTCGTCACCGTTGCCACGCAGCCGGTGCAAAAGGCGCTGCCCTTGGCAGGATGGCAATGGACCGGTTACACCAACGACCAGATGAACCTCGCATTCCTGCTGTACAGCGGGACATTCGCCTCGCGGTGCATCGACTTCACGGTGCCGACGTGGACGATCACCATCACGCGCGACGGCGTGCCGTTCTGGATTCAGCAGGGCAACGCGTGGCAGAACGTCGATTTCGGTCAGCGTTGCGGGCTGAATTGGAGCGTTCCGAAAGGCAATCAGTTCGAGGTCCTTACGCCCGGCACCTACGAGTTCCGCATGTCGCAGCCGCAGTTCGGCGCGGACATCGTGGTCTCGTTCGTCCTGCCGCCATGCATCAATACCGCAAACCTGCCCGTCTATTCCGCGCGCCACGAGGCCTACACCGACAACTTCTATACGGTGGATCCCTCGGAGCTGAACTCGGCGGTTTCGAACTACGGCTATTCGAGCACCGGAGTCGGCTTCCGCAATTCCCGCAGCAACGAGAAAACCGCTCCCTGGAAGCGCTTCTTCAAGGGCGCGCCGCAGATCGAGCACGTCTACCTCCACCTCGCGCACGAGGAGCAAAGCGTCTACCCGTTCGGTTACGTCTACGAACGGAACGAGGGCAACGTGTTTCCCACGCAGGTTGCCGGAACGGTCCCCCTCTTTCGCCTAACAAAGTACGACGGTGCGACCGGCGGGCTCGAGCACGCGTACACGATCAGCACGGCGCAGGTCGCGTCCTTGCAGTCGCAGGGGTGGACGGCCGAGGGTGAGAAGGGCTGGGTCTGCGCGCCCTGAAGTTGACCAGGAGCCCTCGAAACGAAAAAACCCCCGGCAGTTTCCCGCCGGGGGTCTTCTATCTACTGACGTTCTCGCGCTGCAACCAAACCGCATTGCAGCATTGATGACCTTCGACTGCGTGAAGGTGGATCTCAGCTTCCGACTACTTTCGACTCTATCAGGTGACAGAAATCGCCGGCTCGCGACAGGAATTAACGTAGCCCAACCAAACAGTCGCGCTGAAGGTGCATTTCCGCTGACCCTTATGGCTCTTCAATCACAACTTTTCCGTGGCGATCCCAAACTCGAAGCCGCAGCCGTCTCTGACGCTGCCCACATCGTGCCAAATGCGACTGGTGCTCACGTCCGCAAGATCCAGGTGGCGTTGATCCAACTGGATGGCGCCGCCATCGAACCAGATGGGAAATACGGCCCCGCAACAGCCGCTGCGGTTCTCGCCTTCAAGCGGAAGCGAAACATCATCAACCGTAGCTATCAGACGCAGGCAGACAATATCGTCGGCAAGATGACGATGGCCACCCTCGATAGCGAGATGCTGACGCGGCCGACCCCTGCGCGTACCTCCGTTCAGATCAAGCCCACATCTCTCGCGCGCGTACGCCCCCCGCGTTCTCCCGCACTCGTTTCTCTTCTCAATAGCTCTCAGCCCTCCAGGTTGAATGTCATCGACAGCATCGTGACTGGCGGCGGGCCCAGTATTCAACCAGGCCCAAACTTTCTCCCAAATACTGTCCTGGAACTGAGAAGGAACAGCGTAGGCAGCATCCTGGTCTCGGGCGCAACATTTGGAGAAGTATTCAGTGCCGATCCGGATATCGCCAAGATCGCACCAGATGGGCTGGGGATTGCGGAAGCCAGGGCGTTGGTCACCCGCGATCCACAAACCTTCAAGATAATAAGCGGCAAGCAATTGGGTAGAACGACGATAACCGCCAGCACGCTGCGTTTCGCGGATGGTAGTTCGGCTTCCATCGACGTTGTGGTCAAGACGTTTTCAAATCCGCCCAAATTTGTCGCGGGCGTCAATCACGCCCATAAACCTTCTGGCCGCTATGCGGATGTACAAGCCAATCCCAACAGCAGCTTTCTCTTGTCTCTCGCGTGCAAGATTCATAGCGCGGAGGGACTAGTGGAACTGGCGAAGAGCAGCGAATTCAAGGACAAGCCGATCGCGTTGAAGCATCTGAATTTCTATCAAAAGGATGGCAAGGGCGCCGATTTTATCGAGGACGCCAACATAAAGGACTGGTTGACACGCGATAGCGGGATCAAGAAGCGGCTGAAGCGCGAGATTTTCCCGGGTCTCGGCAGAAAACCGAAAGCGGAAGGGCATTTTACGTTTGAGCAGGACGAATATGCCGACGATGCCGCTGGTCAGGATTTCCGCTTTGCATTCGGTGGCATTGACCGTGTGGATTTTGAGGTGGATTTTAGCCAGGACACCGTTCGCGTATTTTTCCAGGATCGCTATGAATGGCATCCTGTCTATCCGTTTTATTCCTTCATAGGTCCATCAGCTCAATTTCCAGAGTCGGGCGACGAAGTCCGTGACACCAATTGCCTCCATGCCGCCCTGGTCGAACTGAAAGCCTCCGGGGCCGCCGATTTTTGGATGAAGGGACAGGCCGAAGTGGCTTTGTCCCAGATAGTCGGACGCTGATTACTGCCCGTCGGGGAGAAAGTCCGCGCTCACTGGCTTGTGCATCATGATTTCTTCCCGGGTCAGGCCGCAGATCTCGTGCGGAAAAACCAGCCAGTGATCCGTTTCGCGCACGAAGTAGTCAGGCCGCAACGCGCTCTGGTTCCTCGACGGCTTGTAATACACCGTCGCAATCCTGATCTGCTCGGGAAGATTCCGGCGGCAGCGACGACGAAGCTCCGCGACGACCGCTTCGAGACTGCGCCCCGAATCGAAGACGTCATCGATCAACAGCAACCCGTCGTCGGCGTCGAGCATGGATACCAGGTAGTCGATCGCATGGACGCGCACCGTCCGACTCTGCTGATCGATACCCGTGTATGAAGACGTACGTATCGCGATGTGATCGCAACTCACCCCGTGATACTCGAGCACCTCCTGCACGGTGATGCCGATCGGCGCGCCGCCTCGCCAGACTCCGACCAGGAAGGTGGGCCGGAATCCGCTCTTGAAGACCTGATGGCCGAGTGCGAATGAGTCCTGCAACAGCGATTGCGCCGAGATGAATGTTTTCTGGATGGGTTCCGAGGTCATGGTGGCGGACTATAGCCGCGCGCTGCCCTTCTCGCTGAAGGCTATCGATCCCCCCGGCTCCGGGGAGGAAAGGTGGCAGCCGTCAAGATCCGTGGCCGGCACTCTCGCTGCAGCTCATCAACAGGAACTTCATCGCGTATTCGATACGATCGGCGAGGTCCAGGTCACCCGCGGCGAACGACAGCTGAATCTTCGGGAACGCCTGGCCCCTGGACGTCACGGTGATCTGACTATCGGGACTGCGGCTCACGTGGGCATTCCTCCATTCGATGACCTGGGCAGGAGTCGTGAACTTCGTCAAGGGCTCGTACTTCCATTGCTCGCTCGTGGTGATCAACTTGTACGAGAAGGTCGCGTTTTCCTGCCTGACATCCGATTTGGTTTCATCGTAGTCAGAGGCCGTCACTGCCGTGATGCGCGTCGCGCACTCGTTCGGGCGTCCCTCCGCATCGATGGCATCCAGCGTGACGGCGCGGACATCCCACAGCTGCTTGTCGACGAGCTGCTCGGGCAACTGCCGCAACTCTTCCTTCGTCCTGGCGATATTGCTGATCTTGCTGGTCTTGACGTCGCCGGAGTACTTGCCGGTGACGTAGTTAGTGCGTTCCTGCGCATCCACGAAGTAGACCTTTGTCACGACCTCTTGGGTCATTCGCGCGAGGTAGGTCTGCACACCGCCAGCCGTATCCTTGCTCGGCGCGGCGATGGCCGGCAGCGCGACCAACATGCCGTACGCCGCAACCATTGCCCTTCGCATACCCGTCGAATCGTTTCGCACCTTCGTTCTCCTGTTAGTTGGGCGAGCGGAGCGCCCTGCTGCTTCCGGCAACCTTGGCATCGACGAATACCGCGCCGGTGGCGTGGAATGAGGAGTGGCTCCAGCTTTTCTGCGAAGCCAGGCCCCAAGTCACGCCGCAATTCCACTTCGTGTCAGTCATCAGGCAGACCTTCACGTCAACCGGGGTGGCGCATCCGTTGGTGACATACGCGGCGGTGTTGCCTTGCGACGTGTCGTTCACGCGAACCTCCGCGCTGGAGACGCAGCGATTCGCGTCCGTGTCGGTGGACGCGCGTCCTGCATCGGAGCTTCGCTGCTGTGAGGTGGTCGTACCGGTGGACGTCGGTGCGTCGGCACGCGGCTGTTCGCTCTGCTGGCGTTGCGCGGCGTACCGCGAGGCGTCATCGTCCTGTCGCTGGTTGGCCTGGCGGATGAGTTCCACTTGCCGCTGTCTTTCAGCCGCTCCGAGCGGGTCGACCGGCGCGCTTTGGCGCGCCTGCTGCTGAGCCTGAGCCTGCGCCTGGATGCGCGCCGTGTTGTCTCGCAAGTTCTGCAATGAGTTGTTCAACGCCTGCTCGTTGGCCCGTGTCATCTGATTCCAGGCCGCGGCCTTCTGTTGGCGCTCGGCCTCCAGCTCCGCTTCTGCTTCGGCCTCTTCCGCCTCGCGTTGCGCCTGCTGGGCTGCCCATATCTGCGCTTGAATCGCGGCCTTTTGCGCGGCTTCCTGTCGCGCCAATTCATTCTGTCGCGCCTGCTCCAGACTACGTACCCTGCTTGCCTGCACGCTTTTCCAGATCCTCTTCGTGTCTTCTTCCGTCAATTGGCGAGGAGCCTTGATGGGCTTTGCCGGAGGCACGGGCTGCTGTTTTGCGACCACCGGAGCCGGCTTCTCTGGAGCTGCGGGAGCGGGCGTTGGAGCCGAGACCGGCGCTGGCGATGGTGCCGGCGTCGCTGGCGGCGTTTGGGCTACCGCCACTGGCGTCGCGGAGTTCGCGCCCGGGGCGTATCTGACGACGTAGCCGTTGCTGTAAGTCTCTTCGTAGTTTCCCTGTTCATCGACGCGGATGGTGTAACGCATCTTCAGCAGCCCTTTGCCGACGTAGCTCACCGAGCCGTCGTCGTGCAAAGTGCCAACCCACTCCTTACCCATCATGAAATTGCCCTTCATGATGATCGTGCCCGGTTGCGGGCCTAGCCGCAGCGTTCCCGAGGACACCGGTTTGTCGGAATTTTTGACGCGATACCACTCCAGAACCATCGCCTCGCCCGGCGTTTCCCAACGCCAGCGCAAGTAGAATTGGCCCGACGGATTCACGTCGTACATGATCTGGCCTGCAAGCCGTGCGTAGGGACCCCACGCCGCGAGGTTGTCGACAGGTGTCGTTGCTTGCGCAGATGCCGGCGTCGATGTTTGCGCGGCAAGGTTTGCCGGGAAAGTCGCGATCAGCGCGCAGACAATGGCGCTGGCCGCCCAATGGTTTCGCATGGAGCTCACTTCCGAAATTCGTATTCCCCGCGTTCTACGATATCGAAAGGTGCATTAAGGCTTTCCCGCATCAGCGGCGAGCCGTGAGTGCCGTCACGGGTAGCGACACTGGCATGTGATCGCGGTCCTGATTTGCGAGTGCAGTCGTTGCCGAAAAAGCCGTCGATGGCTACGGCGGAATTGCTGAGCGCAAGTGAGCCATCAGACAGTCGAAGCGTTCTTCATCGCCTTGGCCCAGCACCGAACCCGCCCTTGCGATATTCGTACTCGGGGGCGCCGTCACCCGGAATGAATACGAAGTCATGAAGACTGATTTGACCGGCGGGACCCGAGATCCTCAGGTCCATATTCGCCGCTCCCGATTCGAAGCCGCAGTTCCACGTGTTGGTTGATCCATCACTGAAAGCGATGACGCCGCTGCCTGTGATGACGGCCTTGCTTCTCTTGTCACGGCGAACGTAGGCATCCGCGCCGACCACTTTGACGCCTGGCGCCGTGTACTCCACGGCCGCTCGCATGTTGTACCAACCGGCATCGCCAATCGCACCATAAGGCATGAAGCCGACACCATTCTTGCGACACGCTGAGGTGATGCGACGTAGCGAAGGCAGATTGGCAAAGGGCTTTTCGCCGAGAACATGCTTGCCGTTGGCGGCGGCCAACAAACAAACTTCTTCGCGGACGGAGGTTGGTGTAGCGACGTAGACCGCGTCGACGGTGTTCGACGCCAGCATCTCCGACCACGAACCGAAGGCGCCGGGAATGCCATGCGGCAAATACGGGGGAGATCGTGGATGCGACTGCACAGGCACCCACCGCCTCCAGGATCTTGCGACGTCCGGTATCGACTATCGTCGGATCTTTGTTCTGGTTTTCCACGCAACACTCCGTCAAGAGTCGGCCGGACCGAAGCTGCTGCAGCGCGCGTCGGAAATCGAGCGGAATTGATCCCGCTACCCCAGATGAAAGAACTATCTACTAGAAGGCTTCCATGTCGCCGTACACGCCCGAGACTTCATCTGACGTAGAATCCGAAACCTGCCAAGCCTGGGAGAGGACTTATGCCTGATAAAGACGTTACCGCCGAAACCAGCGCTGTGTGGGGCAATCATGTGACTGTCCCCGATACACCCGAGGGCTTTACGGTTCGTACAACTTACCCCACCAACCC
The DNA here is from genome assembly GCA_035765415.1 of Steroidobacteraceae bacterium. Taxonomy (GTDB): domain Bacteria; phylum Pseudomonadota; class Gammaproteobacteria; order Steroidobacterales; family Steroidobacteraceae; genus CADEED01. The sequence continues at coordinate 9,051 of DASTXR010000156.1, read as the reverse complement.
AAATGGCGTTGAGGTGATGCTGGAGCGCTGGAAGGCAGGCACTGAAGAACCTCCGCACTCTCATCCTGGCGACGACATGACTGTAGTCGTGGAAGGAAAGATGTCTATCCAGTTCTTTATCAAAGACGCTGCAGGACTAGTTCCGGATGGAGACAGGATCTACTTGCACAAGGGAGAAACCGGCTACGTTCGCGCCGGAAGGATTCACGACGCCAGATATCTTGAAGATTGCAAACTGGTTTACGTTCACAACGGAGCTTTTGGATTTCTCTTGCCGAAGTGAAGCGACGCCGCTGATTGCTGCCCGTCGGGGTCGTGGTTCCTGATTTCCGCCCGAAAGTCAGGCGGCGTACTTGCGCACCAGCCAGGCGGCGCCGGACAACGACAACGCCACGCCGAGCATGATCCACTCGAGGTGCTCGCCGGGCGACGCGTAAACCCGCGGTATGTGCACCAGGACCACGAACAACGCCATCATCACGGCGAGCAGTGTCGCGCCCAGCTGCGCGCGGATGCCGCTCACCAGCGAGAGCCCCGCCGCGACGTGCGCGACACCAGTCGCGTACGCCCAGAAGATCTGGTTGGGCGGGATCCAGGCCGGCACCATCGTCGCCGTGAACTGCGCGTACTTGAAATGCGTGGCGCCAAACACCAGCGCGCAGGACCCGGTCACCAGGCACACGGCCGTCGCGAGCCGGCCACGAGTCCCGCGCGCGCCGGCATAGAGCGCGATGGCGCCGGTGGTCATGAACACGATTTCGGCAACGCCGTTCCAGGTGCCGAGATCCGCGGGCTTGAGCACGATCAAGGGCACATGCAGGACCAGTACCCACAGCCCATAGACCGCGAAGAGCAGGACCGCGCCCGCGCGGGCGAACTTGCCGCTCAGCGTCTCGCCGCCGCCGAGGATGAGCAGCAGGCCAGTCACGACGGCGAACTGCGCGCGCATCGGGAATCCTGCGGGCACGGGTTGCCACTGCATGGCGAAATCGTGGAACCAGATGCCGACTGCACCTAGCAAGATTGCGCCGAGTGCGTAAGGAAGTGCATGGGTATTCATGGAATCACTCCAGGAATGGCATCAAGCACCGACCCGGCAGTGATAACACCGGCGCGGGAACCGCGCCGTAGGGGTTGTTACTGATATGGCGGCGTTGGCTAGTCGCCGCCGGGTCCATCCTCGAACCGCAGATGCCTGACGCTCTTGCCATGCCGCCGGATCAGGCGCAGGGCCTCGACACCGATCTCGATGTGCCGCTGCACGTAGCTGTCGGTGACCTTGCGATCAGACGCCTCGGTCTTCACACCCTCCGGCACCATCGGCTGGTCACTGACCAGCATCAGCGCGCCCGTCGGAATCCGGTTGGCGAACCCCGACGCGAAGACGGTCGCCGTTTCCATGTCGATGGCCATGGCGCGCGTGCGGCGAAGGTATTCCTTGAAATCGTCGTCGTGTTCCCAGACACGCCGGTTGGTCGTGTAGACGGTGCCGGTCCAGTAGTCGAGATCCAGATCGCGGATCACCGTGGATACGGCACGTTGCAAACTGAATGCAGGCAGGGCCGGCACTTCGGGAAGCAGGTAGTCGTTGCTGGTGCCCTCGCCGCGAATTGCCGCGATCGGCAACACCAGGTCGCCGATGGCCGCCTTTTTCTTGAGGCCGCCGCACTTGCCCAGCAGTAGTACGGCCTTTGGCATCCGGGCAGACAGCAGATCCATGATGGTTGCGGCATTGGCACTGCCCATGCCGAAGTTGATGATCGAGATTCCGTCGGCGGTGGCGTTGGGCATCGGGCGGTCGCGGCCCTTGACCTCGGCGCCGGTACGCTGCGCGAAGATCTCCACGTAGTTCCCGAAGTTCGTTATCAGGATGTACTCGCCGAAATTCTCGATGGCGGTACCCGTGTATCGAGGCAACCAGTTGTCGACGATTTCTTTCTTGGTCTTCATCTTGCAGCCACCTCGGACATCGCTATCCGGCGCGAGCGTAACATCGAAGCTGCAGCGACGCAGTGGCGGAAAACGGAGGCCGCGCTTTCCAGGCGTGGACGATGACCTCTACGCAAGGAGACCGGGGATCCGGCATGTTTCGCATGCCTCTCGCGGGGCAGGTTCTACACGACGGGCTGAGAACGCGTTCTGCGGCGCGAGTAGCTAGCCACGAACATGGCCAGCACTAACGCCCACAGCTCCAGGCCCATCGCGCCACCACCACCCGACTTCTGACGTGTAGCAGGTGGAGTCGTGGGTGGCGTGACCGGTGGCGTGACTGGTGGAGTGACCGGTGGAGTGACCGGTGGAGTGACCGGTGGATCGACGGGCGGCGTGACCGGCGGCGTGACCGGCGGGGTCGTCGGTGTTCCGGGCGCGGCCGTGATGGGCTGCGGCTTCACGATCACGTCCACGAAGGCCACGTTCGACGCATGGTTCTGCGGATCCGAGACGCGATAGGAGAAGCGATCCGTGCCCGAGAAATTCGCGTTCGGCGTGTACGTGATCGCGCCGGTGGCGAGGTCGATGCTGGTGGTGCCCGAGGCCGGCTCCGCCACGATCTGCACCGAGGCCTGGTTCAGCGTGCTGTCCATGTCCGAGTCGTTCGCGAGTACGTTCACCGACACGGCGGTGCCGTAGGTCGTGGTCGCTGAATCTCCGTTCGCATTCGGATCGCTGAGGTTGAGCGACCAGAGTTCCTCGCCCACGTCTTCTCTATGCGCGCGGAAGTAGAGCCGTGACCCCACCGCATACAAGTCTCCCGGATCGGCGAACGACTGCACGCCCGGGTTCACGTCGGCGAGTAGTTTGGTGCCCGCCGTGGTGCCGTCGGTGTACCAGAGGCGCCCGGCGTTCGGGAAATTGCGCACCGCGAACACGAAACGGTCGCCGAACGTGGCCGTCGCCACGATGTTGTCGAGGGTGAAGGGAGCGCCGGTCGCCAGGTAGTCGTGCGTGCCTGCCAGCGTGCCGTCGGTGACCGCGGGCGTGCCGATGCCGTAGGGACTATGGCCGAAGTAATACGCGCGCGAGCCGTCCGCAACGACGGACGCGCCACCTCCGATGCGCTTGTCCGAGATTCTCTGCGTGCTCGCGGGCGTTCCGTCCGTGGCGTAGACACCGCCCTCGAAGCTACCGTTGAAGATGCCGCCGATGAGCAGCCGGCCATTCACGACGAACGGGGCCCCACTCGGCCTCGTGTTCATTGCCTCGAGATTCGTGACGCGCACGAAATCGGTGTCCGTGCCGTTGGTGCACCAGACTTCCTCGACCGCCGACGGCCGCTGCCTGCCTGTGAAGCAGGCGCGTCCCTGAAACTGCACGCTCCAGAACGCCGGAAACACGTCGAGCGTCTCGCTCGCCTTTACGGTGCCGGCCGGCGTACCGTCCGTCCACCAGAGGTCCATGTGCGTGGTCATGTGCACGCTCATCAGCACACGGTTGCCCGCGGTCGCCTTCAACACCGAGAACGACTGCGGTCCAGTGGCAGGCACGATTTCGTAAGTGCCCGCGACAGTGCCGTCCGATCGCCAAAGTTCGTTTCGGCCGATGGTGTTGAACACGGTGAAGTACGCGACGCCGTTGAGCACAGCCGCCATCTCGCCGCCGATCGTCGGACGCGTATCGTTGAATGTGCGGAGTTGATAGGTGCCGCTCGCCGTGCCGTCCGTGCGCCACAGCGTGCCGATGCTGAAGGGCGGTGGCCCGCTGCTGCCCATGAACAATGCGACGTTCGCATTCAGCGCCTGCATGGCGCGCGGATTGCCGCTTCCTGCGCCCGGCACCATGTCCTTGAGCAGGCGCGTGCCCGCTTCCGTGCCGTCGGTGGCCCAGAGCTCTACACCGTGCACGCCATCATCCGCGGAGAGGAACGTCGTGCTGCCGAGCGCGCCGAAAGCGCGCGGATATGAGCCCGCCGTCAGAGCGCGGCCATCGATGTTGGACAGCGGCACCGTGCCCGCCTCCGTACCATCCGACAGCCACGCAAAATCGCCGGCACCGCCAGAGGCGTTGAAGATGACGCGAGTGCCAACGCGCTGCAGGTTGCTGGGACTGGAGTTGCCGGCGCCGGGTGCGATGTCACGCACCACGTGCGTGCCCGCGAGCGTGCCGTCGCTGACCCACATCTCGACACCCAGGTTCTGGCTGTAGTTGCCGGCGGGAAAGAACACCCGACCACCACCCACGGGCAGGATCGACCACAGTGACTGGTCCGATGTGCCGACCGCTGCGTAGACGCGCGTGCCGTCGAGCGTGCCGTCGCTGCGCCACAGGTCGACCGATGAACCACCCGTGGTGCCCGCGAAGAAGAATGCCTCGCTGCCATTGGGCGAGAGCTGCGGCCATGCGCCGGTGAAGCTGATGTTGCCGGCTCCGATCGTGCGCGTGTTCGCGGCGGTGCCGTCGGTGAACCACACTTCGCTGCCGCTGCCGCTGCCGTTGTTCAGACCGAATACCGCGCCGTTTCCGACCGCCACGAAGCGGTACAGCGAGTCCAATCCGCCCGCTGATGCGAGGATCACCGTGGTGGACGCGTTCGCGCGCACGAGCTTGCTCGAGGTGACGCCGGACGTGGTGACGTCCGCGACGAAGATCACTCCATCGCCGAACGCGGATACGTTCGCCGGGTTCGAACCGCCGGCGGTATTGAGGTCCGCGATCATCGTGGCGCCCGAGCCGTCGCCGCTGGCGCGCCACATCTCGGAGCCCTGTGTGCCATTGGTGGCGCGGAAGTAGAGCGCACCACCGGCCGCAACCATCTGCGAGATTTCAGGGCTGCCCGCGCCCGGCAGGATATCGGCGACGCGCCGCGTGCCCGCGATGGAGCCGTCTGAAACCCAGAGCTCGCGACCGGCGGAATCCTGCGCGACGAAGAACACGCGCGAGCCCACGGCGACGAGATTGGAAGGCAGTCCGTCCTGCGTGCCGGCCATGCTGTCGGTGAGACGAAACGTTCCGGCGTTGGTGCCATCGGAGCGCCACAGCTCCAGGCCCGTCGCGGCGTCGAACGCGGGGAAGAACAGCACTCCATTCGCGTGGACCATGGGCTCATCCGGCGCAACGGCCGCCGCGGACGCGGAGCCCGCGCCGATGTTGGAAACGATGCGCGTGCCCGCGGTGGTCCCGTCGGAGCGCCACAGCTCGCGGCCGTTGACACCGTCGTCCGCGAAGAAATAAGCGATGCCGGCCACGGTGACGGGTGGCGTGATGTTGGAGCTATCGGCGCCGGGCCTGATATCGCGCACGAGGCGCGTGCCGTTGCGCGTGCCGTCGCTGATGAACAGCTCTCCGCCGTGAAGGTTATCGTCGATCACCATCAAAGTGCCGGAGGCGATGTCGGCGGTGCCGTACCACAAGAAGTTCGCGGAGGCGCTGGGAAGGGTATTGATGTCCTTGACCAGGTCCAGGCCGGAGGACTGGGTGGTGACGAGCGAGCAGATCAGCAGTCCGAGCAACTTCTTGTTCATTCTTGTGTGCCTCAGAGTTTCCCAACGGATTATCTGTCGCCACCGGGCGCCAGACGACATCCGAAGCCAGATTTGCCGGCAAATTTCTCCTGCTAGCGCCAGGTTTGGTGGTGGATGGTCTCTAACGACCCGTCCTGCCGTCGCCTGGTGTGCGTTATGGAGAATTGCGGCTGTCGATTTCGCGCTTCGCCATTCGGCCAATCAGTGTCGAATCAAAAACTCGAGGTAAGGAACGGCCATGAAAGCGAGCAGCATGAAGAATTTACGCGCGATCGGCGCACTGGCGGCATTGGCACTGGTGGCGTTCTCGGCGCAGGCCGAGGCGCCGAAAGGCGCGACCAGATCTGGGTACGTGCCGGCGAATGGAATCAAGTATTACTACGAGATCAGCGGCAAGGGCGAACCGCTGTTGTTGCTGCACGGTGGTCTGGGTTCAACCGACATGTTCAAACCGATCATGCCGGCGTTCACCGAGCATCGGCAGGTCATCGCAGTCGACCTGCAGGGTCACGGCCGTACCGAACTCGGGAAGCGCAAGATCAGTTTGCCGGACCTGGGCGATGACATCGCCGCGGTGTTGACGCAGCTCGGATACAAGAACGTTGACGCACTGGGTTATTCGTTTGGCGGTGGCGTTGCGTTCCGGCTCGCGGTTCAGCACCCCGAAATGGTTCGTCGTCTGGCTTTGGTATCGGCGGGATTCGCTTCGGAAGGGTTCTATTCCGAGATGCGAGAGCAGCAGAAGCAGGTCAATGCGGGTTTCGCGGAAGCGATGAAACCGACGCCGATGTATCAATCGTACGTCGCCGTTGCGCCCAAGCCCGAGGATTTTCCGAAACTGCTCCAGGCCATGGGCGATCTCATGCGCGAGCAGTACGACTACTCGGCAGATGTGAAGAAGCTGACGATGCCGACCATGCTGATCTTCGGCGACAGCGACATGTATCGGCCGGAGCACGTCGTGGAGTTTTACAAGCTGTTAGGTGGCGGATTGCGCGATGCGGGGTGGAATCGCGAGACCATGTCGAAGAATCGGCTGGCGATCATTCCTGATCAGACTCACTACGACATCTTTTTCTCGCCGAAGCTGGTGGCCACGGCGCTGCCTTTCCTCGATGGGATCAGCGGGTCGAAGAGCTGGGCTGAGACGTCTCAGCCGAACTGACATCAGGCAAAAAAAGACGAGCCCCCGCCGGTTTTCCGGCGGGTTCTTCGTCAAACCAGCAGGTGTTGGAAGTAGGAGTCCGCTGAGAGCGTGTCGGCATGTGCCCGCCTGACTCGCGAGAACCGCATCGACGACACTACTAACAATCTCCAGTTCACACGCGCGAAGGCATCCGGGCATGAAGACGAAGTCGAAAGCGAAGGCGGCACGGTTGAAGTCGGAGGCGTTTGCCAAGGCAAAGAGGGTCGCGCCCCGACAAGCTATCCATATCGGCAGTACGCCTTCCACGCGTTTCAGAGGCGATGCCGCCATATTCGGACGTCTCGTCGAAGACCATGACCGGCACCGGGCGCTGTTCTCGATGATCGAAGCCAGCGAACGCACATCTTCCGATCGAGCCAAACTGTTCCGCGAGCTGGTCCACGAGATCAAGGGTCACGCCGCAGCCGAAGAGCAGGCGTTGTGGTCAACGGTGCTTCGCCATCCCGAGAGCACCGACGCCGGCCGTCATGCCGTCGCCGAACACAAAAAGATCGATGACCACTTCGCCGACCTGGCGGCCCGAGACATGAAGCTCAAGGGTTGGCTCAGGCGCTTCGGCGAAGCGAAGAAGCTCTACCTGCATCACATCCGCGAGGAAGAGCAGGAGCAGTTCGTCGAGTCACAGAAGGTGCTGACCCTGGCGGATCAGCGCTACATGCGCGGCGTGTTCAATCGACGCAAGCGCGAGGAGAAGGCGAAGGCCAGGGTCACGCCGAAGATCAAACTCAAGTAGACATTGACGACCGCGCCAGAACGAAAAACCCCCGGCAGTTTCCCGCCGGGGGTCTTTATCTTCTCTAGCTAGACGCTGAGCGTCTGGAAGTAACGAGCCTTTCAGCTCCTTACATATCCATCCCGCCCATCCCGCCCATGCCACCGCCCGGAGCGCCGTGCGCGTGGTCATCTTCCTTCGGCGCTTCCGCGATCATGACTTCCGTCGTGAGCAGCAGACCCGCGACCGACGCGGCGTTCTGCAGCGCGAGACGCGTGACCTTGGCCGGATCGAGGATGCCCTCTTCCAGCATGTCGCCGTATTCGCCCGTGCCGGCGTTGTAGCCGTACGCGCCCTTGCCCGCCTTGACGGCGTTCAGGACAACCGCGGCATCTTCGCCAGCGTTCTCGACGATCTGACGCAGCGGCTCTTCGATCGAGCGCGCCAGGATGCGAATGCCGACCGTCTGGTCTTCGTTCGCGCCTTCGAGCTTCTCGAGCGCCTTCAGCGCGCGGATCAGCGCAACGCCGCCGCCCGGGACCACGCCTTCTTCAACGGCGGCACGCGTCGCGTGCAGCGCGTCTTCGACGCGGGCCTTCTTCTCTTTCATCTCGATCTCGGTGGCAGCGCCGACCTTGATCACGGCAACGCCGCCGGAGAGCTTGGCAACACGCTCCTGGAGCTTCTCCTTGTCGTAGTCCGAAGTGGCTTCTTCAGCCTGCTGACGGATCGACTCGATGCGCGCCTTGATGTCCGACGCCTTGCCGGCGCCGTCGATGATGGTGGTGTTCTCTTTCTCCACGACAACTTTCTTGGCATCGCCGAGATCGTTGATGGTGGCCTTCTCGAGCTGCAGACCGACTTCATCCGAAATCACCGTGCCGCCCGTGAGGACCGCGATGTCCTGCAGCATGGCCTTGCGACGATCGCCGAAGCCCGGGGCCTTGACGGCAGCAACCTTGAGGATGCCGCGGATGTTGTTGACCACGAGCGTCGCGAGAGCTTCGCCTTCGACGTCTTCGGAGATCACGAGCAGGGGACGGCCCTGCTTCGCGACCGCCTCGAGCAGCGGCAGCATTTCGCGGATGTTCGAGATCTTCTTGTCAGCCAGGAGGATCAGCGGCTTCTCGAGCTCGACCGTCTGGTTGGCCTGCTGGTTGATGAAGTACGGCGACAGGTAGCCGCGGTCGAACTGCATGCCCTCGACGACGTCGAGTTCGTTCTGCAGGCCCGAGCCTTCTTCAACGGTGATGACGCCTTCTTTGCCGACCTTTTCCATCGCTTCGGCAATGGTCTTGCCGATCGACTCGTCGGAATTGGCGGAGATGGTGCCGACCTGCGCGATCGCCTTGTTGTCCTTGCAGGGCTTGGACAACTTCTTGATCTCTTCGACAGCGGCGATGACCGCCTTGTCGATGCCGCGCTTGATGTCCATCGGGTTGCGGCCCGAGGAAACGGCCTTGAGGCCTTCGCGGATGATCGCCTGCGCGAGAACGGTGGCGGTGGTGGTGCCGTCGCCGGCTTCGTCAGACGTGTTGGAAGCGACTTCCTTCACCATCTGCGCGCCCATGTTCTCGAACTTGTCCTTGAGCTCGATTTCCTTCGCGACCGACACGCCGTCCTTGGTGACGGTGGGGGCGCCGAAGCTCTTGTCGAGCACCGCGTTGCGGCCC
>DASTXR010000155.1:0-29466 GCA_035765415.1 Steroidobacteraceae bacterium | reverse complement strand
CGCACACAGACCGGGACATTCTGATCGGAGGGATCTGACACGGATCAACGGCGTTCACCGGGGAACGGTGAACGTCGATCGATCATTAACGAAGAGCACGGATGAACGGTGCTGGCCGCGGGGAGCGGTGCGCGCCGTCCGCATAACCTAAGGAGATGGAATTCATGAGGATCACGAGAACCCGCCTCGGGTTGACAGCCGCGGCTGTCTGCCTCTGGGGGCTAGCAACAGGCGCCGCCACGGCGCAGACCCCGTCATGCCAGGTCACGTACACAAAATCCTGGGAAGGCGGCAATGGTTTCGGCGCCAACGTCGTCATCACCAACAACGGTCCGGCCATCACCAACGGCTGGACGCTGGTCTTCAACTTTCCGAACGGGCAGCGATTGCAGAATGGCTGGCCGGTCTCCTTCACGCAGCCGGCGGGCAGCGCCACGCTCACGATTGCGAGCAACGCGGCCTGGAACCAGAGCATCGGCAGCGGTGGCAGCTTCACCGCGGGCTTCAACGGCACGTTCACCGGCACTAACAACGCGCCCACGGCGTTCACGCTGAACGGCACCGCCTGCAATGGCGGCACGACGAATCCGCCGGTGGACACCACGCCGCCCACGGTCATGATCACCAGCCCGACCAGCGGGCAGCAGGTGTCGAGCCCGGTGAACATCGCGGCCACCGCCTCGGACAACGTGGCAGTCAGCCGCGTCGAGTTCCGCGTCGACGGTGTGCTTGCGAATTCGGACACCACCGCACCCTACGGCTTCACGTCGACGCTCGGCGCCGGCAGCCACACGGTGCAGGCGCAGGCCTTCGACACGGCGAATCCGCCGAATGCCGCGAGCACCGCGGTCATTCCGTTCACCGTGCTGGGGGCGCCGATGGGCAACTCCATCATCGTGAATCCGGCGACGTTGAACCTCGCGAGCGGCGCCAACGGCGTTTCGAACGTGCGGCTTGCGTCCGCGCCGACGGGCAACGTGCTGGTGACGCTGACGCGCAGCGGCAGCACGGCCATCACGTCGAGCGTGGGAACGGTCACGCTGACCACTGCCAACTGGTCGACGGGTGTGAACGTCACGTTCACGGCCGCCGCCGGTACGACGGCAGTCACGTCGACGTTCGCAGCCGCAGCTCCGAACATCACCGGCGCGACGATCACCGTGAATCGCACGGTAACGAATCCGGGCACGCGTGCCGACAACCCGTACGCGGGCGCCGGCGTGTACAACAACCCGATCTGGCGCGCGAACGCGGTGGCCGGTGGCGGTAACGCCATTGCCAACCAGCCGACGGCCGTGTGGATGGATCGCATCAGCGCCATCGCCGGCAACAACAGCGGCAGCACCGGCGCCTGGGGTCTCGTGCAGCATCTGAACGAAGCGGTGACGCAGGACACAGCCAATGGGGCGAGCCCACTGGTGTTCCAGCTGGTCATCTACAACCTGCCGGGACGTGATTGCTCCGCGCTCGCCAGCAACGGTGAACTCGGACCGAACGATCTGCCGCGTTACAAGGCCGAGTACATCGACGTGATCGCCGCCATCCTGCGGCGCCCGGAATACGCGAACCTGCGCATCGTGACTGTCATCGAGATCGACTCGCTGCCGAACCTCGTCACGAACGTTTCGGGCCGTCCGACGGCCGTGTCACAGTGCGACGTGATGCTGCAGAACCGCGGCTATGTCGATGGCGTTGGCTACGCGCTGGCGACGCTCGGCGCGATTCCGAACGTCTACAACTACGTGGACGCGGGCCACCATGGCTGGCTGGGTTGGGACACCAACCTCGGCCCGACCATACAGATGATGATGACCGCCGCGACGGCCTCGGGCGCCACCCCGGCCAACGTGCACGGCTTCGTCACCAACACCGCGAACACGTCGGCGTTGCAGGAGCCGTTCATCACCGTCGACTCCACCACGCGGCCTTCCACCTGGATCGACTTCAACCAGTTCAACGATGAACTGACCTTCGCCCAGGCGTGGCGCACGCAGGCTGTGAGCGCGGGCTTCCCATCGGGCATCGGCATGCTCATCGACACCTCGCGCAATGGCTGGGGCGGTGCGGCACGTCCGACGGGTCCGTCGACGCTCGCGGATCTCAACGCGCGCATCAATGCCTCGCGCATCGACCGTCGTATCCACAAGGGCAACTGGTGCAACCCGAGCGGCGCTGGCATCGGCGAGCGTCCGCGTGCGGCACCGGCCACCGGCATCGACGCCTATGTGTGGATCAAGCCGCCCGGCGAATCGGACGGCTCGAGCAGCCTCATCCCGAACGACGAGGGCAAGGGCTTCGATCGCATGTGCGATCCGACGTATGGCGGAAATCCGCGCAACAACAACAACGCGACTGGCGCGTTGCCGAACGCTCCGCTGTCGGGACACTGGTTCCAGGCGCAGTTCCAGCAGTTGTTGCAGAACGCCTTCCCGCCGCTGTAGGCGAGCAGGTTTAAGGCGTGCGGTTCAGCGACCCTCCCAGCTGAACCGCACGCCTTGCGAGTGGCAGACGTTCGCAAAGGATTTGTGGCGTCTGCCACTCGGACTTTCAGGCTTCTGATCTCACAGCCGGTTCGGGCTGAGCGGCGGTTCCCCACGGGAGCCGCCGTTTTCGTTTGCGCGTGCCAGAATCCGCGCCATGGCTGCGAAATAATGCATCCGTACTCCCGGTCTCCTGCGTAACGACTTGCGAGGAATCATCATGTTGCGAGTACTTTCATCGGGACTGGCCCTGGGCGTGCTGGCGGTGGCGCTCAGCGTCAACGCCTGCGGTTCGGAAGAGGCCGTGAAGATTCCGTCGCCGGCATTCGATCAGCCAGTCTCCGCGGGCAAGCTGCAAACCGCCGTGGTTGCGGGCGGCTGCTTCTGGGGAGTGCAGGGCGTCTATCAGCATCTGCGCGGCGTGAAGAGCGTGCTGTCCGGTTACGCCGGCGGCGATGCTTCACGCGCGGACTATGAGTCGGTGAGCGCGGGAAATTCGGGGCACGCCGAGTCGGTGCAGATCGTTTACGACCCCGCGCAGGTGACGTACGGCCAGATTCTGCAGGTGTTCTTTTCGGTGGCGCACGACCCCACCCAGTTGAACCGGCAGGGTCCTGACCGGGGCACGCAGTACCGGTCGGCCATTTTTTATTCCAACGACACGCAGAAGAAGATCGCGGAAAGTTACATCGCGCAACTCGACAAGGCCGGCGTGTATCCGCGCGCGATCGTCACGCGCGTCGATGCATTGAAGGAGTTCTTCGAAGCGGAGGACTACCACCAGGACTACCTCATCAATCATCCGACGAATTCCTACATCGTCATCAACGATCTGCCGAAGGTGCGCAACTTCCAGCGCATGTTGCCGGCGCTGTACGTCGCGAAGCCTGTCACGGTGAGTGCGTCGAAGCGCGCTGGGGTTGCGCCGGAAGCCGCTGCCGGCAGCGGCGCCATGATGATGGCGGCGGCGGAGAAACCCGCCCGGGAATCAACGGAGAGCGGCGCGATGATGTCGGCGCAGGGCGCGAGCGGCCCGGCGAAAACCGAAGGACCGCTGCCTCCGCTCACCGGCGCCACCGGCTGGCTCAACTCGCAGCCGCTGTCGCCCGAGAGCCTGCGCGGCAAAGTCGTGGTCGTCGATTTCTGGGCGTATTCGTGCATCAACTGCCTGCGAGCCATGCCGTATGTGAACGCCTGGTATCGCCACTACAAGGATTCGGGCCTGGTCGTGCTCGGCGTGCACTCGCCGGAGTTCGCGTTCGAAAAGGACATCGAGAACGTGCGTGCGGCGGTGAAGAAGTTCGACATCCAGTACCCGATAGCGCTCGACAACGCGCTCGCGATCTGGAAAGCATTCAACAACAAGTTCTGGCCCGCGCACTATTTCGTCGACGCGAAGGGGCAGATCCGCGGCCACCATTTCGGCGAGGGCAAGTACGCCCGGTCGGAACGCGAGATCCGCCGACTGCTCACGGAAGCCGGTGCGAAGAATCTGCCCGACCCGCTCGATGACGCAGCCGGTGTTGGCGTCGCGGCGCCCGCGGACACGGCCAGCGTGGCGTCGCCGGAGACGTACCTCGGTTACTCACGCGCGGAGAATTTTGTGTCGCCGGGCGCATTCGCGCGCGACGCGAGGAAGAGCTACGCGATTCCCGAAAGGCTCACGCTCAATCAATGGGCGCTCGGCGGATCGTGGCAGGTGGCGCGCGAGCATGCGCGGCTTGGCGCCTCTCCGGGCCGCATCGCGTTCCGCTTCAAGGCGCGAGACCTGCACCTCGTGCTCGGGCCCGCAACGTCCGGAAAGCCGGTGCGCTTTCGCGTCACGATCGGCGGCGAGCCGCCGAAGAAAGATGCGGGCATGGACGTGGATGCCGACGGCAATGGCGTGGTGCGCGAACACCGGCTCTACCAGCTCGTTCGCGAGAAGGGCCCCGTGACCGAGCAGGACTTCGTCATCGAGTTCCTCGACCCGGGCGTCGACGCCTATTCATTCACTTTCGGTTGAGAGCGGAGCAACGGAACTCATGAACGAAGCACGAAAGTCACGTCGGGAATTCCTGTGGGGCGCCGCGCTCGCGCCCGTGGCGTTGGCCTTGAACGCCTGCGCGCGCGCCGCTGACAAGACCATGCCCGCGAACGTGGAGATCGAGAATTTCTCGCTCGCCGGCACGAGCATCGGCAAGGTCACCGTCGCGCGCATCGTCAAGACCGACGAGGAGTGGCGCAGGCAGCTCTCGCCCGAGGCCTACGTGGTGACGCGCCAGTCGGGCACCGAGCGGCCGTTCTCCGGCAAATACAACAAGCATGAGGGCAACGGGCTGTATCACTGCATCTGTTGCGATACCGCGCTGTTCGATTCGAACACCAAGTTCGAGTCGGGCACCGGATGGCCCAGCTTCTGGAAGCCGATCTCGAGCGCCAATGTCCGCGAGCACGGCTACAGCAGTTTCACCCGGGGCACCGAGGTGAACTGCAAGCGATGCGACGCGCATCTCGGGCACGTCTTCGACGACGGCCCGGATCCGACCGGATTGCGTTACTGCATGAACTCGGTGGCGCTCAAATTCGTGGAGCGCGAGAAGCGGGTGGCAGGGCTTCAGAAAAAGTCGATTCCGCGCCTCAGCACCAGTTGAAAAAATGCCAGCAGGCAGATCAGCGCGATGAGCAGCCCGGCGATTGGCTGGGTTCGCGCCTGACCTGCGCCGATGGGGCCGGCGTGCCAGGCCGCCGCCAGGATCCACACCGCGGCGATCGACGCATCCACGCAGGGTGGCAGCAACACCTCGATTGCCGCGTTGGGAATCCGGAACGCGACGATCAGCGGGATGGCGAAGAGGCAGGGCAACACGCCGAGACGAATGGCTGCCGCGCTGCGCGACGCGACGCTCGCACCAGCCATCGACAGTAGATAGGGCGTGAGACGCCAGGTGCACCAGGCCATGGCGAAGAATGCGCCGAGAGAAGCCAGAAGCCGCGCCCCTGCCGTGAAATGCAGCCAGGTCATGGCGCGGCCGACATCGTTCTGCAGGATCACCGTGCCGATCACTACCTGCGGAAGTGCGGAAAGGATTCCGAGCAGCGCCAGCCAGAAAACCACCAGGCGTGCGACATCGCCAGTCGGTGTCCGGCGAACGAGCCACAGGCTGCAAAACACGCCGGTGATCACCGTCGCAAGCGCCCCGGTACCCTGCAGCAGATCCACGATGGAGTGATGTCCGCGCCAAAGATGATTGTTGTGAAACAGCGTGGGTTCGAGGCCCGGTGTGATTGCCTTCGGCAACACCAGGAAGAATTCCTGGATGAAGAACACGAGATTGAAAGCCAGCGCGAATGCCAGCGTCGATTTGAGCGTGAGGCGCCAGTCCCACGCCGCGGATTGCGGTCTGCTTCCGCCGCGCAACCACTGCCAGCACGAATAGATGATGGGCGCCACGAGGAACAACCCGGACAGCCACAGCGCGGCTTTGGCGGAACTGGTCATGCGGGCGCCCCGGTCAGCGGGCGTTCTGCTCAGGCAGCGCATAAGAAAGATAGACGCCCCCGGTGGAGCCACCCCTTTCCTTGCCGCCGCTCGCGAAGATCGCCACGTACTGCCTGCCGTCCACCTGGTACGTGATGGGCGTGGCGTCGGCGGAGTAGGGCAGCGCGGTTTCCCAGAGTAGTTTGCCGTTCGCCTTGTCGAAAGCGCGGAACTTGCGATCGTGGATGGTGGCGCCGATGAACAGCAGGCCGCCGGAAGTGACCAGCGGCCCGCCGTAGTTCTCGCTGCCCGTGTCGCGGATGCCGCGCGCCGCGAGCTCGGGAAATTCACCGAAGGGAATGCGCCAGGCAAATTTGCCGGTTGCGACATCGATCGCATTCAGCGTGCCCCAGGGCATGCTCACCGCCGGATAACCCTCCGGATCCAGCCAGCGACGATATCCCGTGAAGCGATACGCGAGGTTTGCGGGCGACAGATCGGGCACACCCGCGGGAATGTCGCTGCCGTCGGCGAGGAAACGCGCGACCGCGTCCAGCGCCTCTTTCTGCAGGTGAGGAAAACCCGGCATACGTCCGCCACCCTTGCGCACGCGCTCCGCGAAATCGTCTGCCGTCATGCGGCCGGCGATGCCCACCAGCGATGGAAACTGCGGCGGAGAACCCTGGCCGTTGTCGCCGTGGCACGCGGCGCAATCGCGCAGGTAGATGGACTTGCCGGTGCTGCGCCCCGTGTCATTGGGCGCCAGCGAACCGAGCCAGGCCATTTCGTTGGCGTTCACGTAAAGGAGGCCGCTGGCCGGATCGTAGGCGGGGCCGCCCCACTCGGCGCCGCCGTCGAAGCCCGGGTAGATAGTGGTGTCGATCCCGGTCGCCAGCGGCTTGAACGGGCCGTCGCTGCGCAACTGCGCGAATTGCTCGCGCGCCCAGCGGTTGGACTCGGCAGTGCGCGTGGTCAGGGTGTCGGCCGCAAGGCGCTGACGCGCGTACGGCGCGTGCAGCGTGGGGCGCAGATACGTCGGGCTCGCCACTTCGCCGGGGACATCGGAGGCGGGCGCCGGCACTTCCTCGATGGGGAACACGGGCTTGCCCGTGTCGCGATTCAGCACGAACACGAACCCCTGCTTGGTGGTCTGCACCAGCGCATCGACGCGTTTTCCTTTCAAGCGCAGCGTCACCAGCGCGGGTGCGGCCGGCAGATCGCGATCTAACAGGTCGTGCCTGACGAACTGGAAGTGCCAGCGAAGTTTGCCGGTGCGCGCGTCGAGCGCCAGCAGGCAATTGGCGTAGAGGTTGTCTCCCAGGCGGTTCGCGCCATAGAAGTCCGCGGCAGCCGAGCCGGTGGGAACGAACACCACGCCTCGCCTGGCGTCCAGCGTCATGCCGGGCCAGCTGTTGGCGCCACCGCTGTACTGCCAGGCATCCCGCGGCCAGGTCTCGTGTCCGGGCTCGCCGGGTTGCGGAATGGTGTGAAAGCTCCAGCGCAGCGCACCAGTCCTGACATCGTAGGCGCGCACGTGGCCGGGAGAAGCCGGCAGGCTTTCGCCGACGCGGCCGCCGACGATCATGAGATCGCGATAGATGACACCCGGCGTGGTGAGTCGCACGGATTGCGAGGCCGGGTCGCGGCCGAGGCCTTCGCGCAGATCGATGCGCCCGTTGTGGCCGAAACTCCCGATGGGTTTTCCGCTCGCAGCGTCCAGCGCATAGATGAAGTTGTCGACGGCGGAGAACACGCGAGCGTCCGCGCCGTCTTTCCAGTACATGAGACCGCGGTTGGCGCCTGTGCCGGCCACGCCGGAGTCGAACATCCAGAGTTGTCTGCCCGTGGCGGCATCGAGCGCGACCGTCTTGTGCGAGGGCGTGTATCCGTACATCGTGCGGCCGATGACGATGGGCTGGGTCTGGGTGTCGCCCTTTTCCCGGGTGTCGTATTGCCAGGCGAGGGCGAGGCGGCTCACATTGCTGCGATTGATCTGGCCAAGCGGCGAATGTCGGGTCTGGGAGTCGTCACCGCCATAACGCGGCCAGTCGGCATCGGCGGCCGATGCCCAGACAACGGCAGCCATCACGATCGACGCACGATTCATTCCAGGCCCCTCCGTCTTGTAAGAATCGAGTGACGCAATCTAAGGCAGATCGCCGCTTGGGTCACGGCGCGTCGCCGGCCACAATACAACCGTGAGTCCGGAAGTGCTCCTCCCAGCGCGAACCCGGATTCACACAGGGGCCGCTTCGCGCGGCCTCTTTTTTGTTAGGCGCCGACCATGACCCGCACCCGAAAAGTCGTCATCGGTTTATCAGGCCTGCTGCTGTTGTTGATCGCGGCTCGCGTCGCCATGCCGTACGTGGTCGAGGACTACGCCAACAAGAAACTCGCCGGGCTCGACTCGTACGATGGCCACGTCGGCGACATCGACATTCATCTCTGGCGCGGCGCATACAGCATCGATGGCATCGAGATCGTGAAGACCGGCGCTTCGCGGCCCGTGCCGTTTTTCCGTTCCGATCGCGTGGATCTCTCGATCGAGTGGCGCAGCCTGTTGCGCGGTTCGATCGTTTCCGAAGCGTCCTTCCTTGGGCCCGAACTCAACCTCGTGCAGGGCAAGAGCGAAGCGGACTCCCAGCTTGGCAAGGAAGAAAACTGGAACGCGCGCCTCGAAGAGCTGTTTCCGTTCCGTTTCAACACCATCCAGGTGACGGACGGAACCGTGCGCTTCCTCGCGCCAGGCATCAACACGCGTGACGCGATCACCGCCCGGCGTGTCAACGGCGAGATCTCCAATCTCACCAATGTCACTGACTCCGGCAAGGAGACTTTCGCGGACTTCCACGTGACCGCCGACGTGCTCGAAGGGGCGCCCGCCGTCGTGAACGGCAGCGCCAACGCGTTTGCGGCGCAGCCGACGTTCGACGTGAATCTCGAGGTGAAGAAGGTGCAGCTTCCGCAGGTGAATCCGTGGCTGCGTGAATACATCAAGGCCGATGCCGAGGCCGGGAAGTTCGAGCTCTATCTCGAGCTCGCGGCGGCGGACGGCAAATTCAAAGGTTACGCCAAGCCCATCCTGCAGGACGTCGACATCTATCGCTCCGGGGAAGAAGAGCAGAGTGCGCTCAAACGATTCTGGGAAGGCTTCCTCGATTTCGCCGCGAACGTGTTCGAGAACCAGGATGCCGACCAGGTGGCGGCGCGCATTCCGTTCTCGGGAACCCTCAAGGATCCGCAGACGAACCTGTTCGCCACGATAGCGAGTGTCATGCGTAATGCGTTCATCAGCGCCTTTGCGCGGTCGCTGGAGGGGTCGATCACGCTGCGCGATGTGAAGAAAAACCTGAACGAGCTCGATCCAGACAAAGAGCCTGACAAACAGGCGAAAGAAGAACAGGCGAAAGAAGGGCCGAAGAATGCGGCGAAGCGCCCGGCGGGGCCCGCGGGCAAGGTCTGATCCGCCGGCGCTTGCCCGGGCATTGTCCCGCGGGCGCCACGCTGAACCGGCAGCGGACTATCGCGGCAGACTTGCCAGATTACGCGCGTGTGCACACCGATGTGGCGCGCATTGACCGGCCTATTTGCGCTTGGTTTCTCGCTTGTCCTCGCGGCCCTGCTGCTTGGTGTCGCGCTTCTCCTGACGGCACTCGGCATTGCTCTGCTGGTTCGCGGCCCTGCAGTCGACTTTTTCCTGGCGCGCTTTCTGCTTTGCGTCCTGATTGACGTCCCTGCCTGCCTGGCGGTCCTTCGACTGTTCGGTCGCGAGGGCAACACCTGAAAGACTGAGCAAGCCGACACCGACGAGTACGCCGACCGATCGCCTCAGAAGTCCTGGCTTCGAATTTTTCACGGCGATACCCCTTTACAGTTCCAGCGGAGAGGACTGTGCTTGTAGTCCTCGGGTCCAATCGCCGTCAATTCCGGATTCCCTTACATCTCCAGTATCAATAATGCGCAGAGGCGAATAAATTCAATGTGAACCGATATCGACGGAGCGGCGCCCGTTCCTGACGGCGAGAAGGATCTTTGCGATGAAGAAGCTCAAGCACGAGAGTGAACTGTTCAAGGCAGGGTTGCTCGCAGCGATGAAATACGCGCAAGAGCGCGGCGCTGTGGAATTCGAGCCGACGGATTCCGCGAGCCAGAAGTTGCTGTACGTGTACCGGCTCCTGGTGCACGACAAGATGATCCAGCCGCTGCCCGAAGATCAGGTCGCCGAGAACACCATGAGACACAAACTGGCGATCTGGTATTCGAAACAGCTGCCGGAAGACCACCCGTTGCTGAAGTGATTGACCGAGGCTCCATCCCGATCATTCATTGGCTCGAAGACGGCAAGGCATTCGAGGCGCTGTGGCGCTCCCATAGCGGCGCGCCGCCCGCCACGCGCGTCGTCGTCGCTGACGGGAAAATGACGGCCGACGAGGCCTATGGCCTTGCGTGCCAGGGAACCGCGCTTCTGTGGCGCGGTGACTTTCAAGAGGCGCGCCAGATGTTGACTGCGTTGGGCAAGCGCGCGGATCGTGCCCAGGACAAGACACGACGCAGGGCGCGAACGTCGGCAGGTTCGCGCGCCGACCCGGCCGAGGCATTCCATCTCTACCGGCAGGCCAGGTCGCAACGGGCTCGCACGCTGAACTCGCTATTGATCCCGCTCAACGACGACTATTCGATCCCGTTGCGACGCGCGCCCGATATCCGGCAAGCCTGCGTCGAAGCCTTCGGTCCCGCGCACGCTGCATCGGTCGCGTCGCTAAGAGCGTTGACAGGTGCGATCGGCGCGCACGAGTGGCGCTCGAAAGGCATCGAGATTGCCGAGGCAGGTGGCCGAATTC
This sequence comes from Steroidobacteraceae bacterium, assembly GCA_035765415.1. Taxonomy (GTDB): domain Bacteria; phylum Pseudomonadota; class Gammaproteobacteria; order Steroidobacterales; family Steroidobacteraceae; genus CADEED01. Next base: position 18,685 of record DASTXR010000155.1, on the reverse strand, counting down.
ATCCGCACTTCGGTGTTTTCGCGCCGATCCGCCGCGAGTACGTGGATCTCGTCGCCACGACGCCTCTGCCAGCGGCATGCGCTTCCTCCAGCATTGCTTTCGACATCGGCACGGGCACGGGTGTGCTCGCCGCGGTACTGGCAAGGCGTGGCATCGAACGCGTGGTCGCTACCGACCTCGATCCGCGCGCGCTGGCGTGTGCGCGTGAGAACGTTCGACAGCTCGGGCTCAGCGATCGAATCGATGTCATGCACGCGGATCTTTTTCCCGAAGGGCGCGCGGCGCTCGTGGTCTGCAACCCGCCGTGGATTCCCGCACGCCCGAGCTCGCCCATGGAAAACGGTATCTACGATCCCGAAAGCCAGATGCTGCGCGCATTTCTCGAGGGGCTGCCAGGGCACCTGGCGCCGCACGGAGAAGGGTGGTTGATCCTGTCCGACCTGGCGGAGCATCTGGGTCTTCGAACACGCGCGCAGCTGCTCGAAGTGTTCGAGGCTTGCGGGTTACGCGTCCTGGGTCGCAACGATGTGCCACCGCGGCATCCGCGGGCCGCTGACGAGACAGATGTGCTCCATCACGCGCGGGCGGCTGAAATCACGTCGCTCTGGCGTCTCGCGTCGCGCTGAGATTCAGAACTTCTCGTCGGGCCGCAAGTATCGCCACTTGCCCACCGGCAGGCCTCCCAGCGGCACGTTGCCGCTGCGCACGCGCTTCAGCCCGGTGACGAAAAGACCCACGAGCTCGCACATGCGACGGATCTGGCGCTTGCGGCCCTGGCGCAGTACGAAGCGCAGCTGGTGTTCGTTCTGCCACGACACCTGCGCGGGCTTCAGCTTCACGCCATCGAGCGTCAGGCCGTACTGCAGGCGCTTCATGCCGTCGGCCGTGAGCTCGCCTTCGACTCGCACCAGGTATTCCTTCTCGACCGACGAGTTCTCGCCGATGAGCTGCTTCGCGACGCGACCATCCTGCGTGAGCACGAGCAATCCGGTGGAGTCGATGTCCAGTCGGCCCGCGGGCACGAGCGAACGCAGATGGGATTGCTGGAACTGGATGGGCGAAGGATCCGCGGCCCAGCGATTCTCCGGGCGGATGAGCACGATGGCGGGTTCGTAGCCGTCTTCGGCCTGGCCGGAGACATAACCCACCGGCTTGTGCAGCAGGATGGTGACCTGTGCGCTCTGGTGCTCGCGCGCGGCGCGATCGATCTCGATGCGCGCGTTGGGTGACACGCGCACGCCGAGCGTGTCGACGACCTGGCCATCCACTTTCACCCAGCCGCTTTCGATCCAGCGATCCGCCTCGCGCCGTGAGCACAGGCCGAGCTCGCCCATGCGCTTGGAGAGGCGAGGGTGCTCGGGATTTTCCGGTGCTGTGGGAGTGCGTGCCATGCGGGGATGGTACGCATTGTATTCAGGCTGCCCGCACCCGGCGAGAGCTGTACCGGGTGCGGGCGGCCGCGTCGACCGCGCGTCGGGAGTTCAGTCCATCAGCGTGCCGGCTCCGATTGTGAAGTTGACATTGGCTGCGATTCCGTCGTCCGCCATGTCGAGCTCGTTCAGCGCCACACCTATCTGGTTCATGCGTGACGTGAAGTTGTTGTTGGTGGCGGCGGCAGCGATGGTCGAACGCGCAAACTCCAGGCGGGCAACCTGGGCGGGATTTATGACTCCGCCCGGCGCGCCGCGCAGGACTTCGAGCGCGTCATCGACCTCGACGCGCGCCAGGACGAGCAGTCGCTGCTGCACGGCAAGCTGGTTGTTAGCGAACCGGTTGCCGACGCCCTGGGACCCCTGCAACCGCTTGAACGCCATCTGGGCGTTGAAGATCGCGTTGGTGGCGCGCAGGAAGCGGCCGATGTTGGTGATGTCGGCTGCGTTCATGGCGAGCGGCTGCCCGTTGCCACCAGGCCGGTTGGCAAATGCAGGTGTGGCGTAGAAGGCGCTCGCCTCCTCGATGGTATTCGCGGACTGGGCATTGAACGCCGGAGCGCCGGAGACCGTCGTATCGGTGTGAAAGAAGGGTCCGGTATCCGCGGCTTCGATGAGCGGCGTGGAGTTGAACGTCAAGTCGCCGAAAGATCCATTGGGATTTGCCGGCGTGGCTCCCAGGCCGCCGTCGAGCGGGAAGCCCGCGAGCGCGCCATTCCGGGCCGCCTCCACGTTCGTGTTGAAGTTGCGGTTCACGTTGCCGAGGTTGTTTTCCCCGCCGCCGCTATTGGCGCCCGCGTTGTTGTGACAGCCGTTGCAGCCCACGGCCAGGAATCGCTGGCGCCCGTTCTCGGCTCCGGCGTCGCTGAAGCCGACAGCCGGAAGGCTGATGTCGTTCTTGCGACCGAGCTCACGCATGAAAAGCGCTACGCGCTGGCCTTCATCTTCGGTGGCAACGCGGAAGTCGACGCCTGGCACCCTGTTCAGTCTCCTCGTGAAATGCTGGCCGATGGCTCCGTTGGTGAAGTCGGCCAGGCGTCCTTGTCCCGGAGCGCCGTCCGCCGACCATCCGGTGCGCTCGACCGGTGGCGTCGTCGCACCTCCGGGAGTGGTGATGCTGACGCCCATCGACAAGTTGTGCGGAACGCTTCGAAGCACGAAACGGATATTGGGATCGGGCTGGGTGCCGTCCACGTTTTCGAGAATCAGCCCGAATGCCCGCATCTGTACCGGCCGCTCCAGGTTCGCGAGAGCCGGGTTGAACTCGGCAATGAACAGGGGATCGGTGCGCGGCAATGTGGCGATGAATTCCGGATCGATCGCGAAGTTCCGCTCGACGCGATGGCAGGTCGCGCAGGTGCGGCCGTTGCCGTTGAAGGTTTCGCGGAAAAAGATGTTAGCTCCGACGCAGACGTCGAGCGGCACGACTCCGGCGATGACCCGGGCGTCGTTCTGACAGACCTGCGCATGCTGAGCCAGCGTGAGCGCGCCGGCGGTATGTGGAACACCCAGGCCGCAGACCAGCGCGGCCACCAGCAGGATTGGAAACCTTGAATTTCCCATTGGATTGCACTCCTCATGATTTAGACGCAGCTCGGCCGCGAACCTTTCCTGCGGCTCGAGGTAGCGCAGATCAGCACCGAACGGCTGATAGCCGTGAGCGCGTCGTCATCGTCTTCATGACTCGTCGCCCGCTGCCTGCGCCAACTGGCAGGTAGCTTGTGTCCGGAGGGAGTGCCGGGCAATGAATCATTCGGTCTATTTGTTCCCGGTTTCTTTGTTAGGGCTAGCTAACCGGGCGGCGCTTCGATGGAGAAGTTCAATCCGATGAGAAACTCAAAGTTTCCAATCCTGATGGGCCGGTAAAGGCGGTCGAACGATCGGCCGGCGCATCAGCGTCGCGCCCATGTTGGATTGGACGGACCTTCAAGCCCGTTCAGAGGGTTAGGGATTTTCGTAACAGCGCTGTATCACCGGAAGCCCGCGTTTGCAGGCCCCGGGGGCGGAAAAATATTCTTCGCAATTACGCTGAGAGCCGTTTCGCGACGGCGTCCCACTGGATGTTTGAGAAGAAGGCATCGATGTACTTGGCTGCGGCCGCGCCATAGTCCATCTGGTAGGCGTGCTCGTACATGTCCATGACGAGCACGGGCCTCGTGAAAGCGGGGTTGGTCGCGTGGTCCGCGAGCCAGTAGTTCTCCAGCAGCTTGAGATGCTCATTGAAGCCGAGCACCACCCACCCGGAACCGCCACCGAGCCCCTGTCCGATCTTCCGGAATTCGCTCTCCCAGTTGTCGTAGCTGCCGAACGATTCGGAAATCCTGGTTCGCAGTCCCGACGGCGCCTTGCCATCACCACCCAGGTTCCCGAAATACAGTTCGTGCAGCACGACGGAGCCGGTGCGGATGGATTGCTCGCGCTTGAGCCCGGTGTACACGTACGGCGGCGTGTTCGAGTCGGCCAGGGCCTGCGTGAGGCGCCCGCGCACGGTGTTCAAGGCCTTGCTCGCGCCGACGTAGTTGTTCTCCCAGTGGGACTGGACCACCTTCTCCGAGATGCCGCGTAGCGCCTTGGCGTCGAAGGGCAGGGGGACTGGGGTGTGCTGGAATCCGAATGCATTGGCGTTCATTGAGGCTTCCTTGTTTTGCTGACTTGTAGCCGGTAGAGCGGCGGCGATCAGCGGTGTCATGGCTGCGGTCTGGATCAGGCCGCGACGGGTTATCGGGTTCATGACCTCTCCTCAGTTCGTAATCAGCGTGACCACGTTATTCCGACCCGCCACTCGCTGGGCTCACCAGATGGCTGTAGGCCTCGGCGATAGGCGACATCGAACTCCAGTCCATCGGCGGAGTTCCAGATGGCGCCTGCAAGCATTGAAAACTCGGCGTCATCGCCCGCGGCATCCTCACGCACCAGCTCCAGACCGGGCCGGATCCGCCAGGAATCAGGGCCTTCGAGGATCAGCCCGATCGAATTCACCCAGCGATGGTCCGTCTCGAACGCCAGCGACGCGTTGGCGTGCAAGCTCAGCATCGAGATGCTATGCGAAGCAATCAGCGCACATTCGCCTCCGAGACCGGAGTCCTCGCTTCTCGTGGGAATCAGCGCGCCGCATTCGCTGGCGACGCTCATGCGGGGTTCGCCCTGGAGTGATCCGCGGCGGTGGACCTGCTTGAGGAACAATCCGACATCACCGATGGACGATTCGGATTTCGCACCCGGTGAACGCTGCCATTCGCCTTCGACGACGATTTCGCGGTCACGCCCGATGCCGAAATTGAGAACCGCACGTGCTGCCTGTTCGTGGTCCGATTCAATCTTCGAATCCCGCCACCCAACTTCAAGTTCGATCTCATCATCATCCGCGACGTCTGCATCCGTGGAGTCGTAGGGTCGGTACGCCCAGGCTGCCGGGCTGCACAGGAGAATGACGCAGGTCACTGCGATTGCAATTCGCCGGCGGCGCATTTCAGTCGGTCGGCTTCAGCACCCATACCGCGGCGTCTTGACCGCCCTCGGCGCGCGCCGCGACGAACAACACGTCGGTCGCTGTCGAGTACAGGCCAGTACGCGAGCCGGGCGTCGTAGGTACCCCGCATCGGACCATCCGCGCGGGCTTTCGAAAGACAGACAGTACCGATTGATTGTGTTCGTCGATTGCCATCGGGTAGTTGGCCGCCCACTTTGTCGCCGGCCACGAGGCAATTTGCCGGCCCACCTTGCGGTCGACAACCGCGATTTGTTTCGCGTCGGGCACGTTCACATAGATGCTTCCGTCGACTGGCGAAAGCTGGAAGCTCTCCGGATGCCCCTTCAATGGAATATCTCCGAGGCGATCCAGAGATTCCGGATCGAGAACAGCCAGTGCACCTTCGCCATAGCCGATGTACACGCGCTTCGCCACGGTATCGATGCGGACTGGTCGACATCGATGACGGCCACCGTGTCATTGCCCAGTTCGGCAACGAACAGACGGTGGTGTTCGGAATCAAATGCCAGGTGATCGATACGGCCCTTGCAGTTCGGCAGGGGAATTGTTGCCTGAAGCTCCAAGCTTCCTCCCATGGCCGTGCCGATGGTTAGGATGCCGATAGCAGCGAGGACGGCGGTGCGCATCGATTGACCCCGGACAGGTGCGCTGTAGCCTACTTCGGTGGGGCCAAGTTGGGATGCCGGACTTGCCTGAAGATTCCTTAAGAATCGGCGCCGACACGCGGATGCAAGATAATCAGCGCCGTGGCATCGATCCTAATCGTCGAAGATGATCCGAAGACCGCGGCCGCGATCGCGGAGGGCCTGCAGCGTGGAGGTCATGTGACGTCTATCGCCGCCAGCGGCATCACCGCAGATGAGCTGCTTCGCCAGTCGTCATTCGACGTGCTCATACTCGACTGGATGCTTCCCGGCCTGAGCGGCATCGATGTGTTGGCCCGCGCTCGCGCGCGAGCGAACCGCATCCCGGTGTTACTGCTCACCGCGCGCGATCACGTCGATGACCGGGTTACCGGTCTCGACCGCGGGGCGGACGACTACCTCGTCAAGCCGTTCGCGTTAGCGGAGTTGTCAGCTCGGGTGCGTGCGCTGATCCGGCGATCAGAGGCCCAGGAACCCACGCAGCGGCAGGTGGCGGATCTGGTCCTCGATACCCAGCGCCGCATCGCGCATCGTGCCGGCGTCGAGATCCTGCTGACGCCGCGCGAGTTCGACGTGCTTCAGTGCCTGATGAGACAGCAGGGGCAGGTGGTGACGCGGGCGATGCTGGCCGATGCGGTCTGGCGCGACGTGCCGCGCGCCACTCCGCTCGACAATGTGATCGACGTCCATCTTGCGCACCTGCGACGCAAGATAGACGAAGGGCAGGCTGTAAAACTGCTGCGAACTATTCGCGGCGTCGGATTTTCAATATGCGCACCTTGAGCCATTGGTGGCGCCATCGTTCGTTCAAAGCGCGCCTGACGATTTGGTACGTCGTCTCGATGTGCGTAGTCCTTATCGTGTTCGCTGCCATTACCTATGAGGTCGTTGAACATCGACTGGAAGCGGAACTCGACCGGCAATTGCGCATCGACTTCGACATCGTCGAGGCGCAACTCGATGTATCTGAAGGCGGCGCATTCAACTGGCCTGTGGTCGGGGCTCATGGAGACGAGGGGTTCGCCCGTCTGTTCGCCTGGTTCGAGATCTGGTCTGAAGACGGCAAGTTATTGTTGCGCCACTGGCCCATACCGGAGAACGCGATTCATCGCCCGCTGGCGACGCCTGCCGCCAGGTCACTGAAGTTCTATGACGTCGAGATCGAAGAAAATCTGCCCGCTCGAATCATGGAGCGGCCCGCACGTGTGCAGGGTCGCGGCGTCATAGTCCGCATCATTCGCGATGCTTCGGATACCCAGCAGACACTCGAGCAGATCCTCGAAGTATTCGCGTTCTCCTTGCCGCTTGCTGCGGCTGTGGCAGCTTTCGGCGGATATTGGCTGGCGCGGCGTTCGTTGGCTCCGATAGCCCGTATGAGCGGGGAGGCCCGGCAGATCACCTCGGAGTCGTTGAGCGCGCGCTTACCTGTTGCGAATAGACACGACGAGATCGGACAGCTTGCGACTGTCTTCAATGAAACGCTCGCGCGCCTCGAAGGCTCGTTCAGCGAACTCAAGCGCTTCTCGGCGGACGCATCCCATGAGCTGCGAACGCCGCTGACCGCCCTGCGCGCCGTTGGAGAAGCCGCGCTTCAAGGCGGTGAAGACCCGAAGGTGCTGAGAGAGGCGATCTCGAGCATGCTCGAGGAGGCACAGCGCCTCACGGAACTCACGGACTCGCTGTTGATGCTCGCCCGCCTCGAAGCGGGCGCGAGCGTGCAGATGGAGACGCTGGACCTGGCGGAGATCGTGCGTTCCGTGCGGGACACGTTGGGCGTCCTGGCCGAAGCCAGGCGCCAGCAACTGACAGTCGGCAGCGCTGGGACTGCTGTCCCGATAACCGGGAATGCGTTGCTGCTGCGCCATGCGTTGCTCAATGTCATCCACAACGCCATTCGCTATTCCCCGGAGGACTCGTTGGTTCACATTGAGCTTGCGGTGCGCGGCGATCGCGCCTTGCTGGATGTCAGTGACGAGGGGCCGGGGCTCACCGCCGATTTGCAGGAAAAGGTCTTCGATAGATTCTTTCGTACCGACGCCGCGCGATCGCGCGATACGGGTGGCCATGGCCTGGGACTTGCGATTGCAAAGAGTGTCGTCGCGAAACACCGCGGCACGATCTCGATAGTTAGCGGCCGGCAACCCGGAACCACGTTTCAAATCGAGATACCGCTGGCGGTGAACAAATGAACGTCATTGCCCTCACTACCGGAGTTCTCATGACACTCGCGCAGACCGCGACCTTTGACGCCACCGGTTCCCTGCCAGAAGGATGGAGCTCGGGCATCACTGGCCAGGGCAAGGACCAATGGAGCGTCGTACGGGATGGCTCCGCGCCGTCCGGGCCGAACGTGTTATTGCAGTCGGGCGAGGCAACGTTTTGCTGGGCGGTGGACTCGCGCGCGCACCTCCAGGACGGCTTTGTGGAGGCCAAAATAAAACCGGAGAGCGGCAAGGAAGATCAGGCGGGCGGACTGGTGTTCCGCTTCCTGGATGCGAACAACTACTACGTCGTGCGGATGAATGCGCTCGAAGACAACGTCGTGCTCTACAAGACCGTGAACGGCAAGCGTTCCCCGCTGCAGGTGCGCGGACGGATGATCGGCTATGGCATCGACACCAAGGTGCCAAATGGAAAGTGGAGCCAGCTTCGCGTCGAATTCCGGGGCGCGTTGTTCGCCGTCTACTACAACGGCGAGAAGCTGTTCGAGGTCGAGGACCGGACATTCGCCAAAGCTGGCGCGGTGGGCGTGTGGACGAAGGCGGACAGCGTTACGCGCTTCGATGATGTCCGGTATGGCGAATCACCTGAATGAATCTTCAGACACTGCGTGCCGATGCGCTCCTAGACTGAATCGCCGGTATGTGGCGCTTTCAAGGAGATGCCCGTGCACACGAGATTCGCTTCCGCTGTTCTGATCTGTTCCCTTCTGTCTGGTTTGTCACGTGGCGCCGGATCAGCGGATGCCGACACGGTGAGCCGCCTGGGCCAAAGTAAACACACGCTGGTCGAAGGGATTCGCCAGGCGGCGAAAACGCAGGGGGCGCCGATCTCGGCGAAGTTTGAGTTCGAGGACGGCAAGTTCTGGCTCAGTGTTTACACGGCCAAGGCGGGTATCGGCGCCGACGCTGAGCACAACACGCTGCTCGAGCTCAAAGGCGAGCCGATCGCGGCAGCCTGGAATCCCGGCATCGAAGTATTCGAAGACAAGAAGCACCTGACGCGCTCTGCGATGCAACTCACGCTACTGCAGCAATCCAGACTCGATCTCGCCGCTCTAGTTGAGAAGGCAGCCTCCAGCGAGAAGGGAATTCCTTACTCAGCAATTCCCACCGTCAAGAATGGCACTCCGGTCCTGGTGATCAAGTTTGCAGCGCCGGACGGTGCGAGCCACTCGGTCGATGTCGCTCTGCGGCCGTGAAGGACTGGTAATACGATGACGCCATGAGGAAGCTGATCTTTTCGCAGACGAACTTCGCGAGATCGTGAACCAATAACGCAATGCTCCAGGACCGCACCTGGCTCTATGTCGCCGTGCTCGCGCGCTCGCTCGCGACGGGCATGATTGGCGTGCTGCTCGGCTTGTATCTCGCGGAGCTGAAACTTTCTCCGTCGGCCATCGGAGTGGTGGTTGGCGCCGGGCTTGCGGGGGCAATGGTGGCGACGGCAGTCGTTACTTTCTGGAGCGACCGATTCGGCCACCGCCGGGCGCTAATGGCCGTGACGGCGCTCACCGTCTGCGGCGCGTGCCTGCTCGCAATCAGCACGAGTCCATGGGCTCTGGCGTTTGCGGCATTCGTCGGCATGGCCAACGGCATGGGTCGGGATCGGGGCGCGGCGCTGGTCGTGGAACAGGCGGCACTGCCGGCGACGACGACCGACCTGAACCGCACGATGATTTTTGCCAAGTACAACGTGCTGCAGGACATCGGGCATGCGTTCGGATCCTTGCTTGCAGCGCTGCCTGTCATCCTCGAGGCCTCGCTTGGCACGACCGCCGACAGCGCGCAGCGCGCGTCGATCTGGGTTTACGCGGTGCTTTGCGCGGTGCCGCTGATCGCCTATGCCAGGCTCAGTGGGGCGGTCGAGGCGACTCGCGTCTTCAGGCAAACCAGACTTTCGCCGGAGTCTCGCCGCACGCTTGCGAAGATATCCGGACTGTTTGCCATCGACAGCCTGGCAGGTGGTTTTCTAACGACCGCGTTGCTCGCGTATTTCTTCCACGAGCGCTTCGGTGTCGACGCGAGCGGGATAGGCTTGTTGTTCTTCATCGCGCGCATTGCCAATGCGGGATCGCACTTCGCGGCGGCCTGGCTCGCTCGCCATGTCGGCCTGGTGAACACAATGGTGTTCACGCACATTCCATCGAGTCTGTTGCTCCTCACCGTTCCGTTCATGCCTGACTTCGAGACGGCAGCCATTCTCTTCCTGCTGCGCGAATCGCTGGTCGAGATGGATGTCCCTACCCGGCAGTCCTACGTCATGGCGGTGGTCCAGCCTGATGAACGCACTTTCGCGTCAGGCATGACGCATCTCGTCCGCCTGGCCGGTTGGGCGTCGGCTCCGGCGTTCGCGGGGCTGTTGATGGCGGGTCAGTCGCTGGCCATGCCGATTTACGTCGGCGCCGCGATGAAGATCTTCTACGACCTGGCGCTGTGGCAGGCATTCCGCAAGGTCAAACCACCCGAGGAAAAGCTGCTGGAGGCGTGACGCCGAAAGTTCCGCCGCGTAGACTCAGTCGTCATGCGTCCGCGCCGGTTCCTCATTTCGGCACTGCTTTCCGCCAGCCTTGTCCTGGCGCCGTTGAGCAGCGCGCATGCGCATATCGACCTCGATCACATGCCTACACATGCGGGCCACGCCCATGACGCGGAGCATGCGAACGCCGGTGTCGACCCGAGCTCGGTGGTCGAGCTGGGCAAATTTGCGAATGCCGGGCCGTTGAAGTTTTCATGGACGGCTTTTGTCGCCGTCTTCTTCATGGCGATACTTTTCGCAATCGCGCCGGTCGTCTTGCAGGTCGTGCGCCCGCGGCGACGTAAAACAGAACCGATACCCAGACGACCTTGTATCCCGCCGCCATTGCGCGGCCCTCCTGCATTCTCCATCTGAGCTGAAGCCCGCGGTCTGACCGCGGTGTGCTTGCTGCGCCTCGTTCTGGCGCACCGATGGAGTAGTTCGATGCCTGTTTCATGCTCACGACGAGCATCGCGCACGCGACATGTGCGGCTATGCGCTTTCGTTTTCTGCGCCGCGGCTGGTCTTGCCAATGCGCAATCGCTCACGCTGAACCAGGCCGTATCGCGAACGCTGGAACGCAATCCAGAGCTCGCGGTGTTGGCCATTGAATCAGAAGCCCAGAGTGGTGTCCTGCAACAGGCCGGCGCCCGTCCGCCCATTGAAGCGGGGCTGCTGGCCGAGAATGTCGCTGGCTCCGGCGCATACAGCAGCGTCGACTCCGCGGAGACCACGCTGAGCATCGGCTTCCTTCTCGAACGTGGCGCCCGTGACCGGCGCATCGAGGTCGCCAGAGCCGGCAGCGACCTGCTTGCGGCCGATGCGCGCATCAAGCGCATCGATCTGGCAGCCGAGACGGCCCAGCGCTTCGTGACTGTACTCGAGCATCAGCAGGCGCTCACGGATTCCACCAGCGCCACGCAGCTCGCCGAGCAGTCGCTCGCTGCAGTTCATACGCGAGTTGTCGCGGCAAAGGTTCCCAAGGCGGAAGAGGCGCGAGCACAGGCAACGCTGGCCCGCGCGCGATTGGCTCAGGAGCATGCTGAACACGAGCTTGCGACCGCGCGACATCGGCTTGCGGCGATGTGGGGATCGACGGAACCGGAATTTTCAAACGTCCAGGGAGATCTCTTCAACACACCGTCGCCACAGCCCTTCGAGAGTTTTCGGGCTGGGCTTGAGCAGAACCCCGAGATCGAACGCCTGCTGTCCGAGAAGCGAGTGCGCGAAGCAGAAGCCCGGCTTGCGGAGTTGCGCGCACGTCTCCCGTGGCACGTGAGTGCCGGCGTCCGGCGTTTCGAGGCGACGAGCGATCACGCGTTCGTCGTCGGTGTCACGGTGCCCATTGCTTCAGGGGATCTGGCGCGCGGTGCGACGGCGGAAGCGCGTGCGAGATCGCGGCTCGTGGATGCGAAGGGCGCCGCGATGCGCGTCAGGCTGGATGCGGAGCTTTTTGCGCTCTACCAGGAGTACCGGCACGCGCACACCGAGGTGTCGATCCTGCGCAACGAAGTACTGCCGCGCATCGAGGAAGCACTCGAACAGTCGCAGTACGCCTACGAACGCGGCCGCTACGGTTACGGCGAATGGGTGGCCGCGCAACGCGAATTGCTCGACGTGCGTCGCGCCCTCGTCGAGGCGACCGCGAAGCTGCATCAATACCGGATTGAACTCGAACGCCTGACGGGCACCGCCGTGCGTGCGGCCCAGCCATGAGAGCTCGCATGAAACACATGATCGTCCTTGCTTTCGTCACCGTCCTGGTTGCGTGCGGCTCTCGTGAGACGGGTGCGCCGGAAGCGCACGACGATCCGGCGCATGGCGCGCTGGAAGTCGTCAAAGGTCCGCACAACGGCCGCATGCTGGTCGACGGGCCGCTGGCCATCGAGCTCGCGATATTCGAAACGGGCGTTCCGCCGGAGTTTCACGCATGGCCCACGTTCGAAGGCAAGCCGGTGCCGCTCGATCAGGTCACGCTCGCCGTCGATCTCACACGCCTCGGCGGTCGTCACGACCGATTCACGTTTGCACCGCAAGCCGAGTACCTGCGGGCTGATGGGGTCGTACGTGAGCCGCATTCATTCGTCGTGAACGTCGAAGCACAGTACAACGGGAAGACTTCGCGCTGGACCTACGAAAGTTTCGAAGGACGTACGACGATCGCCGCGAACATCGCTGCGGCAGCCGGCGTTCGGACCGAGAAAGCCGGACCCGCGATGCTCGAAGAGACGGTGTCCCTTTATGGCCGCATCGTGCCGAACCCCGCGCATCAGCGCGATGTGAGTGCGCGGTTCCCCGGTCTCATCCAGAGCGTGCACAAGAATCTCGGCGATCGCGTTTCCGCGGGGGACACCCTGGCACAGATTGAAAGCAACGAGAGCCTGCAGACCTACGCGTTGAAATCGCCGATTGCCGGAACCATCACGGCCCGCGTGGCCAACCCGGGTGAGCAATCGGCAGGTGGCGCATTGTTCACGGTCACGGACACATCGCAGGTCGTGGCGGAACTTTCCGTGTTCCCGCGCGATCGGGCGCGCATTCGTCCTGGCGCGCGCGTGCGTGTAAAAGTGCCGGATTCTGATCGCCTCGTTGAAGGAAGGATCGAACGTGTTGGACTGATCGCCGGCGCGGACCAGTCGGTAATCGCGCGGGCGCAACTGGAAAACCGGGATGCGGCACTGGTTACGGGCTCGTTCGTCACGGCCGAAGTCGCGGTGAGCGAGAAGCAGGTGCCGCTCGCGGTCAAGACCATTGGCTTGCAGCCATTCAGGGACTTCACAGTCGTCTTCGAGCGCATCGGTGAAACGTACGAGGTCCGCATGCTCGAGCTCGGTGAGCAACGCGGTGAATGGGTTGAAATCCTTGGCGGGCTCGACCCCGGTGCGGAGTACGTGACCGAGAACAGTTATGTGATCAAAGCCGACGTCGAAAAGTCCGGCGCATCACACGATCACTAGGATGAGGGCGTAGTCCATGCTCGAACGAATCCTCGATGCCGCCATCGCGCGGCGTGGTCTCGTGATGATCGCGACGATGGCCCTGGCTGCGCTCGGCGCCTGGAGTTTCACGCGCCTGCCGATCGACGCAGTCCCCGACATTACGAACGTCCAGGTGATCGTGAACGTCGAAGCGCCGGGCTTCACGCCGCTCGAAGCGGAGCAACGCATCACCGTGCCTCTCGAAACCGCGATGGCAGGAATCCCGCGGCTGGAACACACGCGCTCCCTGTCGCGATATGGCTTGGCCCAGGTCACCGTGGTTTTCGAAGACGGCACCGACATCTATTTCGCGCGCCAGCTGGTGGCGGAACGCATGCTCGCGGTTCGGGGCAAGCTGCCCGCCGGTCACGAAGCCACGCTCGGGCCAATCGCCACGGGTCTTGGTGAAATCTTCATGTTCATAGTGGATGCCGAACCCGGCGCTCGAAACAAGGACGGGTCGCCCGTGACACCGACGGATCTGCGCTCCGTGCACGACTGGATCATTCGTCCCCAGCTTCTGCGGGTGTCCGGCGTGGTGGAGGTCAATCCGATCGGCGGCAACGTCAAGGAGATTCTGGTGGCGCCAGACCCGGCGCGCCTCCTTGCCCAGGGCATCACCCATGAAATGCTCATACGGGCGATCGCCGCGAACAACGGGAACCGCGGCGCCGGATACATCGAGCACAACGGTGCCCAGTGGTTGATGCGCGTACCCGGCCAGGCCGAGAAGATGGAGGATCTCGAAGACATCGTTATCCGGCAGACGCAGGGCGTGCCGTTGCGTGTGCGCGACGTGGCGACTGTGTCCGTGGGCCAGGAACTCAGGACGGGTGCTGCGACTCAGAACGGCCGCGAAGTCGTCATGAGCACGGTGTTCATGCTCATTGGCGAGAACAGCCGGGAAGTGGCGCGGGCCGTCGCGCAGCGGCTGGAGGAAATCAGTCCGTCGTTGCCGCCAGGTGTTACCGCGACAGCGGTCTACGACCGGACTCGCCTCGTCGAGCAGACGCTGGCGACGGTCGAGAAAAACCTGGTCGAAGGGGCGCTGCTCGTCATCGCCGTATTGTTCGTGCTGCTCGGCAACATCCGCGCGGCATTGCTCACCGCTGCGGTGATTCCGCTGGCCCTTCTCATGACGCTGACGGGCATGGTGCAGGCCGGTGTCTCCGCGAACCTCATGAGTCTCGGTGCGCTCGACTTCGGCCTCATCGTCGACGGTGCCGTGATCATCGTCGAGAACTGCCTGCGGAGACTCTCGGAAGCCGCGCACGCGCGCGGTGAGCTATCGCTGACTGAACGTCTGAAGCTCGTGACGCTCGCGACACGTGAAGTCATCCGGCCCGCGATGTTTGGCGTGTTCATCATCACCGCCGTCTACCTGCCCATCCTCGCGCTGATCGGCGTCGAAGGGAAAATGTTCCACCCAATGGCGATCACCGTGATCATTGCACTGGTTAGCGCAATGGCTTTGTCGCTCACATTCGTGCCGGCGGGCGTCGCCTTTCTCTTCCGGCTGCCGAAGCCCGAAAAACATGTGGCGGTCATGCGCGCCGCTGAATCTGCCTATCGGCCGGCGCTGGCTTTTGCGCTCGACCATCGGGCGCCGATCGTGGGCGGAGCCGTCATCCTGGTGCTCGGCTGCGGCTGGCTTGCGACCCGGATGGGTTCGGAGTTCATCCCGAATCTCGACGAGGGCGACATTGCCATGCACGCACTGCGCATTCCCGGGACCTCGCTGGGCCAGGCTGTCCGGCAACAGCAGCAACTGGAAGCCGCGGTGAAGGAATTGCCGGAGGTCGAGCGCGTTTTCGCGAAGATAGGCACCGCGGATGTGGCGACGGAGGCCGCTCCACCCAGCGTGGCGGACAACTTCATCATTTTGAAGCCGCGCTCCGAATGGCCAGATCCGGACAAGCCCAAGTCACGGTTCATTGCGGACCTCGAGGCCAAGGTCACGCCGATCCCCGGCAACCGCTACGAATTCCTGCAGCCTATCCAGATGCGCTTCAACGAGCTCATCGCCGGAGTACGCGCCGAGCTCGCGGTGAAGGTCTTCGGTGACGACCACGAACTGCTGGCCGAGCTCGGTGAGAAAATTGGTGCCGTCGTGCAGACGATCGACGGTGCGGCCGATTTGGTTGTTGAGCAGTCCACCGGTCTGCCCGTGATGACGATACAACCCAGGCGCGAGGTGCTGTCCCGCCTGGGTCTGAACATCGGTGAGCTACAGGATGAGGTTGCCACCGCGCTCGGTGGAACGGTCGCAAGCCAGCTCTATGAAGGCGATCGACGTGCGGACATCGTCGTTCGCCTGGCCGAAGACCTTCGCACGAATGTGGACCTGCTCAGAAATCTGCCGATTCCATTGCCGCAGGGCGGGTTCGTGCCTCTGAGCGAAGTCGCGGAGCTCTCGCTCGACACCGGACTCAACCAGATCAATCGGGAAAACGGGAAACGTCGTGTCGTCGTGACCGCGAACGTGCGCGGGCGTGACCCGGGGTCGTTTGTCAGTGAAGTGAAGCAGGCGATAGCCGGCAGTGTCGACGTGCCCGCAGGCTACTGGGTGGAATACGGCGGCACGTTCGAACAGCTCGAATCGGCTGCCCGGAGACTCGCGGTTGTCGTTCCGGTGACGCTGCTGATCATCTGCGTGCTGCTCTACATGGCGCTGGGGTCCGCGCGCGACGCTGCCATCATCTTCTCCGGCGTTCCGCTGGCGCTGACCGGAGGAGTGCTCGCGCTGTGGCTTCGCGACATTCCATTGTCGATTTCCGCCGGAGTCGGATTCATTGCGCTTTCCGGGGTGGCCGTCCTCAATGGCCTGGTCATGGTGACTTTCATCCGCGAGCTCATGGATCGCGGCATGGCCGTACGGGAAGCCGTCCAGCAGGGCGCACTCACACGGTTACGTCCGGTGCTCATGACTGCGCTCGTCGCGGCACTTGGATTCGTGCCGATGGCGTTCAACACGGGCGTCGGCAGCGAAGTGCAGCGGCCACTTGCAACCGTCGTGATCGGCGGCGTGATCTCGTCGACGATGCTGACGCTGCTCGTGTTGCCCGGGCTGTATGAGATGGTTCATCGGCGCAGACAGGTGGTATCGCAGATCATCGAGGTGCCTGGTTAATACCGCGTGCCATCACCTTCACGGCTCAGCTGTGCAGACCTCCCCAGGGCCGCAACGAATACATTTCGGTGGTGTATTGATCGTTGCCGCTTGGTATCAACCCTGAATCACCAGTATCAGAATTCAACAGAGCCGAATAGATTCCGTGTGAACCAGGCAGAGCGCAGCAGACGTTGCAAATCCAGGTGATAGAGAGCACGCCCCAGAAACCCATCGACCGCCGGATCTCGGTGGCGCCCATGATGGATTGGACGGACGGTCTTTAAATCGTTTGGTGCATCAATAGTTTGGCGTCGGCGGAGGAGGCTTGTCTCCTTTACGTCTCCTCGATCCAATTGCGGCGGGTAAGAAACATACCACTTGATAAGAAGTGGTGCCATTATTACCTCACATGAAGACCCGGAATCCCGATACCGCGCTGAAGGCCTTTCGCGAGAAGGGCGGTACGCTGCGCACCCGAGATCTCATCGCGCTCGGAGTGCACACCGACACCCTGTACACGCTGCGCGACAGCGGTCGCATCGTCGAACTCGGACGTGGGCTCTACCGTCTTGCCGAAGCCGGCGAAGCCGAGTATCCCGATCTCGCCCTGGTCGCGGCGCGCGCACCGGATGCCGCCGTCTGTTTGATCAGCGCGCTCTCGTATCACGACATCACGACCCAGATCCCATCCTCCGTTCACCTGGCCGTGCCGCGTGGCAGCTACCACGGCATCACGCTTTCGATTCCTGTCACGGTCTATCGCTTCGATCCGAAGACCTTCACCAAGGGGCTCGAGACGCATCGCGTCGGAGGCATGCCCCTGAAGATCTACAGCGCCGCACGCAGCGTGGTGGATTGTTTCAAGTTCCGGAACAAGCTTGGAATGGACGTGGCGCTTGAGGCACTGCGCATGGCGCGACAACGAAAGCGCGTCCAGAACCGGGAGCTGCTGCATTACGGACGGCTGCTTCGTGTGGAGAATCCCATGTCACCGTACCTGCAGGCGATCGAATGACAGGGAAGGAAGTTGTTGACGTCACGGCGTCGGGGCCTGCCTTGACGTTGTTCCACCAAGCGCACCGGGAACGGCGAGCGCGCACGCGGCTAGCGCGAAGGAGCGCTAGGTCATGCTCGCCAAGCCGACAGGCGCAAAGAGAATTGTTGCCGCCCGTCATCCGCATGCTGTGAAACGGCCTCAATGAAATCTTGCTGATGAGGTTGGCCAAGTGCGAGCCGATAGAGCCATCGCAACTTACTGAGCTCGTCAAAGCGCATCCGTTGACGAGAATGTGGCAGGTCAACGAACAGACGGTCGATTTTTTCTCCCGGACAGGACCACCACGGGCTGCGCCCAGACGCGTCGTTCCCGAATGCTGCCTCGGCGTGATCGGCGACTGCTGCCCACGGACTGCGTCTTTCGTTTGATTCATGGAGGGCCTTCTGACGCACGTGCTCTGCGAGAGCAGCACGAACCGAAAGTCCACCGAAGCGCTGAATGCGGCCCTCGCGCTGCTCAATATCTAGTGGGCTTGGACACAAGTCCCAGTGCAGGAGTTGTCGACACCAAACATGGAAGTCCAGCCCCTCCTGTCCCAGTGAGGTGGTCGTCAGGACATGTGGCCAGAAAGGCGTATTGAATGCACGCCGCAGATCGTCCGTACGAAGGCGATCATCCGTGCCCGTCAATGAGTTCTCTGCTTTCGCGTCCGCAAACGCCATGGCTGCATGACAGCGGAGCGGAAAGGTGTCGACGGCGCCGGGTTCGTGCAATGCATGTCGGCTATCGCGCAAACCGAGAGTCTTCAGGAGATCACGAGGAAAGCGCGCGATGGCATCGGCGTCTAGTTTGCTAGTGACCCAGAGATGCTCGTCGAGCACAGACTCCAAGTTTCCGGCGATTACTGCTTCCGGAATTGCCGTTGTGTAGTGCTGGCCGCGCCGCGCGAGGGCGGCTTTGAACACTGAGCGATTGAGGTACGACCGGAGTCCATTCCAACTTGCGCTTAGAAGTGCTCCAAAATTCTCGCCCGCCAAGCAGCCGGGATCGAATCGATAGAGTGCACGCCCCAAGACAATACCTGGGCCGCTGAGCGCAAATTCGGCCAGTGCTGCTACTTCGCTCTGTGTCATCGACTGAAGATCGGCCCTAGTGGCGTCATCCCACTGTGCAAGCACTTCGCGCATCAACTCTGCCTGTCCGGCAGCGGCTTCTCGAAAATGACCATGAAGGTCACGCCATGATGGCAAGCCGCTGTCCGGAATCGCTCGTTCGCGCAGTCGCTCGAGAGCGGGGA
>DASTXR010000154.1:0-106208 GCA_035765415.1 Steroidobacteraceae bacterium | reverse complement strand
CCAGTCGAGGCAGCGCGGCACCGGCGCGAGATATTTCGCGTCCCCGGTGCGTAGATAGAACTCCTGGAGCATGGCGATGGACATGCGGCTTTCGCGCACCACGTAACCGGCGGGTTCATGCGTGCGCGCGGCGATCGGGCGCAGGTCGGGCCCGTGCTGCTCGGCCCACGCGGCCTGGTCGGCGGGGCCCTGCATCGCGATGATGGCCGCCATGGCGCGCCGAACGCTTTCGAAGTAACGCGAGTCGGCGAATGTCTCGTGGGCTTCGAGCAGCAGCTCGACGATGGCCAGCGTGGCGCCGTCGTTCAGCGTGTAGAACGAGGTGTAGTCCGGCAGGCCGTCATGTGCATATTCATTGCGCAGCGGAAAGCGCTGCGGCCAGGCGCCGTTCTCGAACTGCGCCTCGAGCACGAAGTCGAGCGCCTCGAGCACGGGCCCGCGATACGCGGCTTCGCGAGTCAGCCGATAGAAGCGGAGCAGGAACAGCGCGGCGTCCGGCGTGACGCGGTCATCGAACGTGGCATTGCCGTAGTAGTGGCGATACTCCTCGTAGCCCCAGCGAAAACGCGATGCCTGGGTTGCGTACCACTCGGGTATGCCCGCGGGATCGAAGTCGATGAAGTAATGCCAGCCGCCCTGGCGCTGCTGGCCGTACACCAGCGCGTCGGCGGCCTTGCGAGCGACGTCGAGGTAGAAAGAATCGCGGGTCGCCTCATAGGCGTCGAGCATCACCTGGCCGACGCTCTCCGTGCCGCCTTGCAACCAGATCTGCGAAGGCCGCGCCGGCACTTCACCCCAGCGCCGGCTGAGATCTTCGCTGACCATCCACACGTAGCCACCGCGCAGCGCGACACGCTCGCTCATGAAGGTGGTGGCCCGTTTCATGGCGGCCAGCGCATCGTCACGCGTCGGTTCCGCGGCGGATGCGCCGGCGCACAGCCATGCCGAAGCCAGCAGCATCGCGACCCTGTTGACAGTGCTCATCGCCCGAGTCTAGCAGGGACGCCGCACTAACTACCGGCCTATCGCTCAGATCGCGAGCCACTCTCCGGCCAGCCGGTACTCGCGACCTTTCATGCCGCGCTTGTACGCGCCGTATTTTCCGCTGGTGGTGTAACCGCCCAGGTCGATCGCGTGGCATCCGGCGGCTTTGCATTCCGAGATGAGGTGCCACAGCAGCAGATGGTGCGCATTGCTTCGCCGCCCGGCATCACCCGTCCAGCTCAGATAGGTCTCCGCATGCGTGCCAAACCGCGCCAGCAATATGGCGGAGACGGGCTGGTTGTCGATGTAGGCCTGGTAAACGGAGAAATCCTGCGGACTCGAAGCGATCATGTTCCGCACGAAAGACACCGAAGGGCCTTCGTATCCCTTGGTCGCCATGTTGCTGGCATGCCGGTCGAGCATCCAGTCGAAGACTTCGCGATCACCGCTGATGCGCACGGCGATGCCGGCTTTGAGCGAGCCGTTGAGATGGTTGCGCCACTTGGAGGAAAAGCCCGCGCGTATCGTTTCGAGCGACGGGTGCAGGTCGATCAGCGCGGAGCCCCAGCCGTCGGCTTTGCGGGGCATGAATCCGGCGGCGCGCAACAGCGCTGTGCTCTCGGGGCCGACAGTCAGCGACGGCGCCATGAGCAACAGGCCGCGGCGGCCAAATCGCCAGCGTTGCCGCAGCGCGTGCAGGACCGCGAACCGGGTTTCCTCGGATGCCTCGCGAAGGAACAGCGGTCCGCGATTGATGCGCGCCACGATGGGCAGGCCTAACAAGCGCCTGACCAGCACCTGGCACAGCGCGACCGGCCGCTCGTCACGCATGAACCGAAGGCGCTCGACGGTCCAGCCCTGGCTGCGTTTGCCTTCGCCGTAAGCCCATGTTTGTGGAAAAAATGGCAGCGGGACTTGCGCGAACAGGCTGTCCCATTGATCGCGACTGTCGACGAGCTCGGTGACGGTGGGCGCCCGCGAGAGCTGGTCCATCGAAAGCTCGTTCAGCATGAAGCGCCGGCCCCCGCTCCGGCGACGCGCGTGGGCGGACGCGGCGTGATTCCCGGCCCTTCGGGCGCCGGCGCATCGCCGCGATATTCGCGCACCACCCATTTGTATTTGCCGCTCGGCAGCGCCGGGATTGCATCGACGAGCTCGATTCGTGCCGCGACGCGCGCCGATACTTCGGCCGCGAGCTTGTCGAGCACGCGCTGCCCATCGTCGGCCGTGTATCCGACGCCGGGGACGATGCGAATGAGCCATCGATCCGCGGCAGGCTGCACCACCTGGGCCTTCTGGATATGGCGCATGCCATCGAACGCGAACCCGATCACCGTGCCATTCACGGCGCGGCCATCGAGATCGTAAAGCTGATCCGCGAGCCGGCCACCCAGGTTTTCGATGACGGGATAGGTACGGCCGCAAGGGCAGGGCTCGTGACTCCAGCGCGCGGTGTCGTTCATGCGGTAGCGGATGAGCGGCGCGACGGTGTTGTGCAGCGAGGTGCCGACGATCGTGCCTTCGTCCGTGGGGCGGCCCTGATCGTCGACGATCTCGAGCACGCCATATTCCGGGTTCACATGCATGCGGCCGCGTTCACACTGCGATGCGTACGCCACGCGTTCGGCCATGCTGTAAAAATCGAAGACGCGGGCTTTGAACACCGACTCGATGCGTTGCCGCTGGAAGTCGTAGAGCATTTCGGAACCGGTGATCACGGACTGGAAGCGAACCGGAATGCCGGTTTCAGCGACCAGAGTTGCCAGCTCGTAGGCGGCGGATGGATAGGCGCGCAATTGCGTGGCGCCAAACCGTTGCAGCGCCTCGGCGAACAGCGGCGCGGATTGCCGGTCGAGATGGCGGGTGGATAACACCAGCTGACCGCCGACCGTGTCCTTGAACCAGTAAGGCGGGCCACGCTGGTCGACGGGGATCACGATCTCGCCGCGAAGCACCGCCTGGCGCTGCCCGCGGCTCCAGCCCGCCCACTGCCAGTGCTGCAAGTGAAAGGCTTCTTCCCAGAGGATGGAGCTGAAACTTCGATAGACATCGAGCGGCGTGCCCGTCGTGCCGCTGGTTGCCGCCACCGTCGATCGATATTTCGGAACGCGTCCGCCCGCAAAGAAATCGTTGCGGTGCTGCAGCAGCGTTGTCTTGTCGATGATCGGGAACGCATCGCGCAGCGACTCGAGCCGATGATGGTCGCTCGCCTTCGCGACATGACGCGCGTACGCCGGAATGTGGCGCGCATCGTGAAACACGCGCTCGAGCAGGAGCTCCTGGCGCGCCCGATGCTCCGCTGGCAGCGCGGACTCGCGGCTCATCAGGTCCGAAGCCTGCCGAAGCACCCATGGATTGCGCTTGAGGGCATGGCGGCCCGCGTATTTGAAAATCACCGCAACGTCCACCTGCGCAACCATCCTGGTCAACGGATTATCAGAACGCGGGGCGGCGAGCGGCGTAGGTGGAAGCCGCGCCGGGTGTCAGTGATTCTCGATCCCGGTCATGCCGGCTAACCACGAGCCCGCGCGCCGCACACTGTCAATACGCGATCAACGAAGCATGCACTGCAACGCGCGGCGCGCGCTCCATATCAAGGAGTGGCAGACCCTGCCTGTTACCGGTATCTGCACACTTCGCCTGACCGGTGGAAAAGTTTTCATACGCGTCTGTCACAGTAATTACGGTCACTGCAGAGGTCTTCAAAACAAACTTCTTTCCAAGTGCTGTTCGGGAGCGGACTTGGTTGAGTACAACGCAACGGATGCGGGTCAGACCGAAACTAATTCGGCACTCGGCTTAGGGGTACAGTTTGTCTGCGCATTCATGATCGCGCTGGCCTCCGGCTGCACGAACGCGCGTGAGCGGCCGGCCGAAGTTTTCGGCGGCCCTGAAGTTGCCTCCTTCAATCTGAGTTGCGCCTCCTGCATGGCGCCGTCCCCGTCGCAATGCCGGTCGCCCGCCGGGCTGCCTGTCGCCGCCATCGTCAGCGGCGCAAAGGTCCTGGACCGTTCCGGACGCTGCGGCAAGTTCGACGACGACCCCAACTCCTCGCAGCCCTGCCTCGTGCTGAGCGCACTGCGTTTCGACAGCGTGCGATTCCTGCGCAACTCCGGCCAGGCCAGCGCCACGGATACGTTTCGCGGCCATTCCGAGCACGAACGGTTGGAGCCCGAGGAGCAGACGGGCGTGGTTCTCGATCCGGGCAAGACCTATGTCGTCTTTGCAGGACGAAACCAGCCCGCCGACGACTGGTACATCTCGATCGCCTGCGAAATTCCGCCCGTTACTGAAGACAAACGCGACTGAAGGAGAGAGCCATGGCGCCCCCGGTCAAAACTACCGACACCCCCTCGTGGACTTCCGTGAGATCGAATTTCGCGCGTCTTGCTTCGGGAAACGAATGCACACCGGGCACCGCCACCCGGATCGGCAACGCGCTGGCGTACCACGATTTTTTCGCCGCGCAGGGTCTCGACATGATCGGGCGAGTCACCTACAGCGCCCAGGCCCTGCCCACGCCGACCGGTAGTTATGCGTTGCCGACGATCGCCCTCGTCGACTACAGCGCGCAGCAGCTCAACCTCATCGGCGGCTTCATGGACATCCTCGGGCAGAAGCTCGAGACCGACCCGAACTTCCAGAATCTGCGCGCGATGCAGATCCTGCGCGCCAACGGCTCCGAGGGGTATGCGTTGCTGAATTCCCCGACGTACATCTCCGCCAAACCGGCCGATGGCGTGAAGGGCGCGACGATCGGCCTCCCTCACGGGGACGGTACCGGCACGGTCGTCACGGTCACCGAAGCGCTCGATCTGACGCTCAACAACTCCTGGGACAAGCTGCGCCTTCTCGATCGCGTGGCGCACGAGTTGTTGCACAAGGACAAATCGCTCAAGCATTACGTGCAGGGCTACGACCCCAACAAAGGCACCGACCTCGGCTCGACGATTCTCGCGAACCTCACCGACAAGATTACGCCCACCGAAGCCAGGGCTCTCGATTCCCAGTACGGGGCCCTGCGCGAGCTGATGTTAGAGATCGCACCGGAGCTGCGGCAGCAGTTGGGAATCCAGACGACCGACATCCAGGACTGGTACACGTCGATATTCGACCATCCCCAGTCCGGCGTTAAGGACGTCACCGACCACTACAACGAGCGGCGCCTGAGTGAGGTGGCCAACGAGACCATCAAGGCCATCAGCAATCCGAACGTCCATCTCAGCAAGGAGGTCATCGACAAGCTCGTCAAGCGCGGGGTGCTTCAGCTGAAGCCCGGGCAGACGACCTCGCCCACCGACACAGACGAGCAGTACGAGAACAAGTTCGAGGAGAACCCGAAATTCAGGGCGGGCTTCTCCGTACAGGGACTTGCCCAAGGGGGATGCGTCGTCGAATTCGGGCCCAGCAGCGGCATCTTCGACACGCTCGAGCAGGCGGTGAAGCATGCTCTCACGGTGGCCCGGGGCTTCTTCGCCGAGTATGCGAGCGACGTCGGCCAGGTATTCGGCTCGACGCTCGGGCGCCACATCGCGCGTCACGAAAGTCCGGGCGTTCAGATCGCCGCTTCGACACTACTTGGCACCGTCGGCATGAACCTGGGCGAGGCCCTCGAAGACTGGCTGAACGGCGTTACCACTACCATCGATGTCGGCGAGTCCTTCGAGAACTTCGGTGAAGACATCACGGGCGCCGGCATCGGAGCGATTTCCTCGTTCCTGACCGCAGAGCTCTTCGAAGACCTCGGTCTCGAAGGCACGCTCGCGGATCTCGGACAATCCATCTTCGCGGCCGAGCTCAGTGCGGTGATCACGGGCCTGACCAGCTCCACGGTCACCGTGGCCCAGGCGCTCCGCGCCGTCAATGTCGGTAATCTCATTGGCGGTTTCATCGGCACCAAGCTCGCGGCCGAGCTCGTGGAATTCGATACCGTCGCCGGTCAGATCGGCGCGGCCATCGGCACGGCCATCGGCGCAACCGTGGGCGCGAATATCGGCCTGAAAGCCGGAACGTTCCTGGGGGGACCTATCGGTGCCGCAATCGGCGCCTTTGTCGGCTACATCCTCGGCGGACTCATCGGCACATTGTTCGGCAAGACGCCGAAGTCGGGCGCCGATCTCGGCTGGGACCAGTCCGAGCAGAAATTCGCCGTCACCAACGTCTGGGCCAGGGGCGGCGCGCCGAAGGATGGCGCACGGAGCCTGGGAACGAACGTCGCCGAGCTGCTGAACTCCGTCATCGCGATGTCGGGGGCGCGCCTGCTCGAAGGATCGGAGATCCGCGCCGGCTCATACGGCACTTTCAAGAAGGATTTCGTCTACCGCACGACCGACGCCTCGGGCAAGGAAATCGTCGCCCTGCGCACAAGGCAGGCGAACATGGTCATCAACTACGGTGCCGCGATCGCCATCGCGGACATGATTCCGCGCCTGGCGGGTGGCGACATCTTTGCGAAGCGCGCGATCGCCTCGACGCTCGCCATGAGCGAGATCGCCGCCGCCACGATGCCGGCACCGGGTGCGTCGGTGGCAGAGCACATCGCCGCACTCATGGTGGCCACGCACTTCGACGTGAACGTGCTGCTCGGCAACGTGTCGACCGCGAAGGACTATGGCGGTTATCTCGCCAGCCGGGACTCCATCGACGTGCTCATGGCGGCCGAGCCGACCAGCGCGTTCACCGCGGGCTGGACGATCACGCTCGCGCGCGCCATCGAGCTTGGCCTCACCCGACGCGGCGAGACGGACTGGATCGGCGGCTGGAACGTATTCCTCGACACGGTGCCCGACGGCGCGCTCGACGGCAACGCGCTCTCGGGCGCCTCCGTCGGATTTGCAATGAACGAGGACACGCTCGAACGTCTGTTCGGCTTCACGGACGGCGAAGGCAATGTCATCAACGTCCTGGGCGACACGATCAATTCTGCGGGCAAGGACCGCATCAACGGCACGGATGCGGCGGATACGATCACGGTTTCCGACCACTCGATCGCCAATGCCTCGGGGCTCACGATCAACGGCGCCGCGGGAACCTCCGCGGGACACGTCATCGATATCGCGGCGACGATGTATGGCGGTACGGGCAACGATGTCATCTCGGGCGGCGACTACGGCAACGACCTGCTCGGCGGCGCCGGCAACGACACACTCGTCGGCGGCAAGCTCGACGACTGGTTGATAGGCGGCGAGGGGGACGACCGCCTGTTCGCCGGTGCGGCAAATCACCAGTTCACGGACGGCAACGTGGCGGCAACGAACGCCGCGCTGAACGTCAGGAGCAACGGCGACATGCTCGATGGCGGCGCCGGCAACGACTTGCTGTACGGCTCGCGCGGCAGCGATTACCTGATCGGCGGCGACGGTGCGGACCACCTCTTTGGCGGGGCCGGCGGCGACATTCTGGCCGGCGGCCGCGGCGACGATCGGGGCGCCAATGGCGAGGCCCGACTGCTCGGCGGTTCAGGTACGGATCAATATGTGTTCGGCTTCGGTGACGGCATCGATGTGGTGTTCGACGAATCCGATCCCAGCGCCACGCCTGGCGCGGTGGGCGACTCTATCTACCAGCGCCTGCAATTGCTGAACACCGGCACGCTCCAGCGCAACTGGGCCGGCGGCGGCGACTACGAAATCGACGGTTCCGTGAAGGGCGGCGAGGACGCGATCGCGTTCGGCCCGGGCATCACGCTGGAGAACATCTTCTTCCGGCGCTCCGGCACCGCCGGCGCACCGGGCCAGGACCTGATCCTGCAACTGATGGTCGAGGACCAGAACGGCGAGCGGGTCGCCACCGGCGATCAGATCGTCATCCGCGACTGGTACGACTCGACGCGGCGCGTGGAGTGGCTGCGCTTAGCCGATGGCGAAGACATCCGCATCGGTGACATCGGCTCGTTCGTCGTCGGCTCGGCGTCCAACGACGTGATCATCGGCACCGCGGGCGGCGATTTCCTGTACGGCAGCGCGGGCGACGACGTGATGTTCGGCCTGCAGGGCGACGACTTCGGATTCGGCGGCCGGGGCCGCGACCTGGTGGCGGGCGACGACGACAACGATCTCGTCTCGGGCGGCTCGGATACCGACAAGGTGATTGGCGGCGCGGGCAACGACACCGTGTTCGGCGACGACGGCAACGACTCCGTCTATGGCGGGTCCGGTTCCGACCTCGTTGCCGGCGGGCTTGGCGACGACACGGTCATCGGCGGCGCGGGCGACGACATCTTCCGCTACCAGCGTGGCGACGGCCACGACATCTTGTTAGACGACCTGGTGAACAACTGGGAGCTCGTCTGGCAGAACGGCACCTTCGTCAATGGCTACGTGCTCAGCCCGGAGGGCGGCGGCACGGTCACCAAGAACGGCGTGGTGTATTTCGACGGCACGCACTGGAACAGCGACGAGTACGACTACGATCATCCGACGCTCACGTTCCGGCGGCACCTGGGCACCGTCGGCGGATCGCTCGTCGCCAACGCGGGCACGGACTTCCTCGAGTTCGGCGTGGGCATCGACATCCAGGACCTGATGCTGCGCCGGAACGGCTCGGATCTCGAGGTTGCCGTCACCAAGGGCGACAGCGATGCCACGCCGTTCGACTCACAGGCGGACCGCATCACGCTGCGCGACTGGTACGTCGCCGGAGGAGGACCCACGATCGAGAACTTCGTGTTCGTCG
Organism: Steroidobacteraceae bacterium; assembly: GCA_035765415.1. Lineage (GTDB taxonomy): Bacteria > Pseudomonadota > Gammaproteobacteria > Steroidobacterales > Steroidobacteraceae > CADEED01. The sequence goes on along the minus strand of DASTXR010000154.1, from coordinate 97,550 downwards.
CGACGGGCACGCACAACCTGGTCTCGTGGAACATAACGGGTCTCGGCACGGACGCCGCGAACAACATCGTCGGCACCGTGGGCATGGACTGGATCACGGGCAACGGTGGCGACGACATCATCAGTGGCGATGCGGGTGCGGATGTGCTCGCCGGCAACTCCGGCGCGGACACGCTGAGCGGCGGCGCCGACAACGACGTGCTGTACGGTGGCGGTGGGGACGACGTGCTCGAAGGCGGCGCGGGTGCCGACACCTTGATAGGCGGCAGCGGTACCGATATCGCCTCGTATGCCAACGCCAGCACCACGGCCATGCGCGCATTCCTCAATGCTCCCGCGACGAACTCGCGAGAGGGCGTGGGCGACAGCTATGTCGGCATCGAAGGCCTGGAAGGCACCGCGGGCGCGGACCGGCTCGGCGGCGACGAAAACGGCAACATCCTGCGCGGCCTCGCTGGCAACGACACCTTGCTAGGCGGCGGCGGCGACGACGTCTACGAATTCAATGCCCTGGGCAACCAGGACACGATCATCGACAGCCCCTTCTCGACCGAGGTGATCCTCAACACCGCCGGCGAGTTGAACACGGCCCAGTACGTGGCGACCTGGACCTATCTCGGCTTCATTCCCACGCCCAACAACGGCACGCGCCACTGCTACCGGCTCGTCGTCACGAGCCTTGCCAATGGCGAGGAGGTCTACCGGTCCCGAGACACGATCGACTTCACGTACACCACGGGCGCCACTCGCACGATGCCCGCCACCGGTTGGCCGGCGAGCAACGCGCAATGGATCGGCGGCGCGGCGCGCACCAACAACGGCAACCAGATCGCACGCGAAATCTTCGTCGCTGCGCCGGGCGGCAACGACACGCTCGACTTCGGCATGAACATCAGCCTGTCGGATCTGTCGTTCCAGCGCCTGAACGGCGGCGCCGACCTTCGCGTCATCTACAGCGGCACGTCCCATCACGTCACGATCACCGGGCAGAACGATGCCAACCGCGCGATCGAGACGCTGCAGCTGCGCGACGGTCTCAGCGCGAGCCTGACGCAGCTCGTCCTGGTCGGCGAGACGGCCGGCACCGGTGACGATCTCGTCGTCGGCGACGCAAACGCGAACACGTTGTCCGGACTCGATGGCGACGACGTGCTCTCCGGTGCCGCCGGAAACGACACGCTGCAGGGCGGTGAAGGTGATGACACGCTCGAGGGTGGCGCAGGTTCCGACGCGCTCGATGGTGGCAACGATTCGCTGACGGCCGGTCTGGCGATAGACCAGGCCGACCAGACCGGCGCACGCGGCGACACGATCCGTTACGTCCGGTCGACCGCCGCCGTGACGATCGATCTCGCGGCGCGCACGGCCTCGGGCGGTCATGCCTCCGGCGACACCATCGCACTGGGATCCGGCGGTTTCGCGAGCATCGAGAACGTCGTCGGGTCCGATGGATTCAACGACACCTTGCGCGGCGACGCCCGCGACAATCACCTCGCCGGTCTCGGCGGCGACGACCTGCTCGAAGGCCGTGCCGGAAACGACCTGCTGCTCGGCGGACTCGGCAACGACACGGTGCGCGGTGGCGACGGCGAAGACAACATCGCCGGCGAAGACGGCAACGACACGATCGAGGGGGGCAACGCGAAGGACCTGGTTGCCGGCAACGACGGCAACGACTTCCTTTACGGCGACGCCGGCGATGACATGGTGAGCGGCGGACTCGGAATCGACGAGCTGCACGGCGGCGCCGACAACGATCAACTCGGCGGCGATGCGGACAACGACACGCTGTACGGCGACGCCGGCGACGACATGCTGGCCGGCGGCACCGGGAATGACACCCTCTTCGGCGGCGACGGCAGCGATGCGCTCGCCGGCCAGGAAGGCGACGACCAGCTCCAGGGCGGAGCGGGTGACGACACGTATGTCTTCGACGCGCTCTCAGGGGCGGAGACGGTCATCGACTCGCAGGGGACGAACAGCGTCGCGATCCTGGAGGCGACGCAGGAACAGATCTGGCTGAGCCGCGTTGGAAACGACCTGCGCATCGGCCTGATCGGCAGCACGGCTTCGATGACGCTCTCTGGCTATTACGCTGCCGGCGGCACGCGAGTTCGCGAGATCCTGCTGTCCTCGCATTCGCTGTTCCTGGCTCATGCCGAGCCGTTGATCACCGCGATGACGGCGGCGTCTGCCGGAACGCCGGCGTCGATGCCGGAGGCCATCGGAGCACTGGCTTCCCGTTACTGGCATGAAGGAGGCAAACCGGCCCCGATCGCGGCGGATCAGCAATACACCACCGACGATCTCACCTCCTTCGACGGCACGGTGGGCGCCGTCGATCACGACGAGAACATCACGTCGTACGCAGTCAGCCTCGACCCCGAGTTCGGCACGGTCGTGCTCAACCCGACGACGGGCGCCTGGACTTACACGCCCAACGGCGTGGACAGCGGCGTGGACATCTTCACCATCGAAGTGACGGATGCGGACAACAACTCCACCGTTCAGACGATCACGGTCAACGTCACGCCGACGGAGCCGGCGCTGCCGCCGCTCATCAACGTGGCGCAGGTGGCGCTGCCGCAGGCTCCGCTCACGAAAGTGACGCTCGACTCCGGCTCATGGGCCGTGAACATCGAGGGCCAGCTCGCGGACACCGACCGCTCCGAGGATCTCGATGTGCGTGTCAGCGGCGTGCCGGCCGGCATCACGTTCAACGCCGGCACCAATCTCGGTGGCGGCGTGTGGAGTTTCGGTGATGGCCCGTGGCCGACACTGATGCTCGGCCCCGCGAACTGGTCGCAGGACCTCACGCTCGTGGTCACCGCGAGCTCGCGGGAAATCTCCAATGGCCGCGTCGCCTGGGCGACGCCGGTCACGCTCAACATCGAAGTCAACGCGCGACCGACCAACGTCGTTCCTGTGCAGGCGCTGTCGTTCAATGAGAACACGGCTTCCGGGACGGTGCTGACTTCGCTTGCCGCCACGGACGGAGACGCCGGCGACACCGCAACCTTCCAGCTCGTCAACAACGCGGGCGGCCGCTTCACGCTCGACAGCAATGGCACCCTGCGTGCGGGCTCGACGGGGATGAACTTCGAAGCGGCTTCCAGCCACGTGATCCGCGTCCGCGTGACCGACACGGGCGGACTCACATTCGAGCGCGACCTCACGGTGACCGTGCAGAACGTCAACGAAGTGCCGGTCGTCACGAACCAGGTTCTCGGTACCAGCGAAGACACTGCATTTGGCGGGTCCGTAGCGGCCACCGATCCGGATGGCAACATCGCTTCGTATGCGGTGGCGACTGCCGCCACGCGCGGCGCCGTCGCGCTGAACACCAGCACCGGGACGTGGACATACACGCCGACGGCCAATCTGTATGGCGCGGACAGCTTCCAGGTCCGCGTCACGGACGCGGGCGGGCTCTCGACGGTGCAGACGGTCACGGTCAACGTGACCTCCGTCAACGATGCGCCTAGCGCCATCGCGCTCACCGGCGCGCCGGCCAGCATCAACGAAAACGACCGGCCGATTACCGGGACCGTCGCTGCGCCTGTCGTGCTCGGCACGCTCAGCGCAACGGACGTCGATGCTCCGGACGCCGGCGATTTCGCCACGCATGTTTTCACTGTTTCCGACAGCCGCTTCGAGGTCGTGAGCGGCAACGTGCTGCGCCTCAGGGCCGGCTCCGTGCTCGACTTCGAGACGGCCACGAGCGTGACATTCAACGTGACGGTACGCGATCGCAACGGTGCGGCGAGCGGACTCACGTTCACGCGATCGTTCACATTCAACGTCGCGGACCGCGATGATTACTTCTACGGTGGAACCGGCAACGACACGATCACCGGCACCGCGGGGCGCAACCTCATCTACGGCCAGGGCGGCAACGATACGCTGACCGGCGCGGGGGTGGTCGACACCATCGACGGCGGCGACGGCGCCGATCAGCTCTTCGGACTGGCGGGTGCCGACACGCTCACGGGCGGCCTTGGTGACGATGTCATCGAGGGCGGAACCGGAAACGACACCGCTTCCGGTGGTGATGGCGTCGACACGCTGCGCGGCGGCGACGGCAACGACACGCTCGCCGGCGATGCCGGCGCCGACCTGCTGCAGGGCGGCCTGAACGACGATCAGCTCGACGGTGGCGCCGACAACGATCGCCTCGAAGGCGGCGACGGCAACGACCGGCTGGTCGGTGGCGGCGGCGATGACCTGCTCATCGGCGGCCTCGGCGCAGATCGCTTTCTCGGCGGCGCGGGCGTCGACACGGTCAGCTACGAGAACGCGACCGCGGGTGTCATCGTCAATCTGGCCACGTTGACCGGCAGCGGCGGCGAAGCCGCGGGCGACATCTTCGAAGATCTCCCCGAACGCCTCATCGGCTCGGGCCACGCGGATTCGATCACCGGCTCTACCGGCGACGACTACATCGATGGCGGCGCCGGCGACGACACGTTGCTGGGCGGTGCGGGCAACGACTGGCTCGTCGGCGGCCTCGGCAATGACACGATCGACGCGCAGGCCGGAAACGACACGCTCGAAGGCGGCGCGGGCAACGACATCCTGATCGGAGGTGACGACAGCGACACCTACCTCATGGACATCAACTCCGGCGTCGACGAAATCCGCAACTTCGATCCGAGCGGAATGGACATCGACGTCGTGGGCTACGCCAACATCACCAACGGCCAGCTGTGGTTCGAGAAGGTCGGCAACGATCTCGTCGTCAGCGTCGTCGGCACACCGGTGCGCACGACGATCAAGGACTGGTATGTCGGCACCACGGCAACGGAGCGGTCTAACTACAAGATCGACTTCTTCATCGCCTCCGACCATTCGAGCCGGACCATCGACGCCGAAGCGCTGGTGACGCTCATGGCGGGCTACACGCGCCCGACCACCCAGGCACAGTACGACGCGCTGTTGGCCACTCCGTCCTTCCAGACCCAGTGGAACACGGCGTGGCGGCTCAACGCGCCGCCCGTCGTGCCCGCCATCACGTCGCAGACCATCAACGAAGACGGCACGTTGTCGCTCGGCCTCACGATCACCGATGACCTCACGCTGCCGAACGGCCTCGCCGTCGTGGTCACCGCCGTGCGCACGGACAACTACGGCGTCGAAGACCTCAGCCTCGTCAACGCTCCATCGATCAGTGCGCCGGACGTCAACGGCGCGCGCACGCTGACGGTGACGACGAAGCCCAATGTCAGCGGCCAGGTCGCGATCAAGGTCGTCGCGACGGACGCCGGTGGTCTCTTCACGGAACGGGTGTTCCTGCTCACCGTGAACGCGGTCGCGGACACGCCCGTGTTGTCTGTCGTGCAGGCGGTCACGCCCACGGCGCCGCTCACCAGGCCGACGCTCGATGGCGGCTCGTGGGGACTCAACCTGCAGGCGTCACTCGTCGACCAGGACGGGTCCGAAACGCTCGAGGTGCGGATCGCAAACGTTCCCACCGGCATCACGTTCAATGCCGGCACGGACCTGGGCAGCGGCGTGTGGCGCTTCACGCCCGCGCAGCTCACGGGTCTCATGATCCTGGGTCCCGCGACCTGGTCACAGGACCTGTCGTTGAGTGTCACGGCTATTTCCCGCGAGACTTCTACCGGCCTCACGGCTACCTCGGCAGCGACGCCGCTCACTATCGTCATCAACGCGCGGCCGACGGACATCGGCGCGCCGCTGCTGTCGTTCGCCGAGAACACGGCGAGTGGCACGGCGCTCACGACGCTCACGCGTACCGATGCGGACGCGGGCGACACTGCCACGTACACGCTCGTGAACAACGCGGGCGGCCGCTTCAGCCTGGACAGCAACGGGACGCTGCGCGCAACCTCGACCGCGCTCAACTTCGAAGCGGCGACCAGCCATACGATCCGTGTGCGCGTCACCGACTCCGGCGGACTGACCTTCGAGAGGGACTTCACGGTCGCGGTGACGAACGTGAACGAAGCCCCAACCGACATCGCGCCGCCTGCGTCATTGCAGATCGCCGAGAACTCTGCGGCCGGCACCGTCATCGGCGCGTTCACGCGCACCGACATCGATGCGGGGGATACCGCCACCTACTCGCTGACCAACAATGCCGGCAGCCGGTTCACGATCGACAGCAACGGAACCCTGCGAGTGGGGGCGACCGGTCTCAACTTCGAGGCCGCGACCAGTCACACCATTCGCGTGCGGGTCACGGACGCCGGAGGGCTCACTTACGAGGAAGACTTCACTGTCGGGGTGACGAACGTCAACGAGGCGCCAACCGACATCTCCTACGGCACGCTGCAGGTGTTCGAGGACGTGGCGCCCAACACCATCGTCGGCACCTTGAGCCGCGCCGATGTGGACGCGGGTGATACCGCGACCTACACGATGGTCAACAGCGCGGGCGGCCGCTTCAGGGTCGACGCGAACGGCACGCTTCGGACCGACACCACCGGGTTCAACTTCGAGGCAGCCACCAGTCACACGATCCGCGTTCGGGTCGCGGATGCCGGCGGGCTCACCTACGAGGAGGACATCACGATCGGGGTGCTCAATCGCAACGAGGCGCCGACGGACCTCATCCCGGACGCGGCGCTCTCGGTCAACGAGAACATCGCGCCGGGAACGCACATCGCGTACTTCTCGCGCACCGATCAGGATGCGGGCGACTCCGCGGTCTACTCGATCTACAACGACGGCTCCACGTTGTGGGATGCGGGCGGGCGCGTCACCATCACGCCGACCGGCGATCTCCGGATCGGCAGCTTCGCGCCTAACTACGAGAGCGGCGGTGGCAGCTTCACGATCCGCGTCCAGGTGCTCGACTCGGGTGGACTGAGCTACGTCGAGGCGTTCGCGTTCAATGTCGTCAACTTGAACGAGGCGCCTTACAACCTGCGAGCCGACCGCACGCTCTCGTTCGCCGAGAACGCCTCGGGCGGCCTCGCCTGGATCGTCGCCGACGATCCGGAAGGCAACATCGCGAGCTATGCGATCGTCGGTGGCGCGGGCGCCCCGTATTTCTCACTGGCCTCCAACGGCCTGCTATCCAGCGGCGGCACGCCGTTCGACCACGAAACGGCGCCCAACCCCACGATCAGGGTTCGGGTCACGGATACGAACGGGCTCGCCCAGGAGCTCGATTTCGCGGTGACGATCACCAACGTGAACGAAGCGCCGGTGATCAACTCGAGCGCCTTCACCGTGTACGAAGGTTCGTACGGTCCGCCGGGATCGCAGCTGCGACAGACCAGCAATCTGGCGGCGACGCTGTCGACTACCGATCCGGAAAACAATCCGGTCACCTACCAGGTGCTCCAGGTCGGCGACGCAGCACCCGGTGGCCTGGCCTACAACGTCTACGGCGTGGATTCGAGCGGCACGATCACGGTGTGGGCGCCACTCGACTACGAAGCTTCGAGCCGCAAGTATCACGACATCACGATCCGGGCCACGGATTCGCTCGGCGCCTCCAGCGACAGGACGGTCCGCATCAACCTGGTCAACCAGAACGAAGCGCCGACGATCTCGTTCACCCACTACGATCCGGGCGACAAGCCGTTCGATGGCACCTTCCACTGGTGGTACGGCAATTACTGGCGCACCTCGTGGGAGCTGGCGGGTTGGGCGAACGTTGCGGATCCGGACGGCGATTCGGTATCCCTCTCCATCACGTCGCTGATCTACCAGGTGGCCAGCGGAACCACGTTGCCCAACGTCACTTTCTCGTGGGTCGCGGCCTCCAGTCCGAGCACGTATGCGCAGATCTGGAACGGCAACGAGCTGCGCGTGAACGCCATCCCGGCGTACAGCTGGTACGACCAGTGGATATCGACCGGCTACACCGAAGCCCGCGCCGACATCACGGTGCGCGTCACGGACCCCGGTGGTCTCTGGAACTTCGTCACCGTGTCCATGCTGTTCCACACGGAGCTTTATGCCTATTTCCCGGTCGTGCTCGACCTGGATGGCAACGGCATCGACCTGTTGCCGCTCATGGACTCCGCCGTCCCCTTCGATCTCGACGCGGACGGAACGCTCGACTACTCGGGCTGGATCCGCCGGGGCGATGCGTTCCTGGCGCTCGACCGCAACGGCGACGGCGTGATCAACGATGGCAGCGAGATCTCGTTCATCAATGACACGCCGGGGGCGACTTCCGACCTGGAAGGCCTCCGCTCCTACGACACCAACGGCAACGGCGCGTTCGACAACGGCGACGAGCGCTTCGCGGAATTCGTGGTGTGGGAAGACGCCAACCAGGACGGCGTGTCACAAGGCGAAGAGCTGCGGACGCTCGCGGATCACGACATCACCTCCATCAGCCTGCAGCGCGAGCTCACCGGCGAATCGCTGGCGACCACGAAGGACAATGCGATCATCGCCACCAGCGAATTCGCCAGGGGCGACGGGACGATCGGTACGGTCGGCGACGTGACGCTTGCGTACGTCGCGCAACACGTTCGCGACGTGGAAGTGCAGCCCGCCGGACAGCCGGCATCCGTTCCGGAGATCGCGCCGAATGATCTCGACGCGGTTCAGGAAGCGCTGGACTTCCCGCCCGCCGATACGGACACATCCATCGGCGAGGTCGACCGGAGCGCGCGCGGTGATGCGCCGCCGGTTCCGGTGCGACACGAGGTTGGCGGCGTGTTCGAAAACACGGGAGAGCGTGACTTCGCGCAATCGGAGCAGCGCGCCGAAGTCCAGCCCGAGGCGACCCGCTCCGTTCCGGCAAGTAATGCCTCCGAAAAGCGCGCGGCCGAAGGCCCCGCATACAAGCCCGAGCCGCGGCGCATCCGCGCCGGCGAGGAATGGGAGAGCGAGTTGCGCGTGCCGCAGGTGCGCAGCGCGCTGCACGCGAGCCTCGACTCCGTCGCGCGGCGGCGCCTGCAGATGATCGACGCGATGGCGGGGTTCTCGGCCGAAGGCTCGTCGATGCTCGCGCTGCAACCGCAGCGTCGCGTCGACGCCCAGACCCTCGAATTGCTGACCGCCGTTCCGGGTGTCAGGAGCCTGGCCTGATGGATTCGGCACTCGACTCACTGGTTCTGCTGCTTTCGTATCTGGATAGGCCGGCCGATCCGGACCAGCTGCGGCATTTGCTCGGAAAAGGCTCTGCCGCCGTCGAAGCGGATGACCTGGTGCGCCTCGCGAAGAAGCTCGACGTCCAGGCGCGCAAGGTGCGGGCCGATTCCAGCGCGCGCCTCGATCGACTGCCTCTGCCGGCCATCGCGGTGATGCGCGATGACACTTTCCTCGTGCTGCTGCAGGTTGCGCCGACCAAGGCGCTGATATTTCGTCCCGGGGCCGACCGTCCCGAGACACTCGATCGTGCGGCATTCGAGGCGCAGTTCGCGGGCACGCTGGTGCTGCTCACGACGCGCGAGCACGTGGCGGGCGCCAAGCGCGCCTTCGACGTCAGCTGGTTCATCCCCGCGCTCGTGCGCTACCGGCACATCCTGCGCGACGTGCTGGTGGCGTCGTTCTTCCTGCAGATCCTCGCGCTCGTCTCGCCGCTGTTCTTCCAGATCGTCATCGACAAGGTGCTGGTCCACAAGGGAATGACCACGCTCGAGATCCTCGCGCTCGGCTTGTTCGTGGTGTACGTCTTCGACGTGATGATCGGGGGGCTGCGCACCTATCTATTCGCGCACACCACCAGCCGCGTGGATGCCGAGCTCGGGTCGAAGCTCTTCGCGCACCTGACCCAGCTGCCGCTCGCGTACTTCCAGGCGCGGCGCGTCGGCGACTCCGTGGCGCGCGTGCGCGAGCTCGACACCATTCGCGAATTCCTCACCTCGTCCGCGCTGACCGTGGTCATCGACCTGTTCTTCGCGATCGTGTTCCTCGCGGTCATGTACCTGTACAGCCCCATGCTGCTGCTGGTGGTGCTGATCACGCTGCCGCTGTACGCCGGCATCGTCTGGGTCATCGCCCCGGCGCTGCGCCGCAAGCTCGACGAGAAGTTTGCGCGCGGCGCGGAGAACCAGTCGTTCCTCGTGGAGTCCATCACCGGCGTCGAGACGCTCAAGGCGATGGCGGTCGAGCCGCAGATGCAATCGCGGTGGGAGCGACAGATTGCCGGCTACGTCAAGACCGGATTTCAGGCGGCAATGCTCGCAAACTGGGGACGGCAGGCGATCGAGCTCGTGCAGAAGTTGTCGACCGTGGCATTGCTGTTCTTCGGCGCCCGATTCGTGATCGATGGCTCCCTGACCGTGGGTGAGCTCGTCGCCTTCAACATGCTGGCGAGCAATGCATCGGGACCCATCCTGCGGCTGGCGCAGCTCGCGCAGGATTTCCAGCAGGCGCGCATCGCGGTGGATCGCCTCGGCGACATCCTCAACGCACCCACGGAACCGCAAACCAGCGCGTCGCGCGCCAGTCTCCCCGAATTGCGCGGCAACGTGGTGTTCGATCACGTGAGCTTCCGCTATCGACCCGATGGCCGCGAAGTCCTGAGCGACATCGAGCTCGACATTGCGCCGGGGGAAGTGCTCGGCGTCGTCGGTCCTTCCGGCTCGGGCAAGTCCACGATGGCAAAACTCGTGCAGCGCCTGCACACGCCCGAGCGCGGGCGCGTGCTGGTCGATGGCGTCGATCTCGCGCTGGTCGATCCCGCCTGGCTGCGCCGCCAGGTGGGCGTGGTGCTGCAGGAGAACATTCTTTTCAATCGCAGCGTGCGCGAGAACATCGCTTTGGCGGATCCCGCCATGCCCATGCAGCAGGTGGTCGCGGCCGCCAATCTCGCCGGCGCACACGAGTTCATCCTCGAATTGCCGGAGGCTTATGACACGCGCATCGATGAACGCGGCGCCAATCTTTCCGGAGGCCAGCGCCAGCGCATCGCCGTCGCGCGCGCGCTGGCCATCAACCCTCGCATCCTGATATTCGATGAAGCCACGTCGGCGCTGGACGCCGAGAGCGAAGAGATCATCCAGCGCAATCTCAAGGTCATGGCCGCGGGGCGCACGCTCATCATCATCGCGCACCGGCTGTCGGCGGTGCGCGCGGCAGACCGCATCATCACGCTGGAGCGCGGCCGCATCACCGAATCGGGTACACACGCCACGCTGCTGGCGCAGCGCGGCCGTTATGCTTCGCTGTACGCCAAGCAGATGGGAAGCAGCATGGAAGCCGAGGCGCACTCATGAGCTTCTCCAGGCATTGGGAAGTGCTCAAGCAAAGTCTCAGCCTCGATCGGGAGCGCGCGAAGACCGCGCGCATTCATGAAGAGACCGAATTCCTGCCGGCCGCGCTCGAAGTGCAGGAGACGCCGCCCAATCCGCTGGGGCGCGCGGTGCTCTGGTCGCTGCTGTCGTTCGTGATCATCGCGGTGTTGTGGGCGAGTTTCGGCCACATCGACATCGTGGCGTCCGCACAAGGCAAGATCATCCCGCGCGGGCGCGTGAAGATCATCCAGGCCACCGATGTCGGGATCGTGCGCGCCATTCATGTCACCGACGGCCAGGAAGTGCGCGCCGGGCAGCCGCTCGTGGTGCTCGATCCCACGCTCACCGAAGCGGACGCCGCGCAGGCGAATGAAAGCAGGTTCGTGGCGTCGATCGATCGCGCGCGCGCCGCCGCGCTGGTCGAAGCCTCATCGGGCGGGCCGGGCAGGTTCGTGGCGCCGCCCGGTGTGCCGGCGGACGTCGTCGAAACCCAGCGCAGCCTGGTTGCGGCGCGCGTCGCCGAGCACCGCACGGCGATCGCCGCACTGCAGGAAGATCGCGCGCAAAAGCGCGCCGAGCTCGCGATGGTCAGTGCGGAGGTGGCCAAGCTCGAAGCGCAGCTGCCGCTGGTGGAGGACCAGCTCGCCAGCCTCGAAAAACTCGACAAGGATGGGCTGGTGCCGCGCATGCGCGTCATGGAAGTCAGGGAGCGCACCGTCGGCATGCGCCAGGATCTCGTGATCCGCCGTGAAGAGGTGGGCAAGAGCCGCGCCGCGCTGGCCGGCGTCGAAAGCCAGATCGGCAAACTGCAGAACGAATTCCGCGCCACCGCGCTCGATGCGCTGACCGAGGCGGAGGCTAACTACCGCCTGCGTTCCGAGGAAGTGAAGAAGGCCGACGACAAGGCCGCGCTGACCGTGCTCAGCAGTCCGATCGACGGCACCGTCACGCAGCTGTCCGTGCACACGATCGGCGCGGTGGTGAAGCCCGCCGATGCGCTGCTGGTCATCGTACCGAAAGGCGAAGAGCTCATCGTCGAGGCCATGGTGCTCAACAAGGACATAGGCTTCGTGCGCGAAGGACAGGACGCCGAGGTCAAGCTGGAAGCGTTTCCGTTCACGCGGTACGGCGTCATCAGGGGCACCATCGAGCGCATCAGCACGGATTCGGTGGAGAACAAAGACCTGGGCCTGGTGTTTCCGTGCCTGGTGAAGCTGCATGCCACGCACATCAGCGCGGGCATGAAGAAGGTGGCGCTGGCGCCCGGGTTCGCGGCCACCGCGGAGATAAAGACCGGCAATCGAAGGATCATAGAATTCCTGCTGTCACCGCTGTCGCGGCGCATGCAGGAAGCAGGGCACGAGCGATGAGCGTAACCTTCAGCTATTGACGTCGGTCACGCACCGGGAGCATGAGATAGTGAATGCACCATTGGTAAATTCGTCTTCAGGTGCGCCGCGCACCGTCGCGGAAGCGCTTGGGCAGGTAGTCTGGCTGCTGTCGCAGTCGCCACTTCACAAGGAGCTGAAGATCAAGGACCTGGAGTGGTCGTTCATGCCGGCGATCATCCACGAGCAATTCCGCATCTTCTCTTTCGGTCCCTTGCCCGGCGCGGAGCAGATAGACGAGGCCAGCCTTCCCAAAGGTGCAATCACGCGGGAAGGCTTGGAAAAAATGCCATTGGGTGTGGCGGTGTGGGCGAAGGTATCGGAAGCCGCTGAGCAGAAGCTGGAGCGCGGCGAACACCTGACCCTGGACGAATGGAAATCAGGGGATCGCGTGTGGCTGGTGGAGCTGATCGCGCCGTTCGCGAACAAGGAAAACAAACTCGCCGAGGGGATGTTGCTCGACCTCATCAAGGGCCCGTTTGCAAAGACGCCTTTCAATCTGCATCGCACCGATCCCGCCACCGGCCGGCGGGACAAGGTGCACATGAGGTCGCACCTGGCTGCAGCCGCGGTTTCGGGAGTCAGTGGATCCTGATCTCGGTAACGTAAAACTTCGGCAGATCGGCGGCCGTGGCGTTCTGAACCCACAGGCCGTCCATCACCTTGTCTTCGACGCCAAGTGTTACGAGCGGCACGACCACCTGCGTCCAGCCTGTGTTGCTGAGTCTCACGAGTTTTCCGTCGCCCACGGTCTTGCCGTCGATGAGCGCGAGGATGCGGACTTCGCCGTCCGGCGCCGACCCCTGTATCAGCAGCGAAAGCTTCGTCATTCCCGATGTGCTGAACGGCTCGTGGTACAGGTACAGCGCCTGCCATGGACCGGCGACCACCCGAATGGGTTTTCGCGCGCTGCCGGTGAGGTCGACGCTCAGGTCCGCCTTGGCCCAGCTCCAGTTCTGCCAGCCCGGCGCGAGCGCAGTGTCGTAGACCGGCATTTCTTTGGCGGGCTCCGCGGGCGCGGCGGCGGGTGCAGGTTCCTGCGCGACGGCGCTGCTCGCAACAAACAAGGTCGTGACGAGCACGACGATTCGAATACTGAAATTGTTCACGATCTCCCCCTGCCGAAAGCCTACTACCGCTCTTCCGAAACGGCGAGTACCGTTGTCGCCAGATGAAACGAGGGGTGAACATGAAAATTGCATTGACTGCGGCGATGGCTCTCGGCCTCGCGGCCCCGGCCTTGTCGCAACCGGTGAATCCCGCCGAGAACGCAAAGGCGCCGGCACCTGGTGAATGGCACTCGCTGTTCAACGGCAAGGATCTCTCGGGCTGGACCGTCAAGATCAACAAGCACGCGCTCGGCGAAAACTACGCGGACACGTTTCGTGTCGAGGACGGCGTCATCAAGGTGAGCTACGACCGTTATGGCAAGTTCGACGAACAGTTCGGGCATCTGTATTCGAACCAGGCTTACGGAAATTACGTCCTGCAACTCGAGTACAAGATTACCGGCAAGGCCATCGAGGATTCGCCGCCCTGGGCCAAGCTCAACAGCGGCGTGATGGTCCATTCGCAATCGCCGATGAGCATGGGGCTGAACCAGGCGTGGCCGGCGAGCATGGAAGTGCAGTTCCTGGCCGCCGGAGCGACCGCGGGCCGGCAGACCGGCAATGTCTGCACGCCTGGCACCAATCTCGAGATGGGCGGAAAGCTGAAGACCGAACACATCATCGATTCGAGTTCCAGGCTGTTCCCGGTCGACGCGTGGGTGGCGGTCGAAGTCGAGGTGCGCGGCCACGAGGAAATCGTGCACCGGATCAACGGCGTGGAAGTGCTGCGTTATCAGCATCCGCAGCTCGATCCCAGGGAAGCGAACGCGCAGGCGCTGCTGGCCACGGGCGCGCCGTTGCAGCTGTCGTTCGGCCACATCGCATTGCAGGCCGAGTCGCAGCCGGTCTGGTTCCGCAACATCCGGATCCGCGAGCTCGCGCCGAAAAAGTAAAAATATGTGAACCGACCGTTGACGGCGTCATGTGTATAGTTGTACTAATACACATAGATACCCGAGACGGCCCATGTTCATTCTCAACCCGCAATCCGGCACGCCCATCTACCGGCAGCTGATCGACCAGGTCAGGCGCATGGTCGCGAGCGGGCAGCTGGCGGCGGGCGCGGAGCTACCGTCCGTGCGCGAGCTGGCGCTGCAGCATGCGGTGAACCCCATGACCGTCTCCAAGGCCTACAGCCTGCTCGAGGCCGAAGGCGTGCTGACGCGCCAGCGCGGCAAGCCCATGGCGGTCGCCGAGCAGGACCGCGCGCAGGCGCCGCGCACGCAGCGCATGCAGCAGCTCGACGCCGAGCTCGATCAACTGGTGCTGTCCGCGCGGCAGCTCGATCTGTCACAGGAAGACCTGGCGAAAGCCATTCGCAGGAAGTGGAGCGAACATGACGAATGATGCCTATCTGTCCGCACAAGCTGCGTACAAGATCTTCGACGGCAAACGTGTATTGACCGACATCCACGCCAGCGTGCATGCCGGCGAAGTCGTCGGCTTGCTCGGCGCGAACGGCGCCGGCAAGACCACGCTCATCGAAATGATGATGGGCCTGAGTCCGCCGAGTGCGGGAGAGGTCAGGTTGTTCGGCGTCGACGCCATCGCCGCGCCGCTCGATGCGAAGCGGCGGGTCGGCTTCGTGCCGCAATCCGACGAGCTCATCGGCATCCTCAAGGGCAGGCAATACCTCGAGCTCATGGCGTCGTTCTACCGCACCTGGGACAACGCGCTGGTCGACCGGCTGTTGTTGCAGTGGGGTGTCGAAGGAGAGCAATACATCAAGAACTATTCGGAAGGTCAGCGCCAGAAGCTCGCGATCATTGCGGCGCTGGCGCCGCGTCCGGACCTGCTGGTGCTCGACGAACCGGTCGCGAGCCTCGATCCCATCGCCCGCCGCCAGTTCCTGCAGCAGATCGTCGAAGTGTCGGCCGACGAGTGTCGCGCGGTGGTGTTTTCTTCGCACATCGTCTCGGATGTCGAGCGGCTGGCGAATCGCATCTGGGTGCTCAAGGACGGGCGGCTGCTGTGGCAGGGCGAGCTCGACGCGCTCAAGGAGTCGGTGATTCGCGTGCACGTGCGCGAAGACGCGGCCGAGAGCGTGCGCTCACGGCTGCGCCACACGGTCAGCGTGCGTCGCGTGAACGGATCGGGCTGCAGGATCGTCGCCATGCGCGCAGCCGGCGAGGACTGGTCTTCGCTCCAGGCGTTGTTAGGCGCCGAGGCGCGCGTCGAGCACCTGGGGCTGGAAGACATTTTCCTGGAGTTGCACTCATGAGTCCGACACTGCGCCTGTTGTGGATGCTGGTGCGTTGGCCGGGATTGCTGCTGATGGTTGCCTTCGCGTTGCAGGTCAACGCCGCGAGCGCATCCCAGGACCGCAGGCAGTTCCTGATGAAGCTCATCGGCATGGCGGGATGCGCGGTCTGGGTCGGCGTGCGCTACCGGGATTTCGCGGCTTCGAAGGTCTGGCGCTGGTTGCCCGATGGCGAGCGCGTCCTCACGCGCGCGCTGGCGATCCTCGTGCTCTTCGGAATGTCGGTCGTCGCCGCAGTCACCTGCTGGGCGCAAGCGCGCGGAGTCGTGCAACTGCCGATCCGCAACGTTCCGCTGGCTTTTGCCGCGCTCGCGGGCGTCGCATTCCTGGCCTTCGCGCACAGGCTGCCGAAAATACAGCCGCGCGTGGCACAGGCATTCATCGTCACGCTGACGCTGCTGTTCGTCGAGGCCATCTTCCGGGAGCCATCGATGGGGCTGTCGTGGGTCACGGCGGTGAGCGTCGGCGTGTTGTGGTTGTACGTGGTGATTACGGCCGGTGTTCCGCCCGAAGGCTGGGTGGCGCGTGCTCGTGATTTCGCACGCACGTTCGAACTGCGGATGAGCACTCTCGGACTCGCGCGGCGCGCTCCCGCGCGGCTGCTGCTTCAGGCGGGCCAGCCGGTGAAGGCCACGTTGCCCATCGCATTCCTGGGCACGCTCGCTGTCTGCCTGATGCTTCGCGACCTGCTCGCGATCCGCGCTCACGACAGTCTGTCTGCGCTGCTGGGCGGTGCCTCGGGATTCATCGCCGTCGCAATCCTGTTCATGGCCATGTCCATGGCGCACCGCGGCCGCCTTCTGTGGTTGCGATTCGGCGACTCGCGCGCGCAGGTGCTGCGCGAATGCGAGCGGGCGTTGCTCGTCAATCTTCTCGCGATCACCCTGGTCGTCTGGCTCGCCGTCGCCGCTGTCGCCGTGGGTTTCGCCTCCTGGCGGATGTGGCCGCGGCTCCTTGCAGGGTTGCCTGCCGTCGCGGTTGGCTCACTTCCGGCGCTGTACCTGGGCCTCGCCTGGCCCACGTTCGCCGGCAAGTGGCGGGATATGCCGAACGGCCACATAATCCTCGCCGCGATTATTCTCCTGCCGGTCGTATGGCGCGCGGCTTATGCCGTCGTCCAGCCCCTGGAACTGAAGCCCGATCCGCTGCCCATCGTGTTCACCCTGCTTGCGGCGATGGTGCTGCGCGCCTTCGCAGTCTGGCGCTGGCGAAAAATCGACTGGTCCTGCCTGAAGATCAAAACGACTTGAGAGCCTTTTCATGATCCTGCCCCTGTCTACCTGGCAGCGCGAGCTGTCGCGCGCCATCACCGATCCTGCGCAGCTGCTGGCCGAACTCGAACTCGATCCCGCCCTGGGTGCGCCGGCGCACGCGGCATCTTCGGCATTCGCGCTGCGTGTCACACGCAGTTACCTCAGCCGCATTCGTCGTGGCGATGCGCGCGATCCGCTTCTGCGCCAGGTCCTGCCGCTCGCCGATGAGCTCATCGAGACGCCCGGATATGGCTCCGACCCGTTGCAGGAACATGGCGCCAAACGGGCGCCGGGGCTGCTGCAAAAATATGCGGGACGCGCGTTGCTCATCACCACGCAAGCCTGCGCAATCCATTGTCGCTACTGCTTCCGGCGGGAATTTCCGTACTCGGCCCAGCAGGAGGCCGCCGAAGAAGGCGCAAGTCGTTTCAGTGCCGCGCTCGACGTGATCGCCGGCGATACCTCGCTCGAGGAAGTCATCCTGAGCGGCGGGGATCCGCTGTCGTTGAGCGACTCCCGGCTGACCCGGATCACCGATGCGCTTGCGCGCATGCGGCACGTGCAGCGCCTGCGTGTGCACACGCGCCAGCCCGTCGTGCTGCCGTCGCGCGTGGACGCGGGACTGCTGGCATGGCTGCGCGGCGTCAGGCTTCCAACCGTGTTCGTTCTGCACATCAACCATGCCAACGAGATCGACGGCGATGTGCGATCCGCCTGCGCGAAACTGCGTGCGGCGGGGGTCACGTTGCTCAACCAGTCCGTGCTGCTCAAGGGCGTGAACGACGATGCCGACACGCTGGCGCAGCTGTCGCGCTCGCTCATGGATGCGGGAGTGGTGCCTTACTACCTGCACCTGCCCGATCGGGTGCGCGGAACCGCCCACTTCGATGTCGCCGAAGAACATGCCCAGGCGCTGGTTCGCGAATTGAGCACCCGCCTTTCCGGCTATCTCGTGCCACGCCTCGTTCGTGAAATCCCGGGCGCTCCCTACAAGGTGCCGAGCGGAGCGGTTTGACATTGTCCGTTGCCCCGACCCGATCCGGCCCCGGATTCGTTTACTAGTCATGGTGTTGCGCGCTCCCAAGGAAACGCGGGCGCGCCGCGTCTAATGAACAGTTACGGGCGGCTGAACGGATGGATGAAGCTCTAATACGCCGGGCGCAGGGTGGGGACGCGAAGTCCTTTGCCGAGCTATTGGATCTGCATTACGACACCATCTATCGCTTTGCGTGGAAATGGTGTGGTCATGCCGCCAACGCCGAAGACATTGCCCAGCAGGCGTGCATGAAACTGGCGACCAGCCTTTCGCAGTATCGATTCCAGGCGGCGTTCACCAGTTGGCTCTACCGGTTGGTCATCAGCTGCGCGCACGACTGGCAGCGTACGCAGCAGCGTCACGACCACGACGAACTGCCCGATGAGGAAGCCATGACGGAGTCCCCGCGCCATGAAGACGGTATCTACCTCGCCCAGGTGCTGGCGCAAGTGGCGAAGCTCGGCGAGGGCATGAAGGAAACCGCTCTGCTGGTGCACGCGGAAGGCATGAGTCATGCCGAGGCCGGCGCCGTGCTCGGCGTTTCGGAATCCACGATCTCCTGGCGGGTTCACACGATCCGCAAACACATGGGCAAGCAGGAAGCCCGTGCGAGCCTGGCCTATGAATGAGAAATCCTTCGAATCGAAACTGGCGCGCGTGAACGCGCCCGCTCCCGATCCCGAAGCGCGGCTGCGCGCCAAGCGTGCGGCGCTCGAGGAGTTCGCGCGCGTGCAGGCGGCGAACCAGGACGCAGATCCCGTTTCTGAATCCGCATCCAAAGGTTTGTGGGACGCGCTGCGTCTCTTCCGTGTCGACTCATCGCACGGGAGAACTTCCATGAACTGGTTTGTTAGTCGCAATCTGTTTGCCGGCGTCGCGGGCGCCTGTGTGCTCGCCCTCGGCATCGCGATTGTCTGGCCCTTCTTCTCGAAGTACGGCGACTCCCGTCTGTTCGACGACCTGCGGCCGCCGGCCAGCACTGAAGGATTGCCAGCGCAAGAGTCGGCTCCGGCGCCCGTGCCAGCACCGGAAACTGAAGAGCCGCTCGCCGAACCGAAACTCGCGAAGACGGCGCCACCGCAATCCGCCGACGCGGTTCAGGCCACGCGTGAGAAATTCGAGGCGCAGGCGCCGCCCATCGAGGCGGACATCGTGGAAGAACCTGCCGCAGTCGCAGAACTGCAATCGTTGACTGGCGAACCGATTCCGTCCGAAGTGGCCTCGCCGGAATATCTCCAGCGCACGGCGGAGCAGATGCAGGCAGATGCTCAGGCGCGTGCAGTGGCCCAGGCTCAGGTCCAGGCGGAAACGCAGCGCAGTGCGCGGGAGACCGAGTCTCTCGAATCGGTGGTCGTCACCGGCCCGCGCCGGTCGGCTGCGGCGGCGCGAGCCCCGCACAAGGGCGTTGCGCCGCCCGTGGCCAACGATGCATCGAATTCGCGAATGCTGATCGCGCCCACCAGCACGGCCGCGATGCCTTCGAGTCGTCTCGACGTGCGGCCGGGCATGCCTGAGGAAGGCCGCGACAAGTTCCAGCAGTTCGACGTGAACCCCGTCAAGCAGGTCGCCGACGAACCGGTGTCCACGTTCTCGGCCGACGTGGACACCGCGTCGTACTCCTTCATGCGCCGGCAACTGAGCTCCGGACGGCTGCCGCAGAAGGATTCGGTGCGCGTCGAGGAGATGATCAACTACTTCGACTACGCGTGGCCGGCGGCGACGTCCGCGAAGTCGCCGTTCAGGCCCACGGTGGTAGTTAGTGACTCCCCGTGGGGCAAGGGCCGCAAGCTGGTGCACATCGGCATCAAGGGCTACGAGGTCCCGCGCGACAACGCACCGGGAGCCAACCTGGTGCTGCTGCTCGACGTGAGCGGGTCGATGGACTCGCCTGACAAACTGCCGCTGGCGGTCCAGTCGATGGAGCTGCTGCTCTCGAGCCTGAAGCCGACCGACACCGTGGGTATCGTGGTGTACGCCGGCGAGGCGGGCACGGTGCTCGAGCCGACGGCCGTGAAGGACAAGCAGAAAATCATCAGCGCGCTGCGCGACCTGCGTCCCGGCGGATCCACGGCGGGCGCCCAGGGAATCGAACGGGCCTACCAGCTTGCCGAGGCCAACTTCCGCAAGGGCGGCGTGAATCGCATCCTGCTGGCCACGGATGGTGACTTCAATGTCGGCATCGCCAGCACGAACGAGCTCAAGGGGTTCGTGGAGCGCAAGCGCGAGAAGGGCATCTTTCTCTCCGTGCTCGGTTTCGGCCAGGGCAACTACCGCGATGAGCTGGCGCAGGCGCTGGCGCAGAATGGAAACGGCGTGGCCGTGTACATCGACACGCTCGGCGAAGCCCAGAAAGTGCTGGTGCAGGAAGCGGGCGCTTCGCTGTTCACCATCGCCAGGGACGTGAAGCTGCAGGTGGAGTTCAACCCGCAGACGGTGGCGGAGTATCGCCTCGTGGGTTATGAGACCCGCGCCCTCAAGCGCGAGGACTTCAACAACGACGCGGTGGACGCCGGCGATGTCGGCTCGGGCCACACGGTGACCGCCATCTACGAGATCACGCCCGTGGATTCCGCCACGCGCATGGTGGACAAGAGCCGCTACGCGAAGGAGGCGCAGCCGCCCGCGGCTGCCGGCAAGGCCAGCGAATACGGGTTCCTGAAGATCCGCTACAAACTACCGGACAGCGACACGTCGGACCTGATCGAGCAGCCGATACTGATCGCCGCAGGCGACGTGCCGCGGAACATTCAGCGCGACGTGCAGTTCTCGACCGCGGTAGCCGGATTTGGCCAGCTCCTGCGCGGCGGCACCTTCACGGGCGCGCTGAAATACGACGACGTCATCAACCAGGCACAGGCCGCGAAGGGTGATGATGCGTTCGGCTACCGTACCGAGTTCGTGCAGCTCGTCCGCAAGGCGAAGGTCGCGCGGGAGATGTAGGGCGCTACTTCTGCGTCTTCACCTTGTAGTCGGGTGGGACATCGAAGGATTCCGCGGGGAGATCGCCGGTAGCGATGCTCGTGACCGTCGTCTTGATGTTGCTCTTGGCGAGCTTGGTGAACATGGCTGCCATCGGGTTGTCACCCGAGGCCTGGATGGAGATCTCGCTTTCGAGCGCCATGCCGGCCTCGGCCATCTTCCGGGTCAGCTCGGCGTAGGCCTTCGCCTGCGCCGCGCCGGTGGGGCTCTTCGCCGTGCGCGGATCGCCGAAGATGAAACCGGAGTCGGCCGCGGCCTTGTAGAAATTCTGATAGTCCGCGAGTCCGGGGGCGGCAGTGCTGAGGCAAACCGTGCCGGTCATCACCATCGTCAGGTCCAGTCCCTGGCCGGCCTGGCCGGTGGGGCTGAACGGCAGCGATACGTTCACGTCGTGCACGTTGCATGGGAAGCCCGCGACCTGCCGGGTCTGCGCGGTCTTCGTGAGCGTGGCGTTGATCGTGCCGACACCGACTTTCTGCAGTTCGTCGGCGATCGACGCGAGCGGCGTCACCGTCGCTTTTTTCCCTTTCACGTCGAGGTCCACGAACCGGCGGCCGTCGATGTCGATGATGAGTGCCTGGTTCTTGCTGCCCACCATCTGATCGGTGCGCTGGCGCGTACCCTTGATCTGGCTGATGCCATTGCCGCTCAAATCGACGATCGCTTTGCCGACGGTGGTCGTGTGGACAGTGACGTCGGCATGGGCGCTGGCCGCCGTGGCGACCATGGCAACGGACAGCAGAATCTTGTTAGTGGACATATCCAGGCTCCCTGTAGTTAGCTCCGCGGCAGCCTGTATACCTCATCCGGCGGCATGCCGAGAATGTCTCGACCTGACGACAGCGGGGCGCGCGTCACGCTGCAGGAAAGAACGCGACCTCTTTCGTGATCCTGGCTGGGGCACTGCGCGGTGGAAAACGGAACTGCCTGATGCGCGCGAGCAGCCTGGCCTCGAGAACCGGGGCGTTGAGCTCGCTCGACTTCAAGAGGCAACTGGTCACTTCGCCCGACGCGGCAATGTCGAGTTCGAACACGATCCTGCCCTTGATCGTCGGATTGTCACGCAGTGCGCGACTGTACAGCGCAAAGAGGGATCCCTTGTTCTTGTCGAAGGTCTGCTCGAACGCCGCGTCGGCGGCGAATACATGGGACGAAGCCAGCAGGATGAGCGTAGCGAAGAGGCTCGATAAAAATCGATTCACGGGTTCTCCGTTTTACTAGTTGCATTCTGTCGCGCGAGCCGACATTGCAACAGCAGCAGCCAGGTCTCCAGGTTGTCCGGCACGCCGGGTAGCCGAAGCCCCGGAGCCAGGCGCAACTCCCGATGGGAGCGCGCTGGCCGTCGCCAGCCAGAAAACGGGCCGCATCGTCCCGAAAAGGTGAGGCGGCGCCCCTTATAGAAGAGTTCGGTTGCAAATAAGAACAGTTCTCATGTAGCGTTCGCGCTCTTTTTGGAGCCGAACGCCCGATGGAAGCCCGCCGCCGCATGCAGCTGTACCGCACCATGCACCTGTGGCATTGGATCAGCGCTGCGGTGTGCTTTGCGGCACTCACGCTGTTCACCGTTACCGGCATCACGCTGAACCACGCCAGCGCCATCAGCGCAACGCCAGCGGTGTCGAGCGGTGGCGCGCAATTGCCGCAAGACCTGCGCGTCGCACTCGGCGCCTCCGCCACCGAGACCAGTGCGCCGCCGGCGGATATCGCCGCGTGGGCAGAAGAGGCATTCAACCTTTCGCTGCGCGATGCCACCGCCGAATGGTCAGAAGAAGAGTTGTATTTGTCGGCACCCGGCCCGGGTCGTGACGCGTGGGTATCCATCGACCGCGCCAGTGGCGCGGCGAAATTCGAGTCCACCGATCGCGGCTGGCTTGCCTACTTCAACGATCTCCACAAAGGGCGCAATACCGGCACGGTCTGGATGGTGTTCATCGACATCGTCGCGGTCGCTGTTCTGTTCTTTTCGCTTACCGGTCTCGTGCTGTTGTGGATCCAGGCGCGGCAGCGCACGTCCACCTGGCCGCTCGTGGGCGGCGGCGTCGCGCTGATCACCGCCCTCATGATTTTCTTCGCGCATTGATTGCCACATTGGTTATTCAGTCGGAGCACAGAATGATTCGAAAGATCCTCCCCACGCTGGCGCTGGCGTTCTCGGCCATCGGTGGTGCCGCAACGGCCGCGGACCTGAGTCTCAGCGTCGATATCCCGCAGCTGCAGGTCGCGGAATACCATCGGCCCTACGTAGCCATCTGGATCGAAGGCGCCGATCAGGCCATCGCAGCCAACCTCGCGGTCTGGTACCAGGTGCGCGGCGATCACACCAAATGGCTGCCGGACCTGCGCCAGTGGTGGCGCCGCGGTGGTCGCGATCTCAAGGTGCCCGTGGATGGTCTGACTGGCGCGACGCGTCCGGTCGGCCAGCACCTGTTGAAGTTCGACGCATCGCAGGCGCCGCTGGCGAGCCTCAAGCCTGGCCAATACACGGTGGTCGTGGAAGCGGTGCGCGAAGTGGGTGGTCGCGAAGCGGTGCGCATTCCGTTCGAGTGGCCTATCAAGGCCGCCAAACGCGATTCCGCGAGCGGCAGCAAAGAGCTCGGCGCTGTGGCGCTGTCGCTCAATCCTTGAGCGGGGAAAACACATGAAAAATTCACTCGTGAGACTGGCGGCGATGCTCGTCGTCGTGGCACCGGCGACCAGCGAAGCGGCCAGGGCGTGGCTGCTGCCTTCACAGACCATCCTCGCGCGGTCGGGCGGTTGGGTGACTGTGGACGCGGCCATGGCCGACGATCTTTTCTCGTTCAACCAGGGCGCGATGCAGATCGACGCGCTGGCGGTGACCGGCCCGGATGGACAACCCGTCGCGCCGCAGAATCCGGCGAAAGGCAAGACGCGCAGCAGCTTCGACCTCGAGCTGCGCCAGGCCGGCACTTACCGCATCGCCGTTGCCGACAACACGGTGATGGCGCGTTGGGAAGAAGACGGCAAACCGAAGCGCTGGCGTGGCACGCCCGCTGAAATGGCCACGGGAATTCCTGCGAACGCCGCGAAGCTCGAGGTCGAGCAGACCCAGCGCCGCGTGGAAACTTTCGTGAGCGTGGGCACGCCCACGGACGTGAAGTCGGCGGCCGGTGCCGGACTCGAGCTGAACCCGGTTCAGCACCCCAACGATCTGTACGCACGCGAAACCGCGAAGTTTCGCTTCCTGCTCGACGGCAAGCCGGCGCCGGATCTCGAGGTCGAGATCATCGCGGGGGGTACGCGTTACCGCGATTCGCCCGACGAGATGATCTTCAAGACCAACAAGGATGGCGAGATTGCCGTTACCTGGCCGGCGGCCGGGATGTACTGGCTGGAAGTGTCGATCCAGGATGAAAAAGCATCGGTTCCAGGCGTGAAGAAGCGCCGCGCTTCCTACTCGGGCACGTTCGAAGTGCTGACGCAGTAGTTTGCCGCGCGCCGGTAGTTTGCTGCGGACGATGGCCCTGGCGGCGAGCCTGGCGCTGGCCGCGTGCGCGGGACGGCCGCAAGGCGCCGGAGAGACGCCGACCTCCGGCCAGACCCTGATTTCGGGTCAAACCATGGGCAGTGCGTGGACTGCGAAGATCGTCGGTCAGCTGCCTGCCCCCGCCGCGGAATTGCAGGCCGGCGTGCAGGCCCGGTTCGACGCCGTGAACCTTGCGCTCAGCACGTATCGCGCAGATTCGGCACTCAGCCGGTTCAACGAAGACGATCGCGGCGAATGGGTGAATGTCGACGCGGAGCTCGCCGGAGTGCTGGCCTACGCGCTGGGCCTTGCGGAGCGCAGCGGCGGCGCATACGACGTCACCGTCGGGCCGCTGGTGAACCTGTGGGGCTTTGGCCCGGAACCCGCGACGCGCCAGGTGCCGGATGCCGTCGCCATCGAGGCGGCACGGTCGCGCGTCGGCTGGCGCGGCGTCGAGGTCGACGTCGCCAATCGGCGCGCGCGCAAACGCCCCGGCATGCGTGTCGACCTCTCGTCGCTGGGCAAGGGGCGCGGCGTGGATCGCGTTGCCGAGTACCTGGACTCGCGCGGCGTCACTAACTACCTCATCGACCTGTCGGGCAAGCTGCGCGCGCGCGGCAGGAACGCACACGGCGAACCCTGGCGCGTGGCGGTGGAACGGCCGGCGGCCGATGTGTCATCCGACGTTCCGGCAGTCGAACCCGCCGTCGTTGCGCTGCACGATGAGAGCGTGGCCACGGCGGGTGACTATCGGCGCTTCTTCGAAAGCGGCGGACGGCACTATTCGCACATCATCGATCCACGCACCGGTTATCCCGTCGCGCACAGCACCGTGTCCGCCACGGCGATCGCCGCCGATTGCATGCAGGCCGACGCGCTTGCGACCGTCCTGATGGTGATGCCGCCGGCTTTGGCGATGGACCTCGCGGAGCGTTCGGGCCTGCGTGCGCTGCTCATCGAGCACGCCGGCGGGAAATACACGGTGCTGCGCAGCACCGGATGGCCGCGCGGGCCGTAGGCGTTCGCTGGCGCGGATCGCGGAACTTCGCCGACAGGTTTGCCAGCTTGTTAGGCCATGAGCTGCGGCAAGATCCATATTGTGAAAAGCCCGCGCAGTCTCTGGAAGATTCTGAAGGCCACGACCGACAACTGGCTCGAAGACCAGGCTTCGAGCATCAGCGCCGCGCTCGCCTTCTACTGCGCGTTTTCCCTGGCGCCGCTGCTCATCATCATCGTCTCGATAGCGGGCTGGATCGTCGGCGGCGAGCTGGCGTACTCCTATGTCGGCAGCCAGTTGACCATGTTGTTCGGACATCAGAGCGCGACATTGATTCTGGACGCGATGCGCAGCGCGCAAACCACGGAGGGAACCTGGGCGACGATCGTCAGCGTGGTGATGCTGCTGGTGGGCGCGAGCACCGTGTTCGCGGCGCTGGAGAGCGCCCTGCAGCAGGTATGGGGCGGGCGCGACGCCATTCCGCGAGGCTGGCGCTCTTTCGTGCGCGCACGCCTCGTTTCCTTCGGCTTCATCCTGGCAGTCGGTTTCCTGCTGCTCGTTTCGCTGACGCTGACCACGGCGCTCGCGGCGTTGCGCGGCTACGTGCTGCGACACTTCGAGGGGCTGGTCGGGATCCTGGCTTCGCTGGATTTCCTGCTGTCGATCGTGCTCGGCACCGGGCTCGTTGCGCTCATGTACCGCTATCTACCCGCGCGGCGGCTGGCATGGCGACACGTGATCACCGGCGCACTGGTGACCGCGGTGCTGTTTCATCTCGGAAGATGGGCGATCGGCCTGTACCTGGGGCGCGCCACGCAACCTACGGCCTATGGCGCGGCCGCTTCGTTCGCCGCGCTGCTCCTGTGGCTGTATTACTCGGCCCAGATCTTTCTGTTCGGCGCGGAATTCACTGCCTGCCTCGGGCAGTCACGCACGCCGAAGCCGCTGGCCGCGAGCGTCACTCCAAACGCTTGATGGTGAATTTGCCGAAGGAAATGCCGAGGTCCCATCCCCGGCCGGTGCCCGCCAGGGCCAGCGAGACTTCGCCCTTCGTCATCGCCTGCGCACCGGACGCCTTGACCGCGCCGGCACTGGCCTCGGCGTTGACGTACTTGCCGAAGATCTCGTCGATGCTCTTCACGTTCGAGAACTCACCCTTGCCGTTTTCGATGCTGGACTTGCCGGCGGTCAGGCCGCCGCCGCGTGCCTCGAGCTTCACGTTGGCGGTTTGGCCGTTGTTGCAGGTAACCGTGCCGGTGCCATCGGCGCGCTTGTAAAACGCCGACCAGCCACTCAAGGAAAACTTCATGGTGCAGTCGACCTTGGCTTTATTGTTGTCATCGGCATGAGAGCCGAAGCTGGTGGAGAGCAGGAAGGCGACGAGCGCAACGCGGGTGTATTTGTTCATGGGGCGGCACGCTACGCGGGCGGCCATGGGATGGCAAGAATGAACCAGCCATCTTGTTAGGCCGGTTGTTCACATAGTTGGCCGCGCTGGCGCTGATCAGCGACAACTTCGATGGCCTGGTCACGACTTCGCCTGCACGGCGGAAATTTGTCGTCGACGAACGCAGGTTCGGCGGGGCGCCGCGCGTCTCGAGGTCAGCTCTGTGCACGGAGCGCTGCCTTCACACGCTCGTTACACCGGCTTCATCGGCCCATGGCCAAGTGTCTCGAGGTCTCGCGATCGCATGTGCATCGCCGCAGGCAAAAAATTCTGGCGTTGGTAAAGCTTTTCTGGCCGGTAGCGTTATCACTTAGGTAGGCTCCCGTTCAGCGATTTCTGGGCCCATAAATACGATTTTTGGTCGAGCTTTTCGCGAATCTGTGATAAAAAGCGCACTGATTTGATTGTTAATGCGCAGTTATGATCGGTTGTGACCGCTAACAACTGATACAGCGCTAAGGTTTTTCTGGGACGCCCGATGGGAGTCCCGCCGAGTCCGAGAAGTGCACCTTGTCCGCGCTCTGTGCGCTTTTCGACAATCGGAGCGCCGCTAGCACCCCTTCGCTGGCGGCGCTCCACCTATACCCGATCTCGCATGCAGGCCATACGAAACGGGTATCAATACGCTCGTAACTGCCCGCGTCTGAACGAATTGCATCGCTTTCCGAGCCTAACGTGCGCGTAGCGCATCGATATTCATTCTTGCTCAAGCAAATTCGCTCATCCATGATCGAGAGGCAACGGGGGTAGAGCGCGGAAACTCGATCCCCGTTTCGGTCTGAAGTCCTAAAAAACGAAGGGGAAATCATGAACAGCAATCGGTTTGCGGGTAACACCCGCAAAGTGCGCGCGGCCGTCTATTTTCTGACCGGCCTCGCGCTGGCGAGCGCCACGAGCGCACTCGCGCAAGAACAGAATTCACCAGCACCCGAAGAAACCGACGTCATCGTCGTCACCGGCTCGCGCATCGCGCGCGGCGTGGAGGACGCGTCGACACCGCTCGCCATCATCGACGCTGACGAAATCAAACTCTCGGGCGCGATGACTGTCGACAAGGTCCTGAACGACCAGCCGCAATTCGTCGCGGCGACCAATGGCGGCGCCACAGCCAACACAGTTCCCGCCGGTTCTGCAGCGGGTGCTGCATACGTAAACCTTCGCGGCTTCGGACCGACGCGCAGCCTCACGCTGGTCAATGGACGACGCTTTGCCATCTTCGGGCCCGAACAGGTCACCGACCTCAACACCATTCCAACCGCGCTCGTCGAACGCACAGAAGTGGTCACCGGCGGTTCGTCGGCGGTGTATGGCTCCGATGCCATCACCGGTGTCGTCAACTTCATCATGAAAGACGACTTCGAAGGCGTTGAGCTCGGCGGGCAGTATGGATTCGACAGCTCCACCAGCACGCCGACCACCAGCGTCGATCTCACCGTCGGTGGCAATTTCGCGGAAGGTCGCGGCAATGCTGTCGTATCGCTGAACTACTACAAGCGCGACGGATTCACGCGCGCCGAGCGTGGCGACTGGGCGGAGCTGCCATATGGCGAAGCCTGCGTCACCGCCGAATCCTGGAGTGACAGCCTGATCGGTACCGCCAATGGATCGAATGCCGCCAACTGCGCGGCTTCGGGCGGCAGGATGGGATTCATCTTCTCCGGCAGCGGTGACATTCCCAACGGCCGCTTCACGCTGACGCCGGCGCAATTGGCCGCGACGCAGGCCCAGCTGAATGCGGCGGGACTCGGCAACATGGGGCCCAATGGATTCACCTTCAATGACGACGGTACCCAGCAGCGCCTGGCGCAGCGGCCGGCGGATGACTTCAACCTGACGCAGCACAACTATCTACAAGTGCCGCAGGAACGCTGGATGCTCAACGCATTCACTCACTACGAGTTCGCGCCGAAGGCCACGGGATACCTGGAATTCCATTTCAGCAACAATCGCGTCGATCAGCAGCTCACGCAGGCGAACATCGGCGGCGACTTCCTGTTCAACGTCAACAATCCGTACCTCGACGATGACGGCGTTGCAGCCACGGTGAGCCCGATGCAGCAGCTGCTCCGCGCACTCGACGCCGCTGAAACCGGACCCCGAACGCTGCAGCAGGGTCCGATCGCATACACGACCACCCCGAACGACGGACTGGCGATTCTCACCGCGGGGCGACGCCTGGTGGAGCTGCCCTTCCGCCACAACGTCGACGACCACAACGTGTGGCGAACGGCATTGGGCATGCGCGGCGATCTCGGCGATGTCTCCGACAAGTTCCTGCGCAAGCTGTCCTATGACGTTTACTACACGTTCTCCCGCTCCGAGGACTCGAGCCGCCAGGAAGGTGCTGCCTCGCGCAGCCGGTACGCAGCCGCATTGTTGGCGAGCGGCGCGAACCCGCCGGTTGCGAACATCTTCGGTCAGAACCTTTCCGAAGCAGCCGTGAACGCCATCAAGATCAATGCCACCAATGTGACGAACGCCGAGCAGGAAGTGGCGGTGGCCACGCTCGGCGGCGAGGCATTCGATCTGCCGGCCGGTGCGGTCAACTTCTCGGCAGGTTTCGAATGGCGCACGGCCGAGGCGGAATACATTCCCGATGAGTACCTGCGATCGGGCGACGTGATCGGTTTCAATCCAGGCCTGCCCACGGGCGGCGACATCACGTCGAAGGAGATCTTCGCCGAAGTGCGCGTGCCGATACTGGCCGAGCTGCCGTTCGTCCAGAACCTGATGCTCAACGGCGGTTACCGCAGCTCTGACTACGACCTCGACGGCATTGGCCGCGTCTCCACCTACCTGTATGGCCTCGACTGGCGAGTGAACGAATCGGTCGCGTTCCGTGGGCAGTTCCAGCGAGCGATTCGCGCACCTAACATCGGTGACCTGTATGGCGGACTGCAACTGAACTTCCAGACGCTGACGGACCCCTGCTCGAGCCGCAACACGACGAATCGCTCGGCGGGCGTGCGGGCGTTGTGCGAAGCCACCGGCGTGCCGGCGCTGTCGGTATTCGGCGCGGGTGTGCAGCCTGACAACATCATTCCGACGCGCTCGGGCGGAAACGCCGACCTGCAGGAGGAAAGCTCGGACACGACGACGTTGGGCGTCGTGCTTACGCCGGCGTTCCTGGATGGCCTGGTCGTGACCATCGACTATTTCGACATCAAGCTCGAAGGCGCCATTGCGCAGCTCGGCGGCGGTGCGCAGAACACGCTGAACCTTTGCTACTTCACGGTTCAGGATGCCGGCAGCGACTTCTGCCAGGCAGTCCATCGCAATCCGGCCACGGGCGGAATCACGGTTCCGTACTCACTTGACGTGCTGCAAGCCAACATCGGCCGGCTGGCGACCATCGGCGTGGATCTTGGAGCGCGATACGGATGGGACGTGGGCTTTGGCATGGGTGGCGCCAGCCGTTTCGACATCGGAACGCAGTGGACCTTTACCGACAAGTTCACGGTTACGCCCATGCAAGCCGTGCCCGCGAACAGGAATCGATGCGTGGGTGCGTATGGCTCAGTTTGCGGTGAGCCGATTCCGGAGTCGAAGGGAGTGACCCGCGTCACCTGGACTACGGGTCCGTTGGGCGTGAGCCTGCGACATCGGTTCATCGACAGCGTCACCACCGACCGCATCGTGCTGCCGCAGGCCGCCGGTCTCGCGCCGCCCGCGGCGGCGACGCTGACGAATCCGAAGTTCGATGCGATGAACTACATCGATCTCTCGGCCACCTTTGGTTTCGGCGACCGGGCCGAGGTCTACGCGGGCGTTAATAATGTGTTCGACACTGATCCGCCGATCGTCGCCGGCTTTGGCGGTTACGGTAATACGTTTCCCGCGACTTACGACTACGCGGGCATGACGGTGTTCATGGGGGTCAGCGTGTCCTTCTGACCGGGTGAAGTAGCGCCGGGCATTGCCCGGCGCTACCGGATCAGGATGTCGCGCGTGACCTTGCGTACGTCATTCGCACCGGTTAGCGCGAGGCTGACGGCGAGTTCCTTGCGCAGGATGTCGAGCGCAAGCGTGACGCCGGGTTCGCCTCGCGCAGCGAGCGCATATAGAAACGTCTTGCCGATGAGACAACCTTTGGCGCCGAGCGCCAGCGCCTTGAGGACATCCTGTCCCGAGCGCACGCCACCGTCGAACAACACTTCGCAGCGTCCTTCCACCGCGTCGACGATTTTTGGCAGCGCGGAAATGGTGGAGCAGGCGCCATCGAGCTGCCGGCCGCCGTGATTGGACACCACCATGGCGTCCACGCCGTGTTCGCAGGCAAGTCGCGCGTCATCGGGATCGAGAATGCCCTTGATGATGATCTTGCGCGGCCATCGCTCACGCAGCCAGGCAAGGTCCTTCCAGGTGACCGTGGGATCGAACTGCTGCGCGATCCATTCGGAAAGCGTCTTGAGCCCGCCGGTGCCTTTCATGCGCGCTTCGAGATTGCCGAAGGTCCGTCGCTTGCCCGCAAGGACCTTCATGGCCCAGACCGGTTTCATCGCGACCTCGAACATGTTCTTCAGTGTGAGCTTCGGCGGAATGGACAAGCCGTTCTTCGGGTCGCGCCGGCGCAGGCCCTGCACGGGCATGTCGACGGTGAGCATGATGGCCGAACAATTGGCCGCGAGCGCGCGATCCAGCAACTCGGCATTGAAGCTGCGATCGCGCATGAGATAGACCTGGAACCAGAACGGTTTCTGCACCGCGCTGCGCACGTCTTCGATGGAACAGATGGACATGGTGGAAAGGCAGAAGGGCACGCCGAAAGCCTGGGCGGCGCGCGCCCCTAACATCTCGCCATTGGCGTGGAACAACCCGGTGAGGCCGGTGGGGCCGATACCGACGGGAATGGCCCATTCCTCGCCGAGAATGGTGGTGGCGAGCTGCTGCCGCGAGACGTCGACCATGACGCGCTGGCGGAACTGGAGAGCCTTCAGGTCCGCGAGATTGCGGTCGAAGGTCACTTCGTCGTACGAGCCGCGATCGGCGTAGTCAAAGATGGCGCGTGGCACGCGGCGGCGCGCGGCCTGCCGGAGATCTTCGATGCTGTTGAGGACGGTCATACTGAAGTATGGGGGCTGCCCCCATTCTTAGACGATCCCACCGCCGAGGCTCTGTTTGCCCGGCCGCATTTGCCCGCACTTGGCGCGATATCCGCTCTCGCGGTAGGCGCCGACCGGATCGATGGCCGCGCCCTTCAGCACCCGCGCCTGCGCCAGGATGGGCGTAACGTCGGTGGTGAAACCGCGCTTCAGCGTTTGCGCGGCCATGAGCACGTCGTTGCCCAGCCGATATTCGTGCAGGGCCGTGCGGTCGACGATCAGCGCCTGCGCATAGGCGCGCTGCAGCTCGATGGCGCTGGTCATGAGGCTCTCGACCGGATCGGTGACGTTGTGCGACTGGTCGAGCATGTGCGCGGGCCGGAAGTTAGGCGCCTTGGCGAGCTCGGCTTCCACGAGCTCATTGAATACCAGGAACAAGCGGAACGGCTCGATGGAGCCCGCGTCCAGGTCGTCGTCGCCGTACTTCGAATCGTTGAAATGGAAGCCGCCGAGCCGCTGTGCGTGCACCAGGCGCGCGACGATCATCTCGATGTTCACGTTCGGCGCATGGTGGCCGAGGTCGACGAGACAGAAGGCCTTGGGGCCCAGGGTCTGCGCAGCCATGAGCGAGCTGCCCCAGTCCTGGATGACGGTGGCATAAAACGCCGGCTCGTACATCTTGTGTTCGATGAACATCCGCCAGTCTTCGGGCAGCGCCGCGTAGATAGACCTGGTGGACTCGAGATATCGCTCGAATGCGCGGCCGAGGTGCGACTGCCCCGGAAAGTTGGCGCCGTCGCCGATCCACACCGTCAGGGCCTTGGATCCGAGCGCTTTTCCGGCCGCGATGCAGTCGATGTTGTGCGCCACCGCCTGTGCGCGCACGGCCGCGTCGGTGTGCGTGAGGCTGCCGTACTTGTACGACAGCGACTGGCCCACCTGATCCTGGAAGGTGTTCGAGTTCATCGCGTCGAACCCGAGGCCGAGGGCGGCGCCGTGTTCGCGCAGACCCTTGTAGTCATCCGTGCGATCCCAGGGCAGATGCAGCGACACGGTGGGCGTTGCCCCGGTCAGCTTGTGGATGACGGCGCAGTCTTCGAGTTTCTCGAAGACGTTGCGCGGCTCCCCCGGACCCGGGAAGCGGCCGAAGCGCGTGCCGCCCGTGCCCACGCCCCAGGAGGGGATGGCGACCTTGAAGTTCGCGACGGCGCGGGTGACGTCATCGATCTTGATTCCGCGGCGTTCGAGCTGCATGCCCAGCGCGGTGTAGTCGGTGGCCAGTGCGGCCGCCTGCGACTGATTGGCCGACGCGATGTAATTCGCATCGCGCGGATCGGCGAAGCCCTTGGACATGATCCCCTCTCAGCGCGTGAACGCGCCGGCGTTGCCGGCATCGACGTTCACGATGTTGCCCGTCGACTTGGCGGAACGTTCGGACGCGAAGAATGCCACCGCCTCGGCCACATCTTCAGGGTAAACGCTGCGCTTCAACAGGCTGCGCTCGCGATACACCGACTCGAGCTCGTCGACGCTCTTCTTGTACTGGGCCGCGCGCTGTTGCGCCCACTCGCCCTGCCAGATGCGCGAGCCGCGCAGCACGGCATCGGGATTCACGACGTTCACGCGGATTCCTATCGGCGCGCCTTCGAGCGCGAGGCAACGCGCCAGGTGCAACTCGGCGGCCTTGGCGGTGCAGTAGGCCGCGGCGCCGGGAGAAGCGGCGAGGGCGTTCTTCGAGCCGATGAACACGATCGAGCCGCCAATGCCCTGCGCCTTGAACAGCAGGAATGCCTGGCGCGCGATCAGGAAATAGCCGGTGGACAGAATGTCCATGTTCTTCTGCCAGAGCGCGAGCGTCGTCTCTTCCACCGGTGAGGCGGAGGCGATGCCGGCATTGGAAATGCAGATGTCGACGCCGCCGAATTTCCACGAGCTGTCGCGGAAGCCGGCGATGACCGCGTCTTCACGCGTGACATCCACCCAGGCGCTGGCGACGACGTCGTTGCCGTACTTCTTCTTGAGATCGGACTCGGCTCCGGCGAGTGCTTCGCGATCGATATCGCAGATCACCACGCAGGCGCCTTCGTCCATGAGCCGGCGGGCAGTGGCGAGGCCGATGCCACCCGCGCCCCCGGTAATGAGGGCAACGCGACCGGCCAAGGGCTTCGGCTTGGGCATGCGCTGCAGCTTGGCTTCTTCGAGCAGCCAGTATTCGATATCGAACGCTTCCTGCTCGGGCAGGCCGCGGTAGGTGGAGACGCTGGCCGCGCCGCGCATCACGTTGATGGCGTTGATGTAGAACTCACCGGCGATTCGCGCGGTGGCCTTGTCCGCGGCGAACGTGATCATGCCCACGCCGGGCACGAGGTAGACCACCGGATTGGCGTCACGCATCTTCGGCGAATTGGGTCGCTTACAACGGTCGTAGTAGCCCGCGTATTTTTCACGGTAGGCCGCGATGGCCGGCGCCACGCGCGCGGCGAGCTGATCGACCGAATCCTTGGCGGGATCGAACGGCAGGACCACCGGCCAGATCTTCGTTCGCAGGAAATGGTCCGGGCAGGAAGTGCCCAGGGCCGCGAGACCGGCGAGTTTTTCACCGCCAACGAAGTCGAGCACCGTTTCGGAATCGTCGAAGTGACCCACTTTTATAGTGGGGGCTGCACCCGCCTCGGAGGCTGCCCCCACACCAAGCCCGGAAATCAGCCCGCGGATCGTCGGCATGATGCCGGCGGCGATTTCGCGCCGGCGATCGATGGTCAGTGCCGGTACGGCGACGGCGCCGAAAGGCCGCTTGCCCCGGCTTTTGTCGGCCAGCCACGTAGTAGCGCGGTTGATGATGTCCAGCGTGTTTTCATAGCAGGCCTTGGAAGTATCCGCCCAGGTGAACAGGCCATGCGCCTCGAGGACGGCGCCTTTGAGCCTGGGATTCTTCTGCGTGAGTTCGCGAAGTTTCAGCCCCAGCTCGTAGCCCGGACGGATCCAGGGCAACCAGCCGATCTCGCCGCCGAAAATCTCGTCGGTGAGCCTCTTCGAATCCGCCGAGGCTGCGATGGCGATGAGCGCATCGGGATGCATGTGATCCACGTGCGCGCGCGAGATGAGCCCATGCAGCGGCGTGTCGATGCTGGCGGCTCGCGGATTCAGGTTGAAGGCGCTGTGCGCATACAGCGGCACCAGCACGGCGTCGTTATCCGTGCCGGGCTTGTAGAACTTCTCCAGCGACAGGAATTTCTCCATATATAGAGTGGAGAAACCGTCGAGCTTCATCGTGCCAAGGTCGCCGCCCGAGCCCTTGACCCAGAGCACCTCGACGTCCTGACCCGTCAGGGGATCCTTTTCCTTGATCTTGGCCGATGTGTTGCCGCCGCCGAAGTTGGTGATGCGCTTGTCGCTCCCCAGCAGGTTTGAGCGATAAAGCAGCAGCTCGGCAGGTGAAAGCCGGGCGGCATGGGTGTCATCCCAGCGATTCTCGATTTCGAGAGACGCCTGGGGCGCCATCTGAACCACAGTCATCCAATGTCTCCGGTCCGATCCGGCGCTAAAGTACGCACGTTCGGCCTCATTTAATGGTGAGGCTGTGTAACACACGAAGCCGTCATATACAATCAATCACGTTCATAATCGATCACGACCTAGGTCGAGGGTGACCCCAATGTTGGAAAAAGAGCGCCACAACCTGATTTTGAAGCTCGTCGACGAGCGATCCATCGTGAGCGTCGGCGATTTGCTGGATCTGCTGGGCGCCTCCGAGGCCACTATCCGCCGCGACATCAACGCGCTGGCGGAGAAAGGCGAGGTCAAGCGCATTCGCGGCGGCGCTGAGGCGGTTCGTCCGCGTCATCAACCGCATCTGGTGGGCATGCCATTCGCCATGAGCCAGGATGTGAGCGTGCCCCAGAAGCGTGCGATCGCGCGCGCGGCGGCCGAGCTCATCGCGCCCGGCGAAAGCATCATCATCAACGGCGGCACCACCACCTTCGCGCTGGTGGAGTTTCTCGAGAATTCCGATCTCGACATCCTCACCAATTCGTTTCCGATCGCCGCCAAGTTGTTTGCGACCAGCCGCAACCGCATCACGCTGCCCGGTGGCACGATCTTCCGTGAACAGAACATCGTGCTCAGCCCGTTCGAGAACGACACCATCGAGAGCTTCTGGGGCAACAAGCTTTTCGTCGGATGTTACGGGCTCAACCGCTTCGGCATGATGGAGGCCGATCCGCTCATCGTGCAGGCGCAGACCAAACTGCTGAAACGCTCCGAGCACGTGATCGTCATGGCGGACAGCTCCAAATTGCGGCGCAAGTCCGCGATGATCGTGGCGGGTCTCGATCGCATCAACACGATCGTCACCGACGACGGCGCAAAGGCCGAAGAGCTCGAGGATTTCCGCAGCGCCGGCATCAAGGTCATCGTCGCGAAAGTGTCGGAAGAAGACGAAGTCAAAAAGCTCGCGTGAGCGCGGGCTCCGGGGGTCCAGTTGAAACGCAGAATCTTGATGGCGGGCGCATGCCTGCTGGTCGTGGCGCTTTCCGGTTGTGGCAAGAGCGAGCCTGACAAGCCGGCGCGCACACGCGTAGGCGTGGTAGCCAAATCACTGGGCAATGGTTTTTTCGACGCCGTCCACAAGGGCGCCGATGAGGCCGCGAGCGAGCTCGATGCCGAGGTGATCTTCAACGGTCCAACGACCCCCACCGCGGAAGGCCAGATCGAAGTGCTCAATTCGCTGATCGCGCAACGTGTGGATGCGATCGCCGTGTCGGCCAACGATCCCGATGCGCTGGTGCCGACCCTCAAGCGCGCGATGCAGCGCGGCATCAAAGTGGTTTCGTACGATTCCGCGGTCGCGCCCGCGGGCCGCGTGGCGCATCTGGCGCCTTCGTCAGATCAGCTCATTGGCGAAACCGTGGTGGCGCTGACCGCGGAACTGGCGCCGCAGATCGATGGC
This sequence comes from Steroidobacteraceae bacterium, assembly GCA_035765415.1. Lineage (GTDB taxonomy): Bacteria > Pseudomonadota > Gammaproteobacteria > Steroidobacterales > Steroidobacteraceae > CADEED01. The sequence continues at coordinate 60,440 of DASTXR010000154.1, read as the reverse complement.
AAGGGGAAAGGCAAATTCGCCGTGGTTTCGGCCACGCCCACGTCCACCAACCAGAATTCCTGGCTCGCGGAAATGCGCAAGGCGCTGGCACAACATGCCGGACTCGAGCTCGTCAGCGTCGTGTATGGCGACGACGTGTCCGACAAGTCGTATCGCGAGGCAGTGGCATTGCTCAAGCAATATCCGGATCTCGTGGTGCTGGTGAGCATCAGCTCCGTCGGCATCGTGGCCTCGGCGCGCGCCGTCGAGGACCAGGGGCTCACGGGCAAGGTGAAGGTCACGGGCCTCGGGCTTCCGTCGGAGCTGGCCGGGTACGTCGAGAAAGGCGTAGTTCCCAAGTTCGCGATCTGGAATCCCATCGACCTCGGCTACGCGACGACGCAGCTTGCGGTGCGCTTCGCGCGCGGCGCGGATGTAGCGAAGCCCGTGTCCATGGGCCGCATGGGCGAGGTCACATTCGCCGCGGACGGAATCGGCGCGATGAGCAAACCTTTCATCTACGACGCCACCAACGTGGCGGAATTCGCGAAGATCTTCTGAAAGCGAATCCGTGGACTCATCTCTACTGACGCTGGCCGACATCCGGAAGTCATTCGGCGGCGTGCGCGCACTCGAGCGCGCGAGCCTCGAATTGCCGCGCGGAGCGGTCACAGCGCTGATCGGCGAGAACGGCGCCGGCAAGTCCACGCTGGTAAAGATCCTGTCGGGCATCCACCAGCCGGACGCCGGCGAAATCCGTTTCGATGGCAAAGCGGTGCGCATCGCGGACCCGCTAGCCTCGCGCGCATTGGGAATCGGCGTGGTTCACCAGGAATGCCTGTCGTTCGACAACCTCTCGGTGGCCGAAAACCTGTTCGTGAACTGCCAGCCGTCGCGCCGTGGCCTCGTGAACTGGACTGCGATGCGCGCGCAGGCGACCGCGGTGCTGCGCGACCTCGATGCGGACTTCGACGCCGACCTGCCGGCGGGCCGCCTGAGCATCGCGCAAAAACACGTGATGCAGATTGCGCGCGCGCTTGCGCATGAATCGCGCGTACTCATTTTCGACGAGCCGACTGCGTCGTTGTCGCAGCGCGAGTGCGCCGAGCTGTTTCGCATCGTGCGCAAGCTGCGCGACGCCGGCTGTGCATTGCTGTTCATCAGTCACAAGTTCGAAGAGATCTTCGCGCTCGCGGACCGTTACGCCGTGTTTCGCGACGGGGTTTCCGTGAGCGCGGGAAAAGTGAGCGAGGTGACGGGCGACGAGCTCATACGGCTCATGGTCGGCCGGCCCGTCGAGCAATTGTTTCCCAAGCTCGAAACCACGGCGGGCGCCGAGTTGCTGCGCGTCGAACACCTGAGCCGCGCCGGGGAATTCGCAGACATTTCGTTCACGCTGCGTAGCGGCGAAATCCTCGGCGTGTATGGCCTCGTGGGCGCAGGCCGCACCGAGCTCGCCGAAGTCCTGTTCGGCATCAAGGCCGCGGACTCGGGATCTGTCGTCACGGGTGTGGACGTCGCGCTGGTGCCGGAGGACCGGCAAACCCAGGGAACCGTCCTGCCTTTCTCGGTCGCGGCGAACATCGCGCTGCCGAATCTGGCGACACTCGCGCCACGCGGCTGGTGCCGCGCGCACGATGAGTCACGACTGGCGCGGCAGTGGATAGACCGGCTCGCCATCAAGGCGCAGGGTCCCGAGCAGCCGGTGCAGAACCTCTCCGGCGGCAATCAGCAGAAGGTCGTCATCGCCAAGTGGCTGGCCCGCCGGCCGGGAGTGCTGATCCTCGATGAACCGACCAAGGGCATCGACGTGGGCGCCAAGGCGGCAGTGCATGCGGTGACCAGCGAATTCGCGCGGGATGGCGGCGGTGTGCTGATGATCTCGTCGGACTTGCCGGAAATTCTCGGCATGTCCGATCGCGTGCTGGTGATGCGGCGTGGTCGCCTGCGCGGCGAATTCACGCGCGAGCAGGCTACCAGCGAGAATCTCCTGCGCGCCGCGAGCGACGCATGAGCGGGATCAGGACGTTGTCGGGCCATACACGCCGCGACCTCGCGTTCGCGGCGCTCACGCTGGCGCTGTTCCTTGCCGTGACATTCGCGTTCCCCGGATTCGCGGCGCCTCGCAACCTGGCCGGCCTGCTCGACGACACGGCGATTCTCATCATGCTGGCTCTCGGGCAGATGCTGGTCATCCTCGTCCGTGGCATCGACCTGTCGATCGCGGCGAATCTCGCGTTGTGCGGCATGCTGGCGGCAGTCTTCGATCGGGCCTGGCCTGGAATGGGAGTGGCGCCGATCCTGGTCCTCACGCTCGTATCGGGAGCCTTGTTAGGCGCTTTCAACGGCGTGCTGGTCTGGAAGCTGCGCCTCCCGCCGATCGTCGTGACGCTCGGAACCATGTCCATCTACCGCGGCGCGATCTACCTCCTGTCCAAAGGCGCCTGGGTCAACGAAAACGAGATGTCGCGCGGCTTCCTGGCTTTTCCGCGCGGCGAATTCCTGGGTCTCACGCTGCTTTCCTGGCTGGCGCTGGCCGTGACCGCGGTGTTCGTGGTCGCGTTGCGCCGTTCGCGCCTGGCGCGCGACCTCTATGCCGCGGGCGGGAATCCCGAGGCGGCAAACTACTCGGGCATCGATGCGGGCCGCATGCAGTTCGTGGCCTACACGATATGCGGCGCGCTCGCGGGCGTCTGCGGATATCTCTGGGTCGCGCGCTTCGCGGTCGCGTATACCGACATTGCGCTCGGCTTCGAGCTTTCCGTCATCGCGGCCTGCCTGATCGGTGGTGTTGCGATTGCCGGCGGCGTGGGATCGGCCGTGGGCGTGGTGCTCGGATGCCTCTTCATCGGCATCATCCGCAGCAGTCTGCCGCTGGTCGGCATCTCGGCGTTCTGGCAGATGTTCATCAATGGCGTGGTGATCCTCGTCGCCGTGTTGTTGAGCGCGCGCCAGCGCGAGTACAAGCGCACCATCCTCGAGGTGCGCGCGTGAGGCCGGCGAGTTTGCTTCGCTGGGAATCGATGCTGATGCTGGTGCTGGTGTTCGAGTTCATCCTGTTCTCCACCCTCTCGCCGTACTTCCTGAGTGTCGACACCCTCTCGGACGCGACGTTCAACTTCACCGAAAGGGCGATCGTTGCGCTGCCGCTGGCGCTGCTCATCATCGCGGGCGAGATCGACATTTCTGTGGCGGCCATCATTGCGCTCTCATCCGTGGCCATGGGGCTGGCGTCGGCGCAGGGCATGGGCACCGCGGGCATTGCCGGTATCGGCCTCGGCACCGGCTTGCTGGCCGGCTGCATCAACGGCGCGCTGGTGACGCTCGGCCGGGTTCCTTCCATCGTCGCGACCATCGGCACGATGACTTTATTTCGTGGCGCAGCGTATGCAGTGCTCGGAGACCGTGTTCTCAAGGACTATCCGGAATCTTTCGCGGCCTTCGGCCAGGGTTATCTCGCCGGCCCGGTGTCCGTCGAGCTGGCATTGTTCGCGCTGTTCGCAATATTGTTTGGTGTGTTTCTGCATCGGACGCGTTGGGGCCGGACCATTTTCGCCATCGGCGCCAACCCGGTCGCCAGCCGGTTCGCGGGAGTTCCGGTGAATCGATACCGATTCGCGCTGTTCGCGCTCACGGGGCTGTTCAGCGGGCTCGCCGCCGTGCTGCTGACCTCGCGCCTCGGGTCCACGCGGCCGTCGATTGCGCAGGGCTGGGAACTCGAGATCATCAGCATGGTGATCCTCGGTGGCGTTTCGGTGTGGGGCGGCAAGGGCAGTATTCTCGGCGTGGTGTTGGCCGCGTTTGTATTCGGATTGGTGACCTTCGGGCTCGGACTCATGAACATTCCCGGAATCGTGATGTCGATTTTCATCGGTACGCTGCTCATCCTCGTGGTCGCCGTTCCGGCCCTTGTGAACAGGCCCAGGGTCAGACGATGACGGGCCCACTCATCGCGGTGTTCGACGTCGGCAAGACCAACGCCAAACTTGCCGTCGTCGATCCGACGCTGGGCCAGGAAATCTGGAGCGTGCGCCGGGCTAACAATGTGGCGCAGGGCGCCGCCGGGCGCGAGCTCGATGTCGTGGCCATCGAGACCTGGCTGCTCGAATCGCTGCGCGCCGCGCCACAGCGCGAACGCATCGCGGTCATCGTGCCCATCGCGCATGGCGCCGCGGCGGTGCTGGTCGATCACGCGGGCGAAGTCCTGGTTGCGCCCGACTATGAAGACCAGCGCTTCGACGAGGTGAGCGCGGAGTACGCGCCGCTGCGTGACAACTATTCGCTGACGTTTTCCCCCAGTCTTCCGCAGGGCCTCAACCTTGGCCGCCAGCTCTACTATCTGCAGACGCGGCGCGCGGAGATATTCCAGCGCGCCGCACATCTGCTGCTCTATCCGCAGTACTGGTCATGGCGCCTGTCGGGAACCATGGCGGCGGAAGTGACTTCGCTGGGTACTCATACCGACCTGTGGCGCCCGCACGAGCGCACCTATTCGGCGCTGGCGCGCAAGCAGGGCTGGGCGCGCATGATGCCGCCGCAATACCCGGCGAACGCGCGTCTCGGGTGCATCAGGCCCGGCGTCGCCGCGGCGACAGGCCTCAGCGCGACGTGTGAAGTGGCCTGCGGCATCCACGATTCCAACGCCTCATACCTGCGCTTCCTCATGGACCGCGAGCGCGAGGCGTTCACCGTGGTCTCGAGCGGCACGTGGACCATCGTGATGGCGAATCGCGGAGACCTCCGGCGATTGATCGAGCAACGCGACATGCTCGCCAACGTCAACGCATTCGGCGAGCCGGTCGCGACGGCGCGATACATGGGTGGGCGGGAGTACGAAGCCATTGCGCAGAGTGCCGATGAACCCACGATCGATGCCGTGATCGAGGTGTTGTCGCAGGGCTCGATCGCACTGCCATCGTTCGCGAGCGCCGGGCCATACTCCGGACGGCGCGGGCGCCTCGAGGGCGTCGACTCGCTGCACGGCACGCAGCGCGCCGCGCTGGCAACGATCTATTCGGCGTTGATGACCGCGGTGTTGATCGAGTCGCTGGGCGCGGCCGGCGAAATTTTCGTGGATGGCCCGCTGGCGCGAAATCCGTTGTTCGCAAGATTGTTAGCCGCGTGCGTGCCGGTGGGCACCGTGCGTACCTATCCGGAAGGCGGGGGCACGCGAGTCGCAGCGCATCTGGCGCGCCTGCCTTCACCCGCGACGGGCGCGTTGACGTCCGTGGCGCCGCTGCGGCTGCCGGGGCTGCTCGAATACCAGTCGAACTGGCGCCATCGCCTCGAAGAAAAGGCTTAGGGACGCTTCGCCAGCTCCACCTTGTAGGTGTGCACGTCCCCGTGCATGTTCGAGCGGAAAATGAGCCACTTGCCGTCCAGCGTGAAGATGATGTTGGGCTCCAGCCGGTAGTCGTGTTTCTTCATGTCGACCAGGCGCTCGGCGCGCAGAGTTCCGGGATGCACGAGATCGCTGGCGTTCGGCGCCGAGATTCCTGCGACGTCGGGAATGTCCTGCGGCGTGAACGAGTACAGCCATTTCCCGTCCTTTGCGTGGGCCACCATTTCCTCGTCGCCGCCATCGCCGGCGAACGTCTTTCCGTCCGGCGAGATCTGGAAGTGCACCGACCAATGGTCGCGATCGACGTGGTACCAGCGACGGGTTCCATCGGGGGCGGCTGACGCCAGCCAGAACACTTCGCCGCGCGGCGTCTGCAGGTCGTACCAGATGGTCTTGCCGTCGACGTCGAAGAACTCGTGGCCGGCGATTTCCATGTTCATCGTGCGGCGATGTACCAGGCGCGGCTTGCCACCGAGCTTCATCGCCCAGACGCGATCGACGCGGTGCCATGGCCCTTCATGGCAAAAAATGAGTTCCTGCGGATCCGTCGGCGAGAACTGCAGATGGTTCAACCAGTCCGTGGAGCGGTGAATGATCTTCTGTTCGCCCGTCGCGGTGCTCACGGTGAACATGGCCATCGGGATGCGCGCCTGCTCGCGTTGCAACAGGCGCACTTCCTTGGCTTCCGCGAAAGTCAGCGGCTTGCCGTCCTTGCCGGTGGCGGCGTAGTTGGCGTCGAACCGTGGATCGCGCGGCCCCTGCTCGAGTTGCCAGGCGCGTTCCGCATATACACCCAGCAACAAAGATTCGTCGGCATTGACCGAGCCGATGAATCCGCGCTCGATCTGCGCGATGCGCCGCGGTGACCCGCCGCTTGCGGGAACCGTGAATATGGTCGTGGGCGTGCGTTGCTCCGAATCGCCGGCGCCCGTGCTCTGCGAGAAATACACCAGCCCGGATTTACGTCCGACGAACAGCGCGCGCACCTTGCCGGGGACGATCAATTCGTTTTTGCGCGTGGCGATTTCGATGGCCACGATGCCGGACGGCGCTTCGGTGATCACGTATCGACCGTCGGGCGTAATGCTGTTCTGGTGGAAATACATCGATCGCGTCCCGGGCTCGGTCGACAGGCGGACCACGCGATGACCCGTGACGGGTTCTATCCACTCTGCGGGCGGCGCCGTTGCGCTCGTGGGTTCCGCAGATTGCGCGACAGCGGTAGTTCCCAGGAGGGCTATCAAGCTCCACGACGCGAGCTGGCAATTCATTCGCATTTCAATCCCCTCGAATTGGCGCCTCGGTGCACTGTGATCGAATATGCACAATTCTGATCGATACGGCAAAGGCGGGATGCAACTCCATTTGCGACTGAAAAGGCACAGCCAGCCTCGTTGAAGCGCATCAGGGCTTCGGAAAATGGAGAATTGGGACGACACACATTCGTGCGTTTTCACCAACACCCCACCGTCAAGAGTTGATGCGTATCACGAAAACTTGCAATAGCGATCAACAAGGAGCAAATTCGCGCACAGTCTAGTACGTCACCGGCCGCCGTCGCCCTAGGGTTTCGGCGTCCAATCAACCACTTTGGGGGGCCAGCCGTGGTGAGCATCAAGCGTCGTTTTCTAAGTTCGGGTTCGTCGGGAATGACCTGCGCACTCGCCGGTCTTGCGATCGCAGCGAGCGCGCAGGTGAATGCGCAGCAAGCCGTGGAGTCCGAGGAGCTGGAAGAAGTCATCGTCAGCGGCATCCGCGCATCGATGCGCGACTCGCTCGGAATCAAGCGCGAATCAATCCAGGTGGTGGACGCCATCTCGGCCGAAGACGTCGGTGACTTCCCGGACAAGAACATCGGCGAAGCCATTCAGCGTGTACCCGGCGTGCAGATCAACCGCCAGGACGGCGAAGGGCGCAGCGTCAGCATCCGCGGCGCCGACCAGTCGCTGATCCGCGTGGAGCTCAATGGCGTTTCCGCGTTGTCACTGACCGTGGGTGGCGGCCGCGACGTGGATTTCCGTGACCTGCCGGTGGAATTCGTTTCGCGCGTCGAAGTCGTGAAGACGCCGACGCCGGAAATGACCGAGGGCGGTATCGGCACGGTGCGCGTGATCACACGCCATCCTTTCGATCAACCTGAAGGATTCATGGCGGGATCGGTGCAGGGCGTCTACAGCGATCTCGCCGATGCCATCGATCCGAAGCTGGCACTGATCGGCAGCAAGATATTCCTCGACGGCACTCTCGGTGTGCTGATGTCGGCGCAGTACGAAACGCGCCACCTCGACAGCAACAACGCGCGCACCACCGGCTGGTTGCGTCGCGCTCCCACGGCGACGGGCGCAGGAGCGACCCCGGGCCGCGGCACCGACGTCAACGCCGATGGAACGCTCGACTGGGTCCCGGAAATTCCGCGCTACATCATCGACCGGCGCGAGACGACGCGCCAGGCATTCAATACCGTCGTCGACTGGCGCCCGAACGATGAATTCAAGCTTTTCCTCGACGGCACCTACGCGAAAGGCCGCGAGGAAGTCAGCAGCATGCTCATGCAGCTCGGCGCTGCCGGCGGCCTCATCGACTACGCGAACTCGTCGGTGGGGGCGGACAACACTATCGATCACATCGAGCTCACCAGCAGCGCCGCGTTCCCGATGGACCTGGCGTATCGCAACATCAACGGCCAGCTCGAGCGCGAGCAGTACAACGCCATCCTCGGCTCCGAATGGAGCAACGAGACCTGGAAGTTCGACGGTCGCGTCACCTACGCGCGTGGTGAAGTGCAGAACGACGAGAAGAACTCGACTGCCACGATCTTCGGCGTCCCGCGAGCCATCATCGACTACACCGGCGGCGAAGACGCTCCTAACTTCTCATTCCCCGGCATCGACACGACGAGCGGTGGGCTGGTCAACAACCTGGCCGCCGTGTTCAACCCGCGCACCAACAACCAGGAAGAAGAGGGCGCGCAGTTCAACGTGGAATTCAAGCCCGAGCTCGACTGGCTCACGTCCGTGAAAGCGGGTGTCGAGAAGCGCGACGTGACGATGGAGAGCCTGCTCTACGCGCGCACGATTCAGGTCAGCAGCCGCACGCCGACGCCGGCCAGCACCGGAGCGACCACCACGGTGGCCGTGGCCCAGTCGGTGATCGCCGGCATCGTCAACGACAACTCGGGTGTCAACGAAGTGCCGTTTTTCGAAACCGGTGACCTGGGTTTCAACGGCGGCATCAAGCACTGGAACGACAACGGCGACGCGACCTACGAGGCGACCATCGCCGCCAGCGGCCTCACGATGGACCCGTACGGCGCGAACTCGAATCCCGGCACCAATGGCACGTTCCAGAACTACCTGGACACGTGGTCGGTGCAGGAAGAAACGCTGGCCGGCTATCTGCAGGCGTCGTTCGCATGGGACAACTCCGTCGTGCCCGTCAGCGCGCTGCTCGGTGTTCGTTACTACGATACGAACACACTCTCGGAAGGCTACAACCGCGTGCAGCAGGGCGCCGTGATCACCTTCCCGACGGCCTCGCAAGCCGGCGGATACAACGACTGGCTGCCATCCATCAACGTGCGATTCGATTTCACCGAAAACTTCGTCGGTCGCATGACCGCGGGCGAGGTGATGGCGCGACCGAATCCTGCGCAGCTCGCATTCCGGCGCTCGACGGACATCGTCGGCCTCACCGGATCGCGCGGCAACCCGGATCTGCTGCCGTTCAAGGCCAATCAATACGACGTGGGCTTCGAGTATTACTTCTCCGACGTGAACTACGTTTCGGTCGCGGCATTCCGCACGGAAATTTCACGCTTCATCGTCAACACCGCGGCGCCGGAAGTGATCGACGGGCTCACGTACAACATCACCCGGCCCGTCAACGGTCTCGACGAAGTCACCATCGACGGCTTCGAAATCGGTGGTCAGTTCGCGTTCGACTTCCTCGAAGGCGCGTGGCGGAACTTTGGCGTGATGGCCAATGCCACATGGTCCGAAGACGAAGGGTTCCAGGGCAGAAACCTGCTGACCGGGGAGCTCCTCCCGTTCCCCGGCGTCTCGGGCCTGAGCTACAACGCGTCGTTGTACTACGAGACCGACAAGTTCAGCGTGCGCACGGCCTACAACTGGCGTGAGGCCTGGCTGCTGACGCCGGCGGGTCGCGGTGGATTGCCGGAGTTCAATGACGACTACGGCACGCTCGACGCGTCGGCGAGCTGGAACGTGAACGACAACTTCACGGTGTTCGCCGACATCGTCAACCTGCTCGACGAACAGAAGGTCGAGTACAACAACCCGTTCCGCCGTATCGGCAACGAAACCTTCGGCAAACGCATGTACCTCGGCGTTCGCGCGAAGTTTTGATCGCAGATGAGTCAGGGGCGGGCAGGCGCGAGTCTGTCCGCCCCTTTTTCATTTTCGCGCCGTGATGGTTCCACCATAATGGCTCCATGAAACCTGCCACCCCGCGTTTCCTTGCCATCATCGCCGCGGCGCTGCTGCTGTCCCGCGCCGTTGCCGCTGCCGACGGCTTCGAGGTCGCCATCGAGGTGAGCGCCGCTCGCGCCAGCGGGGACGTGACGCCGATCTGGCGCTTCTTCGGCGCCGACGAGCCTAACTACGCCACCATGAAGGATGGGCGGCAGTTGCTGGGTGAGCTGGGCCAGCTCAGGAAGGACGACGTCTACTTCCGCGCGCACAATCTGCTGTCGTCAGGCGACGGTACGCCAGCGCTGAAATGGGGCAGCACCAACGTCTACACCGAGGACGCCGCCGGCAACCCCCGCTACGACTGGCGAGTCATCGACGGGATATTCGACGCCTATCTGTCGAACGGCGTGCGACCGTTCGTGCAGCTCGGTTTCATGCCCCAGGCGTTGAGCACGGCGCCCGCGTCGGTGCCTTACAAACATTCCTGGCGCCCCGGATTCGACTACAACCTGATCAGCGGCGGCTGGGGATATCCGCCGCGCGACTACGATCGCTGGTCGGAACTGTGTTTCGAGCTCACGCGTCACCTGGTGCAGCGCTACGGCGAAGCGGAAGTGCGGCGCTGGTGGTTCGAGACCTGGAACGAACCGAATGGACCGGCGTACTGGAAAGCTTCGCGCGAGGAGTTCTACAAGCTGCACGACTACGCAATTGCCGGCGTGCGACGAGCACTCCCTTCCGCGCGCGTTGGCGGCCCGCACACCGCCGGCCACGGCGGCGCCTACATGGAAGGTTTTCTCGATCACATCACGCAGGGAACTAACCACGCGACGGGTGAGCAGGGCACGCCCACGGACTTCCTCGCTTTTCACGCCAAGGGCGCGCCGAACTTCGTCGATGGGCACGTGCGCATGGGCATCCAGGCACACCTGGCGACGATCGACACCGGCTTCCGGATGATCGCCGCGCGGCCGGCGCTCTCCGGCAAGCCCATCATCATCGGTGAATCCGATCCCGAAGGTTGCGCGGCGTGCCAGGGACCGCGCTTCGGTTATCGGAACGGCACCATGTATTCGAGCTACACGGCAGCCAGTTTTGCGCGCAAACACGAGCTCGCCGCGCGCCATCGCGTAAACCTCCAGGGCGCCCTGACCTGGGCATTCGAATTCGAGGACCAGCCTTATTTCGCGGGATTCCGCCAACTGGCGAGCAATGGCATCGACATGCCGGTGCTCAACGTGTTCCGCATGTTCAGCCGGATGCAGGGACGCCGGCTGCCCGCCACGAGCTCGCACCAGGTTCCGCTCGACGACATTCTCGCCAAGGGCGTTGGCGGCGCGCCGGACGTGGGTGTCATGGCGACACGCAGCGACGAAGTGGTCGCTGTGCTGGTCTGGCACTACCACGATGACGACGTGGCCGGGCCGATCGCGACCATCAAGCTGGACGTCACGGGCCTGCGGCGTGGCACGCCTGCGGTCACGCACTATCGCATCGACCAGCAGCACAGCAATTCCTATGCGGCATGGCAGCGCATGGGATCGCCGATCGCACCTGACAAGGTTTCCTACGACGCGCTGCGCAACGCGGCGCAACTGTCGACGCTCGACGCAACGGAAACCACCGTGGCGCGCGTCGGAGGTTCCGTACAGCTATCGTTTGCGCTTCCCCGACAAGCCGTGTCGCTGTTGCTGATCCGGTAGCTAGCCGCACCGCGCCAGCGCGCAGAATGCGAGGAATTCGCATTGGCATTCGCATGCCTGACATCCGCGCGCGGCTGCACTAGGATGCACGCCCTGGATCCGAAGAACCGACAAGAGGAACGCGCCATGACCGACTCACCCCTGGAAGCCGATCTCACCAAGCAGGTACTCGCGAGTCTGAACAAGATCCTCGAGCTCGAGCTCGCGGGCGTGGTGCGCTACATGCACTACAGCTTCATGATCTTCGGTCACAACCGCATCCCGATCGTCGCCTGGCTGCGCGACCAGTCGAACGAATCGAACGCGCACGCCGTGATGGCCGGTGAGCACATCACCGCTTTCGGCGGGCATCCCTCGCTCAGCATCGGATCGCTGCTCGAGACGCACAAGCACGACGTGAACGAAATCCTCATCGAAGCCCACGAGCACGAGAAGGAGGGCCTGGACGCGTACTACCAGCTGCTAAAGCTCGTGGAAGGCAAGAGCATCCTGCTCGAGGAATACGCGCGCGACCAGATCGCCGCCGAGGAAATGCATCTCGCGGATATCCGCAAGATGATGCGCAAGCCGGGGTCCATCAAGTAGCAGCCTAACTATCGCCGCCCGCCTCGCCGCGTTCGAGGAAGCGCAGCGACCACTCGAGCGGCGTCTCCGCGTCATGGTTGTAGGCGCGCCGCCATGCAGGCGGCGCGGTTTCGCGCCAGCAGCGCATCGTGGATCCGCCGATGAGTACGACCGGGCCCGGCGCCAGTTCGAATCCGCGAGCGCTCGCGAAATTCTCGATGCTCGACGGGCTCCAGAAGGAGAATCCGAAAGGCGGAGGACTCGGGGAGTCGGGCGTGCGCAATGCCGCCAGTTCCTGCGCAAGGTTGCCGGGAGCCACCGTCGAATACACCGCCTGGGTGTGCACGCGCAGGCGCTGGGACAGCGTGGCCACGGCGGCCAGGTGTTCCGGTTGGCGCAAGGCGGCATCGCTGGTGGGGTAGAAAACCTCGGCGCCGGCCGGAATGGCGGCCGATTCGTGGACAGCCCGTGCCAGTTCCCGAACTCCACCGGGGGCGGATAACCCGACGTGGATGCCGCGAGCCTGAAGCGTCGCCGACGTGGTCGGCGCAATTGCGGCAACCATGACGCCTTTCGGCACGTCGACTCGCGCGGCGGCCGCCCGGCTGGTCACGAACAGCAGGGCGTCGCCCGTGGCGCCGATGCGTCGCAATTCAGGCCAGTCGTGCCACTGGTGTTCGATGCAGGAAATCGCGAGCGCACGGAACCCCTGCCGGCGCAGCTGTATGACCAGGCTGTCGGCGTGTGGCTGTGATTTCGTGACGATCCAGGTGTAGGGCAACGCGAACTCCGTCATGAATGTTAGCCCCGGGTTGCGCGGGCCGCTTTGGGCGTGACATAGCTGTGACAGTTGCCGCGCCCGCCGCCCGTACGCTTTCACTTGATTTCAATGGAGTTTATCCACGATGCATTCGCGTGAGCGATTTCTGGCGGCACTTCGCGGCGACGCGCTCGACCGCCCGCCGGTGTGGTTGATGCGCCAGGCCGGGCGCTATCTTCCGGGCTATCGCGCGCTTCGCGCCGAGCACAGTTTCTGGGATGTCTGCCAGAACCCGGAACTGTCTACCCGCGCAGCGCTCGAGCCGCTCGATCGATACAAGCTCGACGCCGCCATCGTGTTCTCGGACATTCTCGTGGTGCCGCTTGCCATGGGGCTGGGCGTCAGCTTCGGCCCGGGCGAAGGTCCGCGCATCGCCAAACCCTTGCGCACCGGCGCCGACTTCGACGCGTGGCAACTCGACGGCGTGCTCGACCGCATAGCCTATCTGCCGCGCGCGGTCGCGCACCTGAAAGCCACGCTCAAGGACCGCTACGGAATCCTGGGGTTCGCCGGCGCGCCGTTCACGCTGTTCGCGTACTGCGTGGAAGGCGGCGGCAGCGATGACTTCCGCGAGGCCCGCACGCTCATGCATCGGGATCCCGCTCTGGCGAAGCGCGCGCTGAATACGATTGCCGATGTCGTTGCGGACCTCCTTCTCGCGCAGGTCGACGCCGGCGCCGATGCGGTCCAGTTGTTCGACTCCTGGGGCGGCTTGCTGGCTCCGGACGAGTATCGCGATTTCGCGCTGCCGGCCCTGCAACGCATCACCGAAAAGCTCAATGCGCGCAAGGTCCCCACGCTGCTGTTCGTGCGCGGCGGGCATCACCTGCTGACGCTGCTCGGCGAAAGCGGCGTCACCGGCTTCTCGCTCGACTGGCGCACCGAATGGGAGGTGGCGCGCGACATCTACCCGCGGCACCTGCTGCAGGGAAACATCGATCCGGTGCTGTTGTTAGGCAGCGCCGATGTCATTCGTTCACGGACGCGCGAGCTGCTCGAGACCATGAAGCGGACGACGGGCGGCCGCAGCTGCATCCTCAATCTGGGTCACGGCATCCTGCCGGGTACGCCGCCGGAGACGGTGGCGGCACTGGTGGACACCGCCGTGGAATTCAACTGACGCCGCCATGATTCCGCTGGCTCTCGTCGGCATGAGTTATCGCGAGGCGCCCTCGGCGGTGCGCGCGGCGCTCGCCGGGTTCGACTCCGATTCGAGCGGTCCGTCCAAACAACTGCTGGATGCGGGCGAGATCACCGGCGTGGTGCGCATCGAGAGTTGTGCGCGCGTCGAATGGTTGCTGGCGTCCGAGCGGCCTTCGTGGGCCGCGGAACTGTTCAGCGCCGCGCTCATCGGCGCCGCGGAGAATCCCGATCACGTCAGGCCGCGCGTGCGGCACGGCGCAGCGGCGGTCGGAGGACTGCTGCGCGTGGCTGCCGGGCTCGACTCCGTCGCGCAGGGTGAACACGCCATCGGGCGCCAGGTGATTCGCGCTTTCGAACAAGCCCATGAAGGTGGCACCGTATGCCGCAGCCTGCACGTCGCATGGCGCGGCGTCGGCGACCTCATCAACCGCGCACGTCGCATCCTTCCCCAGGGCCGCACGGGTGGCGTGCAGGCGCTGGTGATCCAGCGGCTGGCCGGAGTGGACCGCAACGAGACGGTGGCGGTATTCGGTCTCGGAGAAATCGGCCAGGCCATGTTACGTGCGCTCGCCGACGCGGGATTCACCGCGGTGGAAAGCTTCAATCGCGCCAGCATGCGCGCGTTCGAAGCGTACGTGCGCCGCGCGGCGAATGTCATCGTGTGTTCCGGCGCTCCCGCGGGCTGGCTGCGCCTGCCGGAACGCGCCGGCGGCGCGCGCGTGTTCGATCTCGGCAGCCCGCTGCAACTCGTCGACGCGCCCGGCTGGAAGCTCACGACGCTCGACGAACTGCTGGACGGCAATGGCGCAATCCTGCCGGAAGCCGAGTTCGCCGCTCTGGAAATGGAATGCGCCGGTGTCGCGGAGAAGATCTGTCAGACGTTGCTCGCACCGCCGCCGAGCGACACACTCGCGGCGATGACGGCCATGCGAACGGAATTCATGCAAAACAAACTACCCGCATTGCTCGAAGGCATGCCGCCGCAGCGCGCACGCAAAGTGACCTCCGAGGTCAATGCCATGCTTCACCAGTTCATTTCGGCCGCGAGGCGCGACGCGCCATGAGTGCAAGGAACATCGGCAGCCGCGGCAGTGACCTGGCGTTGTGGCAATCACGCACGGTGCTCGCTTCCCTGCGGGCTGCGGCGCCCGCGCCCACGTGGGAGACGGAGATCACGGTCATCGCCACGCGCGGCGACCTCGACCCGTCCCCATTGCTGGTCGGCAAGATGGAGAAAGGTTTCTTCACGCGCGAGCTCGAGCTCGCGCTGCTCGATCGTCGCATCGACCTGGTGGTGCATTCACTCAAGGACCTGCCCACGGCCGAGCCCGCGGGACTCTCGAATCGCACCATCCTGCCGCGCGCCACGTCGGCCGACTGGCTGCTGGTGCGCCGCGAGTTCTACGTGGAGCGCGACGATGGCCTCCTGCCATTGGCGGCTGGCGCCAGGGTCGGTGCTTCTTCATTACGCCGGACTGCCTTGTTAGGCCAGTTCGCGCCCCATGCCGTGTCGGTTCCATTGCGCGGCAACGTGCCCACGCGCCTGCGCAGGCTCGCGGAAGGTCAAACGGTCGATGCCATCGTGCTCGCTGCCGCGGGGCTCACGCGCCTGAAACTCGATCTCACGCCGTTCGCGGTGGTCGAGCTGCCACCGGAGTGGTGGATTCCCGCGCCCGGGCAGGGAGCGCTGGCGGCGCAGTGCCGCGCGGGTGACGAAGAAATCGAAGCCCACGTCGCCATGCTCGCCGACGCGGACTGCGTCGCGGCCACGCGCTGGGAGCGGGACTTCCTGCGTGTCATCGAGGGCGGCTGTTCGACGCCCTTTGGCTGCCACGTGGCTCACGGTCGCGCGCACCTCGGAATTGCCACCGAGCGCGGCTGGGCCGCGCACAGTATCGACCTGCCACGAGTCATTGAAGGATCGCAACGTGACCAATTCATCCGCGAAGCCGTCGACGGCTGCCAGCTCATCGACGCCTCGAGAGCTTCCGCTCACCCGCTCGGCCGACCTCTACTCGCGCGCTGAAGCGCTGATCCCGGCGGGCGTCTCGAGCCCGGTTCGCGCCTTCCGCAAGGTGGGCGGCACGCCGGTGTTCTTCAAACAGGCAGCGGGCGCCCATGTCACCGACGAGGACGGCAATCGCTACCTCGATTTCTGCATGGCCTGGGGACCGCTGATCCTCGGACATGCGCATCCGCGAGTGGTCGAAGCCGTGCAGCGCGCCGCCGCGGACGGTCTGGCTTTCGGCACCGCGCATCGCAGTGAAGGCGAGCTGGCCGAACGCGTGCTCGCGGCGTACCCGTACGCAAAGCTGGTGCGGTTCGTGGTCAGTGGCACCGAGGCCGTTGCCACCGCGGTGCGCATCGCGCGCGCGTCCAATGGCCGCCGGCGCATTCTCAAGTTCGATGGCTGTTACCACGGACACGTGGACTCGCTGATGGTGAAGGCGGGCAGCGGCGTCATCACGCAAGGCCTCGCCGACAGCGCGGGTGTGCCCGCGCAGGTGGCGGCCGATACGCTGGTCATTCCGCTCGGCGACGTCGGCGCGCTCGAGCAGGCGTTCCGGGAGCAGGGCAAGGACATCGCGGCGGCCATCATCGAGCCGCTGCCGGCCAACAACGGCCTGCTGCAACAGTCGCGGGAATATTTGCAGAAACTTCGCGAGCTCACGCGCGCGCATGGCGCCATCCTCATCTTCGACGAGGTCATCACCGGCTTCCGTTTCGGCTATCACGGCTACGACAAGTTGTTAGGCATCGAACCCGACCTGACGACGCTCGGCAAGATCGTCGGTGGCGGATTGCCGGTGGCGGCGGTGCTGGGCCGGCACGAGCTGCTGGCGCAGTTGGCGCCGCTGGGCCCGGTGTACCAGGCGGGCACCATGGCCGGTAACCCGGTATGCCTGGCGGCCGGTATCGCCACGCTGACCGAGCTCGCCGAAGGCGGCGCCTACCGGCACATCGAGATGCTGGGCAAGCACCTCGATGCGGCCTACGCGAAGGGCGCGTTGCGGACCCAGGCGCAGCTCCCCCGCGTCGGGCCCATCGTCTGGCCGTACTTCGACGCGTCGGCGGCGCTGCCCGTCGCCGCTTCGTCGATCACCTCGACGGCGGTCAATGAATATCACCGGCGTTATCGCGGCTGGCTGTCGCGCGGGGTCTATCTGCCGCCGTCGGCATACGAGGTGTGTTTCCTCTCCGCGGCTCACACCACCGGCGATGTGGATAGACTCCTGGAAGTGCTGGCAACGAGCGATACGGTCTGATGCGATCCCCGCTTCGACAGTGGCTTTCGGAACGCGCCGAGCTGATCGCGCTCGGCGTCACGCTGGTGGCGACCGCGTCGCTGGTGTTCTGGTGGACCATCCTGTTGCGTGGCGAGCTGAACGCCAACTTCGCACTGGAACGCGGGTTGCTCGCACGCGAAGAGGGGTTGTCAGCCGGGCAGATGGCCGAGCGCGAAATCGAAATCACCCGGCGTCACGAGCGCCGCCAGCTCATGATGGTCGGTGAGTCCACGCTGCTCGCGCTCATGTTGTCCGGCAGCCTGGTGGTGCTGTTCGTGCTCGCACAGCGCCGCAAGCAACAACGCGAGGACATGGAAAAGCTGCTGCAATTCACCAGCCACGAATTCAAGACGCCCGTTGCCGGCGTGAAAGGCCTGCTGCAGAGTCTCGCGCTCGGCAGCATTCCGGAAGCGCAGCGTGCGGAGCTGATCCACCTGGGACAGGTCGAGTGCGATCGCCTCGAGCACCTGGCGGAAACCATTCTCGCGTACCAGCGCGCCATGACGCGTGAACCGCGCGAGGGCGTGCAGCGTATCGACGCCGCGCAATTCATCGGCGACCTGCTGGCGCATCGCGCCCGCACGTCGAGCGGCGGGGCGGTCGAAGTCCAGGCGATCGATGCCGTCCACGTGCTGGGCGATCGCGACGGACTGCGAGTCATCCTGGAAAACCTGCTCGACAACGCGCACAAGTATGGAGGCGGCAGCGTGCGCATCGCGGCGGCGGCCGGCGATGGGCAATGGCGTCTCGACATCAGCGATCAGGGGCGCGGCTTCGATCCCGCGACCGCGGAGAAGCTGTTCGATCTGCACAATCGAGGCAGCGGCGAAGGCGTCACCCATGGCGCGGGCCTCGGGCTTGCGATCGCGCGACAACTCGCGCGCCGCATGGGTGGTGACGTGGCCGCACACAGCGCAGGTCAGGGAAAGGGTGCGGTATTCACCGTGACGCTGACGCTGGCGCCGCAATCGGCACCACAGGTTCCGGCGGAGAGCGCAGGCCATGGCTGAGCGAATCGCGATTGTCGAAGACGAACGCCTGGTCCGCGAGCTGGTGGCGGTCAATCTGCGCCACGCCGGCTACGAAATCGTGACCGCGGAGAACTTCGCCGACGGCAGGCAATTGCTGGCGGGCGGTGATTTCCAGCTCGCCATTCTCGACGTGATGTTGCCGGGCGGTGACGGCTTCGCGCTGACGCGCCACGCGCGCGATCTCGGTATCAACGCACCCATACTCATGCTCACCGCGCGAAGCGACACCACGTCCAAGGTGCGCGGGCTCGACGCGGGCGCCGATGACTATCTACCGAAGCCGTTCGACGTCAACGAGCTGCTGGCGCGCGTGCGCGCGTTGCTGCGTCGTGCCAGCGGCCGGCCGGCCACGGCGCCGCCGCGGCTGGCATTCGCCGGGTTCTGGGTGCGCTTCGACACCGGGCAGGCCTTCACCAACGAAGGCGAGGTCTCGCTGTCCGACAAGGAGCTGCGGCTCATGGAAGTCTTCTCCGCCAACGAGAACCGCGCGCTGACGCGCACCGACCTGCTGGAAGAGGTGTGGGGCATGGACCAGTTTCCAACCGACCGCACCGTGGACAATTTCATCCTGCGCCTGCGCAAGCTGTTCGAGCCCGATCCCGAGAACCCCGTGCACATCGTCACGCTGCGTGGGCGCGGCTACCTTTTCCGGAGCGCGCCTTGATTGCCGCGGAACCTGTGCGTGTCACGCCCATAGGCGCCACGGAAATCCAGGCGGCGCGCGACTACTTCGTCGACTTGCATACGCGCCTGACCGACACCTGGAAGTCGCTGGATGCGGCGACCGACCAGCGGCGTGACGAATGGCAGCGCCCGGCCGGTGACGTGTTGAGCGGCAGCGGCCGGCTGTCGCTCATCGAGAATGGAATCACCTTCGATCGCGCGGGCGTCGCGTTCAGCGACGTCAGCGGCGCGCGCCTGCCAGCCGCTGCGAGCGAGCGTCACACCGAGCTTGCCGGCCAGCCGTTTCGCGCCATGGGCACGAGCTGCGTGGTGCATCCGGTCAATCCCTATGCGCCCACGTCGCATGCCAACGTGCGCCTGTTCACCGCGCGCGGCGGAGAAATGTGGTGGTTTGGCGGCGGCTTCGACCTCACGCCGGTGTATCCGTTCGATGAGGACGCCCGCACCTGGCATGACGCGGCGCGCGCCGCCTGCAATCCCGCCGGGGCTCGCGCCTATACACTGCTCAAGCGGGCCTGCGACGAGTACTTCTATCTACCGCATCGCGGCGAAACGCGGGGTATCGGCGGGCTGTTTGCCGATGATCTCAACGATTCCACCGCGGAGATCGGCGGCAACTTCGATCATTGCTTCGCGCTCATTCGCCGCATCGGCGACACCTATCTGGATGCCTACACGCGAATCCTCAAGTTGCGCGCGGCCACGCCTTTCGGGCCGCGAGAGCAGGATTTCCAGCGATTGCGCCGCGGTCGTTACGTGGAGTTCAACCTGGCGTTCGATCGCGGCACGCGTTTTGGGCTTCAATCCCAGGCACGTACCGAATCCCTGCTCATGTCGATGCCACCGCGCGCTGAATGGCGCTACGACTATCGCCCGGAGCCTGGTTCGCCGGAAGCGGCGCTGGCCGATTACCTGAAACCGCGTGACTGGGTGTCATGAGCCGTCCCGAAAGCGCCGTCAAGAAATGGGGTGTCCTGCTGGTCAATTCCGGCACACCCGCGTCGCTGGCCACGCGCGACGTGCGCGCGTTTCTCGCGGGGTTGTTGGGCGACCCGCGCGTCGTCGAGCTGCCACGCCTGCTGTGGTGGCCCATCCTCCACGGGATCATCCTGCGCGTGCGGCCGCGCGCAAGCGCGAAGAAATACGCCGCCATCTGGACGCCCGAAGGGTCACCGCTCGCCATTGAAAGTGAAGCACTGCGCCGTGGACTCGAGGCTTCGCTGCGTGCGGGCGGCACGCCGGTGTCGCTCGCGATGCTCTATACCGGCGGCGCGAGCGTGCCCGATGCCGTCGCTTCGCTGCGGAAGGCGGGCGCCGAAGGCATCCTCGTCATCCCGATGTTTCCCCAGTACTGCGGCGCTTCCACGGGCGCGGTGTACGACCAGGTCAGCGCGGCGCTGGGCGCGATGCGCCATGTCCCGGACTTTCGCTTCGTCTCGAGTTACCACGACGACGCCGCGTACATCGATGCGCTGGCGGCGAGCGTGCAGGATCATCGCCGCGAGTTCGGCGCCACGAGCCATCTGCTCATGTCGTTTCACGGCGTCCCCGAGCGCTTTGTCACGCAGGGAGATCCGTACCGCGCCCAATGCGAGCGCACGTCCACTCTGCTGGCGCAGCGATTGGGGCTCGGCGCCGACGCGTGGAGCCTTTCGTTCCAGTCCCGCTTCGGGCGGGCGCGCTGGCTGCAGCCTTACACCAGCGAAGTGCTGGCAGCCATGCCGGGTCGCGGCGTGAAATCCGTGAGTGTGATCTGTCCCGGCTTCGCGGCCGATTGCCTCGAGACCCTGGAGGAGATCGGCATGGAGAATCGCGACATCTTCCTGGCCGCCGGCGGGGAGAAATATCACTACATCGCCGCGCTCAATGCGCGTGCGGATCACGTCGCGGCGCTCAGTGCGTTGATATCGCGCGAGCTCGGCGCGTCGTCGAATGCGGTTGCCGGCAGGGAATCCGCATGCTTTGGCTGAAGGCTTTTCACATCATCGGCGTCGTGAGCTGGTTTGCGGCGCTGCTGTATCTGCCGAGGTTGTTTGTCTATCACTCGCAAATACAGGGCTCTCAGATACAGCGCGAATCCATCGACGACGACGCGGGCAACGCGCGCTTCAAGGTCATGGAACGCAAGCTGTTCATGATCATGACGATCGGCGCCGTGGTGGCCGTGGGCTTCGGCGTCGCCATGCTCTGGCTCGCGCCGGACTATCTACTCATGCGATGGCTGCACGTGAAGCTGGCGCTGGTGCTCGTTCTCGTGGGTTATCACGGCGCGTGTTTCGCGCTGCTGCAGCAGTTTGCCGCCGATAGAAACTCGCACTCGGAGCGCTGGTACCGGCTTTTCAACGAGGCGCCCGCGCTGCTGCTGATCGCCATCGTCATCCTCGTGGTCGTGAAGCCGTTCTGACATAACGAATGGGCCCGCTTTCGTAACGTGTTGTTTAAAAACGGGCTTGCAAACCACACAGCCCAGTTCTATTCTCTGGCGCAAATGAGAAGCGTTCTTATTTGAGGCCTCGAATGCGTCCCAGCCATATAGAAGAGTCGCTCCCCGCCATCACACCCGCTGGATCCGCGCGTCCCGTGCCGGAGCGCACCGTGTCGACGAAGGAGCTGCTCGGCGGCGCTCACCGCCTCTGGATTCAGCACGCCGCCGAGCGTTACCTGTTGCAGGTTACGCGCACCGGCAAGCTCATCCTGACCAAGTAGATCCGTGCACTAACTACATTCCGTTCCGGTCAGCCACCCAGGGCGTCGGGCATGCCGGCCGGTTCCAGGCAGCCAGCTCCGAGCGCGCACGCCGCGCTTCGTTGTTTCGGTCGGGCCGTGGCGGCGTCGAGGTCGGCGCTCAGGAACTGATTCCATTAGGATCGTCCCCACAGAACTTCGTGGGAGATCGGGAATGCGCGCAACGGTCCAAATGGCAGCCTGCCTGGCGTTCACGGCATTGCTCGCCGGTTGCTCGGGTGAACGTCGGGATAAACCAGCAGATGCCGCCGCGCCCGTGGCGAGCGCAAGCAAGGACTCGAGTTGGCCCGCTTTCGTCGAAGGGTTTATCGAGGCTCGCTTCAAGGCTGATCCCTATTTCGCGGTTCAGGCGGGTCGTCATGAGTTCGATGGCCAGATGCCGTCCTTCAGTCGCGCCGCGCTCGACGCAGACATCGCCGAGCTGCGCAGCACTTCTGCCGCGCTCGCCAGGTTCGATCCCGGCGCACTCACACCTGCGCAGCGCTTCGAGCAGGAATACCTGCAGTGGGTGATCGACTCGCAGCTCTTCTGGCTTGCGAGCGCCGAGTCGCCCTATCGAAATCCGGCGTGGTATCTCGAGAAGCTCGATCCGTCGATGTATCTCACGCGCGAGTACGCGCCACTGCCGAAGCGGCTCGAGGGATTTCTGGGCTACTCACGCGCGATCCCGGGCATTGCCGCGGATATTCGCGCCAACCTGCGCACGCCGCTGCCTCGGGCTTTCATCGAGCGCGGGACAGCCGGCTTCGGCGGCTATGCGACGTTCTTTCGCACCGAGATGCCAGCGGTGTTCGCGCAGATTGCCGACGAGAAGCTGAAGGGTGAGCTCATCGCGGCGAATGCCGCCGCCACCACCGCCATGCAGGAGTTGACCACGTGGCTGGAATCCCAGCGGGCTACTGCCACCGATGATTTTGCGCTCGGTTCCGCGCGTTTCCTCGAGATGCTGCGGCAGACCGAGCGAGTCGACATTTCCCTCGAGGAACTGGAACTCGTGGGCCGCAAGGATCTGGAACGAAATCTCGCGGCACTCAAGGAGGCCTGCGGCGCCTTTGCGCCGAAAGCGAGCCTCGCCGCGTGCGTAGAGAAAATGCGCGCCAACAAGCCCTCGGGTGGCAGCGTCGAAGGGGCGCGTGCGCAACTTGCCGATCTGCGCCAGCTCGTGCTCGACAAGGAGCTCGTCACCATCCCGAACCAGGAACAGGCGCTGGTGGCCGAATCTCCACCGTACAACCGCGGCAATTTCGCCTACATCAGCATTCCCGGCCCGTATGAGAACCCGGCGGTCAAGGTCACGTATTACGTCGCGCCGCCTGACGCCAGGTGGAGCGCCGCGGAACGCAATGCCTATCTTCCCGGCAAGGCCTACCTGCTGTTCGTTTCCGCGCACGAAGTGTGGCCGGGCCATTACCTGCAGTCGCAGTACCTGAATGCCAATCCGTCGCGCGCTCTGGCGTTATGGTGGAACTACTCGTTCGGCGAAGGCTGGGCGCATTACGCGGAAGAGATGATGTATGACGCGGGGCTCGGGGCCGGCCAGCCGGAGATGCGCGTGGGCATGCTCACCAATGCGCTGCTGCGTGACGTGCGCTTCCTCTCGGCCATCTGCCTGCACAGCGGCTGCCTGTCGCTCGCGGAATCGGAAAAAATGTTCCGCGAACAGGCGTTCGCCGATGCCGGCAATGCGCGCCAGCAGGCGCTGCGCGGCACCTACGATCCCGGCTATCTCGCGTACACACTGGGCAAGCTCATGATCCGCAAGCTGCGGGCCGACTGGCTGGCCGCAAATCCCGCCGCCACGCCCCGGCAATTCCACGACAAATTTCTCTCTTTTGGCGCGCCACCGATTCCGCTGGTTCGCAAGCAGATGCTCGGCGGCACCGGCGCGGTGCTTTGACGGACAATCTAACTACCTGAATGTGTGATTGTGTGGAGATCCGTCGCGTTGTGTGCGCCCGATCCTGTCGGCGTTTACTGACATGCCGTAGGCACAAATGCTGAGGGAACTTCTTACGGCGTTCGTGTTCCGATATGACCATGCGCAAAATGTTTTTATCGGCGGCTGTCTGCGCCGCGCTGGTTGGAGTTGCGCTCGCGCAGGTAGAAGCGAGCAGCAGCGTGTACATGATCGACGTCGATCCGGCGCGTTACGCGGGGCCAGGCGGGCAGCGCGTAGTCCTGCGCGTGGGTGACGCTCCGCGAAACGTCACTATCGGCACGCAGGACGAAATCTGCGTGCAGCTGCAGCGCGTGGACGGCAATTCGGAAGTCATCAGCGCGCGCATCCGGGCGCTACGTCCGGAGCCTCAGACGGCTGCTGAAGTTCGCCTGGTGGGTCCCAACATCGCACCGGGCACCTATCGAAGCACGCCCTGGGGCCTGCTGCTGCGGGCCATGCCAGGCCCAGCGGACGCCGCAAGCGACGCAAAGGCGCTCGGTACCGACAACGCACCTACCTGCACCCTCTGAAGGTGCCGTCTCCGGGCGCTAGGTCTTCCGCAACGCGTCGATGATGCGACTCTCGTTGTCGCGTCCCTCGCCTCGTGCGCAAAGCCTGCGATAGAGCTCCGCCGCTACATCTCCAAACGGGCAATCCACGCCCAGCTTCTTCGCGAGGCGTAGTGCGTACTCAATGTCTTTCAGGCGAAGAGCAGGCGTGAAGTTGATGTTCGTGGCGTGATCGCCGGCCACGAAGCGACGTACGTTGCGCACTACCTGCGGACTCGCCGCCTGGCCGCTGGCCACGGCGTCCGCCACCAGTTTCAGATCGAGACCCGCGCGCTCCGCGAGCACGATGGCTTCTCCTGCCGAAGCGATCTGCACTGCGCCGAGCAGGTTGATCATCAGTTTGTACGCCGTGCCCTGGCCCACGCCGCCGAAATGCAGCACGCGTGTGGCGAGCGAGGCGAAGATCGGGCGCGCGGCGTCGAGGTCGGCGGCATCTGCCCCGACCAGCAGCGTCAACGTGCCATTTGCGGCTGCATCGGGCAGGCCGGTGACGGGTGAATCGACGAAACGGAACACGCGCTCGCGGACCTTGTTCGCGAGTTCCAGCACCCAGTCGTGCGACAGCGTGGAACACTCGATCGCCAGTGCATGCGGGACATTGTCGGCCGCCAGCGCGCCCCGTTCGCCCAGCCAGATGGCTTGCGACGACTCGTCATCCGCCGTCATGCCGATGATGACGTCCGCCTTGTGTGCGGCCGATCTCGGCGTATCCGCGACGCGTGCGCCCAGCCTGGCGAATGGCTCGGCACGTCCCGGGGTGCGGTTGTAGACCGACAGTGAATGACCTGCGGCCAGCAGGCGTCCGGCCATGCCGGTTCCCATCTTCCCGAGTCCGAGAAAAGCCACGCGCATCAGTTGAAGCCTGAAGTTGGTTTGACTGCCGGATGGATCAGCGCACGCACACGATGGTCATCGGCCCGCCACTCGCATGCGGGTAGATAGACCTTTGGCCTGGGTTGTCGAATCATGTCGGCTCCCGTCCGGAGCCGCCATCATAGCGGAGGCAGGTCGCCGACCCGGAAGCGATCGATTCCAGGCGGCTATTGCCTGTTACCCGGGCCTATCGGCTCAGCGCGCGAGCCACCCGCCGTCCACCGGCAAGGTGATTCCCTGCACATAGTTGGACGCGCTCGACGCCAGGAACACCGCAGCGCCCCCCAGGTCTTTCGGATCGCCCCAGCGGCCCGCAGGGATGCGGCCCAGGATCTCGGCGTTGCGTTTCACGTCGGCCTGCAGGGCCGCGGTGTTGTTCGTTGCGAAATAGCCGGGCGCGATGGCGTTGACGTTGATGCCGCTGACCGCCCATTCGTTGGCGAGCAGCTTGGTCAGGCCGGCGACGCCGCTCTTGCTGGCGGTATAGGAAGGGACGCGTATGCCGCCCTGGAAGGAGAGCATCGACGCGATGTTGATGATCTTCCCGCCGCCAGCGGGAATCATGTGGCGCGCGGCGGCCTGCGAAAGGAAGAACACCGACTTCAGGTTGACGTCGAGCACGGCGTCCCAGTCCGCCTCGGTGAAATCGATGGCGTTGTTGCGGCGGATGATGCCGGCATTGTTCACCAGGATGTGCAGACCTCCGAGCGCACCGACGATTTCCGCGACGATGCGCGGGCAGTCGGGGCGCGCTCCGAGGTCGGCGCTGACCCAGTGGGCGCGCCTGCCGAACGACTTCACGGCGGCAAGCGTTTCGGCAGGGTCGCTGCGTCCGATGCACGCGATGTCGGCTCCGGCCGCCGCGAGCGCCTCGGCGATCGCGCGGCCCAGGCCCGTGTTTGCGCCGGTGACCGCGGCAACGCGGCCGGAAAGATCGAACGGGTTTCCCATGATCAACGCAGCACGTTCATCGGCACCCAGGCGACGTCCTTGTATTCCTGGTTCTCGCCACCCATGGCCCAGATGAAGCTGTAGTTAGTCGTGCCGCAGCCGGTGTGGATGCCCCACGGCGGCGAGATGACGGCTTCTTCGTTGGCGACGAAAATGTGCCGCGTCTCGTGCGGCTCGCCCATGATGTGCACGACGCGCGCGTCGGGCTTGAGATCGAAGTAGAAATAAGTTTCGGCGCGGCGCTCGTGCAGGTGGCAGGGCATGGTGTTCCACACGCTGCCTTCCTTGAGCGACGTCAGGCCCATGAGCAGCTGCGCCGACTTGCAGATATCCGGGTTGATGTACTGATAGATGGTGCGCTCGTTGGCCGTGGCGGCCGCGCCGACCGGCATCGGGTTGGCCTTCGCGATGTCGATCTTCACGAGCTCGAAGCGTGCGTGCGCCGGCGTGCTGGCGAGATAGAACTTGGCGGGCGCCGCCGCCGAATCCGACGAGAACGACAGCTCGTTCGTCCCCATGGGCACGTACAGGCCTTCGCGCGCTGCCAGCGGCGTGACCTTGCCGTCCACCGTCACCTTGCCCGGGCCGCCAACGTTGATGATGCCGAGCTCGCGGCGGGCGAGGAACGGGCCCTTGTTGAGCGCCGGAACTTCATTGAGCTCGATGGCCTTGGTCACCGGCATCACGCCGCCGACGATCATGCGCTCGATGTGGCTGAACGTGAGGTTCACGTCGTCCGCCGTGAACAGCGCGGAGATGTGGTACAGCTCGCGCAGTTTCGCGGTGTCCGCGTTCGCGATGATGCTCGGGTGGCTTGCGTGTCTCGTGTCGAACTTCATGATTGTCTCGTGCGGGGGGCTTTACTGGGGCGGCGATTCTACCTCGTCCGCAAAGGGCGAGGAAACCGGTGTCATGGAAAGTGCTGCCTATGGCCAGGCGCTTTCGGCCACTCGTGAACGCCGCCGAAGCGGCGTCGTACATCAACATGTTAAGAAAGTCCGCGAAACTATCGCGGGGGCGGCTGGCAGGAGTCGCGGATGACGAGGTGCGGCTCGAGCGGCGTCACCATGGCATGTGTGCCGCCGGCGGCTTCGGGATGCAGGATCTTGTTAGCGGCCAGGCGGCCCAGTTCGCGAATCGGCAGCCGGATGGTGGTGAGCGAGGGCAGCAGGCGCGACGCGAGCGGACCGTCGTCGAAACCGACGATGGACAGATCGCCGGGGATCGACAGACCGAGACGATTGGCCACGCGATAGACGCCCGCGGCCATTTCGTCGTTGCTGGCGAAAATCGCGGTGGGCCGCGGATTGAGCGCCAGCAGTTTTTCGCCGCCGGCGACACCCGACTCGTAGGTGTAACCGCCTTCGACGATGAGCTCATTGGGGAACGGCACCGCGCGCGCGGCCAACGCCTCGCGAAAGCCCGCGAGTCGTTCGACGGCGGAACGGAAGCCAGGAGGGCCGGCGATGTAGCCGATGCGCTTGTGGCCCAGCGAAACGAGGTAGTTCGCGACTTCGGCAACCGCGAGCCGGTCGTTGGAAATGACAATGCGCGAAGGATCGTCGAGCTGCGTATAGGTGATGCGCACGTAGGAGCAGTCGGCGGCGGTGAGCGCTCGCGTGAGCTCGTCGTTCTCCGATACCGGCGGCAGCAGGATGACGCCACGCAACTTCTGGCGCTCGACGAAGCGGCGCACGCCGGTGATGAAGTCCGGCTTCTTGCGATCGCAGGGATGCACGACGACTTCGTATTCGGAGTTGCGCACGGCGTCGAGCGCGCCTTCCATGAGATTCACGATGTATTGCGCGTTCGGGTTGTCGTAGACCAACCCGATGAGGAACGCCTTGCGGAACGCCAGGCCGCGCGCCTGCGGATCGGGAACGTAGCCAAACTTGTCGATGACCGCCTGGATGCGCGCTCGTGTCGCTTCCTGCACGAGTGGCGACTGGTTGATGACGCGCGAGACGGTTTTTTTCGAGACGCTGGCGAGACGCGCGATGTCATTGATGGTGGCATTGCGACCGGGCTTTATGCCGGTCACCTTCGCAGGGACCGGCACCTTGGGCGCGCCGCGATTGCCCGCGGCATTTTTCCGGGTGCGTGTCATGGTGGGGATTGTACGGAAGCGGACGCGGCTGGGGCAGGTATGTCCTCTAACAATCAGCGGACTGGCACCGGTGTCATGGGCACCGTGATGCATTTCAGGCTGCCGACGCCAGTGAAAATTGCCTCGGCCGATTGTCCCGCGGCGACCGAGTGGACACCGGTGGCGGCGCCGGTGGAGATGAAGTCCCCGGCGCGCAGCGGCCTGCCCCGGCGCGCATTACAGCGCAGCGCGAAGGCGAGGGCGGCCAGCGGACCGCCGCTGACGGCAGCCGCGCCACCGCGGCCGACCACGCCGGCGTCGATGCGGGTTTCGCAATTGAGCGATTCGAGGCTGCGTGTCTGCCAGTCGACGATTTCAGCGCCCAGCAGCAGGCCGGAATTGTTGCCGAAATCGCTGGCGACGACCGCAGGGCCGTAATCGTTGATGTTGACCAGCGGGCTGCTCGCGATTTCGATGCCGATGTACATCGCTTTGACGAAACGCCGGGCGGTCTCGGTGGTCCACTCGGTGACGTTGGCCGGCGCATCCTTGGCGAGCTGGACCACGAATTCAGCCTCAATCGCGGCGAATCCCTTGGCGAATACCGGTACTTCGACCGGGGCACCGCCATTCGTGTGCAGGATCGAACGACTGAAAATCGGTCCTACGAGGCGTTGCGCACCGAACTTCTGGCTGAGCGGCTCGGGGATCCAGCCGACTTTCCAGCCGGCAATGGAGTCGCCCCACAGTGAAATCGCCTCGTCCTGGCATCGATATGCGGAATCGAGGTCGGTGGGCAGCGGGCCGGGGTATTGCGTCAACGATCCAGCGGAACGGCGCGCCTTGACGAATTCGGCGGCGACCACCTTGGCGTCGAACGCGAGGTCAGAGACAACGGAAACCAATTTATGAACCTTCTTTATTTAGCGCCCGGCAGCAGCCGGTGTTATATAGGGAAACCGGTGTCATTTTCAATGTTTCGAGTGGACATTGCATGTCATATCGTCGATTTGAGGTAAGGACATTATTGTTCGCGCAAACGCGCTCCGCTACTGAGATTTCACTCGCATTTCCGGGTGACGCCGGGGTTGCGGCCACCACTTCCCCGCGGCAATGGCAGGGAATCCCCGCATGCTATGTCCCGGCCTGGACAAAGGGAACTTTGGCGAAAAGCTGGCGCTCGAGTCCGCGCGGGTCGTCAGCCAGCCGGGTCTCGACGTTGAAAACCATGGTGGCCCGCCGCGGCAACGTGTAGGGCTCCCAGCGCGGCAGCCCGGGGTAGTTAGGATCGCCCTGGCGCGCGAACGCGAGCAGCGCCTGCTGCATGGTCGCGGATACGCGCCGCGCGTCCTCGGCGTCTCCTGTCGGCGACTCCCGCGCAGTCAGCGTGCCGAACATCAGCGGAATGTCGAGCGTGTGGAACGCCCCCCATTTCCCGCCGTCCTGCGGCGAACCCCAGTCGAGCTGGTAAGCGAACGCCGGCGAGCCCTGCGCGGCACGCAGTTCCGCTTCGACCACCGCTCCGCGCCACGAACGACCGGCGGTGGTGGCAGCGAAGAAGACATCGGCGGGAGAATATTGCGGATACCACTTCCGGTATTCGGCGACCACCAGCGCCCCGGAAATATCGACGCGCATTTCCGCCTCCAGCCGTTGCGGCAGCGCTTCCCAAGTGATGTCGAAGACGCCAGGGTCGCCACGACCGATCAGCGAACGGGTTTCGTCACGGGTATTGCCGATCATCATCGGTATTCCGGCCGATTGCGGCGGCGCATCCGGATAGAACGGATGCCGCGTGAGCGAGCGTTCGTCGAGCACCGGGCCCATGTACAGGCCGCCGCGGCCGATGAAAGGGTCCACCGTTCCCGCGATCGCGCGCAACAGGTCGGCCGGCGGAATTTCCGCGAGAGTGGCCACGCGTTCCACGGGCACGCCGAGCTTGTCGAGGAACATCCGCGTGCGGGCCGCCGCGTGCTGCGGTCCCGAGGCCGTCAGCTGCTGGCCGCTCATGGTGGCCGCGCGATGAAACAACCCGGCCGCGGCCGGCATGGCCATGAGCGTCGCGATTTTCGCGCCGCCGCCCGACTGTCCTAACAAGGTGACGCAGCCCGGGTCGCCGCCGAAGGCCGCGATGTTGTCGCGGACCCAGCGCAGCGCCAGCACTAGGTCGAGCATGCCGGCGTTGCCGGAATCGGGGAAACCGGGTAGATAGAGATAGCCGAACAGGCTGAGGCGGTGGTTGAGCGTCACCACCACGACGTCGCCGCGGCGGCACAGCGCGGAACCGTCATACAAGGGGCTCGATCCGGAGCCGCTCGAGTAGGCGCCGCCGTGTATGTAGACGATGACCGGGCTCGGGCGCGCAGGCCTGGCATGCGGCGCCATGACGTTGAGGAACAGGCAGTCTTCGGACTGGTTCGGCTCCGAGCCCGGCTGCCGGCTCGCCGCCCCGAATACGTGAGCGTCCGCGACTCCGCGCCACGGCGCCGGCGCGAGAGGCGGCATGAAGCGGCGCGATGCGGTGTCGGCGCCATAACGAATGCCGCGAAAAATCTGCAGGTCGCCATCGAACGTGCCCCGCACGCGCCCCGCCGTGGTTCGAACGACCGGTGCCGCAGGTGCAGCGCGCGACAGCGGCGCCATCGTGGCCAGGGCCAGGGAAGCGGCGCCCGCTCCCAGCAGGCGGCGACGCCGTCGATCGACCAATTCAGGGTGTTGCAAGGTGGGTTGCCCAGTTCTGAACCAAGGTGGGCCACACTGCCACGTCTTTGCCGGCAACGCTGCGCAGTCCGAAGCCATGCCCACCGACGTCGAAAACGTGCAGCTCGCTGCGCACGCGCGCCTTGCGCAAGGCGTCGTACATCAGCAGCGAATTCTCCACCGGGACGCTGCTGTCGTCGGCGGCATGCACGAGCAGGGTCGGCGGCACGTGACCTCGCACGTTGAGGTGGGGTGAGTAACGCTCGAGATCCGCAGCGCTGACGCCGGAGGCCAACAACTGCTGGGCCGAGCCTGGATGGGCGTGAGCGCCCGTGGTGGCAATGACCGGATACATGAGCACTGCGAAGTCCGGACGCGCCGCGAGCTCGTCGGCCGCGTCCTGTCTTGCGTATGCGAGCCCCTGCTCGGTGATCAGGCGGGCACACAGGTGCCCGCCAGCAGAGAAGCCGATTACCCCGATTCGCGAAGCCGCCCCTTCTCTCGAAGCGCGTGCGCGCAGCAGGCGCACCGCACGCATCGCGTCATGCACCGGCGCGTCTGCTCCGTCCGCCCAGCCGTCGGCAGGCAGGCGATAACGCAGCACCGCGGCCGCGAATCCACGCTCGGCAAACCACTCGGCCGCCTCCACGCCTTCCTTGTCGATGACCACGCGAGCGTAGCCGCCGCCCGGCACGATGAGCAGCGTGACGCCATTGAATGCGATCCTGGGCGGGAACAACGTGTACAGCGGGCGTGTCACGTGTCGCGCGAAGCGATCGCGCATCGGCCCATCCGGCAGTCTTTCGATGATCTCCTCGCGTACCGTCACGCGTTTCGCGCCCGGCGGGCCTCCCGGCCACAGCTCGATCTCCGGGCCGGCCGCGGATTCCGCGGACCCCGCGGGCGCCAGCGCGGACGCGATGCCCGCAAGCATGATCTGTCGGCGAGTCAGGGGCAGCTTCATGGCCGGAGTATGCCGCCACAAGAAAAATGGGGACAGAATTTCTTCTGTCCCCATTCGCTCGATCAGTCTTCCGGGGCGACGCCCCGTCTAACTAGTACTTGAAGCGGGCGCCGATGTAATACTGGCGGCCCTGGTGGTGGTAGAACGACAGGCGGTCACCGACCGAATCCACCCACTGGTCCTGCACTTCATCGGTCAGGTTCAGCGCCTCGAGCGAGACGGAGAACTGATCGGTGATGTTGTAGGTGGACGAGAAGTCGATGTTGAGCGTGTCGGCCGTGCCTTCGACGTCGTTGCCGTCACGACCCGGGATGGTCGTCAGGTACTCGGAACGATAGGCCGCCGCGACGCGCGCACTGAAGACCTTGTTGTCGAAGTACAGCGTGGCGTTGTACGACGAGTCAGAAAGACCCGCCAGGTCGGCGCTCACGGTCTGTCCCAGCGAGTTGAGGTAGTTCACCTCGGACTCCACGCCCGTGTAGTTGAGGATGGTGCCGAAGTTGCTCCAGAAGCCCGGGAGGAACGTGAAGGGCTGCTGGTAGCTGATTTCGAAACCCTGGACCTCGCCACCATCGGTGTTGGTCGGGACGGTGAACGCCCAGAGCGCCGCCGGGCTGCAACCCGCGACGGTGCCGCAGGCCGAGATCGCGACGCTGTCCGGAATGCCGAGCGGATTGCCCGTGAACGGGATGTCCGAACGCACGTTGGTCACGAAGGACGTGATGTCCTTGTAGAACAGCGCGAGCGACAGCAGGGACTCCGGCGCGAAGTACCACTCGATCGACGCGTCATACGAATTGGCGCGGAACGGGTCGAGGAAAGGATTGCCGGCCGTGACCGTGCGGTTGTTACCCGCCACGCCGACTGCCGCACCGGGGCTGAGGTTGCCCAGGTTCGGACGCGTCATCACCTTCGCGCCACTCAGGCGGACGAGCAGCGAATCGCTGATGTCGTACACCAGGTTGAGCGAGGGCAGGACGTCGTCGTAATCCGTTTCCACCGTGATCTGCACCGGGCCGCCCGTCTGGTAGGCATAACCCGTGGTGGTGAGCGAGGTTTCGACGTAGCGCACGCCCAGGTTGCCGCGCAGGGTGCGGCCGCCGAGTTCGAACGAGAAGTCGCCCTGGAGGAACGCACCCAGGTCGTCTTCCTCGACTTCGGCGTTGTTGCCGAGCGCCGGCTGGGTGCCGAGGGGGTAGATAGTGCGGTTGTTGAGGTCGAGCACGTCATAGGCCGTGGCCACATCGGGCACGAGCCAGGAGGTCGTGCTGCCCGCGGGCAGGTCGAGGCCGTCACCGAAGGTGGTGATCTCGCTGTACGTCGGGATCGGGGCGTTGGTGCCATTCGCGATGGTCGGAATGGTGCCTTCGATGTTTGCCGTGGTGCCGTTGCTACGGCGCAGTTCCGTCGTCCTGTAGACGAAGTTCTTCCAGTCCGGACCGAACTTCAGCGTGAAGTTGTCGGAAGCCGCCCACTCGAGCTCGAGATTGGCGGTCTGGTAGCTGTTGATGGTGCTCTGCGGGCGCAGGCGAATCTGCGTGAGAGCCCATTGCCCCGGCGCGGACGTGTTGAGCGTGCCGTAGGTGATGAGCGGCAGGCGGCTGTCGCCACGGTAGTCGTAGCTGTAGCCGTCGATGTCGATTGCATCGAACAGCAGCGTCGTCTGCACCGGGTTTTCATGGTTCGATTCGGCGAAGCCGACCAGAGCGCTCAACGCGAGTGTGTCGGTAAACGAATGCTTGCCGTCGAGGGTCACCTGCGTGAACTTCGTGGAGAGCTCGTCGAGGCGGGCTTCCGAACGGACGTCGACGTCATTGAACACGCCGTAGACCAGCGTGTTGGTGCCGTCGATTTCCGCGGCCACCGGGTTCACGTCGTTGATGCCCTGGTTGAGGACACCCATCGCGTTGCCGGCGGTGCTGAAGATCGGCGTCTCGAGGAAGATTTCGCTGCGCTCGGCGTCGAACTGTGCGTACAACACGTCGAGGTTCAACGCGGTCGCGTCGCTCGGCGCGTACTGGAACGAGGTGGTGACGCCGATGCGCTCCTGCTCGTGCTCGTATTTGTCGTAGCGCGGAATGCGCGGACGGAACGCGCTGTTGATCTGCGCCAGCGTCGGCGAACCCGTGGCCGGGTAGGCAGGGTCGAGGGGGCCGAAGCAGTTCGTGTTGGCGGCCACCGCCGCGAAGGTGAGACAGTTCGTGGTCGGGTTGCCGGCGTTCATCCAGCGAACCGTGCTCGAGCCTTCGTCGGCCAGATTGCGCTTGGTGTAGGCCACCGAGAGCAGGGCGCCGAGTTTGCCATCAGCGAAGCTGTTGCTGACGAGGAACGTGGCGCGCGGATCCGTCTCGCTGTTGAGATCGTTGTAGCCGGCCTGCAGCGAGCCGACCAGCGTCAGACCGTCATAGTCGAACGGACGACCCGTGCGCAGATCGACGGTGGCGCCCAGCGAACCTTCTTCGATCTCGGCAGCCGCGGACTTGCGGATGGTGATGGTATTGAAGAGCTCGGACGCGAAAGTGTTGAAGTCGAAGCTGCGGCTGCGGTTGGTGCCGCCCGCGGCGTCGGTGCCGCCGTTGGCGCTCATGGCTTCGACGCCATTGATGCGCACGCGCGTGAATTGCGGGCCCAGGCCGCGCACTGAAATCTGTCGGCCTTCGCCGGCATCGCGCGCGATGACGACGCCGGGAACGCGTTGCAGCGATTCGGCGAGGTTCAGATCCGGGAAGTCGGCGATGTCTTCGGCAACGATCATGTCGATCGCGCCTACCTGTTCCTGCTTGGCGTCGAGTGCCTTGTTCAGGCTCGCGCGAAAGCCGGTAACGACCACTTCGTCGATCTGTTCCGCGCCTTCGGGTGTGTCGGTCGCAGTGGGTGTGGCATCTTGAGCTGCCGCGCCGTTGGCGAAGCTCCAGATGGCAGTGGCAGTCAACAAGCTGCTTACGCGGAAAAAGTCGGCATGCTTGCCGGGTTTTTTGCTCGAATCGGACATCTCGGTCCCTCCAGACGTGCGCCTTGAGCAAGGCGGACGAAACATGTGAACGGTGTGCATTGGCGGCCGCGACTAAGAAGCCACCGATGCGCTTTACCCCACAAGAATGACACCGGTAGTTGCGCTACAGGATCATTGCGCGTGAAGCCTATGTTTTCACTCGCATATGTGAGATCGACCGCGGCGATTGTGCACCCACTTTTGATCAGCGTCTGTGTGATTTTTGCGACGTTATGCGACGGAGTTCACAGGCTCCGATATTGCTCGCGGTCCTTAGTAGCTTCCCCGTACTCCCGGGCGCTGTTCGTAGGCCGGAACCTGCACGACAATCGCGCATGTCCTAACTTC
Source organism: Steroidobacteraceae bacterium (assembly GCA_035765415.1). Taxonomy (GTDB): domain Bacteria; phylum Pseudomonadota; class Gammaproteobacteria; order Steroidobacterales; family Steroidobacteraceae; genus CADEED01. Next base: position 25,291 of record DASTXR010000154.1, on the reverse strand, counting down.
TTTGCCTGCAAAAGGTGATTGTTAGCGCGATCATGAGTACGGAGCATGCTGCCAATGAACCGAATGAAACTAATGGGTTGTGTCGCCGCGGCCCTTCTCCTGGCCGGCGGATGTGAGACCGTCCGAACCACCAGCGCAGGCGCGGTCGGCGTCGACCGCAAGCAGCAGATGCTGGTGCCAAGCGCCACGATCGAGCAGGGAGCTGCCGAGGCTTACGAGGCCGAGCTCAAGGCGGCGCGCGACAAAGGTGTGCTGAATGTCGACAAGGCGCAGCTGGCGCGCGTTACGACCATTGCGCGGCGCATCGTAGGGGCGACGCCGGCGTTTCGCGGCGACGCCGCGGCCTGGAACTGGCAGTTCAACGTGCAGAAGACGAAGGACATGAATGCGTACTGCATGCCGGGCGGTCGCATCATGGTTTATTCCGGACTCATCGAAGGTCTCGACGTGTCCGACGCGGAGCTGGCTACCGTGCTCGCGCACGAAGTGGCGCACGCGCTTCGCGAACACACACGCGAGCGGGTGTCGCGGGCCTACGCGCAGCAGCTGGTGTTGTCCGGCGCTGCCGCGGTCACAGGCGTCGGTGAAGGCGCGGCGAACATCGCCAACATGGTCGCCGAGGTCACGTTCCAGCTACCGTTCAGTCGCGACCAGGAATCCGAGGCGGATCAGATAGGCCTCGAGCTCATGGCGCGCGCCGGCTACGACCCGCGTGCGGCGATCACGCTGTGGAACAAGATGGCGGCCGCGTCGGGCGGCGCAGGCCAGCCGAAATTTCTGAGCACGCATCCGGCGCCCAAGGATCGCATCAAGGACATAGAGAAGAACCTGCCGCGCGTGCTGCCGCTCTATGCGCAACGCGGATGATCGCCATTTGCCAATGAGTTGTTGCTGACCGGCTCCGCCGGCGCGACGGCGCGCCGGAACGCCACCAGCGGCGGCAGCGCCGCCAGCAGCGTATTGGGCGCGAGCGGCTTGCGTGCCAGCCACACCGGCGCATCGGCGAGCCACGGCACTTCGGCGTTGGCGGGATCGCCGGTGAGGATCACCGTGGGCACCGCGTGCCCTAACAACCTTGCGAGCGCCTCGGCAACTTCGGTGCCGGTCATGGCGTGCCCGAGGTCGTAGTCGACGATCAGCACGTCGAGCCGCCCGCGCAGTGACTCCGCTTGCGCGAGCGCCTGCTCGCCATACGCGGCTTCCCGAGTCTCGAAGCCGGCGGACCGCAGCAACATCGCGGTGGAGCGACGCATGGCTTCGTCGTCGTCCACGTGAAGTATGAGTCCGTGCGAGGAGGGTTCGGGAAGAGTGAGTGCAACAACATTGGCGAGCTGCGCGGACATGGTTCGCCCTGCGTGGTCGGTAGTAAGGAGATGCTGCCGTGCAAGCTTTCACTTACACGCACGAAGCGTCAATACGGACAAGACGTGATGATCTTCCGGAAGTATCGAGCGGTCGTGTCGCTTGTCGGATCAGTCTTGTCGGACGCTGGGTGTCAGACGTGTCCGAACCAGGCGCGCCTCACGCGAAGCGCTTACTGCATTGCGCGACTGACTTCCTCGCACAGCGCAGCATACGAAGGCGGAATCTCGATGACCGCCGTGGCGCCATGCCGCATCGCGGAGACGGCTTCTGCGACGTCGTCCGGATCGGTTATCACGAAGATAGGCAGGCTGCGTTGCAGCTCGCGTGCCTCCTGGAGGAACTCGTCGATGGGTTCCTCGCGCAGATCGTCGGCGATGACCAGGCAGCCGGCGTCCTTGGAACTGGTTTGTGCGAGGACGGATTCCAGCGACGTGGGCCAGATGACATTGGTGAAGCCGCTGAGGGCGCGCAGGACTTCCCGTGTGCGTTCAGAGGATTGGCCGGCGACGATGATGGTGCGCACGCGCGCGGGTCCGCGATCGCCGTTTAGCCCTGAGCCGTTGTCGTTCGTGCCCACCATTTCACCCGAGCATTGCATCGGGGTCTGGTCTGATAAATACGTACTTTTTCGTGTCGCGCGCGCGACTCTATGGTGGTGGCGCAACAGCCATCATCATGCGAACCAGTTCCGCCAGCGATCCGGCTTCCATTTTCTGCATAACGTGCGCGCGGTGAATCTCCACGGTGCGCTGACTAACACCCAGGTCGCCGGCCACCATCTTGTTTGCCTTCCCTTGCGTGACGAGATCCAGCACCTCGCGTTCGCGTGGACTAAGGGATGCAAGGCGCTCGCGGATGCGGTCGGTGTGCCGCAGGCGCGCCCGGTTTTCCATATCCCGCACCAGGGCGCGTTGCACGCGATCCAGCAATTCCTGATCGCGGAATGGCTTCTGAAGGAAATCGAATGCGCCGTGTTGCATGGCTTCGACCGCCATCGGAATGTCGCCGTGGCCGGTGATGAAGATGACGGGCATCGTCAGGCCGCGCAGATTGAGTTCGTGCTGCATTTCGAGGCCGCTCATGCCGGGCATGCGCACGTCGAGTACCAGGCAGCCAGGTTGTGAGGCGTCGTAGATCGAGAAAAAATCCTGGGCCGATGCACAGGCCTCCGCGTGCACGCCGGCAGACTTGAGCAGCATTCGAAGCGAGTCGCGTACCGCGTCGTCGTCATCGACCACAAACACGGTCTGCGGCAGGTCTTTCATGGCGGTGCCTCCTGGTGGGCCGGTAGGACGAAGTAGAAGCATGCACCCCGCGGGTGATTGGCGCGATAGCCGAGGCGCGCGTCATGGGCCTTGATGATGGACCGGCTGATCGCGAGACCCAAGCCCGTGCCCGACGCCTTGGTGGTGAAGAACGGTTCGAAGATCTTCTTCTCGGCCTCGCCGGCGAGGCCGGGACCGAGGTCGCTGACCGAAACCTCCACGTCACCCGTCGGAGTGGCGCGAGTGGCGATGCGGACTTCGAATGTCGCGCCATCGTGCACCGGTGTCTGCGCCTCGAATGCGTTGTGCACCAGGTTCATGAGGACCTGCTGGATCTGGACTCCATCCACGGTCACGTTGGGCAGAGGCGATGTCAGGTCCAGTGCCAGCTTTCCGTCGTGCACGCGCGCATCGCTCGCCAGCAACCCGTGAACTTCGCGAATCAACTCGTTGATGTCCTGGGTCTCGCGCCGCACATCCTCGTTGCGAACCAGCGAGCGAATGCGCCGGATGATCTCGCCGGCGCGCAGCGCCTGGCCCGCGATCTGCTCGAGCGCTCCGGAAATCTCGGGCAGATCCGGCGCGGGCATCCGCAGGAAACGCACGCAGGCCTGGGCGTAATTGGCGATGGCCGCGAGCGGCTGGTTGAGCTCGTGGGAAATGCCGGCCGCCATCTCACCCATGGTTGCGAGGCGTGCGACGCTGTTCATGCGCTCGAGCGCGCGGTGCGCTTCACTCTCGGCGCGCCGCTGGTCGGTGATGTCCTCACCCGACAGCATCACACCGGTGACGAGGTTGTTGATGTCGCGCAGCGCAACGCCTCGCCACGTGATGAGGCGGTCTTCGCCGTCCGAAGAGCGCACGTGGTATTCGCACACCTGCGGCTCGTCGTGGCCGCTCATGAGTAATGCGCGAAACGCCGTGCGGGCGGTGGCGCGATCGTCGGGCGCCACGCAGCTTTCGAGCCAGTTGCTGTCGACGATGGCGGAATGCTCGCGCTTCAGTACCCGGATGGCGCGCTGGTTGGCCAGTTGCACGACACCATTGCGATCCGTGGCCACCAGCATCACCTGGGCGAGATCCAGGTACAGGCGATTGACCTGGCGCTCCTTCTCCAGTGTTGCGAGCGCTTTGCGACGCAGCGAAGTGTCGTGCAGGAACCCCACGAACTTCGGTGGGGAAGCATTCGCGATGCGGCCGATACTCAGGAAAACCGAAAACTCGCTGCCGTCGCGGTGTTGTGCGCGCACGTCCCGGCCGCGGCCCAGCACCCGGGATTCGCCTTCGGAGAGGTAGCGCCTGAGGTGTTCGTCGTGTGCACCGCGATCCGTCGCGGTCATCAGCATCGAGACGTTGCGGCCGATGGTGTCCGCGGCGCGATAGCCGAACATGGCCTCGGCGGAGGCGTTGAACGCCTCGATGCGCCCGCGTTCGTCGATGATCACGGCCGCATCGAACGCAGCCTCCAGGAGTGCGAGAACGTCGGGTGTCGGCGCGGTCATGCCCCGCAAAGATACTCCTTGCGCGGCGCGGGATGTGCGGAGGCGACTGGTTAGGTCAGGCCCCCGGAATCCGCGGACATCAGTTTCGCGTCCACTTCCGATTCGGCGGCCAGCCAGTCTTCGAGCTCGTTACCCGGGGCAAAGCCCCGCCTCTCGGCACGGAAAAATGCGGCCTCGGCAATGAGAGCCGAGCGCATCTCGGGTCCCACGAAATGGGCGACGGCCGGGCCGGTGTCGTCGGCCGCGACGGGCTTGCGGGGCGCGCGTTTCCGCACGGTCGAGAGTGTCGGGTTCTTGTCACGTGGCATCGTGCTTCACTCCTCGGGGTTTGGATGAATGCTTTCCAGAACAGGCACATCCGCAGTATCCCTGCTGCGTATGACCGCTGCGCGCCGTCTTGCTGGGGACAGCACGAATTTTTTTCACTTGAGAGGCAGCACTAACCACTGCCCCGATATCGCGCGGTTCAGCCCGGAAGGATGGGCATCGACAGGATCTGGACACCACGCCCCGTGCGCGGTATTCGCGAATCGAAATCGGCCGGCTTCACCACGAGGATGTCCGCGGTGATCGCATCCATGACGAACTCGGCCGTATTGCCGATGAAAAAGCGCTTGAGGCCGGATCGCGACACCACGCCCATGGCGACGATGGCGCTGCGTTCGCGTTTCGCGGCCGCGGGAATCGCGTCGTTCGGGCGCCCCTCGACCAGGTGGCAATGGCTGCGCTTGACGTCGAAGCCGTCGACGGCGCGTTCCAGCTTGCGCTGTGCCTGGCGCTCCATTTCGCGTTCCGCGGCGACGTCCAGCATGGGGCCATCGGGCATGGCGGGAACGATGGGCACTCCGGGATGGAACACGTGCAACGCATGCAGTTCGCCGCGCAGTGCATGCACCAATTGAGCGCCGGCGCGCAGGATCTGCCGGTCGAGATTGCTCGGCTTGGCAAATGCATGCGAAGGATCCACGGCCGCGAGTACGCGCGGACGGTGATAGAGCTTGCGGTTCTTGACCAGCAGAACGGGAATCGGGCAGGTCCGAAGCAGCTCCCAGTCCGTGTACGCCAGCAACCACCGCGCCGGGTGCCGGCCCGTGCCATGGTGATTTTCGACTACGACCAGATCGGCCGAGAGCCGCTGCGCCTTGCGAATGATGGCTTCGTAGGGCGGATAGTCCCAGTCGGCCGCGACGTCGACGCCAATGCCGTGTTTGCGGATGCGCGCCGCGAGTTTCTCCAGTTGTTCGCGCCGCGAGGTCTGGACTTCGCGCTGCCACGACTGCAGGTCGAAATCGCGGCCCTGCAATGCCTCGGCGTACACCGGCGTGGCGATGTCGTGAAACAGCGTGAGCTGCGCGTTCAGGCCCTTGGCGATCTGCGCAGCCTTGTTCACCGCGGGCAGCACGCGCGCCGCAGGATTCTTGACGGCAACCAGTATTCGCCTGATCGGTCGCATGACACGAGCGTCGCGCACGCGGGGCCGTCACTGCATCCGGGAAATTACGGATATCCGCGTCAGTGCGTGCCTACCGGCCGCTATTGTTCGCCGACTTCGCGGACTCTTCGAGAAACGTTCGCAACTCCGGTGATTCCTCGACGAGCACGTGTGCGGCGCGGCGCAACCTGATGATCTGCTCGGACGACAAAGTGAATGCGGTTGGCACACGGTCCAGGTATTTGCGCTCGGCAGGATCCTTGATCCGGTCGAAGGAAAGCTCGACGAGGTCCACGTCGAACTTCTCGCAGTCCAGGATCGCCAGCGCCACCTTGCAGCGCGTGCTTCGCACATCGGTCTCCCAGTTCTTCACGCGACCGCGCATCAGGTTCATGGTTTCGGAGCTGTAGCGATTGACCGTAACGCTGACCACGGCATCCATGACCTTCTTGATGCCGATCGGATCGGGCCGCTGCGCATAGGTCTCGTCGAACCCGGTACGCGCATCGACCACGATGAACAACATGCGGCGCGCACGCGCGAACCCGTTGCGCCGCAGTGCGTCGGTCACGGTGTCGCCGAGCGCCACTTCATCGAGGATGGCGCGCGCGCCGAGGTTGTCTGCGAACGCGCCGTCCGCGAGGTGCAGGTACGGCGATTTTTCGGAATTGAGGAAAGAGAACAGGCGCTCGGCGCGCTCGCGGCGATACGCGTCCATGCCGTTGAGCGAGTCCGCGTGCAGGCTCTCGGGCGGCTGGTAGCCGCATTGGCCGGCGAAGGTGCGCATCACCAGCGGCGCGAAATAGATAGGGGTCGCCGCCGACGCGAACACCGCGCGCGCCACCGGCACCGATTTCGGGTCCACACAGACGCCGTTCATCTGCTCGCGCGTGAACGAAAAAGGCTTGGCGCGCACCAGGTCCGTGGCGCTGACGATGACGCGCGGCGACCGCGTCATGAGGTCGTGAACCGTGGTCCCGTTGAACAGTTCCTGGTCGAAGTACTCCACTTCGAGATCGCTGCGGCTCACCAACGGCTTCGCGAGGCGCGGCCAGCTCGAAGGTTTGAGGATCTTGTTCCACAGGTCCTGCTCCGTATCGTGATTGAGGAACCGCGGCGCGTAGCTGTCGAAGGCTTCCTTGCCGAACAGCGCGTAGTAAGCGGCCGTGAATGCGCCGCCGGAAACCGCCGAGATGAGATCGATTTCGTCGAGCAACGCTCGCTGCTCGCCGTCGGGCGTGGTCACCTTCACGTCGCGCAACGCTTCGAGAACACCGAAGGAGAACGCCGCGGCGCGCTTGCCGCCGCCGGAGAACGTGAGGACGACGAAGAGACGATCGGAATTGCCTTCCACGCCGGGCGCGAGCACCGGTGCGGTCAGCGGGACGATTTGCTTGAGCGGTTGCTCGCGCGTGGGGGTGCTGCCGCAGGCGGTGAGCACCATGAGCGCGCCGGCCGCCACCGCCAGGCCATTTGACCTCGAGAAATTCATGCGGTGCAGTATACGGGCGTTATGCGCTGTAAATGTCCGGCCGCACGATCTCCATGAGATTGCCTTCCCGCCCGGCCACCACGAATCCGGACTGGGAATAGAGGCCATGCGCATCGCGCGTGGCGAGCATGATGCGCCGGGCGCCCGTGAGCGCGGGGTGGGCCATCACCTCGCGCATCATGCGCTTCGCAATTCCGTGACCGCGGTGCGCTTCGAGAACATACACATCGCAGAGGTAGGCGAAGGTTGCGTGATCCGTGACCACGCGCGTGAATCCCACCTGCGCGCCCGTGGCCTTTTCATAGACGCCGAAGCACAGCGAATGGCGCGCCGCGCGTTCGACGGTGGCGAGCGGGATCCCGGGTGACCAGTAGGACCGGGTGAGGTAGCCGTGAATCGCCCCGATGTCGAGCCGCGCGGGATCGGTGGAGATTTCGTAGGGCGAAGATTCAGTCGACGACATAGAGCCTTGCGCCCATTCGCGTGGAAGAACGGTGCGGTTCGGCGCCATCGGCCACGTGATAACTCATGCCGGGGCGCAGCGTGAAACGGCGGCCGTCGGCGAGCTCTGTTTCGAGCTCGCCTTCCAGGCAGAACAGGAAGTGTCCCTTCGTGCACCAGTGGTCGGCGAGATAGCCGGCGGAATATTCGAGCACGCGCACGCGCACGTTTCCGAAATGGCGTGTTCGCCAATGTGCCTCGCCCATCGCCCCCGGGTGCACGATGGGGTCGATGGCATTCCAGTCGACGGTGCCGAAGGGCAGGTCGGCGATGTTCATGTTCAGTACTTGCCGGCGAGCACGTCGGCAAACACATCGGTGTCGACGTTGCCGCCACTCACCGTGATGCCGACTCGCAGGCCGGCGAGCGATTCGCGCTCACGCCAGGCGGCGGCGAACGCCGCGGCGCCAGCACCTTCGGCCACGTTGTGCGTCATCGCGAAGATGGCGCGCATGGCGCCGGCGAGTTCCGCATCGGTGACTTCCACGATACGGCTCACGTGGGCGACGACGATCGCGAGCGCATCGTCGTCCGGCTTGCGGCACGCCATGCCGTCGCCGAGTTTCGTTTCCACGGGCGCCTCGATGACTCGTCGCGCTGCGAAGGATTTCGAAAACGTCGGCGCCTGCGCCGACACCACGCCGACGAGCTTCGTGCGCGGCGAGTACGCATTGCGCGCCGCGGCGGCGGCGCAGATGCCGGAACCCTGGCCGATGGGCACGTAGACCACATCAAGGTCAGGGGCGGCGCGGAACAGCTCGGCCCAGTAGCTGGTGACCCCCAGCACGATGTCGGCATGAAACGCCGGCACCATGTGCAGGCCGTCGCGTGCGCCCACTCTCGCGGCTTCCTCGCGCGATTCCTGGAAATCGTGGCCATGCTCCACGAGTTGCACGCCGAGCGCGCGCATGGCGTTGTTCTTCTCCAGGCTGTTGCCGCGAGGCACGTACACCGTGGCGGGTAGTTTGAAGCGCCGCGCCGCGAGCCCCACGGCCTGCCCGTGATTGCCCCGCGTGGCGGTGATGACGCCGGCGCATCGGGGTTCGCGCTGCATCAGCTTCTGGAAATACATCGCGGCGCTGCGCGCCTTGAACGCGCCGATGGGCGTGTGGTTCTCGTGCTTGAGCCACACCTCCGCGGCGAACGCCGCCGCCACCTGCGGCCAGACGTATTGCGGAGTAGGTGGGACCAGCGTCGCCAGGAATTGCGCCGCCGATTCGATGGCGGCGCGATCGGGCAGGGCAGGCGGAGTGTCGGCAACCACGGCGTTCATGCCATGAAATATAGACGACGGAACCAGTACAGTTGCAGTACAGTTATCGCCCCAACCCTCCCGACTGGCCCGCTCTTATATATGTCGCTGCAGACCAAACAAGACCATCGCCTGCCTGCCCAGCTCGCCGCGCGTCTCGCGCAGCGCATCGAGAACCATGCGCTGCGTCCGGGCACGCGACTGCCCTCCATCCGCAACTGCGCCGAAGAATCGCGCGTCAGCCGTTCCACCGTGGTGGAGGCGTATGACCAGCTCATCGCCGCCGGGCTCATCGAATCGCGCCGCGGTTCGGGGTTCTACGTCCGCCTGCGGAACAACAAGGCTGCGCATCACCGGCGCGCGGTAACACCGCCGCCGCCCGGCACCGTGCTCGATGTGAGCTGGCTGCTGCGCGCACAGCGGCGGCAGTCGCCCGGCAGCGAACAACCCGGCGCCGGCCTGCTTCCCGAAGACTGGCTCGACCACGAAATGGTCGCGGCGGCCGTGCGCGGCGTGGGTCGCAGCCGCGGCTCCTGGCTGCTCAAGTACGGCGCGGTCGAAGGCTATCTACCCTTGCGCGAGGCGCTGAGCACCCGGCTGGCGCATGCCGGCATCGTGGTGGCTCCCGAGCAGATCGTCACGACTGCCGGCGCGACCCAGGCCATCGATCTCGTCGCGCGCCGCTTTCTGGCGCCCGGCGACCTGGTGTTCGTCGAAGACCCGGCGTGGTTCGTGATGTTCGCGCGTTTTGCGGCGTTCGGCGCGCGCATCGTCGGCGTCCCGCGCGGGAAGGACGGCCCGGACATCGCCGCGCTCGAAAGCCTGCTGGCGCGCGAGCGGCCGAAGCTGTTCATCCTCAATTCCGTGGCGCACAACCCCACGGGGTCGTGCATGAGCGCGGAAGTGGCGGCGCGCGTGCTCGAGCTGGCTTCGCGGCACGACTTCATGATCCTCGAAGACGACATCTACGGTGACCTGCAGGGCCGGCATGCCGTGCGGCTCGCGAGCCTCGACGACGGCCGACGCGTGATCTACGTCGGCGGCTTCGCCAAGACACTCGCCGCCAACCTGCGCGTCGGCTTCGTTGCGGCGCATCCGGCGCTGGCCAGCGAGCTGCGCGACATCAAGGCGCTCACCGGCCTGTCATCCAGCGAGATCGGCGAGCGAGTCGTTGCGCGCATCATCATCGAGCGCAGCTACGAGCGCATGCTCGAACGCCTGCGCACGCGGCTGGACGACTGCCGTGCGCGCACCGCCGATGCGTTGCAGCGAATGGGCGCGAGGATCGCGGGGCCACCACCGGGCGGCATGTATCTGTGGGCGGACTTCGGTCGCGATACCAATGAACTTGCAACGGCCGGCAGCGTCGAAGGTGTGTTGTGTGCACCTGGCAGCCTGTTTTCGCCCACGCAGCTCCCCAGCACCTGGATGCGCGTCGCGGCGGCGACCTGCCTCAACACAAAGGCAATGGCATTTCTGCAGCGCGCGATGCGGCGCTGATCCGGTACCGGTCGACGCTGGCCACAAGTCGGGACATCGTTTCGATCAGCAGCGGTTCAGGTTCGCAGGAGTTAGATAGGGAGCCCCCGGTCACCATGGAGGGGGCGATGATGTCGAAGAACCAATTCCCAGGGGCTCACCAACCACGGCTCATTCATTCGAGGTGACGTTATGAGATTCCTTGTCGCGGCTGCCGCCGCTGCGCTGGTTATCAGCGCCTGTGCTCCCGTGCCGACGCAAACCGTGACCACTCGAAACAGCGAGCTGACGCACGGGAACGTCCAGATGAACCTGAAGGTTGGCGAGACCAGCCAGACCGAAGTGCTCGAAGTCTTCGGTGCGCCTAACATCACCTCCATCGACGGCTCGGGGCAGGAGGTCTGGACGTACCAGAGGGCGGCCACGACCACCCAGTCCACGAGCTCGACTGACTACTGGACGATCGTGCTGGCGGGGCAGTCGCGGGAAGCGTCAGGCTTCGACCAGACGCAACGGACGATGACGCTCATCGTCAAGTTCAACGACAAGAAAGTCGTCTCCGACTTCCGCAGTCGATCGAGCGAGTTCTGAGTTACGCCCATGAACATGCTAACCAGAGCCTTGATCGTCGCGAGTCTGTCTCTTGCCTTTGCCGGGTGTGCAACGCCGCGAAAGCCCGCGCCTACCTCGCTGCAGCTTCAGGCGTTCCAGGCGAAGGAGTTCGAAACGGCCAAGCTGGCCGCGTTCGGATCCGTCATTACCGTGTTCCAGGATCTGGGCTACATAGTTTCGAGCGCCGACCTGGAGACCGGCTTCATCACGGCGGCGAGTCCATCGGGAAACAAGACGAATTTCTGGGAGGTGCTCGCGGGCAGTACGAGCAGTGGTCAGACCCGGGCCACGGCGTTCGTCGAAGAACTTCGCCCCGGCTTCACCAGCATTCGTCTGAACTTCGTCGATGCCAGGCGCCAGTCCGGCATGTATGGGCACACGATGGACAATGACACGCCTATCCTCGAGCCCGAGGTCTATGCGGCGGCGTTCGAAAAGATCGGAGAAGCGATCTTCATTCGCTCCGGAGTCCGATAGCGTCGGGCGCAATCCGAAAAAGTGCAGGCGATCCGACGGTGGATGAGCCGGCTGCCGCGCTGTCGCGTCCTTTATGTTTGCGGTGGAGTTGGGCCTAGAATAGGGACAAAGACGCTGGGCACCCGACCCAGCGCATACAAAAAGGGGCTCGCCATGTTGTCCGCATCCGCGAATCGATCGTTGCTAGTTGCATGCAGCGCCACCCTGGCGCTCGCCGCCTGCTCGAAAAAGGACGAGGCGCCGAAAGCAGACGAAGCAATGATGGCTTCGACGGCTCTCGAAGGTCAGCTGGACATCGTCGCCTGGCCTGGCTACATCGAACGCGGCGAGACCGACAAGGCATACGACTGGGTCTCCAAATTCGAAGGCGAGACCGGTTGCAAGGTCACGGTGAAGACGGCCGGCACCTCCGACGAGATGGTCTCGCTACTGGCGAGCGGCGCCCCGCAGAGCCCGCCCGGTGACGCCTCCTGGCCGCCGGCGGGCACGGCGCCTTACGACCTGGTCACCGCTTCGGGCGACGCGTCGCTGCGCCTGATCCGCGGCGGCACCGTGATGCCCATCGACGTCAGCCGCATACCGAGCTACAAGAACATCGATCCGCGCCTGCAGAAGGCCCCGTGGCATTACGTCGATGGCAAGCATTACGGCGTGCCGTACCAGTGGGGTCCGAACGTGTTGCTGTACAACACGGATACCTTCAAGACGCCGCCCACCTCCTGGTCCGTGGTATTCGAGCCGCAGAAATTCCCCGACGGCAAGCCGAACAAGGGCCGCGTGCAGGCCTACGATGGCCCTATCTACATCGCCGATGCCGCGTTGTACCTCAAGGCGAAGAAACCGGAGCTCGGCATCCTGGATCCGTACGCGCTCAACGAGACGCAATACGCGGCGGTGCTCGAAGTGCTGCGTGGCCAGCACCCGCTGGTCCAGCGTTACTGGCACGATGCCAACGTGCAGGTGCAGGATTTCCAGAACGAGGGCATCGTCGCCTCGGGTTCCTGGCCGTTCCAGGCCAACACGCTGCTCATGAACAAGGCGAAGGTCGCCACCACGGTGCCCGTCGAAGGCGCCACGGGTTGGGCGGACAGCACCATGCTCGCCACCGGCGCGCGGCACCCGAACTGCGCCTACAAGTGGCTCGAGTGGTCCATCTCCGCCAAGGTGCAGGGCGATGTGGCCGCCTGGTTCGGTTCCAACCCGGTGGTTCCCGCGGCCTGCGAAGGCAATGAGTTGTTAGGTGCCGAAGGCTGCAAGAGCAACGGCATCGAAAACTTCGACAAGATCGCATTCTGGCGGACGCCGGAAGCGAAGTGCGCCTCGAACGCCGAAGGCTGCGTACCGTACAGCCGCTGGGTCAACGATTACGCAGCCATCATCGGCGGCAAGTAGACAGATCGTCGTCGCATGACGGCGGCGATCGAATTCCGGGGCGTCTCGCGCCTGTTTGGCGACGTGCGGGCGGTCGACGACGTGTCGTTCGCGATCGAGTCCGGTGAATTCTTCGCAATGCTGGGCCCTTCGGGTTCGGGCAAGACTTCCTGCCTGCGGCTCGTGGCGGGCTTCGATGCGCCCGACCGCGGACAGGTGCTGCTCGAGGGCGCGGATGTTTCCGCGGTGCCGCCCTATGACCGCAACGTGAATACGGTCTTCCAGGACTACGCGCTGTTTCCGCACATGACCGTGCTCGAGAACGTCGCCTACGGGCCGCGCGTGCGCGGGGTGGATGCGGCCACCCGCGCGCAGCGCGCACGCGAAATGCTCGACCTGGTGCAGCTCGGCGCACAGGGCGAGCGCCGCCCCGCGCAACTGTCGGGCGGCCAGCGCCAGCGCGTGGCGCTGGCGCGCGCCTTGATCAATCAGCCCAAGGTGCTGTTGCTCGACGAACCGCTCGGCGCGCTCGACCTCAAGTTGCGCGAAGAAATGCAGATCGAGCTCAAGGGGTTGCAGCGCCGTCTCGGCATCACGTTCGTCTACGTGACACACGACCAGGGCGAGGCGCTGTCGATGGCGGACCGCGTTGCCGTGTTCAACAAAGGCAGGATCGAGCAGCTTGCCGCACCGCGCGAGTTGTACACGCGCCCCGGCACCGCGTTCGTCGCCCGCTTCGTGGGCGGCGCCAACGTCGCTGAAGGCGCGCTCGCACGGGCCATCAGCGGGTCGGAGCAGCCATTCGCGATTCGCGCGGAGAACGTAGCCGTGCGAAGCGAATCCGCGCCCGCGGTGCAGGATGCGGTGAATGCGCCGGGAGCCGTCGTGGCCGTGCAGTATCACGGCGCCGCGAGCCGCTGGCAGGTGGCGCTCGATGCCGGTGAAGTGTGGAGCGCGCTGGTCACCGAAGACGACTCGCGGGCGCTGAACGGACTTTCGGTGGGTGCGCGCGTCCGGCTGTCGTGGCCGCGCGAGGCGGCGGTGATGCTCCGCGAGTCATCGAGCAGCGAGTCCGCGAGCAGCGAGTCATCGAGCGTGCCATGACCGTTCGCGCGGCGTCGACGTTCTTCTACCGACGCCCGAACTGGTACCTGTGCCTGCTGCTCATTCCACCGCTGCTGTGGTTCGGCACGGTCTATCTGGGCTCGTTGTTCGCGCTGCTGGCGCAGAGCTTCTACCGCATCGACGACTTCACCGCGCAGATCGTGCGCGAACCCACGCTTGCGACCTACGAACAACTCGTCACGCAGCCGGCCAATGTCGATATCGTGCTGCGCACGCTGACCATGGCCATCGCCGTGACGCTCGCCTGCGCGATCATCGCGCTGCCCATCGCCACCTACATGGCGCGTTACGCACGCGGCCGCATGAAGGCGTTCTTCTACGTGGGCGTGATGCTGCCCATGTGGACCAGCTACCTCGTGAAGGTGTACGCCTGGCGACTGCTGCTGGCGAAGGAAGGCATCATCGCCTGGGCCACCGCCAAGCTCGGACTCACCGGGTTGTTAGAGGCCGTGCTGGCCGCGCCCGGCGTCGGCGGTCCGTCGCTGTCGTCCTCGTACATCGGCATGTTCATCGTGTTCGTGTACATGTGGCTGCCGTTCATGATCCTGCCGATGGCGGCGGCGCTCGAGCGCGTGCCGGGCTCGTTGCTGCAGGCCTCGGCGGATCTCGGCGCGCGACCTTCGCAGACGTTCCGCAACGTGGTGTTGCCGCTCGCGATTCCCGGCATCGCTGCCGGTTCGGTGTTCACGTTCTCGCTGACACTCGGTGACTACATCATCCCGAGCGTGGTGGGCGCGCCCGGATATTTCATCGGCATGATGGTCTACGTGCAGCAGGGAACCGCCGGAAACATTCCGCTGGCGGCAGCGTTTTCCGTGGTGCCCATCATCCTGATCTTCGCGTATCTCTCGATCGCCAAACGCTTCGGAGCCTTCGATGCTCTTTGACCGGCGATACCGGCCCGACCGGCCTTCGTGGTTCCTGCGACTCGGCGCGTTCGCCGGACTCGCATTCATGCACATCCCGGTGTTCATCATCATCCTCTACGCGTTCACCACCGAGGACCGCACGTATCAGTTTCCGCCGCCGGGATTCACGCTGCGCTGGTTCGAAGTCGCGTTCGGCCGGGCCGATATCTGGCAAGCCCTGAGCCTGTCGCTGGCGGTTGCGGCCTGCGCGACCGCCATCGCGCTGGTGCTGGGCACGCTGGCGGCGTTTGCGCTGGCGCGCGCGAAGTTCGCGGCAAAGGACTCGTTGGCCGTGCTGTTCGTGCTGCCGATCGCGCTGCCAGGAATCATCACCGGCATCGCGTTGTTAGCCGCCATGAAAATGGCTCGGCTCGACGCGTCGTTCCTCACGATCGTGGCCGGCCACGCCACGTTCTGCACCGTGATCATCTACAACAACGTCATCGCCAGGCTGCGGCGCCTGCCGCCCAGCTGGGTGGAGGCGTCCATGGACCTGGGAGCGGATGGACTGCAGACGTTTCGGTATGTCCTGCTGCCGCAGGTGGCCAGCGCGTTCCTGGCCGGCGGCATGCTCGCGTTCGCGTTGTCGTTCGACGAAATCATCGTCACCATATTCACCGCGGGCAAAGAGCGCACACTGCCCATCTGGTTCTTCAATGAGCTGTTCCGGCCGCGCGACCGGCCGGTGACCAACGTGGTGGCGGTCATCGTGATTGCGGTGACGCTGATTCCGATCGTTCTCGCTTACTACCTCACGAGGCCCGACGATGAACACGAAACTGCTCGTTAACGGCAAGCTGGTCAAAGGCAAGGGCGATGAGCTCGGAGTGCTCGACCCCGCGACCGGCAAGGTCATCGCGCAGGTGGCCGAGGCTTCCGAGGAACAGATCAGTGCGGCCGTGAAGGCGGCGGCGAAAGCGTTTCCGGGCTGGGCCGCCACCGTTCCGAAAGACCGCGGCGCGTTGCTGCTGAAACTCGCGGATCGCATCGAGGCGGAAGCCATGGAGTTCGCGCGCCTCGAATCGCAGAACTGCGGCAAGCCGCTGAACGCGGCGTTGAACGATGAGATACCGGCGATCGCCGATGTGTTCCGCTTCTTCGCGGGCGCTGCGCGCACCCTGCATGGCGCCGTCGCCGGCGAGTATCTCCCCGGTTTCACCAGCATGATCCGCCGCGATCCCATAGGCGTGGTCGCCTCCATCGCGCCGTGGAACTATCCACTCATGATGGCGGCGTGGAAGATGGGTCCGGCGCTGGCCGCGGGCAACACGGTGGTGCTCAAACCCTCGGAGCAGACGCCGCTCACCGCGCTCAGGCTCGCCACCATCTGCGCGGAGTTGTTTCCCCCGGGTGTCGTCAACATCGTCTGCGGCCGTGGCAACACCGTGGGTGCGCCGCTCGTGGCGCAGCCGGAAGTCGCCATGATCTCGTTGACCGGTTCCATCGCGAGCGGCGAGAAGGTGCTGGCGGCCGCGGTGAACGGCACCAAGCGTACGCACCTGGAGCTGGGCGGCAAAGCGCCGGTCATTGTGTTCGATGATGCCGACCTCGAGTCCGTGGTCAGCGGCGTGCGCACTTTCGGCTTCTACAACGCGGGACAGGACTGCACCGCCGCGTGTCGCATCTACGCGGGGCCCAAGATCTATGACAAGGTCGTGGCCGAGCTTTCGAGCGCCGCCAGCAGCATCAAGCTGGGCGCGCAGGAAGAAGAGGGCGTCGAGATGGGGCCGCTCATCACCGCCAAACAACGTTCGCGTGTTTCCGGGTTCGTGCAGCGGGCTACCGAGAAGCGCCACATCGAAGTCACCGCGGGCGGCAAGGCGCGCGCGGGCAGTGGGTTCTTCTACGAGCCCACGGTCATCGCCGGCGCCAGGCAAACCGACGAGATCGTGCAGAAGGAAGTGTTCGGCCCGGTGGTCAGCGTCACGCGTTTCAAGGATGCGGACCAGGCCATCGAATGGGCCAACGATTCGGACTACGGGCTCGCGTCATCCGTGTGGACCAAGGATGTTGGCAAGGCCATGAAGGTGGCCGCGCGCCTGCAATACGGCTGCACCTGGGTGAACACGCACTTCATGCTGGTGAGCGAGATGCCGCATGGCGGCATGAAGCGTTCCGGCTACGGCAAGGACCTGAGTGCCTACGCGCTCGAGGATTACACGGCCGTGCGGCACGTGATGGTGAAGTTCTAGGCTGGGATACTCGTCAGTCCGGAATCTCGGGCTCAACCAGGTGCGCGAGCTGCGCGAGCGACTCCTGCCAGCCCAGGTAACACATCTCCACCGGGATGACGGACGGGATGCCTTCCTGCACCACGTTGAGCTCCGCGCCGCCGGTCACGGCTTTCACGGTGACGGTGGTTCGCATTTCGCCGGGCATGTTCGGGTCGTCGAACTTGTCGGTGTAGAGGATCTTTTCCGACGGAACGAGCTCGAGGTATTCACCGCCGAACGAATGCGCGTTGCCGGTGGTGAAGTTCGTGAAGGACATCCTGAAGGTGCCGCCCACCTTCGCGTCCAGTTTGTGGACCGTGCACGTGAAGCCATAGGGCGGCAACCACTTGGCCATGGCGCCGGCGTCCAGGAATGCGCGATAGACGCGCTCGGGCTTCGCACGCAACACGCGATGTAGTTTGACGGTGCCTGTCGACATGGCTATCTCACCTCCGAAGTCTGCAAGGTTAGCTGCTGTTCGCGCATGAATAGAAACAGCGGGAGCCCGCAAGATACGCCGACCAGGCAGGTGGCTGCCATCGGCAGCCAGAGCAGCTTCATGGCGCGCCGCCGGCCTTCCCAGGTGATGAATCCCAGCAATACGACCGCCGACACCAGCACGTCGAGCCCGAAAAACGCGCCGATGCGGGTTGAGAACAGTTCGAACGCCAGAAGTTTTACATCGAGCCCGTGCTCGGCGACCCACGGCACGAACTGGCTGTAAGGAATCACCGCGCCGGCGATTGCGCAGAGAAGATAGAAGGCCTTCATCAGTCAGCTACACCGTGGAACACTTCGGCGCTGATCACGAGGCCGTCAGCGCCAAATTTCAGATTTTCCGACACGCGCTTGGGCGCCCCGTTGATCTCGGAGACGTAGACGATGGCGAGCTCGCGCGCCTCCGGATCCCACAGCACGCGATCTATCGTGAAGCGCAGAGAGCTGATGCGGCCCATGGCATTGGTCCAATATTCGCGCAGCGCCGCCTTGCCACGCACCGTGGCCGTTCCCACGACGGCCAGCGCCGTCGGGCTCGTGAACGTGACGTCGTCGCTGAACAGGCCGAGCACGCGCTCGACGTTGCCCCCATTCCAGGCTGCGGCCCAGTCAGCAGCGAACGCCGTTGCCGCTTCGCGAGTCATGGCGTCGCGTTGCCCGCGGCGGAAGAACACCATGCTCCAGACGGGGCCAAAGATGAACCAGGCGCCAGTCCACATAGCGGCGAAGCCGAACCATGCGTGAAGGGGTGCCGTGACCTTCTCGTCGTCGATGAATGCAATGAGCGCAATCAGCAACAGGATCGCGATCACCGCAGCCAGGATGGAGCGAAACCAAAGCGCAAATTCATAGCGAACCGCCGGCCATCCGTACTTTGGCGGCATTACGGGGGGAGGACCCGCTGCAAACCGATGAGCAAAGCGGTCGTCGGCCCATCGAACTACAACAGACCCGAAGGCGACCGTGAACGCCACGTAGGCAGTGGCCAGTCCGTGGGCAAACGTGGCCGGAGTGCCAGACTTGAGATCGACTGCAGTGAACGCGAGCAGCAACAGGTCGATCGCCGGCAGCGAGAGCAGCAGCGCACGACTGAGGGTTGCGTGCCCCAGCAGGTAGCGGACCGCGAGAGCCAGCGCCAGTACGAGCCAGAACGCCGCCTCACAGCCGACTATCAGCCAATAGAGCAAGGCGGAGTCACTGGGCATTCGAAGTTGGTCGAGATCTGTTTGCTGTCACGCGCTCGTTTTATTGCCCCGGCGATATTCCTGCAAGTAGTGTTCGACGGGATGCGCCGTGCCCGTGACGTAAAGCTTCCCGTCGAACCTGTCCACTATCAGCGGCGCGTTCCCGACCACCGCGTCACTGGTCTTGCCCGACTCGAGATGGCCCGAGCTGTCGTAGAAGTAGAGCCAGCCAAAATCATGCTCGTCGACTCGCACGACCACGAGCCGCTGCAAGTGCCGATCCTCGTGCCGCGGCAGCGGCGATTCGAAGTCGAACGTCGCGATCTCATGCTCGTCGAGATAGGTCTCGACGAGCTGATCCGCGTGCTGGCGGGTGAACACGCTACAGGCCTCTCTGCAGCGACCCGCGATGACGCGCGCGCTGTGACAGCACACCGATGGCGCCGGCGGCCAGCCCGGCGAATCCGCCGAGAACTCCCAACGCGATGCCGGCCTGCTCCGGGTTGGCGCTTCCGTTCAGGATGCCGGCGGCGGATGCCAGCGTGCCGAGCGCGAGTCCCGCGTAGCCCCAGCGCGTACCGATCGCGATGCGGTGTAACTCCGACGAACGGCCGGTCTGGTCAACATCCAATGCCAGGGGAATGTCTCCCACGGGCACGCCCAGCGCGGCGGCAATGGCCAGCCTCGATTCCGCCGATGCGGAGCCGTCCGCTTCCATGCGTTGAATCGTTCGCAGGCTCACGCCGGCTGCACTTGCGAGGTGCTCCTGGGTCCACGACTTCGCTTCACGAAGTTTCCTGACGCCCGCAGGATTCAGTTTCACTTCAGTCTCCATGGCCGCTCCTGGTTGGTGAGAAACCGTGAGCGTCGCAGTTGCTGGCCGCGGGAGCATACGACATCACCCGCCAGTTCGCCGCCAGGTTCCCGCCAGAAGGGCGCCACCGACTCGGGATCTTCTACTTCACCTCGAGCGACTGCGGAGTTCGATCACCGATGAGGATGATCGCGTTCGCGGGTAGTTGGGCAAGCTCGTCAGGCTTCACAGGGACGCTGATATTGCTCTTGCGCTCATGCTCCTTCCTCACCGTGTCGATGAGGTGTTAGGTAGCTGGCTCCGGGCGGGCCGGCACTTACCAGCTAGAAATACCGTCGTCTGTCCCCGCGATGGCGGCCGCGAATCGCGCCTCGTGATTCACGGGGGTGTAACAGCCTTGGGCCAGCCTCATCGTCGGTTTCCTAGGGGCCGGGCTGGTGACGCGATTTGTCGGCATATCCCGACAATTTGCTGCGATGTTTGACACACCTGATTTCGCTGTGTACTTACGTTCGACGATCTCGCGAGAGGTCGACATACGTTTCAGGTACAGGAGGTTCGTCATGGCGTTGTGGAAAGATCAATTTGGCCGGGAGCAGAGTGGGCCGGAACCTGTCGCAGCAAAGGCGCCCGAGAAGGTATCCGTGCTGGCCGCTGCCGGCGAGCCGTCCCCGCGCCCCGCTGCGAACCAGAGCCGTGCGGATGCGGCCTCGATGAAGGAGTCCATCATTGCCGCCGGGCTCACCATCGAGGGCAAGATCGAAGGTGCTGGACATGTCCGCATCGCCGGCGACTTCAAGGGCGACGTCAACGTGCAGGGCAACCTGACGATCGAGGCAGGCGCGCACCTGACCGGCGGCGTGAAGGCCGACACCGTGGTCGTCGGCGGACAGCTCGATGGCAACATCGACGCCGCGTCGCGCGTCGAACTACTGCAGACCGGTGTGCTCAACGGCGAGCTCAAGGCCGGCTCACTCACCGTGGCTGCGGGCTCACGCATGCGTGGTAAAGCGGAATTCGGCTGGGACGAGAAACCGAAGCACTGACCAGCACATGAACAGCCGTGTTGTGGCACCCGGCAAGACCAGGATCTGTCCGCACTGCAAGACGACCATCCTGGAAAGCGCCAGCGTCTGCCCGGGTTGCCACCATCATCTGCGATTCGATCGAAATTCGAACGTCGACAGCCGGGCCCAGCCGACGTTCTCCGCGTTGCGGGTCGAGGGCGCGTTTCGCAATCCGAAGGGCGCCGACTCGTGGGAATACTCGGTGGTGGTTTCGATTCGCAACGATCGCGGCGAGGAAGTGGCCCGCAAGGTGATTGGCGTCGGTGCGCTCGATCCCAATGAGAGCCGCACCGTGACGCTTTCCGTGGACGTGTTCGCGCCACGTGGCCCGAAGTAGGCGCGTGGCGCTCGCGGATTAATTGCGCTTCGGCCGGTTGCTGGTGCACAGCTTCCGGATGAAGCGCCCCAGGTGGGGATCGCTGCGCGCGAGCGGCACCTCCGAAAGCGCGAACCATCGGACGCCGTCGAACTCATGCTCGTCGAAAGTAATGGTCTGAGTTCGCGGGGCATTCACCACGTACCACAAGGTGACGTCGGTGTGTCCCGAGGTCAGTCCTACGGTTCTCGTGCAGGTGATCATCAGCGGCGCGGCAATTTCATGGGCGGGGGCGAAGCCCAGTTCTTCGCGAATTTCTCTGGCTACCGTCTCTCGAGGATGTTCGTCCTGTTCCACGTGACCGCCCGGCGGAAGCCACAGCCCGGCGTTCTTGTGGTCAACCAGCAGGATGTTCTCTCCGTCCACCACCGCGAAATACGTGACGAGATGCTGCGGTGGAGTGGCCGGCTTTGCGGTCCGGAAAAGCGGCGCGCCGGAGTCGACCCAGGCCAATGCATCACCGCGATGCTGAAGCTCCAGCGCATCCAGTGGATCGATCGATTCAAACTCCTTGCGGATCGTCGCTCGCATGTCGGCTGAATTCTAGGTCCCTTGCACGAGGCCGTGCCAGGACCACTTCGGGATCTGCAGGCCGCTGGGCACGTCATCTGCCGAGCGGTGGTAACGAGCCATCGTGCCGGTGGTCGCCCACGCGAAGTAGTCGTGCAGGACGCGGAAGAGACGCGCGTCCCGCGCGAGCCCGATATCTTCCAGCGCCTGGTCGAAACAGGCGATCGCCCGCTGGTCCATCTCCTCGTGCGGGCCATTGCCGCTGTGAATCCGCACGACCGAGGTCTCGTCTCCATACTGTCCGGAGTAGATAGTGGGTCCGCCCAGGGCCTCCGCCCAGTACGCGGCAAGGCGTTCGGTGTGCTGCGGGTGATAACCGTGGCTGAACGCATGGCTGACCACCTCGTCGTCCATTACCCGCGCGTGCCACGCGCTGGCCAGTTTCAGCAGCCCTTCGCGGCCTCCCACGGCTTCATAGAGTGTCTGCATGGTTGCCAGGTAGCTAGCCAGCGGACTGCCGCAGGATCTTTTCCATCGCTCTCCCTTTTGCGAGCTCATCGATGAGCTTGTCCAGGTAGCGTATTTTCCGCATCAGCGGGTCTTCGATGTCTTCGACGCGCACGCCACACACCACGCCCTTGATGAGCGAGCTGTCTGGATGCATCGCCGGCGCTTGTGCAAAAAATGTCTCGAGGTCGCTTTCCTGCCTGATCTGCTTGCGTAATTGCGCCTGGCTGTAGCCGGTCAGCCAGCAGATGATCTTGTCGACCTCGGCCTTCGTTCGATCCTTGCGTTCCGCCTTCTGAACGTACAGCGGATACACCTTGGCGAACTTGATCCCGAAGACCCGGTGCTTCATCGCGGGCCGATCACTCTGAAGAGAAGGGAGCAGAGACCTGGAGCGGCTGCACGCCCGGTGCGGGAGTAAACCATCGCGGCGGTGCGACCTGCATCGGCTCCGCCGCCTTGTCGAGGCAATCCCGGGACGAGAGCAGGCAGAGTTCGAACGGGCGGGGGTCCATCGCGAGGCACGTGGTGCCGAGCAGGCAAAACTGCCCGGGCGGTTCCATGGCGGGCAGCGGCGGGATGAGTTGCGAGTTGCGCCACTCGAGCGCCGGGTGCGGCGCCTGGACCGTAGGAGCAGTCTTCGAGGTGCTGCAACCCAGCAACGCGCCCAGCACCGCCAGGGCGAGCGGCCCAACCAATGATTTGCTGTTCATGTCTGGATTCCTCCACTACACAAACGATCCGGACAGGACGCCGGGGTCAGCGGCGTATATACCATGGCCCCCGGCATCCTTCACCGGTGTCCCTAACTATAGCCGCGTGACCACCCGCACCACGGTCTCGAGATAGTTTCGAAAGCCCATCTTCTCGTACAGGCCACGCGCCGGCGTGTTGTGGCTCATGACGTGCAGGTACGAAGTCTTGCCGCGTTGCATCTGCCTGCGCACCAGCTTGAGCGTCAGCTTGCGCGCGAGCCCGCGGCCCTGGAAGTCCGGGTGCGTGCAGATGCCGCTGACCTCATGCAGGTCGCCCGCGCACATGCGCTCGCCGGCCATCGCAATGAGCCGGCCATCTTCGAAGTAGCCGAAGTACTCGCCCAGCTCCGGGGTGCGAATTCCAAACGGTCCCGGGTTGGTGAGGCGTGCGAGCAGCACCGCCTGCTCGTAATGCTCGGGAAGAAGCGGCACGGCGTCCGGCGCCGCGTCTTCCGCGGGAACGGGGGCTTCCCAGATCATCTTGAACATGTGCGCTTCCTTGTCGATGCGCCAGCCGGCGGGCGCCATGCCAGCCCAGATGTCGAAGTAGAAGCTGTCGCCCGGCGCGCAGAATTTCTGCAGGGTTTCGAAGTCAGGCTGCTGCGGGTTCTCGCAACCCACGATGGGTGAAAACCCGGGCGCATAACGCCGCACGCTGCCGGCTCCGGTTGCGAACTTCGCGTGCGGACCCGAAAGGCAATTCCACATGATGTTGTCGAGCAACTGCTTCATGACGCATGGTAGCCCTTCGATCCGATGGCGCGCGCGAGCTCGCTGCGCGGGTCGATGCCGGACGACACGCTGTGCAGCACGCGTGCGAAGTCGTAGCGCGGTGTCCATCCCAACACGGACCGCGCGCGCTCATTGTCATAGACGCGATCCAGCACGGGCAGCATTTTCCAGCCCTGCGTGGCGTAGATAGCCTCGTATCCCGGGACCCGCCGGCGCAGCACCGCAGGCGCATCGACGCCGAGCTCGCGCGCATCGTCGCGCGTGAACGGCGTGGTTGCGGTGATGATGAACTTGCCGAAACCCAGCGCTGGCGCCTTCTCCATGGCGACCAGGTGGGCACTGACGACGTCTTCGACATCGACGCGCCGATACAGGAATTCGTTCGCCTTGAGATTCGCTTCTTCGAAAGCGGCGCGTCTCTCCGCCAGGTCATCCTCTTCCGGAAAGAACCGCGACGTGCGCAGCACGAGGCAGGGCAGTTGCTGGTTCCGGTGAAACAGCTGGCACAGGTCTTCCGCCGCAACTTTCGTCGTGCCGTAAATATTCTTCGGAATCGGGACCACGTCTTCGGTGATCCAGGTGGCGGGCGCGCCGCGCGGGGGCGTGAGCGCGTCGCCGAAGGTGCTGGTAGTGCTGGTGAAGACGAACGCGCGCACCCCGTTCGCCACAGCGGCCTCGAGCAGGTTCAGCGTGCCGGTGATGTTGGTGTCGACGAAATCCTGGCGTTGATGCGTGGCCACGTGCGGCTTGTGCAGTGTCGCGGCGTGCATCACCGCGTCCACGCCTTGCATGCACGCATCGACGACCGCGCGATCGGCGATGGAGCCCACGATGTTCGTGAAAGGTGAGCGCAGGATGTCGACGCCCACGGCCTCATGCGGTCCATTGGCCAGCGTGCGCATCAGTGCTTCGCCGAGGTGCCCGGAGCTCCCGGTGATCAGGATTTTCATGTGAGGCATGCAGTCTACCGCCGCGCGCGGCATCATGCAGGCTGATGACTATTCTGGTACTTCTTCCCGGCCTCGACGGCACCGGCGAACTTTTCGCTCCGTTCGTCGACGCATTGAAAAGAATCGATACGCGTGTAGTTGCTTATCCGCCGGATCGCGCCATGACCTACGCGCAACACGAAGCCTTCGTGCGCGACAAACTACCGCGCGGCGAGGATTACGTCATTCTCGCCGAGTCCTTCTCCGGGCCGGTCGGCATTGCGATCGCTGCGTCGGCGCCTCCGAATCTCAAGGGGCTCATCCTGTGCTGCAGCTTCGCTGCGAACCCGCTGCCACTGTTTGGGCCGCTCGCCAGGATTTTTGGCCGGCTCCCTGCGCTGCGCGTGGCGCCTGCGCTTGCCGCGCCGTGGCTGTACGCCCGTCGAGGCACTCCCGGTCTTCGCCGCGCGCACGGCCAGGCGATGTCGCGTGTGGCGCCCATTGCGCTCCGTGCGCGGGTTGCAGCAGTCCTGGCAGTAGACTATCGGCCACTGCTTCTGCGCATCGAGGTGCCGACCTTGTATCTTCGGGCCAAAGCGGATCGGCTGATTCCACGGGCGGCCGGGCGCGCCATCACGGAGCGGCGACCGGACGTAGAGCTGGTTGAAATCGATGGCCCGCATTTTCTGCTGCAAACTGAGCCGATAGCCTGTGCACAGGCCGTGGAGCGATTCATGGAACACGATGTCACTCCCGATCCGCCGCTCGACGTCGAACAATCACTGCGGGTCTCGAAACTTACGCAGGACGATCTGCTGGAGATGGATCGTGTGCTCGTGGCTCAGGCGTCCACTGGTTGGCGGAAGGTCGCTCGCATCGTGGCCGGAGCAATCGATGCGCTGTCCGCACGTCTGCCCGACGTGCC
>DASTXR010000153.1:0-9503 GCA_035765415.1 Steroidobacteraceae bacterium | reverse complement strand
TGGCGCTGGATTCCGGTGCGGGCAGGTAGTCGAACAGCCGCCGGAGCGGGGTATCGAGCGCGACTTGCAGGATGGTGGCGTTCGTCAAAACGCCACGCTTAAGGTTTTCCACAGTGCGTGTGGATAAGTCTGTGGATGATGTGGGTTGAAACTTACAAAAATGCCTTGTTTTTGCAGTTTCGTGTTTCCCTGATCGAATCGTGAGCACATAAGAGCGAATTCAAGCAAAACAATCACTTACAAAAACCGAGTGGTTAGACGGCGTGCCTCATTGCACACACATGACAAAGATTTTCAGGGAGTGTTCGTAAGTTCCTGATTCACGGAATCGCAATGTGCGGAACCGGCTGGTCAACGATTCGTGTGCGGGTGCGTTACACCCCTCATGACCGCGTTTGTTACGCTCGCGGGCGTTTATAACACGCCGATTCTTGGCTCGGTTTCGGGAGGCGGACGGATCAAGGACCAGGACTCAATGACGACGAGCCGTGCCCTCGATCAGTTTCTGTCCGGCGTCGAGCGGCGAGCGTTCAAAATCGCGCAGTTGGGTCTTCGCAACGACGACGACGCCCTCGATGCCGTCCAGGACGCGATGATGAAGCTGGTGCAGTCATATGCCTCGCGACCGGTCGACGAGTGGCGGCCGCTGTTCTACCGGATCCTGGCTAACGGCATTCGCGACATGCAGCGGCGGCGTACCGTGCGCGGGCGGATCATGGCCTGGCTTCCCGGGCGCGTTGACGAGGAAGAGGAGTTCGATCCGATCGCCGAGGCGCCAAGCCACGACGCGGGTCCCGCGAAGCGCCTGGAGCTCGACGAGGCCATGGGTGTGCTGGAGACCGCCGTGGCCGCGCTGCCGCCGCGCCAGCAGCAGGCCTTTCTGCTGCGTAATTTCGAAGGGCTCGACGTGAACGAGACGGCGAGCGCCATGGGCTGCTCCGAAGGCAGCGTGAAGACGCATTACTTTCGCGCGCTGGAAAGCCTGCGCGCCAAACTGGGCGAAGTGTTCTAGAGGCGTTTTATGACCACCGATTTTGAAAAACGCACGCGAGAGGTTCTCGAGGAGAGCGCGGCCCGCCTCGATGGACACACACGTTCGCGGCTGACCCAGGCGCGCCATGCGGCGTTGGCGCAGCTCGAGAACCCCGCGCGGAACTGGTGGCGTTCTTACGTGCCCGCGGGAGCTGCCGCGGCGGTCGCGGTACTTGCGGTGGTGATCTGGTCGGGGCCGACGCAGCCCGTCGCGGGCCCGGTCGAAGACATGGAGATCCTCGCCGATGCGGACGCGCCGGATTTCGTGGAGGACGGTGAAGATCCCGAGTTCTACGAATGGGCCGTGGGAGAGGTGGAGTCGTGAGCGACCCGAAGCAGACCGAACCCGATGACGACCTGCTCGAGTTCCTCGGTGGCATCGACGAAGTGAACGACGAATCGCAGGACGATGACTTCTCGGATTTCCTCGCGAAGACCGATATCGACAAGGTCGCCGCCAGGAAGCCCGTGCCCCCGCCTGTGAAGGAAGAGAAGCGTGAGTAACCGTTACTCCCGGCGCGCCGCGCTTGCCGCGTTGTTTGCCGTCAGCATGCATTTCGCCGGCACAGGCCGCGCGCGCGCGACTCCGCCCCCGGTGGATGCGCCCGCGCCTGCGGCGTGGTCCACGCTGTCTCCCGAGGAGCAGAAGGCGCTCAGCCGATACAGCGAGAGCTGGAACTCGCTGCCCCCCGAGCGGCAGCAGAAGCTGTTGCGCGGTACGCGACGCTGGCTGGCGATGACCCCCGAACAGAGGCAGAAGGCGCAGGAGCGTTATTCACGCTGGAAAGAACTGACGCCGGAGCAGAAGGAGCTCGCGCGCAAGCGATGGCACAAGTATCGCGAGCTTCCGCCGGAACAGCGCGAGCGTGTGCGCGAAAACTATCACCGCTTCAAGAAACTCACGCCCGAGCAGCGCCAGCGGCTGCACGATCGCTGGAAGAACGCCACGCCGGAAGAGCGCCAGCAGATGCTGGAGCGCCGTCGGCAGCGGCAGGAACGCAAGCGGCAGGCAGGTCAACAGGTGGAACGCCCGTAGCCGCCGGCTAACTACTGGGCCGTCGACGGCGCGGGAGGCGGCGGTATCTTCTTGGTTTTCGCGCCCGGGCTCGCCCAGTTGATGACGTAGTAGGTGGCGGGCGCGTCGCCGATGTTCTTCACGCCGTGCGGCTGCATCGAGGCGTAGAACAGCACGCCGCCCGCGTTTACCACCACCTCTTTACCGTTGACGTGCGCCTGCAGCGTGCCTTCCCTGACGATCACCATCTCTTCGTTGAGGTGCGTGTGCGGCGGGTGCGAGATGGTGTGCGGATTCAGCGTCGTTATGTGCATCTCGAGCTCGTCGAGCGTGCGCGTGGGTTGCCGAACGACGTCGCGAAGCTCGCCCACGGCGGTTTTCTTTGCCGGAAGATCGCTCCAGTTCCAGGCGGTGGAGTCGAGCAGCTTGCCGGGCTCATCGGCGAGCGATACGCAGGCCAGGGTACAGCTCGCGGCGATGGCGGCCGCGGCGAGATCGCGCTTCGTGATCATGGAGGGTCTCCGCGAAGGGGGCGGCAGCCTACCAAGCGCCTTTCTATGGCTACAATACGCGCGGCCTCATACCTTCGGAGTAGATACGTGGGATCCAAGCTGGAACTCTTCATCGAGAAGCTGCTGTTTGCTTCGCGCTGGATACTTGCGCCGATTTTCCTCGGCCTTTCGCTCGCCCTGATGGCGCTTGGCATCAAGTTTTTCCAGGAGGCCTACCATCTGATCGCAGAAGTTCTGATCAAGGACGAATCGGAGCTCGTGCTTGTGGTGCTCGCTCTTATCGACATCGCCCTGGTAGGCAGTCTCATCGTGATGGTGATGTTTTCCGGCTATGAGAATTTCGTTTCGACCATCGATACGAAAGGTACCGATACGCTGGGCTTCGGCAAGCTCGATGCCGGAACTCTGAAGCTCAAGGTCGCGGCCAGCATCGTCGCAATCTCTTCGATTCACCTGCTGCGCATCTTCATGAAGGCTGAAACGACCGACAACGAAAAGATCATGTGGTACATCATCCTGCACATGACCTTTGTCGTATCTGCTGTGTTGCTGGGCGTGCTCGACAAGATGTCGTTCGCCAAGCACCGCGATTGAGATCGCGCAGGATTTCACCGCGCCAACAGGGCCGGGGCTCGCCGCACCGGGCGGAACGCTCCAGCACGGGGACGCCAGGCGCGTCCCCGTTTGCTAGCAAATCAGGAATGTCCCCATTTCTTAGCCGGCGGCCTTGATGGCGTTGACGAGTTCCGCCACGGCCTTCTGTCCGTCGCCGTACAACATGCGCGTGTTGTCGAGGAAGAACAGGCCGTTCTCGATGCCGGAGAAGCCCGCGCCCTGGCCACGCTTGATGACGATGACGTTTTTCGCCTTGTCGGCGTTGAGGATGGGCATGCCATAGATGGGGCTGGACTTGTCGGTCCGAGCGACCGGGTTCACCACGTCGTTGGCGCCGATGACCAGCGCCACGTCGGCGGTCTCGAACTCCGCGTTGATCTCCTCGAGGTCGGAGATCAGGTCGTAAGGCACGCCGGCCTCGGCCAGCAGCACGTTCATGTGGCCGGGCATGCGGCCGGCCACGGGGTGGATGGCGAACTTCACCGTGACGCCGCGATCGATGAGCAACTGGCACATCTCCCAGACTTTGTGCTGGGCCTGCGCTACCGCCATGCCGTAACCCGGCACCACGATGACCTTGGATGCAAACGCCATCATGACGCCGACGTCCGAAGCTTCGATGGGTTTCATCGAACCAGTGACTGCCGTGGCCGCGGCGCCGCCGCCCGAACCGAAGTCCGAGAACAACACGTTGGCCAGCGAGCGGTTCATGGCCTTGGCCATGAGCTGCGTGAGCAGCGTACCGGCCGAGCCCACCACCGTGCCTGCGATGATCATCGCGGCGTTGTCGAGCACGAAGCCTTCGAACGCCACGGCGAGACCGGTGAGCGCGTTGTACAGCGAGATCACCACCGGCATGTCGGCGCCGCCGATGGGCAGCGTCATGGCGATGCCGAACAGCAGCGCCAGCGCGAAAATCAGCGAGACATGCAGCGGATCGGCGCCGTGATGCAGGACCACGATGGCACCGACCACGAGAGAACCGAGGAACAGCAGGCCGTTGACGAACTTCTGGCCGCTGAAACGCACGGTCTTGTTCAGCACGCCTTGCAGTTTGGCCCAGGCGATGAGGCTGCCGCTGAAAGAGATGGCGCCGATGATGCCGCCAACCACGGCCAGCGACATCACGACCGGGCTGTGCGCCACCGCCGTGCCGGCCGCGTTGGCGAATGCCGCGCGATACAGCTCCACCGCGGCGATGGCCGCGGCCGCGCCGCCGCCCATGCCGTTGTACAGCGCAATCATCTGCGGCATGTCGGTCATCGCGACTTTCTTGCCGCTCCACCACGCGACGATCGAGCCAACGACAATGGCGGCGATGATCAGCTCGTAGTTGGACATCCCCGGATAGAGGAAGGACACGAGCGTGGCCACGACCATGCCCGCGCCGGCCCAGATGATGCCGCTGCGCGCCGTGACCGGCGAGCTCATGCGCTTCAGGCCCAGGATGAACAGAACGGCCGTGAGGAAGTAGCTGATGTCGATCAGCAGCCGCGGCGAGAAGAAGCCGGGCGTATTCGTGACGTCCATCAGTGCCCGCCTCCGGTCTTCTTGCGGGCGCCGGAAGACTTGAACATTTCGAGCATGCGTTCGGTGACCACGTAGCCGCCGACCGCGTTACCGGCCGCCAGCAGCACGCCGACGAACCCGATGGTCTTCTCGAGCGGCGTGACCGCGCCGCCGAGCGCCACCATGGCGCCCACGAGCACGATGCCGTGGACGAAGTTGGAACCCGACATGAGCGGGGTGTGCAGGATCACCGGCACCTTGGCGATGATTTCATAGCCGGTGAAAGCCGCCAGCATGAAGATGTAGAGAGCAACGATTCCAGTCATGGTGATTAGCCTTCCACTGCCTTGCGCGTGGCTTCGTGTCTGATGACGCCGTCGTGCGTGAGCACGGCGCCGGCGAATACTTCGTCTGCCCAGTCGATTTTCAGATCGCCAGCCTTGTCGATGGCCGGCTTCAGGAAATTGAGCAGGTTGCGGGCATACATTTCGCTGGCGTTGTAGGCGAGGGTGCCCGCCACGTTGACCGGCCCGATGATCTTCACACCCTGGTGTACGACGGTTTCGCCGGCCTTGGTGAGCTCGCAATTGCCGCCCTGTTCAGCGGCGATGTCGACGATCACCGAACCCGCGCGCATGCGCTCCACGGCAGCCCTGGAGATGATGATCGGCGCTTTACGGCCCGGAACCGAGGCGGTGGAGATCACGGCGTCCGCGGCGGCGATGCGCGCATCGAGCGCTTCCTGCTGCTTCGCCTTCTCTTCGGCCGTGAGCTCGCGCGCGTAGCCGCCGACGCCGTCGGCGCTGACACCGGTCTCGACGAACTTGGCGCCCAGCGACTTCACCTGTTCACGGGTCGCGCTACGGACGTCATAGGCTTCGACCACCGCGCCCAGGCGCCGGGCGGTGGCGATGGCCTGCAGGCCCGCGACGCCCGCCCCGATGATCAAGGCCTGCGAGGGACGGATGGTCCCGGCGGCGGTGGTCAGCATGGGCATGAACTTTTCGAGGTTGTTGGCGGCAATCAGCACCGCCTTGTAACCCGCCAGCGAGGCCTGCGAAGACAGGCCGTCCATCGACTGGGCCCGCGAGATGCGCGGAATCAGCTCGACCGCAAAACTGGTGATCCGGCGGTCGCGCAGTGCTTTGACCTCGGCATGCCTGGTGTGGGCCTGCAGGAAGCCGACCACCACCGCGCCGGGTTTGAGCTGGGCAATCTGTTCCAGGCTGAGCGGCGCCACGGTCAGCAACACGTCGGCCTGGGAGAGCACGGCGGCGGAACTAGCTAACCATTCGCCCTTCTTGTACAGCGCATCCGGAAACTGAGCGCGAATCCCGGCCCCCGGCTCGAGCACCACCCGTGCACCGGCGGCCATGAATTTGTCGACCACCTCGGGTACGAGGCTGACGCGCGTTTCACCGGGCGCGCTCTCGCGCAGCGCGCCTATCGTTATCGGCATTTGGCTTGACTCCCCTGGTCGACAAGAAGCCTGTGGCAGCTCCGCCAAAGGCCTTTTTTTCCCGTGTTAAATGAATGTCTTGCGGCGTTGAATTCTCGCACACGACTGGTCTATCTTACATGCCTCATGTTGGGCATCGATCTTGAAAAGGCAGATCGAGGTGACGGCTCGGATCTGCGCCTGCTCGCGAGCGACCTGGGTCGCGCGCTCTCCCAGCTCGTCCTGCGTACGGACGTGTCGGGAATGCCGCTCGAATGGATCGACTACAAGGAAGCGGCGCGCCTCTATCACCAGGAACAGGTCGCTTATACCTGCGGCAGCCCGTTGTTCAAGCTTTACGGGGGCGTCAGCGCTCGCACGGGGTTTCGCACGGTGCTCGAGGTCAACTCCATCGTCGCGACCGTTGGCCACACCGGCAATCCCGGCAACACGCGTCACGACTACGTGCCGCCGCTGAACAACCAGACTTTGTTCCGCCGCGATGCGCACTTCTGCCTGTACTGCGCGCAGCGGTTTCCGGTGCGTGAACTGTCACGCGATCACATCCGGCCGTTCAGCCAGGGCGGGCGGGACGTGTGGACGAACGTGGTCGCGGCCTGCCGCCGCTGCAACAACCTGAAGGCGTCGCGCACGCCCGAACAGGCGAAGATGCAGCTCATCGCGGTGCCATTCACACCGACCTATGCCGAATACATCTTCCTGAAGGGGCGGCGTGTGCTCGCCGACCAGATGGAGTACCTGCGCGCGCATTTCCCGCGGCACTCGCCGCTGCATGCGCGGATCAAGCGTTACCTGAGCTAGCTACTTGACCTGCAGCCAGAACCGCGCGACCACTTCCGCGTGGTCCGCGGAATGCCCGCGCACGACGACGTCGTAATTGCCGGCATCGAGGGTTCCCGGATCGCGCAGCGTGAACGAAAGCTGGGTGCGGGCCACCGGAGCCTGACGCGATGAGCGCCATGCGAGTGTTCCGCCACGGCGGTTCACCACGTCCATTTCATACTCGGCGTACTGCGGCTGCTGCGGGCTGTGGCCGCCTGCGCATTCGAGCTCGATGGCGCCGTCCTCGCAGGTCAGCACTACCACGTCCGGCTCGATGGTCAGCGCGCCAGGAGCAGCGGCGAGCGAGAAGCTGACGTCCGGGGTGCTTCCATTGCCGCGAAAACTGCTGAGGCGGACGGTGCGTACCGTCGACACGCGCTGCCCGTTGGCGGCGCTTCGACTCGCGCCCGTGGAGGACGCGGGTTCGCGCGGCGCCAGAATGCTCAGCGCCAGGCCCACGGACACCAGCACGCTGGCGGCAAGCGCGATCTGCCAGTGACGCTCGCGCCCTCTATCCCTTTCGATGGGTACGCCACGCTCGAGCCAGCCGCGGCGCGCAGCGCTCGCTATGCCGCGCCGCAAGCGGCGTTCCATCTCGACGTCGGCGGCAAGCTCGGGGGAAGCGATCAGCCATGCCTCGAACTCCGCACGTTCGGAGCGGGACAGGTCTCCCGCGACATAACGTGACACCAGCCGGGTCTGCTCTTCGAGAGAGTTGCGATCAAGAGACTTCATGTCTGACTTGTGTCACCAGGAGCCAAAATGCCTCACCCAAAATGTGAAAGTCATTGCCAGCGGCAACAAAATTGACGTGATTCGGGGAAAAAGGGCCAGGTGCGGCGCACGCCGCTCGATGATAGTGCGTAAACGGGTGCGAGCGCGCATCAGGACGCGGTCGAAATGCTTAGGGGAAAGTCCGAGTTCGCTGCACAGCAGATGTTTATCGGTGCCGTCTAGATAGAACCTGGTCAGCAGCTGCCGGTCACGCTCGGTCGGCAGTTCTTCCAGGAGCTCGGCCACCGCCTGCGCCAGGTGGCGGTCGTCGGAATCCGACAATTCGCTCTGCTCCATCTCGAGGTTCTGGGCGAGCTCGTCGATCAGCTCCGAATCCACCACCGTCTGCTGCCTGAGCATCTTGCGCGCCGCGTTGAGCGCGAGGTTGCGCGCCGTGGCCGCCGCGAACGCGAACACCTTGCGCGGATCGTCGATGGTCCTGGCGCGCACGCGCTCCACGACGATGTGCAGCGTCTCCTGCGTGAGATCCTCGGCGTCGATCCAGCGGTGAAAGGCGCCAAAACGCAGCACCGCGAGCACGCCGGGCCGCAGTGCCACGAGCATGCGGCTCTCCGCCCCGCGGTCGCCGGTCAGCGCGGCGGCGACGATCCTTTCGATTTCATCGAGCGGCAGGCTGCTCATGCCGCACCCGCGCCGCTCAGGTAGTTAGTTGCAGCCGAGCGCTTCCATCGCGGCGGAACAGTCCGCAGCCGGATCGAGATTTGCGAGTTCACGAAGGAATTCGACATTGACCCATGGATACCGCGTGGAATTGCTGTTCTTGCTCCTGCAGAACAACAATTGTTTTATCTGCTGGGCGTCGCACTTGTTCAGCGGCGGGCTGCCCCAGACGAGCGCCACCGCACCGGAAACGTAGGCAGCGGCGCTCGATGCGCCCGCGGACCCCGACAGTGCATAGCCTCGCTCGGAATTCTCTGTCGTTGTCACCACGATGTCCACGCCAGGTGCCTGAATTCGGCCGTCCGTCGCATCTGGCTGGCCCTTAGGATTGGAAAATTCCAGCCCTCGCATATCGGTCGGCACCGCGGCAATGACCCCCGGAAGACAACGGTATTGGGAAGGGAAGTACTCCTGGACGGTGTCATCCCGGTCGAGGCTGGTGGCGTAGCCAGTGACCACCAGGCGCCGCCTGGCTGACTGTCCGCCGACCGCAGCGACGATCGCTTCGGAAATCGCACGGCTGTCCACCGGCCATTTCGCGCTTATGTTGATGATTTCCGCGCCATCCTCAACGGCGGCGTCGATGCCGGCCGCAATGGTCGAAATTCGGGCGAGCAGCCCATGGTCCACCTGGCTGATGACGATGGGCAGCAACCGGCTGTTGGGCGCCACTCCCGCAACCCCGATGCCATTGTCCATCCGACCGCCAATGGTTCCGGCCATTTCGGTGCCATGGGGATAGCAGCGTCCGCTGGTGGCGCATCGCGCATTCAATCGCTCGCCCTGCGAGCGCGGCGAATCCGGTGATTTCAGGTACACCACGTTCTTGGCGAGGTCCTCGTGGCTTGCGTCGATGCCGGAGTCGAGCACGGCAACCATGCGCGGCAGTGAACGGGCCGCGACCCCGGAATCCCATCCGATTTTCTTGTGGCCCCACAACTCGTCGAGGCAGGGGTCATTGGGGAAGGTGCTGCGGGCCGCGCGTTGCCAGCAATGCAAGTTCGACGCGACCGCGGGAGGGATTTCCATCGAAGTCGTGAGGTAGTCCGGACCGTCACAGTCGGGCTCGACATACCCGACTTCG
>DASTXR010000152.1:0-65474 GCA_035765415.1 Steroidobacteraceae bacterium | reverse complement strand
CGATCGGCCATCGACGCAGACCTTGGTTCTTCTTGTTCGGATGCCGCTGACGGAGACGACACTAGCCGCAACGACCGCCCGGGCGCAATCATCAACCCTAACTAGCAACCTTGCTGCGACGCACAGGCCGCGCGACGATGCCCATCAATGGAACTGTCGCGAGCGTCGGTTTGATTACAGCGCTTCGTAAATATTTTCCGCAGTCGCAACAGGTGGTTGGCATGCCTGTTTTCCGGGCGTATCTTCGACTCCATACCAGAAAGCGCCGCGGTTCCCGATGGCCGCCGGCGCTAACCACCCGAGTGTCACTGCGGATTCCGGCTTGACCGACTACACGAAAAAACTGGCGGGCACAGCACGCGTGCTGCTCTCCGCGGGCGGCAACCTTCAATCGACGGGCGGTGGCGAGCAGATCGACGCTGCCAGCCTCGAGGCCGCGGTCGCCGCTCACATGTCCACGGTGCCCGCATCCACGCCGGCGGTTCTCGAATCCAGGATCGCGCGCGTCCTGCAGGCCGCGAACAGCGCCTTGCGCAAGAGCGCCGAAGGCAATGCGGAAGACATCACGCCGCTCGAGCGCTCCGGGCTCGAAGTCATCGTCCAGCTCGTGGGTCGCCCGGCGTTGCGCTACATCGACGGACATGTGCAGCTGCCGTCCACGTCGCTCGCCGAGAACCAGCTTTGGGAAGTGTTCGTCGCCACCCGGCGCCAGGAGATCGATGTGCTGTCCGCGTCGGTGGCGCGCCTCAATCTCGAGCAGCCGGGAGGCGAGAGCATTCATCTCGGCACAGGGTGGCGCATCGGCAAGAACCTCCTCGTCACCAATCGCCACGTGGCCGCCTGCATGGTTGCCGATGCGGCGCTCGGGCACGAGAAGTGGCAGCTCGCCGCGGATCGCCAGTGTGTGGCCGACTTCGCGGTCACCGACCAGGCGTCGTCACCGCGGGTCTTCGCCATCGAAGCGCTGGCGTACTGCGCTTCCGAAGAATTCGTGGACGCGGCGGTGCTGAAGCTCAAACCCTCCGGCGCCGAATTTCCACCGCCGCTCGAACCCGACTTCGACGCGGCCGCGATCGGGAACCTGCCTGCCAGCGCCGGCGGATTCAGCGGCACGGAAATCTACGTCGTCGGACATCCCTACCAGCCCGACGCAATCGATGAGACCGCCGACATCTTCGGCGACGCCGATGGTCGCAAGCGCTGCGCGCCCGGCATGACCACCGCCATTCGCGACGAAGGTCCGATCTTCGACCACGATTGCTCGACGCTGCGGGGCAATTCAGGTTCGCCCGTCGTCAACCGCTGGACGCATCGCGTCGTCGGGCTGCATTTCGGGGGACAAACCAGCGACGTCGCGGGAAATCTCGGCGATGCCAATGTCGCCGTGGCGTTCTCCATGCTGAACAAGCATCGCTTTGGAGAAATACTGAAGGCGGGCCAGGTATGAGGTGCAGGGCATGAACGCCGTCGTCGATTCGATCCTGCTGTCGGCCGATCAGCAAGCGGACCTGGCGACGCTGCTCGAACGCACGAGCACGAATCGAAACCTGGGCTGGCTCAGCACCACGCTGACGGGCGTCGACGTGCTGCAGGAATCGGCAAACCAGATCGGTGACACGAAGGCGCTGGCGCGGGCGCTGGTGAAGCTGCTCGTCGACAAGGGCGCCGTCGGAGATGCCATCGCGCTGTTGCAGCGTGAGTTTCCCAACAACCTGTACCTGCTGGCGGGCCTTGGCGCCATCCTCAACAAGGAGCGCCTCGACAACGACAACCTGCAGGCGCTGCTGAACCGCTACGAGCCGTTCTTCAACTCCGCCGACTTCCAGCAGATGCTGCCGCGCGTGCGGAGCACCGTATGCGCCGTGGCGGCCGGCCGCAAGTTGTTAGGCACCGGGTTTCTCGTGGGTCCCGCGCACGTCCTCACCAACTTCCACGTGTTGCGCCCCTATCTGAAACCCGCCGCCAACGGCACGGACTACGAACAGAACGCCGAGGGCAAGGACATCTGCTGCGTCTTCGACTATCGCGCCGAGCCGCCGCCCAGGCTCGACGACGCCGCCACCGAAGATTCCCGCGTCGTGATCGTCCGGGCGGCCGACCAGTGGCTGGTGCATGCGCGCAAACAACTGCCGGATGACGGCACGGCGAAGGCGCCGCCCAAGGTGGACACGGAATACGACTACGTGCTGATCGAGCTCTCGCGGCCGATCGGCCAGAAGCCGGCGCGCGTGGGTGGCGGAGCGCTTCGTGGCTGGCTCACGCTGCCGACGAAATGCGACTTCTTCGGCAAGCGCAAGATAGTGCTGTTCCAGCATCCTGGCGGCGCCGCCCAGCATTTCGACATCGGCGATTTCAGCCAGCTCGATCCCACCGCGACGCGGGTCTGGTACAGCGTCAGCAGCGCGCACGGTTCTTCGGGCGGCGCGGCTGTGGGAACCAATGGCGAGCTCATCGCCCTGCACAACGCGCAGGTAGATAGCCCGCCGGGCCCTCCGGGAGGCGTGAACCAGGGCGTGCGCATCGACCTCATCGCCGAAGACCTGCGCAACACCACCAGGAAATGGAATCCGCCGTTGCCGCCCGACCAGCATCCGCTCGCGTTCTGGTCGCTGAACGACAGCCTCGCGAGCCCCAGGCCCATCATCGGCCGGCAGGCGTTCCGCGAGGCCGTCGTGCGCATGATGAATCCGGAGGCGGAGCGCGTGCTCACCGTCATCGGCGAGTTCGGCACCTTCGTGGGTTTTTCGCTGTCGTTGTTGCAACGTACGCTCGGCAACCTGGTGCCCATCGCGCGCTTCACACCCGAAAACATGGGCGTGATGACGCCGCCGGAATTCCTCGATGCCATCCTCGACCAGCTCGGCGTCGAGAGAGATCCTGCCGATCCCATGCCGATGTCGCCGCCGCCGACGGAAACCGCCGAGCGCTGGCACGCCATCTACCTGCCGAAGTGGCTGGCGCGGCAACTCGCGCGCCACGAGAAGAAGCGGCCGGGCGTTTTCCCGGCGTGGGTGGCGATCGACGTCACCACGCCCAGGAACGCGGCGCCGTTGTGGGCCAAGGGGCTTCGCGACCTGGTGACGGCGATGTTCGGCGCGCGTGATGCCGGGCAAACCGTCGACGTGCCGCAATTGCGCTGGCTGCTCATGAGCACTGTGCGGTTGCCGCTCGGCACCGTGCGGTACGTGGAAGAGGATCTGCTCGCCGATCCCCGGTATGTCGAAGACTTCGCGACGTGCATGACGATCGCGTGGAAAACCATCGACAAGGAGGTGGAGAACGCGCAATCGGTGTTCGCCACCATCGCGGAGATTACGCTCGAAGAGAGCGACGGGCTGCCGCGGAAGATCCTGGCGCAGAAGGCCGCCAGGATGGTCAAGACCGCGCGCGGCAAGTGAACCCATGAGCGCCCCGACACGAATTCCCCGCGACCAGTTGCCCGACTGGGCGCGCGCGGCGCTGGAAGATTCAACACCGGCGCCACCGGCACGAATCACGGATGAGATGCGTAGTTTGCCGGGCTGGTCGCTGCTGCTCGATGCTGCCGTGGTTTCCACGTTCCTGCCGAAGGATCTCGCGCCCGACACCGGCACCGGCGAGTCACGGCGCGAGCTGGAACGTTTCGTGCTCAGCTTTTCGCAAACCGCGTGCTCCAGCCAGGGCGCGGCCTGGGAGCTCACGCGAGGCGCACGCACCGCCGTACTGGCGGCCGCGGTGCGCGCGGGCCAGCTCACCACCGCCGTCCACCGCACCGCGAAGCGATTCGGCGACACGTTGAGCACCGCGCTGCGCGAAACGCTGGTCAACGAGCCGCTCGACACGTCCGATCTGCCGCCGCTCGAGAGCCTGGAAGCGCGCCGCACCGCCATCTCATTGTTGTCAGGTGTCTCTGAGCTCAAGCTGCCCTCGCTCGACGATCTCGACCGGGACATTCGCCGCCGCCGGCTCATCGAACAGTTCGAACGCATGTGCGGCAAGGATTACGAGACGCGCATCGTGGGGCGTGATCACGAGCTCGAGGAAATGCGCGAGTACGTCGGGTCCATCAACGCCGTGAGCCTCGGCCAGGTGATCACGCGAACGATCGTGCGCAGCCGTCGTGCGATCACCGGGCGCGGCACTTACGTGATCTGGGGCACGGGCGGTGTTGGCAAGACCACGCTGATCGCGCGCTTCATGCTCGAGCACATGTACGCCGCCGAGAAGAATTTTCCG
Source organism: Steroidobacteraceae bacterium (assembly GCA_035765415.1). GTDB lineage: Bacteria > Pseudomonadota > Gammaproteobacteria > Steroidobacterales > Steroidobacteraceae > CADEED01. The sequence goes on along the minus strand of DASTXR010000152.1, from coordinate 61,259 downwards.
TTCGCCTATCTGGATTTCGATCGGCCGAGTGTCAGTCCCCGGGATCCTTTCGGGCTGCTGGCCGAAATCTGCCTGCAGGTGTCTTCGCAGTTCAAGGATCTCGACGCGGCGCTGCGCGAACTGCGCGGCGACATACTTGCCGCGCAACCGCGCGAGATGAATCCCGAGCACGACCCGTTGTATGCCCTGGTGCCGCTCGCGGAGAGGTTCCGCAATATCATCGACACGTTCCTGAACAAACAGGAAACACGCTTCGAGTGGGCGCGCCCGTTCCTGCTGGTCTTCGACACCTTCGAGGTGGTGCAGTACGACGTCCGCCAGGTGGCGCTGCTGCAGAGATTCGTCGAGACGCTCTCCGAGTCGGGCGATTGGCCGCGCCTGCGGCTGATGATCTCCGGGCGCAGAAAGCTGGCCGCTTTCATGGGGCCGGCCGAGGGTCGTGAGCTCGAAGGCGTCGATCTCGAGGGCGCACAAACGCTGCTCTCGCGCTGGACCGCCCGCGTGGGAAAGCCGATCTCCGACCGGAACGCGCTCGTGCTGGCGCGTGCGCTCGGCATCAAGCGGCGGATGCTCGAAGCGCCTCGCGTTCATCCACTGCGCCTGACCATGGCCGCGAACCTGTTCCACATCAGCGAGGAGACCGACGGCGATGCCATCGCCGAGTCGTTGATCGTCGATCTGGCCGACGAGAGCGCCGGCGACACGACCATCGGCCGGCAACTCATCGACGGCATCCTGATCCGCCGCATCATCGACCACGCGAACGACGATCGCGTCAAACGTCTTGCCGACCCCGGGCTGGTCGTGCGGCGGATCACTCCCGACATGATCCGCTTCGTCATGGCGAAGGGTTCGCCCGCCCCGGGCGTCGAGTTGCCCAAGGATTCGCTGGATTTCGAGCGTTGGGAGATCAGCGCGACGGAAGCGGACGACATCTACGAGGCCTTCGGCAGGGAAGGCACGCTGGTCGAGCGCGAAGGCAACGCGCTGCGGCATCGCCAGGACGTCCGCAGCGAGATGCTGCCGCTGATACGCGCGAACAGCCGCAAGCGATTCGACCTGCTGCACCGGCTGGCATTCGATCATCTGCGAAAGGAGGCCAGCCAGGACGACGACGCCTGCGCCGAGGCTATCTACCACGGCCTCTGGATCAACGAGTCCCTCGAGCTGGTGGACAGTCTCTGGTTGCATCTCGACGCCGACCCGCGCATCGACCCGGAAGAATTCCCCCCCGATTCACTGGCGGCCATCTACCTCCGGGCGCGGAACCGCGAACGCCTCGAGCTCCACGAGGTGAAGCAATTGCCGCGCGGCATCGCCATGCGATGGGTGGTGAGTTTCGGCCACCAGTTCCTGTTGAGCGAGCTGCCAAACGATGAGCTCGCGATCATCCGCGCGGCCTGCGGAGGCAACCTGATGTTGCTGCGCGAATGGCCGGAGGCCTCGGCCGTCGTCGCGCAGTTGCTGTTCCGCGCCGGCTTCTGGCGCGACGCGCGTTACCACATCCAGGATCTGGCGAACGTTCGGCTTCAACCGACCACCCAGTCCGCGCTGATGCGCATCACGGTGAACATGGCAGCGACTGCCGGCGGTCATCCGGATGATCTCGGAAAACCCGACAGGTTCCTGCTCGGCATCCCCGATCCGGATGTGGCGGCGGAGCTCATCGCATATTGCTTCCTCGGCCGCGGACGGGCGCAGACGCCGGGTGAAGGGGCGGTCTGGCAGCCGGTGGCGGACAAGGCGACCGGTGCTTCTCCCTTCGCGAAGCGCAGTCAGCACGGCGTGCGCCTCGCGCTGCTGGCAGCTGCGTCGCCGGTTCCCGGAGATCTCGCGGCGGCATGGGTGATCAACTGCCATCGCCTGCCGCGCGATGCCGGCATCGGGCCGCCGCTGGTCCGGATCTTCGACACTCTGATGAAGGCAGGCCATGAAAATGTGGCGTCGGATGCCCGCAGCGTGCGCGGAATCACCGGCGCCGAAGAGTTTTCCCGCGGCGCGCTGGATGACCTGGACGTGATCTGGCACCGGCATCAGAGAACGATCGCCGAGTCCGCGAGGACCGACGCAGCCATGGCGTGGCGGATTCGCGCGATCGCGGTTTTCGATCACAGCGAGTGGCACCAATTGCTCGGCCATGCGCTCGAGCGTGCCCTCGACGCGGAAGGTTCGATGCTCATCGACGTGCTCCGGCAGAACCGCTTTCTCGGCATGTCGGGCAACAGCCGCGATACGGCGGACGCCGCCGTGAAAACCGCCGTCATGACCGGCCGGTTCCTGCAGCTTGCCTATCTACTGGCCGATCCGGCCAAGGCCCGCGCCGACGCGGCCGCGCCGCTGCGTCCCCAGGAGCGCGAAGAGTTCCGCGGCTATCCGCAGTCGGTCGCCGGAATCGCGGTCGCGCTCACCGGCTGGCATGAGTACCTGCTCGGCCGCGCGGAAGGCGAACCGGAGCCGCCGCCGGGCGCTCCGGCGCCGAAGAAGAAACTGCGGAAATAGCGCCGGCCGACCGATGTGAGTCTAGCTATTGACGTATAGCCATCCTGACATACGGCCGTTGCGAAACCGTCTCATACGAAAGTCTATGTTCGACCAATGCACGTGTAATTTGCGTTGCGTACGTGCCTGACGGTGGCTACATTTTCCCGAGCTGTTACCGATAACAGCGGCGTTCTGGCAACAGTGCGGAAAACTGTGGCCGGCGCATGTCGAGGTCGCCGCACACGTGCGGATCCATTCAGGCCTTCAGGGGGGGGACGACAATGCACAAGCAAAACTATTTGCGTTATTCACTATTGGGCTGCGTCAGCGCAGCCGGATTCGTTGCACCGGGCGCGTTCGCCCAGACCGCGGATCAGTCCGCATCGCAATCCGAGGAGATCGACGAGGTCGTCGTCACCGGTTTTCGGCGCAGTCTCGCCGACGCGACGGCGGCGAAGAAAGAATCCGTGGGCTTCGTCGATTCCGTGTTCGCGGAAGACATCGGCAAGTTCCCGGACACGAATCTCGCCGAGTCTTTCAATCGCATTCCCGGCGTGAACATCAGCCGCGAGATCACCGGCGAAGGTCTCAACGTCGCCATTCGCGGGCTCAACACCAACTTCACACGCGTATTGCTGAACAACGCGCCCGTTGCCATCGCTTCCACGGGGCAGGACAACGCCAGCCAGAACCGCGAAGTCGACCTGGACCTGTTCCCCGGAGAACTGTTCTCGCAACTCACGGTCGCGAAGTCGCCAACCCCCGAGCTCATCGAAGGCGGCGCCGCGGGCACCGTGAACATGCGCATGGCGCGCCCTTTCGATCGCGACGGCAACCAGTTGAGCTACTCGGTGCAGGGCATCGACAACGATGGCGCCGATCTCGGCGCGCGCGGCTCGCTCGTGGGAAGCTGGACCGGGGAGCAATTCGGCATCCTCGTCGGCTTCGCCGGCGTGCAGAACAACGTGGCGACGTCGGGCTTCGAAACCATCGGCTGGACCAGCCTGAACCTCACGCAGGCGCAGTGCGGCGGCGGAACCCTGCCTTGCAACACGACCGGCGGCACCGGCGCCGGTCCCGGGCAGCTCCTGACCGTGCCTAACAACCCGAGCACGGTGGGTGCAGGCCTCACGCCGGGCGCGGACATCACCAACGCCTTCCTGCTGGCGCAGAACCCCGGCCGCACGATTCAGCAGATCGACAACGCGCTCATTCCGCGACTCGGCCGTCCGATGTTCGACGAGGGCAGCAAGGACCGATACAACAGTGTCGTGAGCCTCGAGTTCCGCCCGAGCGACGACCTGAAGTTCTTCCTCGATTCCATGTACGGCAAGAAGACGAACGAGCTCGAGAGAGTCGACATGATGTGGGGCATCCGCCGCACGAGCCAGGGCGGCCTGGTCATCCCGCAGAACATGGAAGTGGACCGCGAGAACTGCGCTACCGGTTGTGTCGTCACCAGCGCCACTTACGTGAACTCGCTGTTCCTGCTCGAGTATCGACCGTACACGGAAGAACTCGAGTTCTGGGGCACGAACCCCGGCATGGAATGGCAGATCGCCGACAAGTGGAAACTCGAAGTGCAGGGCAACTACACGGAGAGTGATTTCTATCGCGAGAGCCCCACGGTGTTGCTGCTGTCGCAACCCGCCACGGTCACTTACACGAACAACGGCGGCATCCCGAGCATCGAGTCCAATGTCGACGTCAACGATCCGGCGAATTTCGGCTGGATGACCACGAATCGCGGCGGTGGCAACGAAGTGGGCCGCACCGACCTCGTCGACGAGCAGCGCCGCACCGAGACCATGGGTGGCCGTTTCGCCGTCACCTGGGGCGAAGACGCGTTGAACCTCAAGGTGGGCGGCGCCTGGGATGAAGTCTCACGCGACATCCGTCCGCTCGCCAATTCGCAGCAGTGGCAAAACGCCACGTGCGGCGGCAACCCCAGCGTCTTCCTGCCGGGCCCGAACACTCAGCCGGCGTGCCGCGGCGAGGCGACGGGCATCACGCCGGGCGTCAACAACTATCCCGCGTACGCCGGGCTCGGCACCGGCTATTCGGCGGGCCTTGGTCCATTGACCTACGGCGGATCGCTGGTCCCCAACTCGGCGGTGCCGGGCCTGTTGCGGCCCACGCGATATGGTTTCGTGAGCGTGGACTGGCCCGCGTTCCGCGCGGCCTCCAACTACGACGCGATTCACGCGCAGATCGGCGAAGCGGGCGCCACGCCGACGACGGCGAACTGGGCCTCGATCACCGAACAAACTACCGGCGTCTTCGCGCAGCTGAGCGGTGATGCGGAAGTCGGCGAAAACCGGCTTCGCTACAACCTCGGCTTGCGTTACGTGGAGACGGACCAGAGCGTGACCTCGCGCATCACCGGCCCCGATCCGCGCAATCCCGCGCCGGCCACCGCGGCCGACGACGGCAGCCGTTATCCGGACGTCGTGACCATTTCGACGCGCGACTCCAAGTACGACAACGTGCTGCCGTCGGGCAACCTGGCGTGGAACGTGACGGAGAACGCCATCGTGCGCACGGGCCTGTCGCGCACCATGACGCGTCCGAATCCTTCGTTGCTGCGCGCCGGCATCAGCATCCCGAATGCCGACGTGAGCTCGGCCTCACTGGGCAATCCCGAGCTGGCTCCCTACCTCTCGGACAACCTGGACATCGGTTTCGAGTACTACACGGGCAACGAGGGTTACTTCGGCGTCGCGGCGTTCCGCAAGGAGCTCGAGGGCTTCACGCAGACACGCCAAACGTTCGTGCCGTTCAGCGCGCTGGCGCAGTACGGCGTGACGTTCGCGTCGCTCGGCGCCGGCCAGCAGCAGGCGCTGATCACGCGCGGCAACGGCGACCCCAACGCGGCGATCGTGCGGCTCGACGAGACGATCAACGCGAGCGGCAAGCTCACGATCAACGGCCTCGAGTTCAACTGGGTCCAGCCGCTCGACTTCATCAAGCTTACGGGCCTCGGCTTCACGGCCAACTTCACCATCATCGACCAGAAGGGTGAAGGCGCCGCGCCGGCGATTGCCACCAACGTTCCTCCCGAGACCGTCAACGCGACGCTGTACTACGAGGACCATGGCGTGAGCGCGCGCATCTCGCTCACCAAGGCGCTGGGCTCGCAGAACTCCGGTCCCAACAGCAACCAGCAGGGTGTGACAGGCGCGGAGTTGTTTGGCGTGGACTACAAGCAGGTGGACTTCTCGTCGAGCTTCGACTTCGGCGAGATGTTCGGCTGGAACGAGTTCATCCCGCAGCTCACGATCGACGCGACGAACCTGACGGGCGAGGTACGGCAGTCCTATTCGCAGTTCACGAATGCGACGTTCACCGAGTTCGATTCGGGCCGCACCATCATGGTGGGCCTGCGCGGCAAGTTCTGACGTGTCGACGGCAGCACTCCCGGACGACCGGGGGTGCTGTCTTTCGTCAGGGGAGTAGCTAGTCCTGCGCGGACGCCCAGGCGACCGGTGGTGCCAGCAGCGGTAGTGGCGAAGTCAGACGCCTGCGAGGCGCCGACTCATTGCGTCGGAAATTCGCGAAGACTGCGCCACCGTCTTCCGCTTGAGACCCATCTTCTTGACCGTGACGCCGGCGCGCTTGAGACGCAGAGTGGAGACCTGCGACGCAACCCCAACTGACTTGTTCGTCAGCAGTTTTTTTGCTTTCTTCGGCATCTCTGACTCCATCCCTCGAGCGACCGGATTATGCGTGGACGGCGCGAAGCCAGGCGAAACTACGTCGCAACTTGAAAGGATTTGTACCCCGCAAAAACGGGATAACAGGTCTTGGCGCCATCACGTCTACCATCGGCCGCGTATTCTTCACGTTCCAGGGGAACGACGGTGAGAATACAGGCGTTGTCTGCCTCGTCCAGAACAATTTCATGTTCCCCCGTTTCCACATCCTTCCACAGCGCAACTGCGCGAGACTTGTCCGCTCGTCTGCCAGTGGACAGCAAGGTGGGCCTGCAGCGTTCTGCCATGCCCAGGCTCGTCAATGTAAGCACCGACGTGCCCGGATCCTCGGCAAAGACTGACGCGTATCTCGACGACCACCTCCCTCGAAGTTGCGGTCCATCCATCAATAACGCAATCAGTAAATTCGGTCCTACCGAGCGAATGAGGTCGGCTGCGGGGTCCTGCCGGGCGAGGTCCTCACAAATCAATACGCTCCAGGTCATCCATTTCCCCAACGTCACGAAGTGCAACAGCCGGGGAGGGATCACGATGTTCTCCCAGATGGGCGCCTCCGTAGGAGGAATGCGGCCGGCAAGTTGATACTGGAGCAACTGCTGCCGATCCAGGCACCACCGATGGTGCTTGGATTGCACCAGGCGGTGCGAATCGACCAGAACCTTCCGGCTCGTACCCGACTGCTTTCGGACGATGTGATTTTCGCGCAGGAACAACCCGGCCGGCTGCAACGCACAAAAATTCGCTCCCCGGCTGGCCCGGCCGGTCGGAAACCGAATGCCGGCAATGAGCATTGCTCCTGCATCCACGCACACTCTCTCGATCTCCGAGTACTCGGAGATCGACAATGCAAGTTCGGGGAAGACGACGACATCGACTCGCCGTGCATGTTTTCTCGCATCCTTGAGCGCGCGTTTCAGCCACGTGCGTACTCCGCCACGCCTGCCACGCTGCGCAGGGTTGTATTCGAAATAGGTGCCCTTGCTGTTCGGCATTCGCACGAGCTGGAAGTCTTCACTCTCGACTACGAACGGCCAGGGGACGAGGAGGATGTTCACCGATTCGTTCTTTTCATCTTCCCCGATACTCACATACGGACCTATCCAGCGAGCCTCGATGTCGTTCGGAAGATAGAGCCCCAGATGATGCGTGAGCGAACGCAACGTGGCGCCCAACTGGGGAGTGTGTTGTTTGGGCAGAACGCCGACCGCATCCAGTGGAATGTCCCACGCGAACGTCTGCAGATCGTTTGAAGTCAGGATTTCCTGAGCGGTCGCCAGGAAGGGAAGAGGATCGGTATCGATGCCGATGCCCGCACATGCTTCATCCGACGCGAGCACCATGTTGATCAGGTGACGCGCTATCGTGCGATTGAGCCTGATGGTGCCGACCGTCAGATCTTTCTGCGCCAACACCGTATCCCAGGATTCCCGGATCGCCGGCGGCACGGCGCTGCGCAGACGAACGGGATTTACGCCCTTGATCGCATCGATGTTTTTCCGCCAGAGCCGTCCGTTCCTGTGGGCCAACCCGAAACCTGCGGGAGATCGGCTTCGCTCCGCGAAGATCTCGATGTATGCCCCGCTTATCCTCAGCAGAGCCGCGCAGATCGCATACAGGTCCGGTGGCCAGATCGGGCAATCGAGGTGTTTCTGGTGCTTTCGACCGAGACCCCTAAGCCAATTCTCTATGGTTCGCATCCGTGCGCCTGAATAGAGTCAGCAGGAGCCTGTCAGTGTACGCGCGGTGCCGGGTGCTGTAGTTAGGGGCTATCCGCAACGCGTGCGTATTCCAGGGCCAAAAAAAACGGCGCGTCCGAAGACGCGCCGTCGGCGATGCCCTGCTGTCTGGAAGATCAGATCCAGTAGACGAAGATGAACAGGCCCAGCCAGACCACGTCGACGAAGTGCCAGTACCAGGCCACGGCCTCGAACGCGAAATGCCGCTGCGGCGTGAAGTGGCCGGACATGGTCCGCAGCCAGATGCACACCAGCATGATGGCGCCCAGCGTCACGTGGAACCCGTGGAAGCCGGTGAGCATGAAGAACGTGGAGCCGTAGATGCCGGTGGACAGCGTGAGGCCGAGGTGCTGGTACGCCTCGGCGTATTCGGTGGCCTGCAGGTACACGAACAGGAACCCGAGCAGGAAGGTGGCGGCCAGGAACACGTTGAGCACCACGCGATTGCCGGCACGCAGCGCGTGGTGCGCGATGGTGACGGTGACGCCGGACAGCAGCAGGATGATGGTATTGATCGCCGGCAGGCCGAACGCCGGGATGATCTCGAAGCTGCCGTCGTCACGGGGCCCAAGCCTCGAAGGACCGTTGGTGGGCCAGGCGTTTTCGAACAAGGGATGCAGCAGCTCGTTGCCGATGACCTTGGTGCCCTCGCCGCCCAGCCACGGTACCGACAGTGATCGCGCATAGAACAGCGCGCCGAAGAAGGCGGCGAAGAACATCACTTCGGAGAAGATGAACCACATCATTCCCATGCGGAACGAGCGGTCGACATCGAGACCGTAGATGCCCTGGTTGTTCTCGCTGATGACGTCGCCGAACCAGCCGATGAACATGTAGACCACGATCGCGAAACCGGGCACCAGCGCCCAGGCCGGCAGCCAGTGATTCAGCAGCGCGATGGCGCCGAGCAGCAGCGTGAAAAAACCTGCCGATGCGATGATCGGCCACTTGCTCGAGTGGGGGACGTAATACTTTTCGGCTGCGGGCGCTTGTGACATGAGTAAACCCTGTTGCTAGTTCAGTGAGCCCACTCGCGTGGACTCGTCATAGAAAGTGTAGGAAAGAGTGATGCGATCGACCGAGCGCGGAATCGCCGGATCGACCACGAAGCGCACGGTCATGGGCCGTTCTTCGTTGACGGCGAAGTGCTGCGGCACGAAGCAGAAGCACTCGGTCTTGCGGAAATATCCCGCGGCCTGGCCGGGCATGATGTTAGGCACCGCCTGCGCGGTGGTGGCGTGACCGGTGAGGTTGTGCGCCAGGAACTCGGCCTTGTAGAGACGGCCGGGGTTGATCTGCATCGACGACACCACGGGGCGGAATTCCCAGCTGCCCACCGAGGGCAGGTCCGCCAGGAAATCGATGGTGATGGTGCGCGTGTCGTCCGGGTTCTCGACCGAGAGGCGCTGCTCCGCCAGCGACTTCTGGTTGCCGAAGCCGGTGATTTCGCAGATGACGTCGTACAGGGGAACGAGCGCAAAGCCGAACGCAAAACTTCCGAGCGCGAAAGCGCCGAGCTTGAGCGTGAGCTTCCTGTTCTCGTTCATTACGAACGCGCCACCGACATTACGATGAACGCGACGTAGAACGACAGCGCCACCAGCCCCAGCAGGATGGCGGCGCGACGCGCCTTCGCGCGCCGCTCGCCGAGTTCCGCGGGCGTCATTTCCGCCATCGATCAGTGCTCCACGCCGCGAGCGACGACTTCACGCGACGGCGGCGGATCCCAGCTGTGGTACGGCGGAGGCGACGCGAGTTCCCATTCCAGGCCATGCGCGCCTTCCCAGGAACGTCCTTCGGCCTTCGAGCCGCTCTTGATGCACTTCCAGATGATGTACGGGAACAGCAGCTGCGACAGCCCGAAGCCGAACGCGCCGAGCGAGGACACCAGGTTCCAGTCCGCGAACTGCACCGCGTAGTCAGGGATACGGCGCGGCATTCCCGCCAGTCCGAGGAAGTGCTGCGGGAAGAAGAGCACGTTCACGAAAATTGCGGACAGCCAGAAATGGATCTTGCCGAGCTTCTCGTCGTACATGCGTCCGCTCCACTTCGGCAGCCAGTAGTAGACGCCGCCCATGATCGCGAAGATGGCGCCGGGCACCAGCACGTAGTGGAAGTGCGCCACGACGAAGTAGGTGTCGTGATACTGGAAGTCGGCCGGCACGATCGCGAGCATGAGGCCCGAGAAACCGCCGATGGTGAACAGGAACAGGAACGCCAGCGCGAACAGCATGGGCGTTTCGAACGTCATCGAGCCTTTCCACATCGTGGCGGTCCAGTTGAACACCTTCACGCCCGTGGGGATCGCAATCATCATCGTGGAGAGCGTGAAGAACAGCTGCCCTGCGAGAGGCATGTTCACGGTGAACATGTGGTGCGCCCAGACGATGAACGACAGGAAGGCAATGGCCGCCGTGGCGTACACCATCGCGTCATAACCGAACAGCGGCTTGCGGGCGAACGTCGGGATGATCTGCGAGATGATGCCGAACGCCGGCAAGATGAGGATGTACACCTCGGGGTGACCGAAGAACCAGAAGATGTGCTGGAACATCACCGGGTCGCCGCCGCCCGATGCGGAGAAGAAGCTGGTGCCGAAGAAGTGGTCGGTGAGCAGCATCGTGACCGCGCCCGCGAGCACCGGCATGGTGGCGATGAGCAGATAGGCCGTGATGAGCCAGCTCCAGCAGAACAGCGGCATGTTGAGCAGGCCCACGCCGGGCGCGCGCATGTTCATGATGGTGACGACCACGTTGATGGAGCCGAGGATGGATGACGCGCCCATGAGGTGGATGGCGAAGATCGCCATCGGGAAGCCGTCGCCGCCCTGCAGCGACAGCGGCGGGTACAGCGTCCAGCCGCCGGCCGGAGCGCCGCCCGGCACGAACAGCGTGGCCAGCAACAGCGTGAACGCGAACGGCAGGATCCAGAACGAGAAGTTGTTGAGACGCGGCAGCGCCATGTCGGGCGCGCCCACCTGCATCGGGATCATCCAGTTCGCGAGACCGGTCCACGCCGGCATGACCGCGCCGAAGATCATGATGAGCGCGTGCATGGTGGTCATGGAATTGAAGAACTGCGGCTCGACGAGCTGCAGGCCGGGCTGGAACAGCTCGGCGCGGATGATCATCGCCATGAAGCCGCCGACGAAGAACATCACGCAGGCGAAGACGAGGTACATCGTGCCGATGTCCTTGTGATTCGTCGCGAAGACCCAGCGGCGCCAGCCGTGCGCCGGGCCGTGGTCGTGATGGTCGTCGTGGGCGTGAGAATCGGCGGTGTGTTCGTGTGCCATGTGCGTCTCGTCCTAAAACTTAATTCTGTGTGGCGGCGGTGGCTACGGCAGCCGTCGAAACGGCGTCGGTGGCCGAAGACGTGCCGGCGACTTTCTGTTCGGCCTGCCGGGCGCGCAGCCACGCGTCGTAATCGGCGGGCGACTTCACCTCGACCACGATGGGCATGAAGCCGTGATCCTGGCCGCAGAGCTCGGCGCACTGGCCGCGATAGGTGCCGACCTTGTCGGCATCCACCTGCACCCAGATGGGGGCCAGGAAGCCCGGGATCGCGTCCTTCTTCATGCCGAACGCGGGCACCCACCACGCGTGGATGACGTCCTGCGCGGTGAGCAGGAAGCGGATCTTGGTGCCCGCGGGGATGACCAGCGGGTTGTCCACGTCGAGCAGGTAGTTAGGAACGGATTCGGGCTTGATGCCGGAGCCGAGCTGGCGCGCAACGTTGCTGTCGCGCTTGAGCGTCGAGAAGAAGCTCACGTTCTGGCCCAGGTATTCGTATTCCCACTTCCACTGGTAGCCCGTGACCTTGATGTCGAGCGCGGCGCCGTCCATGTCCTCGATCTTGATGAGGCCGCGCGCGGTGGGCACGGCCATGGCCACCAGGATGAGGATGGGAATCACCGTCCAGATGATCTCCACCCTGGTGCTGTGGACCAGCGTGGTGTCGGCCTGCGCGCCCTGCGACTTACGGAACTTCACCAGCGAGTAGATCATCACGCCGAAGACCACCACACCGATGGCGACGCACCAGTAGAAAATCTCCATGTGCAGGCCGTAGATCTCCTTGCTGAGGATGGAGACACCCTCGGTCATGTTGAGCCCGCCCCAGTCGGCGTGCGCAACGGACGCCAGCAAGGCGAACAGGGAGATGGCGGCGGCGTGGATTCCACGGCGCGCGTAGGCGTTCTTCATGTGAAAGCTCATCGATGACCTCAAGAAAACTGTTCCGGTGAACCGGCCGCGGGCAATGCCGGCGACTGATTCATGCCGCCAATCCGCAACCGCAAAGCGGCTGCCAGCTGGCGGCGCTCCTCTTCTGTCAGAAACTTGCCTACCTCGTAAGCCCGGCCGTGCGACTCGATGACGAGGCGGCTGCGGTGGAGGGGCGAATTTGGGCGGCGGATTTTAACCCGTGCCCAGTGGCGCGGGAACACAACGCGGGCAGGGTTTCCCCGCGCGTAGGTGATGACCACTTCGGTGTCCGAGATATCGATGGACTCGCGCTCGTGGCGTCTTTGCATATTCGAGTGCAGGGCCCATGCGAGCAGCAGCATTTCGGCGCCTGCGAACGGCAGCACCGGCCAATAACCCAGGAACGTGGCGATGCCGGCGATCCCGAATGTGGCGAGCGCCACGGCGCCGAAGAACAGCACCGCGCCGCGAACACTGAGCGAGCAGTGCGGAGCCAGGTCGATGTGGTTCGGGGCATCAAACACGGCGGCGACTATACCAGCGACTTTGCCGGCTGACTCAAGCACTTACGAGCTTATTTGCGGCTTCGATCGCCCAATATGGAATCGTGGGGGCTGCCCCCGCATCGGGGGCTGCACCCACTCCTCCTCCACCCGCCGGGACGATGGCGAGAGGAGCCACGCCAAATCGGCACGCCAGCGTCTCGATGTTGGCGTTCGCCAGCTCCATTTCCGCCGCCATTTTGTTGGCGATCCATCCGGCGAACGGCAATTCGCACGAGCGGATGGCTTCGCGAGTGAGCAACGCGTGGTTGAGGCACCCGAGCCGCAGGCCTACGACGAAAATCACCGGCAGTTCCAGTTTCTGCGCGATGTCGGCCATGGTGGCGATGCTCGAGATCGGCGCGAGCCAGCCGCCGGCGCCTTCGACCAGCACCAGGTCCGCGCGCGGCGCCAGTCGCCGATGCGCGGCGAGGATCCTGTCGTGGCTGATGGAAACTCCATCGTGTCGCGCGGCGAGATGCGGCGATGACGGCGTCGTGAGCAGCCAGGGATTCACGTCTTCATAAGGCGCGCTGACGTTGCTCGCGGCTAACAACTCGAGCGCATCGTCATTCCGCGGGCCGTCGGCTGTCTGCACGATGCCGGCAGCCACCGGTTTCATCACCGCGGTGCGCAGGCCGCGCGCGACGAACGCGCGGGTCAGCGCCACCGTCACCAGGGTCTTGCCGACTCCCGTGTCGGTACCCGTGACGAAAAAGCCTTGTTTTGCCGCGCCGGACGTCAAGTCCGTGCGCGCCGGCGAATGGCGCCCGGCGCGATGAAGGTCTCGCGCGGAAAATCGTCGCGCTGCTGCGCGCGGTGTTCGCCGCCCCAGCAGACCGCGTGAATGACTTCGTACGTGGCCGGCAACGCGCCGTCGCGGCGCAGGGTTTCATAGGCGCGCGTCATCGACGCCAGCCGCTGTCGACCGGTGAGTCCGCGCGGACGTCCGGCGGTCACGTTGTGCGCGCCGATGGCTTTGAGCTCGCGCATCAGCGACAGCACATCCGGATAACGAATGACGATGCGATCGACGTCGAGCACGGGTTCGGTCAGGCCGGCCTGCATCAGCGCGCTGCCCAGAGCCTGCGCATCGAAGAAATGATTCACGTGGTTGCCGGCCGCGCCGCTGGCCGCCCATGCGTCGCGCAATTCGGCCAGCGTGCCCGGGCCAAACGTGCTGAACAGCAGTAATCCTCCGGGCTTGAGCACGCGTGCGATTTCGCCGAACGCGGTGTCGAGATCGTCGCACCACTGCAGCATCAGGCTGCTGTAGACGAGGTCGAAGGAGGCGTCGCGAAACGGCAATGTATAGGCATCGGCGCGCACTCTTTCGAATCTCCGGAGCCAGCGCGACTGGGCCTTGGCGCGAACCAGCATCCCGAAGGCGATGTCCGCGGCAACGACGATGGCGCGCGGATGCGCGCGCTTCAACGCGCGCGAGGAATGCGCGGTGCCGGCGCCGAGATCGAGGATGGCCTGTGGCGCGATCTCGAGCTCCGCGAGTCTGTCGATGAGCTCGTTGCGCACGCGTTCCTGAAGGGCGGCCGCCGCATCGTAGCTGGCGCTGGCGCGATCGAATGCCTGCAACACCGCGCGGCGATCGAGCGAGAAAACCTCGGCGGGATCGGGCTGGCTCATGTCGCGAGCAGCTCCTGGAGCGCCGCGATCAGGCCATCCACCTGCAACTCCTCGTGGGCCGCGGACAGCGTGACACGCAGCCGCGATGTACCCGCCGGCACCGTGGGCGGGCGGATCGCGGTGACCAGGAATCCCCTGCTCTCGAGTGTCTTGCTGATCGTGAGCGCGCGCTGCGCGTCGCCGATCACCACGGGCACGATGGGAGTGGCGGGCGCTGCGCTTCGCAGTCCGGGAACGACTTCGGACAGGCCGCGCCGGAAACGCTGCACGAGTGCCAGCACCTTTTCGCGGCGCCACGACTCGCGCTGACTCACTTCCAGCGCCGCGCGCGTGGCCGCTGCCAGCGCGGGCGGCAGCGCCGTCGTATAGATGTAGGTGCGCGACTTCTGGATCAGGAAATCGATGAGGTCCGAATCGCCGGCCACGAACGCGCCGAACGTGCCGAAGGCCTTGCCGAAAGTGCCGACGAGCACCGGCACGTCGCCGGCGCTCAGGCCGAAGTGTTCGCAGGTGCCGCGGCCCGTGGCGCCCACGATGCCGAGGCCGTGAGCGTCATCGACCATCAACCACGCGCCGGTCTGGCGCGAGGCGCGGGCGAGCTCGCTCAGCGGGGCCAGGTCTCCGTCCATGCTGAACACGCCATCGGTGATGAGCAGACGCGTGTCGATAGCGGGATCGACCGCCGCGAGCAGCTCGAACGCGTGCGCGGCATCGGCGTGGCGATAACGCAGCGAGGTAGCGCCGCTCACGCGGCAGCCATCGATCAGTGATGCATGATTGAGCTTGTCTGACACCAGGGTGGCGTTTTGATCCGCTAGCGCGCCAATGACACCCATGTTGGCCATGTAGCCCGTTGAGAAGACCAGTGCCCTGGGCCGGCCCGTGAAGGCTGCGAGTGCTTCCTCGAGCGCCTCGTGTTCCGGTCCGTGCCCGGTGACCAGGTGCGACGCCCCGCTGCCCACGCCGTACTTCGCGGCGGCCTCCTGGAATGCGCCGACTACCGACGGATGCTTCGCGAGGCCGAGATAGTCGTTGCTGCAGAAGTTGACGACGCCGGTGCGTACGCCCACGCGCCGGGTGCGGCGCAGATGGCGCTGATCGAGGTCGGCGAGCGCCGTCTTCAGCGCCTTGGTGTCGTAGCGCATGACGACGACGGGCGGGGCGCCGCGTGCGAACACTGGGGACCGTGGACGTGCGCGGCATGTTCGTCACTGTGCGCCGCGGCCAGGGCCGGTGGCACGAGAGGCTCGATTCCCAGGCGCGTGAGCAGCGCGCGGTCACGTGCGACATCGGGATTGCCCGTCGTCAGCAGCTTCTCGCCATAGAAGATGGAGTTGGCGCCGGCGAGGAAGCACAGCGCCTGCAGCTCGTCGGCCATCGCTTCGCGACCGGCCGAGAGGCGCACGAAAGCTTTCGGCATGACGACGCGGGCGACGGCGATGGTGCGTACGAAGTCGAACGGATCCACGGGCGCCTGGCCCGAGAGCGGCGTGCCGGGCACGCGCACGAGCTGGTTGATCGGCACGCTTTCAGGATGCTGGGGCAGGTTCGCGAGCGTGGCGAGCATGGAAGCGCGGTCGCGCACCGTCTCGCCCATGCCGACGATGCCGCCGCAGCACACATTGAGGCCGGCATCGCGCACAGCGGCCAGCGTGTCGAGGCGATCCTGGTAGTTGCGCGTGGTGATGATTTCGCCGTAGAACTCGGGCGACGTGTCGACGTTGTGGTTGTAGTAATCGAGGCCAGCGTCTTTGAGCTCGTGTGCCTGTTCCGGCGTGAGCATGCCGAGCGTCGCGCAGGTCTCCAGGCCCAGTGCGCGAACTTCGCGGATCATCGCCGACACGGCTTCCACGTCGCGCTTCTTCGGGGAACGCCACGCGGCGCCCATGCAGAAGCGAGTGGCGCCGGCGTCCTTCGCGGCGAGCGCGCGCGAGCGCACTTCTTCGAGCGGCACCAGTTTTTCGCGCTCGAGGCCGGTGTCATAGCGAACGGATTGCGGGCAGTAGGCGCAGTCCTCGGGGCAGGCGCCGGTCTTGATCGACAGCAGCGTGCTCATCTGCACGGCGTTCGGCGCGTGATTCGCGCGGTGGGTCTCCTGCGCGCGGAACATGAGGTCGGCAAAAGGAAGAGCGAACAAGGCTTCGACTTCGGCAATCGTCCAGTCGTGGCGTATCGCGGTCATTCCAGTCCCTTTGTTCGTTGATTGCATTAGTTTTTCGTCTGCCTTTCCAGTGGGGCCGCGCCGAAACTAGCGGGCATGTTCGAGAGCGCCGAATCCATTGTCAACCGCGGCGCGAGGTTGCGGTTGACGATGGCGCGTCACTGGTCGCGGGCGCTGGCCGCCACGTTGTTTCCGCCGCAATGCTGTCTCTGCGGTTTTCCGGGCGCCTCGCTCGACCTCGACCTGTGCGAGGTGTGTCGTGACGATCTCCCCTGGATCCGCGAGTCATCGCCGGGAACGCTGGTGGCTTTCGGTTATCTGCCGCCGATCGACGATCTCATCCGCGATCTCAAGTACCGCGGCATCACGCCCAACGCGCGCGTGCTCGGCGTCCTGCTGGCACAGGCGGCGCTGGAACGCGGTGGCGCACTGCCCCGCCTGCTGGTGCCCGTGCCGCTGCACGACGCGCGGCTGCGCGAGCGCGGGTTCAACCAGGCCGCCGTGCTGGCGCGTCATGCGGGGCAGATGCCCGGCATTCCGTCCGCGCCACGCGCCGTCGAGCGCGTGCGCGACACGCCCTCACAGACTTCGTTGACCGAGGCAGAACGTCTTCGCAATGTCCGCGGTGCGTTCGCAGTGCATGGCGCGCGCGCGTTGCGCGGGTTGTTAGACGCGGGTCACGTGGCGGTGGTCGACGACGTCATGACCACGGGCAGCACTCTCAAGGAACTCCAGACCCTGCTTCTCGAGAGCGGTGTGGCGCGCGTGGATCTCTGGTCCGTCGCCCAGGTCGCACGGGCCGAACGCTGAATATCGTGGGCCGCGCCGAGTGTCAGTCGGACGGTCGTCCTGACGGAGTGTCGTCCGCCGTGAGCGCGGCGTACGAGAGTGACAACGCAACGATTTCCACGATGGCGAGCAAGCTGCCGAGCACGACGATCAGCGCGACCTCGAAGCTCGAGCTTTCATCCCGGTACAGCAACCATCTGACCCAGCCAAGAGCCCAGGGCAATACACCGTACACCACGGCGAGGCGCCAGGAGTTTCCCCGCGACATGCGCCATGAGTCCTTGAGCTCATGACCCTTGTCGACCGCGATGGACGGCAATACCAGCACCAGGCGCGAAATCAGTAGCAGGGAGAAAATCGTGGCGCCCCAATCGAGCCAGCGACGCGCGATGAGATTGGGCTCGGCGCCAGCCGCCACATAGTTGATGCCAGTGACTATGCCGATGACGTTGAACGGAATGAATTTCGCGGCAATGAAGAAAATCCCGATGGTGGCGAAAGCCAGCACGTAGACCGCCACGCGCTTCCAGCTCGATGTCGTGAGGTGGCTTCGGGAGCTGGCTTCGTCGAGCAGCACCAGACGGTGCACAGTGACCGCGAGCCAGCTGAACGGGACGAGGTAAATGAATTGCGGTAGCCATTGCGCCAGATAGCTATCGCCGCGCGGCAGTAAATCCCAGAACAGTGACACGGCGATGAGCGCCAGCAACGGCCACAGGGTCGCGCGAAACAGCGACGCGCGATTTTGCCAGGAGAGAGAGAACGCACCCCAGATGACTTTGGCCAGCGGAAGCCTGCGGAACCCCGGCGCTGACTCGCCCATGCCGCTCAGGCCAGCCCGACCTTCTTCAAAACCGCCAGCGGCGGTCCATCGAACTTCGCGAGCGACACGTTGCCCGTGTACCCGATGTCCTTCATGCCGGCGGGCGTGGTGTAGAACCCGCCCGCGGTGAGATCGCGAAACTTCGCGAAGAACCGCGCGGCGGTTGCGAATTGCGGCGCGGCCTTCGCGGCGCTGCAGATGTCGTTGGCGATGGCCTCTTTCTGCGCCTGGTCGAGCGCCGCGAAGGCCTTGCCGAAGCGTCCTTGCGATTCGGCGTCGATCCACGTGAGGCCCGGAAGAACCAGCTCGCGATCCGCGCGCTGCTGCGGATATGGCGCGCTGATCCACTCGTCGATGAAGTCCACCACGCCCACGGCGGACGCTGCGGGCGAGGCGCCGTCGGCCGGAATGATGAGATCGCAGAGCGCCGCGGTAGTTAGTCTGGCGGCGACGCCGAGCGTGAGCGGCCAGGGCCCGCCGGGTCTCCACTCCTTCGTGAGATCGGGGTCGGTGCCATAGCCGGCCTGATTTGCGGCGACGTCGCGCGCCTGCGGCTGCGGCGCATAACCCAGCGCGTGCAGCGCAGGAACCGTGGCGGCGGCGGCGAACATCCACTTGATGGTGGTGCGGCGGTCCATGCTCATAGTTCCTTCCTCTTCATGAGCTCCAGCATGCGTTCCGAAGAGCGCCAGGCGAGCGCCATGATGGTGAGCGTGGGATTCTTGTCGGCGTTGGAGCACAACGTGGCGCCGTCGGTGATGAACAGGTTCTTCATGTCCCAGCACTGGCCGAAGCTGTTGGTCACGGATTTCGCGGGATGCGTGCCCATCATCGCGCCGCCGACCTCGTGGATGATGATGCCGCCCTGCTTGATGGCCTTGTCGCCGGTCTGTGGCTGCGTGGAGTAGCGGCCGCCCATCGCGTCGATGATCTGCGCGGCGGTTTTCTGCATGTGTGCGGCCTGGCCAAGTTCGTGCTGGCTCCACTTCCAGTGGAAGCGCAACACGGGGATGCCGAACCTGTCCTTCACTTTCGGATCGAGCTCGGCGTAACAATCGTCGTTCGGGATCATCTCGCCGCGGCCGGCGAAGCCCACGAACGAGCCGTAGTAGCGCCGCGCGTCTTCCCTGAACTTCCGGCCGTAAGTGCCGCCGTTCAGCCATTCGAGGCCTGCAGCCGTGCCCATGCCTGGCAGGTGGCGCCCGCCTCCGAATTCGAAGTGATAACCGCGCGCAAAGCCCAGCTTGCCCGCGAGCTGTTGCTTGTACAGCCACCACGGCGTGTACAGGTGCAGGCCGTCGACGCCGTCTTCGTTGTGCAGCGGCAGGTTTTCGAGCAGTGGCACCTGGCCGCTGAAATTCGCGCCCACGGTGTCCATGATGTACTTGCCGACCTTGCCGCTGCTGTTGGCCACGCCGGAATTGAGCAGGATGCGCACCGACTCGAGCGCGCTCGCCGCGAGAACCACGACGCGCGCCGTCACGCGATGTTCCGCGCCGGTCTTGCGATCGATGTAGACGACGCCTTCGGCGCGCCCGTCCGGGCGCTTCGTCACGGTGCGCACCATCGCGTCGGTGACGATGTCGAGGTTGCCCGTGTCCATGGCCGGCGGCAGGTGCACGGTGGTCGACTGGTAGTTAGCCCGGATCGAGCAGCCGCGGCCGCAGGGCGTGGCGAAGATGCAGGCCGCGCGCTTCTGCATGTCGGCCGCGAGTATCGCCTGCGCCTTCTCGTTGCCGGGATGCAGCAGCTTCGGCAGGCGCACGTGGTCGAGCCGCTGCGTGAGCACGGCGCGATGACCCGCGATCGCGGGGATGCCGAGCTTGCGCGCGCGCTGCTGGATGAGCAGGTCGCTGACGCGCGGCCTGGGAGGCGGCAGCAACACGCCGGGCGAGGAGTTCGGCGTGTTCTCCAGCCCTTCGTTGGAGCCGTACACCCCGATCAGCATCTCGACCTTGTCATAAAAGGGCGCGAGGTCTTCGTAGCCGATCGGCCAGTCGAAGCCGAGGCCGTCGCGTGTATGCGGCTTGAAGTCGTAGGGACCGTTGCGCAGGCTGATGCGTCCCCAGTGATTGGTGCGCCCGCCCAGCATTCGCGAACGCCACCAGACGAACTTCCGCGCCGGGTCGTCCGAGGCGCTGGTATAGGGCTCGCCGGGAACCTCCCAGCCGCCGTCGATGGTTGCATCCCAGAAGCCGAACGGCTTCTCGGGCGTGCCGGCGCCACGCAGTGGTGCCTCGGCATTCGTCTGCATCATCGGAGTTTCGGTGGCGGGCTCGTAATGTCTCCCAGCCTCGAGCATGAGCACGCGGGCCCCGTCCATGGTCAGGGTGTAGGCGGTTTGCCCACCCGCGGCCCCGGAGCCGACGACGATCACGTCGTAGGTGTTCTTGTCGGCGTCTGTCGCGGAGATGAATGACATATTGGGCTGATCCTATCCGGTGCCTTGCGCGCTCATAGTCGAAAACTATGCGGTCTCGGGCTACGCTGCGGCGCACTTTGGTACGAGACCGGTTCATCCGGCAAGTGAATTCCCGCGTGAGCGCGCATCTCCTCGGAAGACGTCAACTGCTGCAAGGCGCGCTGGCCGCCGCGTTGCCTCTCGGCCTGCATGGCTGCGCGGGTGACAAGGGCGCAAAGCGCGCGCCGTTGATCGTCGGCGGGCTGCCCGTCACGTGCAATCTCACGCTGCCCGTGGCGTGCACGGCCAAGGCCGCGAGCATCAAGGCGGGCACGGCCGAGAACGATTTCGAGTTCGAATACAGCAAGTACAGCGGCTGGCCGGAGATCAAGGAGTCGCTGATGTCGAATCGCATCCAGGCGGCGTACATGCTCGCGCCGCTGGTGATGGATCTCGCCGACAAGAAGATTCCCGTGAAGATCGTGTCGCTGGGTCATCGCTCGGGAGCGGTGATCATGGTGCGCACGGATTCGTCCTACCAGAAATTCGCCGATCTCCGCGGCAAGCGCATCGCAATCCCGAGCCGCTTCGCCGTGGACTTCCTGTTCCTGCGCAAGATGCTCACGCGCGAGAACATGACGCCGAAGGACATCGAGATCGTGGAGATGCCGCCTCCGGACATGCCGGCGGCGTTGTATGCGAACGCGGTGGATGCGTATTGCACGGGGGAGCCGTTCGGCGCGGCTGCGCAGCGCGCCGGCTACGCGCGCGTGCTGCGCATGACTCGTGACGAGTGGCGCAACTACATCTGCTGCTGTCTCACGGTGCGCCAGGAACTCATCGACGAGAACCCCGCCATGGTCCAGGACCTGGTGAACCAGGTGCAGGGCGCCGGTGTGTGGCTCGACCAGAAACAGGAGAACCGCGACAAGGCCGTGGCCATCGCCGCGGGCAAGGGTTTCTTCAACCAGGACCCCAACATCCTGAAGTTCGTGATGGAAAACCCGACCGACCGCGTGACCTACGGCGACCTGCGCATGATCCGCGAGGAATTCGACGACCTCATGCAGCTGTCCATCCAGGCCGGAACCATCAAACATCCCATCGCGTACGAAACCTACATCGACGAGCGATTCGTGCGCGCACAGAAGACTGCTTCCATACCGCTGTGATCCGCAAGATAGCGCTCCTGTTGTTGTTAGGTTGTGGCGTGGCATACGCCGCGCCCCAATCCCACCCGGACAAGGCCGGCCCGCTCAAGGCCGGCGTGTTGAGCCCGGTCATGGCGGCTCCCGAGCTCAGGCTGCAGGGTTCGGACGGCAAGCCGCTCGATCTCGCGCGTTACCGCGGCAAGGTGGTGTTGCTGGCGTTCGGATTCAGCTCCTGCGGCGAAGTCTGCCCCATCACGCTGGCCACGCTCGCCGGCGCGCGCAAGAAGTTAGGCGCCGACGCGGCCGGCGTGCAGGTGGTCTACGTGACGGTCGATCCGGAGCGCGACGACGCGGCGCGCATGAAAAAATACCTGGCGGCCTTCGACGCCACGTTCGTGGGTGGTGTGGGCACGCGCGCGCAAATCGACGCCGCGCAGAAGAGTTATGGCATCAGCTCCACGAGGCAGGTGTACGCCGACGGCAACTACACCATCGGCCACTCTTCGTCCGTCTACATGATCGATCGTGCCGGTGGACTGCGGGCGGTGATGCCCTATGGCCACACGGTCGATGACTTCGTTCATGACCTCAAGATCCTGCTGCGCACGTGAGCCCGGGAAAAGCAGGCGTAGGAAGGCGGCCCTGGATCATGGTGCCGCTGGTGGCGGCGCTCGCCGCGCTGGGCTGGGCGGGCTTCGCGCCCGTGAGCGTGCCTTCGCGCGACGAGTTGTTCGAAATCCCGAAGGGCACGTACGCGCGCCGCATGGCCGGCGACAAGGTGGAGATCCTGCCGTCGCAGATCCGCCTGACACTCGGCCTCAACGACGTGCTGATGCTGCGCAATCTCGACGATGTGCCGCAGGTCTTCGGGCCCACGATCATGATGCCGGGCCAGAGCTTCCGGCTGCCGTTCGAAAAAGCGGCGAGTTATGACTTCGCGTGCACGGCGCACGCGAGCGGACAGATGACAGTGCTGGTGGAACCGTACCCGGCGATGCCGTGGTCGAAGATTCGCTGGCGCGCCCGTGAATGGTGGGAGAGCAGAAAAAGATGAAGGGTCTGAATCAGGCGCTGCCGTCGATCGTCGTGATCGCGGTGGTGGTCGCTATATGGTGGGTTGTGGTCGTCGCCACCGAGAGCGCGATTTTCCCCACTCCCTGGGCGGTCGTGGCCGGCACGATGGAACTGGCGCGCGACGGCACGTTGTGGGAACACATCGGCGCGTCGCTGATGCGCGTGGGCGCTGGATTCGGGCTGGCGGTGGCGCTGGCCATTCCGCTCGGCCTCTGGATGGGCTGGGTGCATGGCGCATTCGTCACGCTGAACCCGCTGTTCCAGATACTGCGGCCCATCTCCCCGATCGCGTGGATCCCGATCGCCATCCTGTGGTTCGGGGTGGGCAACGCGTCGCCCATCTTCCTCATATTCATCGCATCGGTGTTTCCGATGATCGTTCAGACCACCGTGGGAGTGCACACCATCGAGAAGCGATTCCTGCGCGCCGCGGAAAATTTCGGCGTCTCGCGAGCGAAGCTGTTCCGCAAGGTGGTGTTCCCGGCCACGCTGCCGCAGATCATCGTCGGCATGCGCATCGGACTGGGCGTCGCCTGGCTGGTGGTGGTGGCCGCCGAGATGATCGCGCTGCGCTCGGGCCTGGGGTATCTCATCATCGATTCACGCAACGCCGGCAACCGTTACGACCTGGTCATCGCCGGCATGATCATCATCGGGCTCATCGGCCTGATGCTCGACGGGTTCATGAGGTTGTTAGAGAGCATGAAAGTCGTGCGGTGGCGTTATGCCCACTGAGATCCCCACGAAGATAAAGATAGAAAACATTCGCAAGAGCTTCGCGAACGACAAGGTCCGGCTGCAGGTCATCGAAGGTCTCGACTTCGACGTGAAGGAAGGCGAGTTCGTCGCCATCGTCGGCCCGTCGGGCTGCGGCAAGACCACGCTGATGAACATCATCGCGGGGTTCCTCGCTCCCGATTCCGGCGCCGTGAACGTCAACGGCCTGGTCCGCAACGGTCCGAATCGCAAGGGCATCATGATCACGCAACAGGGCTCGGTATTTCCGTGGCTCACCGTGAAGCAGAACCTGCTGTTCGGCCTCCCCGACGACACGCCGAACCGCGAAAAGCTCGCCGACGAATACGCGGCGCTGGTCGGGCTCAAGGGATTCGAGAACAACTATCCGCACGAGCTCTCCGGCGGCATGTTGAAGCGCGCCGAGATCGCGCGTGCGCTGGTGGTGAAGCCCGAGATCCTCTACATGGACGAGCCCTTCTCGGCGCTCGATGCGCTCATGAGCCTGCGCATGCAGAACGAGCTGCTGCGAATCCTCGCCATCGAGAAGCACACCGTCATGCTGATCACGCACGACGTCGAAGAGGCCATCCACCTGGCCGATCGCATCCTGGTGCTGAGCCCGCGGCCGACGCGCATCCAGGCGTCGTTCGCCGTGCCTTTCCCGCACCCGCGCCGGGTCTCGAGCCCCGAGGCACAGGCGTTGCGCGTGGCGATCCTCAAGGAGTTAGGCGTCACCGAGACGGTGTGATCGCCCCGGGCAGTCGCTGAACCTGATCTAACTACTTTGCCGCCAGGCCCGGGCGGGCGCCGGGTCGAGGCGCCCGGCGCTGTCCTGAACGAGACAATCGCCTGTCCGGTCCGGTCGGTTTCGCGCTGACATTAATCTGATTAATATTCCGCACAGTACGCATGCGCGTGATAGCGTAAGAAGCATGTCCGGAAGCATCAATCTGACCCAGTCGCTCGTGCAGAGGCTCGGGTCGTCCATCGTCCGCGGGGAATTGCCCGCGGGAAAGCCGCTGCCCATCGAGGCGGAGCTCGGCAAGAAATTCGGCGCAAGCCGCACCGTCATGCGCGAAGCGGTGAAGATCCTCTCTACCAAGGGTCTCATCGGCCAGCGGCCGCGCGTCGGCACTTACGTGCACCCGGAAGAGAAGTGGGACCTGCTGGATGCCGAGGTCCTTAAATGGATTCTCGACCGTCATTTTTCCCACAAGCTGGTGCGCGAATTCCTCGAGGTCCGCATCGGCATCGAGCCGGCGGCCGCGGCGCTGGCGGCCACCAATGCCACCGAAGAAGACAAAGAGCTGCTCAGGCAGAAGCTCGACAAGATGAAGGCGGCCAATGAAGGGCATTTCGATCCGGTGTCCGCCGACATCGCGTTTCACGCCACCATCCTCGAGATCAGCCACAACCGCTTCTTTCACCAGCTCACGCCCATCATCGAAACGGCGCTGCGTTTCTCCATCCGCCTGACGAACAAGGTGAAGGGGACGTTGCCCGATTACGACGCCCACGAAAAAATCTACCGCGCGATCCGCAATGGCAATTCGGAAGCCGCCTTCCGGTCCTGCCGCGAGCTCATCAAGGAAGCTCTCATGCTGGTCATCAAGACCGACAAGGGCCGCATTTAAGCCCGGGATTCCGGTTTTCGAGCGGTCGATAACCGCAGCGACATCGCAAACGCGACCCCCTCCTCGGGTTGTTGACGCCTAACTGCGCTTCTGCACATACTGATACTATTAATCAGTTTGTTGTTGTTTTGATGCAGCAGACATCGTGACGGGGGCGTCCCGTCACTGGCACAACTTGGGGGGAACATTCATGCACTCGAAAGCACTTAATCGTGCGCTCGCATCCGTGGCGGCGCTTTGCGCGGCGCCTTTCGCCATGAGCCAGGATGCGCCGGCTCAGAAGGCCGATGCCGAAGAAATCGACGAGATCGTCGTCAGCGGATACCGGGCCAGCCTGCAAAGCGCACTCGAGGTAAAGAAGAACTCGGAGCTGGTGGTCGACGCCATTTCCGGCGGCGACATCGGCGCCCTGCCCGATGTCACCATCGCCGAATCGCTGGTGCGCCTGCCGGGAGTCAACGGCACGCGCGACCGCGGCAACCAGAGCCAGGCGACGTTGCGAGGCCTCGGACCTCGGCTCGTGCTCGGCCTGGTCAACGGGCGTGAAGTGGCGTCTTCCGAGCCGAACCGGAACGTTCGCTGGGAGATCTATCCCTCGGAGGTGGTCTCCGGCGCCGACGTTTACAAATCGCAGTCCGCGGACATCGTGGCGGGCGGCGTTGCCGGCACCATCGACATCAAGACCATCCAGCCGCTCAACTACTCCGGGCCCGCAATCCTGTTGCGTGGCGGGCCGGTTTATTACGAAGCCGGTTCGGACATTCCGGACTACGATCCCTACGGCTATCGGGGCAGCGCGAGCTTCACGCACGCCGTGGGCGACAATTTCGCGTTCAACATCGGCGCGAGCGCACAGCGCCAGAAGAATGCGTTTCCGTCGTTCCAGGGCTGGGGATACAACGACGTCTCCATGCACTCCACCGATGCCACCGGCGATATCGACGGCGATGGCACCGTCGACCCGACGCCGTGGGGCGCGCAAACCGAGGTCAAGAAACTGACCGAAGATCGCTACGGCGTGAACGCGGCCATCGGCTGGCGTCCCACCGACCGCTTCGAGCTCAACGTCGACGCGCTGTATTCCAAGTTCACCATCGACGAAGACCAGAACCAGGCCTGGTATGGCCGCGATTTCTGGGGCAACTGGGCCAACGGCCAGGCGTGGTGTTACAACAATCCGGGCTCGTCTTACACCGTCGAAGACGGCAGCGTCGTCGCGGCGACGCTCGACAATTGTTTCGCGCCGGTCACCAACGTCATCGCGAAATACACCGAGGACAAGGATCTGCTGGTCACCGGCATCAACGGCAAGTTCGAATCCGAATCCTGGACCGTCAGCGGCGATCTCTCGTACTCCAATGCCGAGCGCACCAATCGATGGGCGGCTTTCAGGTCGGAGATATGGCCTGAGACGATGACCTACGACATGAGTAACGGCGTGCGGCCTTCGGTCACCACGAGCTCGAATCCGGCCGATCCCGCCATGCAGGCGGCGCCGAACTGGCTGCCCGGAAACAGCGATGGGCCCGACTCGCTCACCGACGAACTCAGCGCGGTGCGCTTCGATGTCACGCGCAGCTTCGAAGGCTCGGTGAAATCGCTGTCTTTCGGCCTGCGCGGGTCGGAGCGCGAGAAAGATTTCTTCCGCCGTGAAGCCGACTTCATCGGCATCGTGCCCGGAAACCTTCCGGCGAATCTCTTCACCTTCTACTCGGTGAAGGAGTTCGATGCGCCGCCGCTGTTGAACGGCGACTTCGATGAAATCGTCGACTTCGTCTACGGCGGTATGCCGGCAAGCGCGAGCACCGTGGTGGAGAGCAGCATCTGGAATGTCGAAGAGTCGGTGAGCGAGGCCTACGCCATGGTGCGGTTCGGCGGCACGATGGGCTCGCCGGTCACCGGCAACGCGGGCGTACGATTCGTGCGCACCGAAACCACGAGCTCGGGATTCGGCGCGGTGAACGGCGGCGCCGGACAGCCGCTGTCGATCGACAACGACTATTCGGAAGTGCTGCCGAGCGTGAACCTCACATTCAGCCTCACCGACGAAAAACTGCTCCGCTTCGGCGCGGCCCGCGTGATCTCACGCCCGCCGCTCGATGAGTTGCGCGCGTCTCGGCAGTTGTGGAACACCGCGCAGCCCTTCACGGGCCAGGCGGGCAATCCGCTGCTCAACCCGCTCCTGGCAGTCCAGCTCGACCTTTCATACGAATGGTATTTCGGGCCCGAAGCCCTGTTCGCGATGGCGGGCTTCTACAAGGACGTGGAGAGCCACATCGGCTACACGACGCTTCCGGAAGTCATCAACGGCGCCACCTACCAGGTGACGGGCCCGAACAATGGCGACGGCGGGACGATCCAGGGCCTGGAATTCACGTTCCAGACGCCATTCGCGCGTGAGGGCACGCTCCGGAATTTCGGCATCTACACCAACTATGCGTTCGTCGACACGGGCGTCACGGAGTTCTATCCGTCCACCGACCCGCTGCCCATCGAGGGATACGCGAAGCACACGGCGGTGATCGATCTCTGGTACCAGCTCTCGAGCTTCGAGGCGCGCCTGGGTTACAAGTACCACTCGCCGTTCTCGATCATCGCGGGCTGGAATGGCTCGGATGTGCGCTCACTCGGTACGGAACGCATCCTGGACTTCAGTACGTCCTACCAGGTGAACGACATGTTCGGCATGCGTCTGCAGATCAGCAATCTGACCGACGAACCGCTGCGCATCACACGCGACAACAACGACAGCAGGCTCGGCTCGTTCGACGTCTACGGCCGGCGCGCGCTGCTCGATTTCACGTTCAAGTTCTGAAACGACTCGCAATCGTAAACAATGGCGCGGGGAGCGATGCTCTCCGCGCCTTTTTCGTGGAGGGAACGAACGATGCATCCACCGATTCGCGGTTGTCCGGGGCTCCTCGCCGGAGCCGCCATGCTCGCAGCATCAGTCGCCGTTGCCGCGGCCGATGCCGCCCCACGGCGCTTTGCCGGCGTCGATCTCTCGTATGTGAACGAGGTCGAATCCTGCGGAGCGCAATTCCGGCGCGAGGGAAAACTCCGCGACCCGTACGAGCTCTTCGCCGAAGCCGGCGCCAATCTCGTGCGCCTGCGGTTGTGGAACGATCCCGCGTGGACTAACTACAGCACCGAGGCCGACGTCACCCGCTCCATGGAGCGCGCCAAGAAGGCCGGCATGCACGTGCTGCTCGACTTCCACTATTCCGACGACTGGGCCGATCCGCAGAAGCAGACCATACCCGCGGCCTGGGCGGCTGACATCGGCGACGCCGACAAGCTGGCGATGCACGTCTACGAATACACGCGCGACGTACTGGCGCGCCTGAATGCGCGCGGCCTGCTGCCGTACATGGTCCAGGTCGGCAACGAAATCAACACGCAGATGCTGCGGCCGGCCGACACGAAGGGTTTGCCCATCGACTGGGCACGTAACGCGAAGATCCTCAACGCCGGCATTCGCGCGGTGCGCGAGGCCAGGGCGGCGGATGGGTCGTCGCCGAAAGTCATGCTGCACGTGGCGCAGCCGGAGAACGTCGAGCCCTGGTTCGAAGCGGCCACGGCCGCGGGCGTGCGTGACTTCGACTTCATCGGCGTCAGCTATTACCCGAAGTGGTCCACTTTCAACATGAAGCAGGCCGGTGCGGCGCTGGCCAGGATCCGGAAACGATTCAAGGCTGACATCATTGTCGTCGAGGTTTCGTATCCCTTTACTTTGCGCGACGCGGGCGACAAGGCTTCGAACCTGCTGGGTGAAGACTCGCTGCTGCGCGGTTATCCTGCGACGCCCGCGGGTCAGCGGCTCTTCATGAACGAAGTCGTGCGCATGACCCTGCAGGCCGGCGGCGTCGGCGTCGTCTATTGGGAACCCGCCTGGGTTTCCACGAGCTGCGCCACGCGCTGGGGAACGGGATCGCACTGGGAAAACGCGACGTTGTTCGATTTCCGCAATGGAAACGAACTGACGCCCGCCGCGGACTTCCTCGAGGCGATTCGCAGGCAATGATCCGGAATCCAGGAGACGACATGCGGTTGAGAGTCGGGTTGTTAGGCATCGGCAAGATTGCCCGTGATCAGCACATTCCCTCGCTGCGGGCGAGCCCGCGCTTCGAGCTGGTGGCATGCGCCAGCCGCAATGCCACCGTCGATGGCGTGGCGAATTTCCCGGATCTCGCCGCGATGCTCGCCGCGATTCCCGACTTGCATTGCATCTCCATCTGCACGCCGCCCCAGGCGCACTTCGATGCGGTGCTCACGGCGTTGCGCGCCGGCAAACACGTGATGCTGGAGAAGCCGCCGACGGCCACGACGCGGCAAATTGCGCTGCTGGCCGATGAAGCCGCGCGCCTCGGCCGCACGCTGTTCCAGACCTGGCACTCACGCTTCGCCGCGGGCGTGGATGCGGCCCGGGAATTCCTGCGCAGCCGCCAGCTCGTGAGCGGCAGGATCGTCTGGAAAGAAGATGTGCACCAATGGCATCCCGGCCAGCGCTGGATCTGGGAGCCGGGCGGCTTCGGTGTATTCGACCCCGGCATCAATGCGCTGTCGCTGCTCACCGAAATCCTGCCGCAGGAAGTCTGTGTCGAATCGGCTTTGCTGGAATACCCGGAAAACCAGCAGTCCCCGATCGCCGCGAACGTTCGCATGCGCACCGAGAGCGGCGTCGCCATCGGCGCCGAATTCGACTTTCGCCAGAAAGGCGAGCAGAGCTGGGACATCGAGATCGAGACAACCACGGGCAAGCTGAAGCTCGCGGGCGGCGGCGCGGAACTCCTCATCGACGGCAGGTCGGTGACCCGCGATGCGAGCATGGCCGGCGAGTATCCGCGGCTCTATCAACGCTTCGCCTCGCTTTGCGATGCGGGCAAGTCGGAAGTGGACTGGCGGCCATTCCAGCTCGTTGCCGACGCCTACTTCATCGGCGAACGCCGCATCGTCGCTCCACACGAGATCTGAAACATGCGCTCAGCACGTTCGCTTGGAATCCTGCTCGCGTTGCAAGTATGGGTTGCGGCAGCCAGTGCCTCGGCGCGCATCGACCTGAATCGCGACTGGAGCTTTCGCACTGAAAAGGGCGCCAGCGCGGTGTCGGCCTGGCCGAAGGCCATCCCCGATGGCACGCGCAGTGTGAACGTGCCGCATACCTGGAATCGCGAAGGCGCGGACTACGACTATCTCGGCACGGGCTGGTATTTCCGCGAGTTCGACCTGCCCAAGCTACCCGCGGACGCAATCGCGCAGCTGCACTTCGGCGCCACCTTCTACAAGGCTCGCGTGTGGCTCAACGGCGTGGAGATCGGCGCGCACGAAGGCGGCTACAGCGCGTATTCGTTCGACGTCTCGCCGCATCTGCGCGACCGGAACCTGCTCGTCGTCGCCATCGACAACCGGCCTGGCATGTTCACCATTCCTGGTTTTGGCGCGCGCGGTTCGCCCGATGCCTGGTACGACTGGTGGGCGTACGGCGGCATCGTGCGTGACGTATGGCTCGCCGTGCACGGGCCGGTGCGCGTCGAGAAGCAGTTCATTCGCTCGACGCTCGAGGGAGGGAACGCGACGGTGTCCGATCGCGTGACGCTCGTGAGCCGTGGCGCGCGGAGCGGCAAACTCACGGCGCTGGTCGAAGACCCTGCTGGCAAGGCGCTGCTCTCGCACGCCGTGCCGGTCACTTTGAAGGATGGCCGCAACGAGATTCCTCTGACTATCCGGTTGCGCGACATCCAGCGCTGGGATCTCGACCATCCGAATCTCTACCGGATAACGCTCGACCTGCGCGAAGACAGCGGCAAGTCGCTTGCCCTGGGCAGCGAGAACTTCGGCCTTCGCGAAATCACCATCCGCGACCGTCACCTGCTCATCAATGGCCAGCGCGTGCGTCTCTCCGGCATGACGCGACACACCGACTCGCCCTGGGAAGGGCTGGCCGAATCTCCCGGCACGTTGCGATACGACTGGGAAGACATGAAGAGCCTCAACATGACACTGACGCGGCCGGTGCACTACCCGCCCGGCACGCGCGCCGCGGACTTCGCCGACCGCCGCGGAATTCTGCTGATCCCCGAGATCCCCATCTGGCAGGCGAGCGAGGAACAACTCTCGAACCCGCAGTACCTCGAGCTCGCGAAACAGCAGATGCGCGAGTTGATAGAGCAATACGGCAATCACCCGAGCGTGTTCGCGTGGAGCGTGCTCAACGAAAGCGCGGCTGGATCGCCGGGCGGCATCCGCTTCTTCCGCGCGATGCGCGATTACATCAAGAGCCTCGATCCGGAACGCTACGTCACGCTGGCCGACGACAATCTTCCAAAGCTGAACAGCGCTGCGGAATCCGCGGCCAACGACGCCGACTTCCTCATGATGAACCAGTACTTCGGCGCCTGGCACGGCCCGCGCGAGGCGCTCGATCCCGCGCTCGACAAGGTCGACCGGCTGTTTCCCGACAAGATGGTCATCATCTCGGAAATGGGTTTCCCCGGAATCTTCGCGAAGAACGCGACCGAGGCGGATGCGGCTCGTGTGTCGATCATCCGCGAGCAGTTGCCGCTGCTGGCGAAGCGCGACTGGATCGCGGGCGCGATTCTGTGGTGCTACCAGGATTACAAGTCGCGACGTTACTACTGGCCGGGCCAGGAGCAGGGGTACCTGGAACACGGCATCGTCGACCAGAATCGGCAGCGCAAGCCGTCATACTTTGCCTGGGCCGAGCTCAACGCGCCCGTGCACATCGACGCACGCTGGACGAAACGCGAGAACGGCGAACCCACGTCGTTCGCATTCGACGTCAAACCAAGGACAGTGGCCGAGATCCCCTATCAGGCGATCGATGACTATCGACTCACCTGGCAGCTCGTCGACGCGGCCGGCAAGGAATTCAAGCGCGGGCCGGGCGAAATCAGCGTGAGCTCCCGCATGAGCTCAGCATCGAGCGATGGCCAGGTGCCGAAGCGCGAAACGCCGGGGCCTTTCCGCCTGGTGATCAAACTATTTCGTCCCGACGGGTCCCTGGCGATGGAGCGTGTGCTCGCGTCTCAGTAACATGGCCCGCATGACACGCATCGAAGATCTGAGCGGCAAGGCGGTGCTCATCACCGGGGCCAGTTCGGGCATTGGCGCCGCGCTGGCGCGTGCCTTCGCAGCGCAAGGCGCGGCGCTGGCGCTGCACTACAACACGCATGAAGACGCGGCGCGCGAACTGGCCGCCGGCATTTCCGCCACCGCGCCGGCGCCGAAACTCGTTCGTGGCGATCTCTCGAAGCGCGGCGAAGCGAAACGCGTGGTGAACGAAGCGGCCGCAGCCTTGGGCGGCCTCGACATCCTCATCAACAACGCGGGTGGTCTCGGGGAGCGCCGTCCCATCGCCGACGTCGACGACGCGTTGTTCCACGCGCGCACGCCACAAGCACGCATGGACGCCATGCGCGATGCCACCGCGCTCGGGCGTGTCGGTGAAGCGCAGGATTGCGTGGGTGCTTTCCTGTTCCTCGCGTCCAACGAGTTGTCGGGATACATCACCGGCAACATCGTGCACGTCAACGGCGGAATGTACATGCCATGACATCGCCCGCCGCATTCATCGCCGGAGACTGGGGCACGAGCAATCTCACGCTCGCGCTTTGCGATGAAGGCGGCAATGCGCTCGAAACGCGCAAAGGTCCGGGAGCCGCGGACTCACGCGGCCGGTTCACCGAGGTTTTCGATGGGCTTGCCGCGGACTGGGTGGCGGCCCACGGCCCGCTGCCAGCGGTGTTGTGCGGCATGGTGGGCTCGGCGTTCGGCTGGCGCGAGGCGTCCTATCTACCTGCGCCCGCCGACCTGTACGAGCTCGCCGACGATACCGTGGCGCCGCGCGCCGGCGTCACCATCGTGCGTGGCATGAGCTGTACGAATCCGCTGGGGGCGCCTGACGTCATGCGCGGCGAGGAAACGCAGCTGTTCGGCGCGCAATGCGTGCTCGGCGTCATGAATGCCGGCAAGCAGCTGGTCTGCATGCCCGGAACGCACACCAAGTGGGTGTCGTTGAACGACAGCGTGGTCCAGGAATTCCTCACGGCGCCCACGGGCGAGTTGTTCGCGATGCTGTGCGAGCACAGCGTGCTGGTGCGCGACCGGACCACGCCCATCGAACATCATCCCCGGGACTTCGAGCGTGGGCTCGTGGAGTCGGCGAAACATCCGGACGTACCGCTGCTGCACCGGCTGTTCCAGAGCCGCAGCCTGCGGCTCGACAAGCAGCTTTCGCCCGAGGGCGCGGCGTCGTGGATGTCGGGCCTGCTCATCGGTACGGATGTGAAAGGGGCGCTGTCGCTGTTCAACGAGCACGATCCAGCCGCGGCCGTATACGTGATCGGCACGCCGTCACTCACCGCTTCATATGCGCTCGCGCTGGCTCGCAGCGGACGCACGGCGGTGCAGATCGATGGGGCGCAGGCAGCGCTCGCCGGGCTCGGCCAGGTGTTTCGCGGGCAGGAGCGTCGCACCGAATGACCGAGAACGCCGGCGTCGAACTCGTGGCCATCCTGCGCGGGCTCACACCCGCGCGTGCGCCGGAAGTGGGCGCGGCGCTTACCGGTGCGGGCTTTCGAACCATCGAAGTGCCGCTCAATTCACCGGATCCGTTCGACACCATCGGGCTGCTGGCGCAGGCGCACGGCGCCACCTGCCTGATCGGTGCCGGCACGGTGCTGACGCCCGCGGAAGTAGATAGGGTGCACCGCGCCGGCGGACGCCTGGTGGTCGCGCCGAACTGCGATGGCGATGTCATTCGTCGGGCTCTCGACCTCGGGCTTCGCGTGTTGCCTGGTATCGCTACCGCGACCGAGGCCTTCTCCGCGCTGCGCCATGGCGCCACCGAGCTCAAACTATTCCCCGCGTCCAGTTATGGCGCAGGACATCTCAAAGCACTGAAATCCGTGCTTCCCAGGCACGCGAAGATCTTTCCGGTCGGCGGCATTGGCTCGCAGGACATCGCCACATGGCTCGCGTCAGGCGCGGATGGATTCGGATTTGGCGGTGAACTTTTCAAGCCCGCGTATACACTCGCGGAGCTGACGAAACGCGCGCAGGACCTGGTTCAGGCGCTGCGCGAGGCGACGGAAAAGAACCGGTAAAAAACCAAGGGCGTCCCTCGACGCCGCAGCAGCAGGGGGTTTACGTGAATCTGGAAACTCTGGACATCGCCATCCTGGCGATCTACGCGGTTGGAATTTTTGTGCTGGCGCAGTGGGTGTCGCGCGAAAAAGGCACTCACCAGAAAGACGCGCAGGACTACTTCCTGGCCAGTCGCGCGCTGCCCTGGTGGGCCATCGGCACGTCGCTGATCGCCGCGAACATCTCCGCCGAACAGATCGTCGGCATGTCCGGATCCGGCTACGTGATGGGCATGGCCATCGCGTCGTACGAGTGGATGGCGGCGCTCACGCTCATCGTCGTCGGCAAGTGGATCCTGCCCGTGTTCCTCAAGAACGGCATCTACACGATGCCGGAATTCCTCGAGAGACGTTACAGCCCCGCGGTGCGCAACGTGATGGCCGTCTTCTGGCTGGCGCTGTACATCTTCGTGAACCTCACCTCGATCCTGTGGCTGGGTGCGCTCGCGGTGAACGCCATCGCGGGCTTGGACATCCAGGTCGCGATCACGGCGCTGGCGGTGTTCGCGCTGCTGTATGCGCTGTACGGCGGCCTCAAGGCGGTTGCGCTCACCGACATCGTGCAGGTTTCGCTGCTGGTGCTCGGCGGCATCATCATCACGTGGATGTCGCTCGACAAAGTCAGTGGCGGCGCGGGTGTCCTTGAAGGATTCAAGATCCTCACCACTCAGCATCCCGAGAAGTTCGACATGATCCTGTCGCCTGACAACCCGCACTACAAGGATCTGCCGGGCCTGGCAGTATTGTTAGGCGGCATGTGGATGATGAACGTCTCGTACTGGGGCTTCAATCAATACATCATCCAGCGCGGCCTCGCGGCGAAGAGCGTGAACGAGGCGCAGAAGGGCATCGTGCTCGCGGCCTTCCTCAAGCTGCTGATGCCGGCGATCATCGTGCTGCCCGGCATCGCGGCGCTGGTGCTCGTGCCCGGCCTCGAGAAGACGGACCAGGCCTATCCGAGCCTCATGGCCATGCTGCCCGTCGGCATCAAGGGCCTGGTGTTCGCGGCGCTGGTCGCGGCCATCGTCGCGTCGACCGGCTCCAAGATCAATTCGATCGCGACCATCTTCACGATGGACCTGTACCGCGCCGTGAAGCCGGACACCGCGCAGAAGACGCTGGTGACCGTGGGCCGCATCGTCGCGGTGGTGTCGGTGGTCATCGCGGTCTTCATCACGAAGCCGTTCCTGCAGAATTTCGGGCAGGGCTTCCAGTACATCCAGAACTTCACGGGCTTCGTCACGCCGGGCATCTGCGTGATCTTCCTGCTGGGCCTCTTCTGGGCGCGCACCACGGCCACTGCGGCGATGGTGTCGATGCTCGCCACGGTCGTGATCTCGTGGCTGTTCTACAAGTACCTGCCGGACTATCCGTTCATGAACCGCGTGGGCTGGTGTTTCGTCGCGGGCATCGTGATCGCCGTCGCGATCTCGCTGATGTCGCCGCAGAAGGAAGCCGCCATGCGCGTCGACATCACGAACGTCGACTTCAAGACCGGCACGTTCTTCAACGTCGCGGCCGGTTTGATCGTCGTGATCCTCGCGGTGCTCTACTACACCTGGTGGTAGTTCGATTTCACGGAGCCGGCCCTTCTTCCAGGAAGGGCCGGCGTTTCCGACGTGGGCGTCAGCCCTGAAAACTATATTCGAGCAGGATGCCTATGAAGACCGACAATCCAACGTATTGATTGTTGAGAAAGGCGTCGAAGCACGACTGCGGCCTGCGATCGCGGATGCGCCACTGCTGATAGGCGAAGAACACGCCTGCACCCACCAGCCCCAGGTTGTACCAGTAGCCGTATTCCATGCTCGCGCCCACGAGATACAGCGCGTAGAGCATCAGCGCCTGCAGCACGCCGATGATCAGCTTGTCCATGTCGCCGAACACGATGGCGCTGGATTTCACGCCGATCTTGAGATCGTCGTCGCGATCGACCATGGCGTACATCGTGTCGTAGATGGCGGCCCAGATGATTCCGGCGAAGAAGATGATCCACGCCACGCGCGGAATCTCGCCGAGCTCGGCCATGAAAGCCATGGGCACACCCCAGCTGAAGGCAACACCCAGGTAGAACTGCGGCAGCGGAAAGAAACGCTTGAAGAACGGATAACTCACCGCGAGCGCGGCGCCGATCACCGACATGCGGATGGTGGCTGGATCGAGCTGCAACACCAGCGCCAGCGCGACGGCGACGAGCACGAGAAACCACGCGATGGCTTCGTGTGGCGCCATCCGGCGCGAGGCGATGGGCCGGTCGCGAGTGCGCTTCACGAAAGGATCGAAATCCCGGTCGGCGAGATCATTGATGACGCAGCCCGCCGACCGCATGGCGACGGTGCCGAGCACGAAGATGACGAGCACCTTGGGCGTGGGATGCGAGGCGCCGGCAATCCACACCGCCCATAACACCGGCCAGAGCAGCAGCCAGATGCCGATCGGGCGATGCAGGCGCGCGACTTCGATGAGATCGCGAATGCGCCGCGTGTAGCGCAGGTAGGTCAGCCGCGCGGTCGACGGTTCCGGCGTGAGATCCAGGTCGGTGAAAGACTGGTTTGCCACTGGCGCGCATCATATACGCGCCGCGGTGGAATTCAGCCCGAGCGGCGCGCGAACTCGATGGGAATGAGGACCTGGGCCGGCTGCGCGATGCCGTTCACTACGTGCGGATGGAACAACGCTTTCTCGACGGCCATGCGCGCGGCATCGTCGAGGCGCGTAAAGCCACTCGACCGTTCGATCTGGATCTGCGCCGGGCGACCGAGGACATCGACCATCACGCGAAGCAAAACCGTGCCGCGCTCGCGATGGCGCTGGGATTCGGTTGGATACTTGGGCGCGGGTGGGCGCACGTATTCCACCGTCTCGATCATCGGCGGCGCGACGGCTTGCGATGGCGCATCGGAAATCGCAGCGGTGATGACTTCCGGCGGCGCTTCGCTCTCGAAGGCCAGTTCCTGCGGGACGGTCAGCGAATACACGACGTTGACCGGTGGTGGTGTGAACTCACGCGGCGGTTCGGCTTCGGCGGTCGACGACTCCATCAGCGTGGCCACGATGGGTTCAGGCTCGATCTGCACGCGCTCTTGGCGGATGCTCATGAACGCGACGCCGACGATGAGATGCACACCAATCGTGGCGGCCATGAACACCGCGCGACCGGAGATGCGCAAGGATCTGCGCGACACCTGCAGTGTGCGAACGGAAAAATCTGCGAGGTCACCGCGGTGAACCGCGGCGTCGGGCATGTCGTTGAGGATCTGGACGGCCATGGCGTTGGGGTACGAATGTAAATGATTCGCATTTGGACCTCAATCGCCGATTCTTATCTATGTGCGGGGGGTCGCAGGTTTCGGTCCCTATCCAATGCGCCCGTAGCGCTCGCCCGAACCCACCCATCTACGTGTAAGTGCCTGGACTGCTTGGGGATTGTTCTTGAGAAGCGTCTCGGCGGCGGCCTGCACCGCCGGCAGCAGATCCGAATCGCGCATCAGGTCGGCCACGCGCATTTCGGCGAGCCCGGTTTGCCGGGTGCCCAGCAGCTCGCCCGGACCGCGCAGCTCGAGGTCACGGCGTGCAATGACGAATCCGTCGTTGGTTTCGCGGATGGCCGCGAGCCGCGCGCGAGCCATCTCGGAGAGCTTGCCGCCATACAAGAGCACGCAGTGACTCTCGTGCGCGCCGCGGCCCACGCGACCGCGCAGCTGGTGCAGCTGCGCGAGACCCATGCGTTCGGCGTTTTCGATGACCATCAGCGTGGCGTTGGGCACGTCGACTCCCACCTCGATGACGGTGGTGGCAACTAACAACCCGATCTTGCCGTCCTTGAACGCGTACATCCCGCGCTCCTTCTCGCGCGGCGGCATGCGGCCGTGAACCAGGCCGACGCGCACTTCGGGCAATGCTTCGGCGAGCGCGGCCGCGGTTTCCTCCGCCGCCTGGTAGCGCAGCTCTTCGGACTCATCGATGAGTGGACAGACCCAGTACGCCTGCCGGCCCTCGAGCACCGCCTTGTGGATGCGCTGCACGATTTCGTCGCGGCGCGTCTCGGGGAGCACCACGGTCTTCACGGGTGTACGGCCCGGCGGCAGCTCATCGATGACCGACACATCGAGGTCGGCGTAGGCCGTCATGGCCAGCGTTCGCGGGATCGGCGTCGCGGTCATGATGAGCTGATGCGGCAGCTTGCCGCCGCGGGCGCCCTTGTCGCGCAAGGAAAGACGCTGGTGCACGCCAAAGCGATGCTGCTCGTCCACGATCACCACGCCCAGATTCTCGAACTCCATCGATTCCTGGAACAGCGCATGGGTTCCCACCACGAGTTTGATGTCGCCGTTGGCCACGGCTTCCAGTGCGCTGCGGCGCGTGCGCGCGGGCAGCGAGCCGGTGACCAGCGCCACGGGAATCTGCAGCGGCCGGAACCAGCGCTCGAAATTTTTCGCGTGCTGCTCGGCCAGCAATTCCGTGGGCGCCATGAGCGCGGCCTGAAGTCCGCCACCCACTGCACGCGCGGCGGCGGCGGCGGCCACCACGGTCTTGCCGCAGCCGACGTCACCCTGCACCAGCCGCACCATGGGGCGGTCCTCGGCCAGATCCTGGTCCACTTCGGCGAGCGCGCGCGCCTGTGCGCCGGTGAGCCTGAACGGCAGGGATTCCAGGAAACGCCGCTCCAGCCCGCTGGCATCGTCGAGGCGCCAGGCGGGATCGCTCTTGATCTCCTGGCGCAACAGCCGCAACGACAGTTGATGGGCCAGCAGTTCTTCGAAGGCCAGGCGGCGCTGCGCCGGATGATGGCCGCTCATGAGCTCGCCCAGGTGTGCGTCGCGCGGCGGCCGATGCATCATCGTGAGGGCATCGAGCAAGGACGGTAGTTCGAGGTCCGCGAGCATGGCGGGCGGAATCCAGTCGCGAATGCCCGAACTTCCGGTCTCGCGCAACGCGACGTCGATGAGCGACCGGAGCCTGGCCTGGGGCACACCTTCCGTGGTCGGGTAGATAGGCGTCAGCACTTCCTCGAGCGGCGCCGCTTCGGCGCCGATGCGCCGATACTCGGGGTGGACGATCTCGAGGCCGAGGGGGCCGCGCCGCACCTCGCCGTAGCAGCGGATGCGCGCGCCGCGCGCGAGATTCGCCTGTTGGCTGCCCGAGAAATAGAAAAACCGCAGGGTCAGCGAGCCGGTGCCATCCGATATCCGGCACAGGAGCTGGCGGCGGCGGCGATAAGCCACCTCGGTGAGCTGGATCTCGCCTTCCACCACCACGCGCGTGCCATGACGCAGGCCGCCGATTTCGGAAACCTGCGTGCGGTCTTCGTATCGCGAGGGAAGCACGAACAGCAGGTCCTGGACCTGTGTTACCCCCAGTTTCCCGAGCTTTTCCGCCAACGCCGGTCCGACACCGCGCATGGACGCAACCGGACGCTGCTCCGAAGCAGCCTGTGGCGCGGGCGTTGCCACCTCTGCTGTGCGATCAGCCCAGGTGCAGGGTGCACTCGATCTCGACGCGCGCGTTGCGCGGCAACGCCGCGACCGCCACCGTCGAGCGCGCCGGATAGGGTTCGGTGAAGTACTTCGCCATGAGTTCGTTGACCTTGGCGAAGTTCGCGAAATCCGTGAGGAAGATGGTGACCTTCACGACCTGGCGGAACGTGCCGCCCGAAGCGGCGATGACGGCCTTGATGTTTTCGAAGACACGAGTGGCTTCTTTTTCGAAGTCACCTTCCACCATCTGCATGGTGACCGGGTCGAGCGGTATCTGGCCCGCCATGTATACCGTGTCGCCGACGCGCACTGCCTGCGAATACGGCCCAATGGCCTTCGGGGCCTGATCTGTGTGAATTGCCTGACGGATGGTTGTCATTTCGAAATCCCGTGAACGTTATTCGTCGGATCGCGGCGTGCGCCCGTGGCTGGCTATTGTACGTGTGACCTTGAGCACTTCAGGCATTCGCCTGATGACTTTGACGACGCGCGCCAGGTGCTCGCGATTGCGCACGCGCAATTCGAAGACCAGCGAAGAACTGTCGGCGTCCTTTTCCTCGACCGCCACGCGTTCGATATTGGTGTCGCCCGACGATATGGCCGCGGCCACGGCGGCGAGCACACCCATCTTGTTGGCGACGTCGACGCGAATCTCCGAACTGAACACCTTGTCGGTGGTTGCCTGCCAGGCCACGGGCAGCCAGTTCTCGGGGTGCTTGCGGTAGTCCTCGACGTTCACGCAGTTCTCGCGATGCACGACGACGCCACGGCCCGCGGAAAGGAACGCGAAGATCGGGTCGTCGGGAATCGGGAAACAGCAGCGCGCGTAGGCGACCAGCAGGCCTTCGGTGCCCGCAATGGCGAGCGGCGCCGGCGCGCCGGAGAAGGATTCCTCGCTGGCCTTGGTCGGCAACAGGCGGCGCGCCACCAGTGGCGCCAGGCGCTCGCCGAGGCCCACCTTCTCATAGAGCTCGTCGACGTCGTGCATGCCGAGCTCGACGACGGCGGCATTGAGCGTGTCGGCCGCCACCTCCTCCAGCGAAAGGCGGAACTCGCCGAGTGCCTGGTTGATGAGCCGCGCGCCGAGCTCGATCGCTTCCTGGCGGCGCAGGCTCTTGAGGTAATGGCGCACGGCGGCGCGCGCCTTGGCGGTGACCACGAAGTTGACCCACGATGGATTCGGCATCGCGCCCTTGGCGGTGATGATCTCCACGGTCTGGCCGTTGCGCAGCGGTGTGCGCAGCGGCGTCAGGCGCCTGTCTACCTTGGCGGCCACGCAGCGGTTGCCCACGTCGGTGTGCACGGCATACGCGAAGTCGACCACCGTGGCGCCGCGCGGGAGCCGCAGGATCTCGCCCTTGGGCGTGAACACGTAGACCTTGTCGGGGAACAGGTCGACCTTGACGCTCTCGAGGAAGTCCTCGGAGGTGCCGCCTTCCTGCATGTCCACGAGATTCGCGAGCCATTCGCGGGCGCGCTCGTCCTGGCCGCTCTCGCTCTCGTTGACCTTGTACTTCCAGTGCGCGGCGATACCCGCCTCGGCGACGCGGTGCATGTCCTCGGTGCGGATCTGCACCTCGATGGGAATGCCGTTGGGCCCGAACAGCGTGGTGTGCAGCGACTGGTAGCCGTTGACGCGCGGGATGGCGATGTAGTCCTTGAAGCGGCCCGGCATGGGCTTGTAGGCCGCGTGCACCACGCCCAGCGCGCGGTAGCAGGTGTCGGCCCTATCTACCACGATGCGCAGGCCGAACACGTCGACGATCTCCGACAGCGGCGCCGCCTTGCGCAGCATCTTGCTGTAGATGCTGTACAGGTGCTTCTCGCGCGTGCTGACGTCCGACTTGAGATCCGCCTTCACCAGCGCCACGCGCATGGTCTCGGCGATCTTGTTGAGGAACTGCTTCTGGTTGCCGCGCGCTTTCTTCAGAGCGCGATCCAGCACCTTGTAGCGATGCGGGAACGCCGCCTTGAAGCCGAGATCTTCGAGCTCGAGCTTCATGTTGTAGAGCCCGAGGCGACCCGCGATCGGCGCGTAGATGTCGAGGGTCTCGCGCGCCACCGCGCGGCGGCGGGCTGGCGCCATCGCGTCGAGCGTACGCATGTTGTGCGTGCGATCGGCGAGCTTCACCAGGATCACGCGCAGGTCGCGCACCATCGCCAGCACCATCTTGCGGAATGACTCCGCCTGCGCCTCGGCGCGCGACTTGAACTGGATCTGGTCGAGCTTGGTGACCCCATCGACGATCTCGGCCACGGGCGCGCCGAATTTTTCCGAGAGCTCTTCCTTCGAGATCGGCGTGTCTTCGATGACGTCGTGCAGGATCGCGGCGATGATCGTGTCGGGATCGAGATGCAGGTCGGCGAGGATCTGCGCGGCCGCGAGCGGGTGCGCGATGTAAGGCTCGCCGGAGAGGCGCTTCTGCCCTTCATGCGCTTCCGCGCCGAATTCCGCGGCCGAGCGAACGCGCTCGACCTGCTCGGGCGGCAGATAGGCTTCGATGCTGTTGATCAGCTCACGCAGGCCCGGCAGTCGCCGGGCACTGGGCAGAAGCTGAAGGAGCGTCGACGCGTAATCCACGGGGCGCGAGCTCCTTTAGAGAGACTTCAGGCGGACGATTTATTCCTGTACGTCACGATCGCCTTGCAGGCCGAATTGCGGCGCACGGAACAGAGATTGGTTGTCGGCATCCGGCAGCGGGGCTTCCACCGGCGGCGGATCCGGCTCGCGCAACATCTCGGGGGTGATGTTGCCTTCGGCGATCTCGCGCAGCGCGACCACGGTCGGCTTGTCGTTCTCCCAGGGAACCGTGGGTTCGGCGCCATTGGCGAGGCGACGTGCGCGCTGGGCGGCCAGCAGCACGAGCTGGAAGATGTTTTCGACGTTCGGGAGACAGTCTTCGACGGTAATGCGGGCCATGGTGCCTTTTCGGGAAACAAGCTGCGGGGGGACGAAAGTCTACTGGAAAATCGCCCCGTTTTGCCGGGATTTGCTATGGATCAGCCGAGCAGGTCGGCAAGGAGGGGCGCGAGCCCGGTCCTTTTGGCGCCGTACTCCGTTCCCCCACCACGCAGGACCGACAGCAGTTGCGCCACGGCCGCTTCGAAATCGTCGTTGACGATGACGTAGTCGAATTCCGCGTAATGCGACATATCGGCCACGGCATCCCGCAGGCGACGCTCGATGACCTGGTCGCTGTCGGTCCTGCGATTCCGGAGCCGGGTCTCGAGTTCGACGCGCGAGGGCGGCAGGATGAAGACCGTCTTGCAGTCAGGCGCGGCCTTGCGCACCTGCTGCGCGCCCTGCCAGTCGATTTCGAGGATCACGTCGTGGCCGGCGCTTCGCAAAGCCTCGACCTGCGCTCGCCCGGTGCCGTAGAAGTTGTCGAAGACCTGGGCGTGCTCGAGAAACGCGCCCTGGCCGATGAGCCGCTTGAACTCGTCGACGCTGACGAAGTTGTAGTCGACGCCCGGGATTTCCTTCTCGCGCTGCTTGCGCGTGGTGTGCGACACCGAAACCCGCAAGCTGGGATCCCGATCGACAACCGCTTTGACCAGGCTGGTCTTTCCGGCACCCGAGGGCGCGGCGATGACGAACAGGGAGCCGCGTCGCCTGGCCGCTGCGGCATTCATTCGACGTTCTGTACCTGTTCGCGCATCTGCTCGATCAACACTTTCATGTCGACGGTGATGCGCGTGGTGTCCAGGTCCTGCGATTTGGACGCCAGCGTATTGGCCTCGCGGTTGAGTTCCTGCATGAGGAAGTCGAGGCGTCGACCGGCGGCTTCACCGCCGTTCATCACGCGCCGCGTTTCCTCGATGTGGCCGGTGAGCCGGTCGAGTTCTTCGGCGACGTCGAGACGTTGCAGCTGCAGCACGATTTCCTGCTCGACCCGGTCGCGATCGACCGTCGCCAGCAGCTCCGCGACCCGTTCGTGCAGGCGCGTACGCACCCGGGCCTGGATCTCCGGCAGGCGCGCGCGCACCTGGGTGATCAGCATGGCGAGACCGGCACAACGCTGTTCGATGAGCTCGCCCAGGCGCTTGCCTTCGCGCAGGCGCATCGCGCCGAGCTCGTCCAGTGTCTGCTGGAACACCGTGCGGCCGGCGCCTAACAACGCTTCGGAGTCCTGGGTCGCGGTTTCGATGACGCCGGGCCAGCGCAACACTTCGACTGCGTCGACGGTGCTGCCGGGCACCGTGCGGGCAACCTGGTTGACGGCAGCGGCCACGCGCGCCAGCGCCGCTTCGTCGACTCGCAGCTCGCGCTCGGCGGTCTGCATGCTGCGCAGGTGCACGGTGCAATCGACCTTGCCACGCTTGAGGTTCTTGCTGAGCAGCGCCCGCAGGTCCGATTCGAGCGGGCGGAGCTCCTCGGGAAGGCGAAACCCCGGCTCGAGGTAGCGATGATTCACGCTGCGCAACTCGCAGGTGAGGGTTCCCCAGGTGCCAGCGAGCTCGCGTCGCGCGAATCCGGTCATGCTGGCAATCATGCGTGTAAGTTCTCGGCTTAAGGGGAGCGGGGTGCGGTAAAGTGCGCGGCAGTTTATCAGACCCCCCACCACGCCTTGCGCATCGAATACGCCGAAGTCAGCCTGCTAGGTTGTCGCACCGACAATCAGGATCGCGTATCGGTCGCGGTCTCGGAGCATTCCGCCCTGCTCGTCGTCATCGACGGCATGGGAGGCCATTCCGATGGCGCCAAGGCAGCCGAGACCGCCATCAAGGCGCTGGTCGAAGGTTTCTGGCACACGCCGCAACCCATCCTCGATCCGCTCGGGTTCCTGCATCTGACGCTGGGTCGCGCGCACGAGGAAGTCGCCAAGCTCGGCGCGAATCTCCCGCTCGAACTGCGCCCGCGCGCGACCTGTGCCGTGTGCCTGGTGCAGAACGGCAGCGCGTTCTGGGCGCACATCGGCGACAGCCGCGTCTATCTTCTGCGCCGTGGAAAGGTATTGAAGCGCACGCGTGACCACAGTCACGTCGAGTTCCTGCTGCGCGAAGGCGTCATCACCGCCGACCAGGCCGTGAGCCACCCGATGCGCAATTTCGTCGAGTGCTGCCTCGGCGGCGAGCCG
Source organism: Steroidobacteraceae bacterium (assembly GCA_035765415.1). Lineage (GTDB taxonomy): Bacteria > Pseudomonadota > Gammaproteobacteria > Steroidobacterales > Steroidobacteraceae > CADEED01. The sequence continues at coordinate 16,451 of DASTXR010000152.1, read as the reverse complement.
TTCCTGCCTGAAATGTCCATCGGCCTGCGCGAGCCGCTCGAAGCCAACGACATCCTGCTGGTGTGCTCCGACGGAGTGTGGGGCGGTCTCGATGACGGTGATATCGGCGCGGCGTTTCCGCCGGCGCGCGCGCCGTTGCGCGACGAGCTCGTGCGCCTGGCCGAGCGCGCCGTTAGCGTCGTCGGTGCCGGTGCCGACAACACTTCAGCCGCGGTCGTTCGCTGGATCGGAAACGGCTGATGGCCGGCCGGCCCAGTGGACGCGCCCCCAACGAGCTGCGCGACGTCAAGTTCACGCGGCGATTCACGCAACACGCCGAAGGCGCAGTGCTGGTCGAATTCGGCAAGACACGCGTGTTGTGCACGGCGAGCGTCGAAGAAGGAGTTCCGGGATTCCTTCGCGGCAAGAACCAGGGCTGGGTCACCGCCGAGTACGGCATGCTGCCGCGCGCCACGCACACGCGTTCACCGCGTGAAGCCGCGAAAGGCAAGCAGAGCGGCCGCACACAGGAGATCCAGCGATTGATCGGCCGCAGCCTTCGCGCGGTCATCAACCTGGCCGCGCTCGGTGAGCGCACGATCACGCTCGACTGCGACGTCTTGCAGGCCGACGGCGGCACCCGCACCGCGGCGATCACCGGGAGTTATGTCGCGCTCGCGGACGCGTGCGATGGCCTGCTCGCGCGAAAACTCATCACCACTTCGCCGCTTCACGGGCAGGTGGCAGCGGTGTCCGTGGGCATCTGCTCGGGTGTGCCGGTGCTCGATCTCGACTACGCCGAAGATTCCTGCGCGGAAACCGACATGAACGTGGTCATGAACAACGGTGGCGGCTTCATCGAATTGCAGGGCACGGCGGAGGGCCATGCATTCCGCCGGCATGAGCTCGACGCGCTGCTCAATCTCGCTGCCGAAGGAATCGCGAAGCTGTTCCAGATGCAGTCCGAGGTGCGGACGGCCGCCTGAGCGGCCGACGCAACGCTCATGCGGGCTCAGCGAGTGGTGCTCGCCACCGGCAATCCCGGCAAGTTGCGCCAGTTTTCCGAGTTGTTAGGTGCGTCGGGCCTGGAACTGGTGCGGCAGTCGGATTTCGGCATCGAGCCGCCTCCGGAAACCGGCGGCACCTTCCTGGAGAATTCGTTGCTCAAGGCACGCAATGCCGCACGCCTCACTGGACTGCCGGCGATCGCCGATGACTCCGGAATCGAAGTGGACGCGCTGGGCGGCCGGCCGGGGCTCTATTCCGCGCGTTACGCCGGTGAGGGCGCCAGCGACGATCAGAATCTCCGCAAGATGCTGCTGGAGCTCGAGAACGTGCCGACCATGAATCGCACCGCGCGATATCGAAGCATCATCGTGTTCCTGGTCGACGCGAATGATCCCGCGCCGCTGGTCGGCGAGGGGGTCTGGGAAGGCGCCATCGCCACGGTTCCACGCGGCACCGGCGGTTTCGGTTACGACCCGATATTCATTCCTCGCGGCGATTCGCGCACCGCGGCCGAAATGCCGGCCGAAGAACGCAACCAGCGCTGCCATCGCGGCCAGGCCTCGCGTGCCTTTCTCGCGCAGCTCGACGCCCGGGCACGCGGATGAAAACGCCGCCGCTCGCGTTGTATGCGCACTTCCCCTGGTGCGTGCAGAAGTGCCCGTATTGCGATTTCAATTCGTACACCCTGCGCGATGAGCTGCCGGAGCAACGCTACGTCGAGACACTTCTGCGCGATTTCGACGCGCAGATCGAGGATCTCGACGCACGGCCGCTGACGAGCATCTTTCTGGGCGGCGGAACGCCCAGCCTGTTCGCGCCCTCGGCCATTGGACGGGTCATCGAACACGCGCGCATGCGTCTGGGTTTCGCCGGCGACATCGAAGTCACGCTCGAAGCAAATCCGGGCACCATCGAGCGCGGGCGCTTCGCCGAGTATCGTGCGGCCGGCGTTACGCGGGTTTCGCTCGGCGCGCAGAGTTTCGATGAGCGCCAGCTGAAATTGCTGGGCCGCATCCATTCCGCCGACGAGACGCGTCGCGCCGCCGAAGAGTTGCACGCCGCCGGCCTCGCCAACTTCAACCTCGACCTGATGTACGCACTTCCGGGACAGACTGCGGCGGAAGCACAGGCGGATCTGCGCGCCGCGCTCACGCTCAATCCGGCGCATCTGTCGCAGTATCACCTCACCATCGAGCCGGGCACGCAGTTCGCGGCCGCACCGCCCGTGCAACCCGCGGATGAAATCGTCGAAGACATGCTGCAGCGCTGCCTTCATTCACTCGAGGAAGCGGGATTCGAGCAATACGAGGTGTCCGGCTACGCGCGCGCCGGCGCGCGATGCGTTCACAACCTCAACTACTGGACCTTCGGCGACTACATCGGCATAGGCGCGGGAGCACATGGCAAGCTTTCGATTCCCGCTAGTGGTTTCGCCGTGCGCACGCAGCAGACTCGCGAGCCACGGCGCTATCTGGCTGCCGCACCAGGCGCCCTGGTCAGAAAGCAGATTCCGAACGCCGAACTTCCGTTCGAGTTCGCCATGAATGGCTTTCGGCTGGTGCATGGCTTCGACGACGAGATGTTCGAATCCCGGACAGGATTGCCTGTCGAGGTGCTCGAACGTGCATTGGCGCCACTCGTGGTCCGGGGCCTGGTGGAACGCGGTTCGAAGCGCTGGCGCGCGACGGCGAAAGGGTTCCGATTTCTCAACGACATACTCGTCGAACTGCTGCCGCCGACGCCGGAAACTGCGGCTCGCTGACCTTCGCCGCCCTGTGAACGGGCGCTTTTATTCACAGATGCCCCCTTACGGGCGCGTAAACAAAGGTATTACGGCAGGTTTCAATCCTGTTGCACTACAAACACACTGTAGCCCATTGATTTAAATGCCTTTAATACGATGGTCATTATTTGACCAAGCTAACGGTTTTGCGCAGTTCGCAGCGGTTTCGTTGCCGGGATTAGCAGCTACTCACAGAGTTATCCACAAATTCTGTGGATAACGCCGCCTTGGAATTTGAGCTTGAGAACCCACAACTGGCCCGCTAGACTGCGCGCCCTTTTTCTTGTGACCGGCCGGCAAAGACCGTCCGGATAGAGAGAACCATGAAAGCCGATACGCATCCTGAATACAAAGAAATCGCCGTGACCTGCAGCTGCGGGAACGCGTTCAAGACGCGATCGACTCTGGGACACGACCTTCAGGTCGAAGTCTGCGCCAGCTGCCACCCGTTCTATACCGGCAAGCAGAAGATCCTGGACACCGCAGGCCGCGTCGACAAGTTCCGCAAGAAGTACGCGGCCGCTTCGACGCGCTAACGAACTTTCCGGGCATCCAGTGCCACTCAAGAAGGCGCCTCAGGGCGCCTTTTTGCTTTGCCGGGTGGCGCTTCCCGGAACTTGTTGTCGTGACGCCATATCGTAGTTAAATACGAGCTCGGCCCGTCTGCGGAGAGCTACACAAAATGAAGTGCACTCGGCTATTTCCCCTCCTCATCGCGGCCACCTGCGTGCTCCTGAACGCGTGTGGAAGCAACCCGGCGACGGGTGGGAAAAACGTGGTCATGGGTTCGTGGGAAGGCGAAAAGAAGACCACCCAGAAGCATCACCAGGAAATCGTCAAGGCGCTGGGTCTCTATGACGACCAGGCCACCCAGGAATACGTGAGCATCGTCGGCCAGCGGCTGGCGCTGGCGAGCGACCTGCCCAACGAGGAATTCAAATTCTTCGTCATCGACGACGAAGGCATCAACGCCTTCACCACGGGCTGCTGCAACGTGTACGTGAATCGCGGCCTGCTCGTAAACCTCAACTCCGAAGCCGAGCTCGCGGGCGTGCTCGGACACGAGATCGGTCACATCACCGCGCGGCATCCCGCACGCCGGCAGACGCGCGGCATGGCCGCCTCACTCGGCGCGATGGCGGCCGCCATCCTCACCGGTTCCAACGCGATCGGTCAGCTCGCCAACATCGGCGCACAGGCGTGGATGAGTGGCTACGGTCGCGAAAACGAGATGGAAGCGGATCGACTGGGCATGAAATACATGGTGAAGGCCGGCTACAACCCGGAGTCGATCGGCAACGTGTTCACCATGTTCCAGGCAGGTGAAAAATTCGAGCGCCAGCGTGCCGCGGAAGAAGGTCGCGAGCCGCGCCTGTATCACGGCGTCTTCTCCAGCCATCCGAGTCCCGATCAGCGCGCCGTGCAAGCTGCCAAAGGTGCGGCGAACATCAAGGACGCGCCGCCCGAAGGCTGGCTCGAGCGGCACGATGAATACCTGAAGACCATCAACGGCATCGCGTACGGAACCAGCAAGGCTCAGGGTGTGGTGCGCGACAACCGGTTCTATCACGCGGACATGGGCATCACGCTCGCGTTTCCGCGCGGCTGGACCATCGAGAATGCGCGCGATCGCCTGATCGCGTTCACGCCGAAGAAAGACGCGATCATGCAGGTGCTGGTCGAAGCCAAGCCCGAGAAGCAGGCGCCGCGCGAATTCCTGCTCACCAAGCTCAAAGGTCAATCCACGTTCAAAGGTGAGCCTCTCACCACTGCCGACGGTGAGGGTTATTCGGTGGTGGCGCGCACCGGATCGCCAATCGACAACGGCACCGGCCCCGTGCGCTGGGCCGTCATCTATCGCAACCAGAGCGCCTTCATCTTCGCGGGCGCCAGTCGCTCGGCGCTGCAAGGTGTGCCCGAGGTCGACGGCGTCATCAAGTCGACGATGCTGACTCTGCGCGGACTGAAGCCATCGGAGTTTCCCCTCGCCGAGCCGTATCGCATCAAGGTGGTGAAGGCCACCGAATCGAGCAAGCTGTCCGATTACGCAGCCGACATGCCCGAAGACAAATTCAAGAAAGAGGCGCTCGAGCTGATCAACGCGATGTATCCGAACAAGCGGCCACAACCCGGCCAGCTGTTCAAGATAGTCGAGTAGCGTACTCGACAAGCACACATACGCGCGGTCGTTGCCTTGATTCCATTCGCGGGCCGTGTAAGGCTCGTATCGATATCCCTCGTGCCACTCGACGCTCCTTGCAGGGCCTCTCCGTAATGCCTGATACCAAACTCGAACTCCTCGATCCCGCCACCGGCAAGAAGGCCGTGCTCCCCGTCAGATCTGGCACTGTGGGTCCGTCCGTCGTCGACATCGGGCCGATGGTCAAGGAATTCGGCGCTTTCACGTTCGATCCCGGTTATGGCGCGACCGCCGCGGTCGAAAGCAAGATCACCTATATCGACGGCGACGCCGGGGTGCTCACGCATCGCGGCTACCCGATCGAGCAGCTCGCCGCGAAGAGCTCGTTCATCGAGGTCTGCTATCTACTGCTGAACGGCGATCTGCCGAACAAATCGCAGCTCGAACAGTTCGAGCACAGCATCCGCAATCACACGATGATCAACGAATCGCTGCTGCGGTTCTTCGGCGGCTTCCATCACAACGCGCACCCCATGGCCATGGTGTCGGCGGTGGTGGCTTCGATGTCGGCGTTCTATCACGACTCGATGGACATCCATAACCCGCGCCACCGCGAGATCTTCGCGCATCGCATCGTCGCCAAGCTGCCCACCATCGCGGCCGCGGCATACAAACATTCGCTCGGCCAGCCGTTCGTCTATCCGCGCAACGATCTTTCCTACTGCGCGAACATGCTGCACATGTTCTTCGCGGTGCCTTGCGAGCCGTACAAGGTCGATCCGGTCGCTGCCGAAGCGCTCGACCTGCTGTTCGTGCTGCATGCCGATCACGAGCAGAACGCGAGCACGTCGACAGTGCGCCTTGCGGGCTCGACCGGCGCGAATCCCTACGCCGCGATCTCGGCGGGTGTTTCCGCGCTTTGGGGTCCGGCACACGGCGGCGCCAACGAAGCCGTGCTCGAGATGCTCGAGGAAATCGGCACCGCCGACCAGATCCCGAAATACCTGGCGATGGCCAAGGACAAGAGCAGCCACTTCCGCCTCATGGGTTTCGGTCATCGCGTCTACAAGAACTTCGACCCGCGCGCGAAGATCATTCGCGACATGTGCCACAAGGTCCTGCAGAAGTTAGGCAAGCAGGACAATCCGTTGCTCGAGCTGGCGCAGCGCCTGGAAGAGGCCGCGCTCAAGGACGAATACTTCGTCGCGCGCAAGCTCTACCCGAACGTCGATTTCTACTCGGGCATCATCTATTCCGCGCTGGGCATTCCGCGGTCCATGTTCACGGTGATGTTCGCGATCGCGCGCACCGTCGGCTGGGTGGCGCACTGGCAGGAAATGATTTCCGACCCGGCCATGCGCATCGGACGTCCGCGTCAGCTCTATACCGGGCCGACGAAACGCGACTACCAGGATATCGGCAGCCGTTGACGCTGCGCCAAGCCGCGCTCACTGCGCGGCTGGTGCGTTCTCGGCGTCCAACAACACTTCCAGCTCGTCGGCGTCGATGCGGCGCATCGGTTTGCCATCCACCGGGCTGACCGGCGCCTGCCGGATTCCGTCGACCGGAAACACCGTGGCATCCACCACGTGATCTTCGAATTCGAAATGCACGCCGGGATAGGCGACGACGCGATCCGCGCCGTAGCGCACCCGCCGTTCCACCACCTCGTGATCGATGCCGAGATCGATGAGCTTGAAGGTGATGGACTCGGCACGCTCCGCGAACAGGTGCAGCTGGATGTCGTTGTGTTCCGTCGCTGTGCCGGCGAGCACGGAGCCCACCAGGCGCGGCTCGAAATCCGCGAGCATCTGCATGGCGGACAGCGCGGCATTGCGCTGGCCCGCGAGCGTCTCGCCGTGTTTGGTACCGCCGAACAGGCGGTGGTACTCGGCAAGAGCGTCCTCGATCTCGCGATTCTTCGGCAGCACTGATCCGTCGGTAACACCGAAACGTTCCGCCGCCTTGCGCTTGGCGGTGAGGAAATCGCGGATGCCATGCTCGGACATGATGCGTGCGGCTTCCTGCGCCAGCGCGCGCCGCAGGTTCTCCGCACGTGGAGGCAGTTTCTTCATGTGTCAGAAGATCGGATCGGTGCCACTCTGCGGCGTGTCAGGTGAAGCGGGATCGATGTCCTGCGTGCCCAGTCCCGGGTCGCCTATATAACCTTCCTCAGTAGGCAGTTTGTCAACGCGAAAATATTCGAACACCGGATCCTCGTCGGCGTTGCGCGTGCCGCCGGTGCGCGCATTGATCTTCATTTCGACGATGCCTTCGGGAATCGTCCGCGGCTTTTCCGGCACGCCGCGCAGCGCTTCGCGCATGAAGTCCACCCATATAGGTACCGCGGTGCGTGCGCCTTCTTCCAGCTCACCGAGTGGCCGGTTGTCGTCGGCGCCCACCCACACGCTGGCCACGAGACTGTCGTTGAAACCGTTGAACCACGTGTCGACCGACGCGTTGGTGGTGCCCGTCTTGCCGCGCAGATCCGACCGTCCGAGCGCCAGCGCGCGTCGGCCGGTGCCGCGCGTGATGACGTCTTTCATGATGTCGTTCATGAGGAACGACACCTGCGGCGAGATCACGCGCTCGGCAGGTTGTGTCCGGCGCGCCCCGGGAGCCAGCGGCGTGGGCGGAACGATGGTCGCGCTCACCTCGGCGATCTTGGCCCGCTCCGCCTCCGACACGGCCAGGATCGGCTGTGCGCACTCCGCGCACACCGTTCGCGGCTCGGCGGAATAGACGATCTGTCCCGCCGGGCCTTCAATGCGATCGATGTAGAAAGGCTCGATCTTGAAGCCGTCATTCGCGAACACCGTGAACCCGGTGGCAACTTCCAGCGGAGTGGCGCCCATGCTGCCAAGCGCAAGCGTGAGATTGTTCGGCAGCTGTTCCCTGGTGAATCCGAAATGCTGCACGTAATCGATTACCGTGCGGATCCCGATCTCCTTCAGCAGCCGAATGGACACGAGGTTGCGCGACTGGACCAGCGCCTCGCGCAAGCGCATCGGTCCGCGGAATCCGCCGCCTGAATTCTCCGGACGCCAGACCTCTTCCAGGTTTGGATCGTCCATGATGATCGGCGCATCGAGAATCATCGAAGAGGGCGTGAATTCTCCGGCCATCGCCGCTGCGTACATGAACGGCTTGAACCCGGATCCGGGCTGCCGCTTGGCCTGTATCACGCGGTTGTACTTGCCTTGTCCTTCGAAGTAGTCGAAGCCGCCCACCAGCGACATGATTGCGCCGTTGTTGGGATCGAGCGCCACGAGCGCGCTTTCCGCCTCCGGAATCTGCGCCAGCTCGGCGGGGCCGTCGGCCTTTTCATGCACCACGTAGACGACGTCGCCGCGCGCGAGGATTTCGCCTGCGCTTTTTGGCTCAGGCCCCAGCGCGAGATCCGACACGCGCCGTTTCGCCCAGGAAAGTCCGGCCCATTCGATGCTCGCAAGTCCCGATCCCTTGACGTAGACACGAGCCTGCTTTTCGGCGACCGAGATGACGATGGCCGGCTGCAGGATGCCAACGCTTCCATATTCATCCAGCAAAGTTTCGAGAGCCTCCGGGGTCTCGCTGCCGGTGAGCTCGACCTTGTTGTTGGCGCCGCCCCAGCCGTGCCTGCGCGAATAGTCGACCAGCCCGATGCGCAGCGCACGATTGGCGGCCCGTTGCAGGCGGCCATCGATGGTGGTGTACACCTTGTAACCGGCGTCCTGCGCCGCCGGGCCGAAGCGCTTGAGGATTTCGAGGCGCACCATTTCCGCTATGTACGGGGCTTCGACGTCGGCGAGCGCGCCATGCGCCTTCGCCCTAACTACTTCCTTCGAGGCCACGTCGGCCGCCACGGCGTCGATGTAGCCGAGCTCGCGCATGCGGCGCAGCACGTAGCCGCGGCGTTCCGCCGCGCCGGCGGGATTGGTGATGGGATTGAAGCGCGAGGGCGACTGGGGTACGCGGGCGAGCGTCGCCGCTTCGCCGAGCGTGAGGTCGCCGAGTTGTTTGCCGAAATACGTTTCCGCCGCCGCGGCGACGCCGTAGGCGCGTTGCCCGAAGAAGATCACGTTGAGATACAGCGCGAGAATTTCCTGCTTGGAAAATTCGCGTTCCAGGCGGTAGGTGACGAATGTCTCCTGCAACTTTCGCCGCCAGTCGCGATCCTGCGTGAGGAATGCGCTGCGCGCCGCCTGCATGGTGATGGTGCTGCCGCCCTGTGTTTCCCGCGACGTCAGGTTGACGAACAGGCTGCGCAACACGCCCTGCCAGTCGAAACCGTGATGCTCGAAAAAGCGGTCGTCCTCGGCGGCGATGAAGGCCTGGCGCACGACCAGCGGTATCTGTTCGTACTTCACCGGATTGCGGCGCTGCTCGCCGATCTGCGCGATCAGTTCGCCGGCGTTCGTATAAACGCGCAGCGGCACCTGCAGTTCGTTGTTCTTCATCGCGGAGACCGATGGCAGCGTCGGCTCGAGATAGATGTAACTGCAGACCAGTGCGTAAACGGCAGCGAGTGTGATCGCCGTCACACCCATGGTTACCTTGACGGCCAATCGAAAGTAGTTTGACTTCACAGAATGCGGGTCTCGTCGGTTGCGGTGGCTTTTGGCCGTATGCATAGTAACCGTCGTCGATATGCATACTCATCGAAAGGTGGGGACGCAAAGCTTCCGGTCTAAGGGCTCAAGGTTGGCCTACGACAGCGGGGTTGCCGGCTCGGGTTTCATGCCTGAGTTGATCCGGATAACTGCCCCCTGGTTCCACCAACTCCAAGCCCAAACGGGAAGCCCGTCTCTGTCCTTGTGGGTGCCAGGGGGATATCCCCGGGAATCCGCCAGTTTCGTGAGCAGCGTCTCGTTCAATTTAACTTCACGCTGATATATAGTGTCTCGGCTTTAAGATTGGTCGCACGGTTCTCGTTCTAACACACTGAAAGGACTGCGAAAGTGCTGTTCCTAACGCGCAAGTATCGTCCGTTACTCGGACTTGACATAACAACTTCTTCGGTCAAGTTGATCGAGCTCGTGACGAGTGGCGGTGCCTATCGCGTCGAATCGTACGCGGCAGAGCCAACCCCACAGAACGCCATGAACGAGAAAGCCATCGTCGACGCAGAAGCCGTCGGTGAAGCGATCCGTCGTGCGGTAAAACGCTCCGGCGCCGGCGCCAAGGAAGTTGCCATCGCAATCTCCGGCGACGCTGCCATCACCAAGGTCATCCAGATGCCGCGCAGTCTGCGCGAGCGCGATCTCGAAGCTCAGGTCGAGATGCAGGCGGACCAGTACATCCCCTTCCCGATGGACGAAGTCAGCTACGACTTCGAAGTGTTAGGTCCGTCGGAAAAAGATCCCGAGACGAATGACGTCCTGCTGGTCGCAACGCGCACCGAAAACGTGGAGCAGCGCCAGGCCGCGGTGAATGCGGCGGGGCTCACGGCCAAGATCGTCGACGTCGAAGCTTTCGCACTCGAGAACGCCTGCCGGCTCATGACGCACCAGATGCCCGATGGCGGCATCGACCGCACCATCGCGGTCGTCGATTTCGGCGCGAGCAGCACCACGTTCAGCGTGCTGCGCAATCTCAAGGTTGTTTACACGCGTGACTTCGCGTTCGGCGGGCAGCAGCTCACCGAAGAAATCATGCGCACCTACGGTCTTTCGATGGAAGAAGCCGGCCGCGCCAAGAAAGAAGGCGGTTTGCCGGGCAACTTCCAGGCCGAGGTGCTCGACCCGTTCATCGACGATATGACGCAGCAGGTGAGCCGCTCGCTGCAGTTCTATCTCGCTTCGGGTTCGGGCCGCGATCAGCCGGAAAAAATCCTGATCTGCGGCGGTTGCGCGAACATTTCCGGTGTCTCCGACGTCATCTCGAGTCGCGTCGGAATTTCCGCTGAAAAGGGTGACCCGCTCGGTCAGATGAAACTCTCGTCCCGCGCCAAGGCGCAGGCGGTTGCGCGTGACGCCACCGCATTGCTCACGGCCTGTGGACTCGCACTGCGGAGCTTCGACAACTAATGCCTCGCATAAACCTACTTCCCTGGCGCGATGAAGAACGCAAGGAGCGCAAGCTCAAGTTCCTCGTTGCGCTCGGTGGCGCAGCGGTCGGCGCATGCCTCATGGTATTCGTCGGCTACCTGATGATGGATTCGATGGTCAGCGCCCAGGAAGCGCGCAACGAACGGCTCAAAGAGCAGATCGTCGAGCTCGACAAGCAGATCGAGAAGATCAACAGCCTCGAAGCCGACAAGGCGCGATTCATCGCGCGCATGGAAGTCATCGAGAAGCTGCAGCGTTCGCGGCCGGAAATCGTCCATGTCTTCGACGAGATCGCCAAGCAGTTGCCGGACGGTGTCTATCTCACCGGCATCACGCAGAACGGCGCGCGCCTGAAGTTCGAAGGCATTGCCCAGTCCTCGACACGCGTGTCCGCTTTCATGCGCAACATCGATGGCTCGAGTTATCTCAAGAATCCTGAGCTCGACATCGTCGAGACCAAGAAGAACAGCACGCAGGGTGCGACGTTCATTCTGTTCGCCGACCAGGCCGGAGCGACAGCGCCGGCGGAAGAGCAGCCGACCAAGCCCAAGCGGCGTGTGGCGGCGGGAGCCAGCAAATGAGCTTTCTCGACGACATCAAATCACTCGATCCCAACGATCCGGGACGCTGGCCGCTGCCGGTTCGCGTCGGCTCGGTGGCGCTCTGCTTCGTGGTCATCGCCGCGGTTCTGTTTTACTTCCTGGTCTGGTCCGATCAGAAGCCGAATCTCGATCGCGCCGTCGCCGAAGAACAGACGCTGCGCACGACCTTCAAGCAGAAGCATTCGAAAGCGGTGAATCTCGAGGTCTACCAGCAACAGCTCGCCGACATCGAGCGGTCGTTCGGCGCACTGCTGCGCCAGCTGCCTGGAAGAACCGAGGTGCCGAACCTGCTGGTCGACATCTCGCAGGTGGGTGTTGGCGCAGGACTCGAAGAGAAACTCTTCGAGCCCGCTACCGAAGTGAAGAAAGACTTCTATGCCGAGCTGCCTATCAAGATCAAGTTGACCGGCTCATATCACCAGATGGGTGAATTCGTCAGCGGTATCGCCGCGCTGCCGCGCATCGTCACGCTGCACGAAATCACGATCAAGCCCGACAACAAGGATATGTACGACAACCTTTCGGTCGAGCTGACGGCCAAGACCTTCCGCTATCTCGACGACGCCGAAGTGGCTGCCGCGGAGAAGGCGAAAGAGCCGCCCCCGAGCAAGAAGTCGTCGCGCAAGAAAGAAGCGGCGTAACGGACAGCGAAAACCCAGGTTATAGACATGTTTTCGAAACACAAAACCCCTTGGCGTCTCGTTGGTGCAGCGTGCGTACTCGCCGCCGCCCTATCCGGTTGCTCAAGCAAGGACGATGAGCTCGACCAGTTCATCGCCGACACGAAAAAAGAACCGGGTGGCCGCGTCGAGCCGCTTCCCGAGCTCAAGCCCTACGAAAGCTACGCGTACGAATCGTCGAACAAGCGTTCGCCGTTCATGCCGGGCGGTTCGGGCGGAGGCGACTCCAACGCGCTGCGACCCGATAGTCGCCGCAATCGCGAGTTCCTCGAACAGTTCTCGCTCGATACGTTGCGCATGGTCGGGACGTTGCGTCTCTCGGATCGGACGTACGGCTTGATCAAGACCAAAGATGGCCTCGTCCACCGCGTGTCACCCGGAAATTATCTGGGCCAGGCGGATGGCAGGGTCACTGAAATATCGCCTTCGAAGATTAGTGTCGTGGAAATAGTTCCGGACGGGCTTGGCGGCTACATGGAACGGCCCGCCTCGCTTGCCTTGAATTGAAGATCCACGCCCGGGAGTAGATGCGAATGAACAAGATATCCATCCGTCAGTTGACCGCCTCGACATTGTTGTGGCTCACCGCCGCCGTCATCGTTGGTTTTGCCACGAACGCCGCGCATGCGCAGGGCACGCCTAACAAGCTCGAGTCGATCGACGTGCAGAACATTTCCGGGCAGCAGGTGCAGCTGACCCTGCGTCACTCCTCGCCGCCCGCTGAACCCGTCGCTTTCACCATCGACAACCCGGCTCGCATCTCTCTCGACCTCGCGAACACCGCGCTGGCCATCCCGTCGCGCCGCATCGACGTGCGCGTGGGTGGAGTGGATTCCGTGCTGGCCGCCGAATCCGCCGGCCGCACTCGTCTCGTGCTGAACCTCGATCGCCTGCTGCCTTATCAGACACGTGTTTCCGGCAACGACGTCATCGTGCTCATCGGTGGACCCACCAACGGTGCGGCTGCCGCGGTTTCGAGCCCAGCTGCCGGCTCACAGCCTGCGCGTTCTGCTTCCGCTGCGCCTTCCGGGCCGCGCGCCATTCGCGGCATCGATTTCCGTCGCGGCACCGGTGGCACCGGCCGCGTGATCGTGCGTCTCTCCGATCCGCGCACTCCGGCGAGCCTGCGCCAGCTTGGCAACCAGATCGTCGTGGATTTTGCCGGCGCCGAAGTGGCCAGCAATCTTGCCCGTCGTTACGACGCCGGTGATTTCGCAACGCCCGTTACCGGTTTCGACGTGGTGCGTGCCGGCGACGGCGTCCGCCTGTCCATCAGCGCGACCGGTGATTTCGAACATCTCGCGTACCAGTCCGACGATCAGTACGTCGTCGAGGTGCAGCCCGCCCGCAAGGCCGCTGCCAAGACTGAAGACAAGCGCGTCTATACCGGCGAGCGCCTCACGTTGAACTTCCAGGACATCGAAACGCGCGCCGTATTGCAGCTGCTGGCCGACGCCAGCGGCCAGAACATCGTCGTCTCCGACTCGGTCCAGGGCAGCGTGACGCTGCGCTTGCAGAACGTGCCGTGGGACCAGGCGCTCGACATCGTCCTGCGCACCAAGGGCCTGGACAAGCGTCGCAACGACAACGTGATCATCGTCGCGCCCACCGAAGAACTCGCTTCGCGCGAGAAGGCTGAGCTCGCCGCTCGCGCGGACGTGCAGGACCTCGCGCCGCTGCGCTCGGAATATCTGCAGGTCAATTATGCGAAGGCTTCTGACCTCGCCAACCTGATCAAGGCGCAGACCGGCAGCGGTGGATTGCTCTCCAAGCGCGGCACGGTTTCGGTCGACGAGCGTACCAATACGCTGCTGCTGCAGGATTCCGCGGATCGCCTCGACGACATCCGTCGCCTGGTCGGCACGCTCGATATTCCGGTTCGCCAGGTGCAGATCGAGGCGCGCATCGTCATCGTCAGCGACGACTTCTCGCGAGAGCTCGGCATCCGCGCCGGCTTCACGGGAACCGCCGCGAATGGCAATGACGGCCTGTATCAGACCTCGGGCACCGCGCAGTCGGTCGATACGACGCTGGCCAGCGCCCTCGACAACCTGCAGAGCGGCAGCGGCAGTCCGTATCCGGTCGAAATCCCGACGGGTTCACCCGCTGCGGCCGCGCAGCGCTACAACGTCAACCTCCCGGTTGCGAATCCGGCCGGAAGCCTCGCGTTCATGATCCTGGGTTCCGACTACCTGGTCGACCTCGAGATCTCGGCTGCGCAAAACGAAGGTCGCGGCGAAGTCATCTCGACTCCGCGCCTCATCACCGCCAATCAGCGCGAAGCCAGCATCCAGCAGGGTGTCGAGATTCCTTTCCAGGAATCGGCGTCGTCGGGCGCCACCACGATTTCGTTCAAGGAAGCCGTGCTCGAACTCAAGGTCACTCCGCAGATCACGCCCGACAATCGCATCATTCTCGACCTCAACGTCAAGAAAGACAGCGTGGGCCAGGTCATCGTCGGTGGCGCCGGACAGCAGGTTCCGTCGATCGACACGCGTGAGATCACCACGTCGGTCATCGTCAATGACGGCCAGACCGTGGTGCTCGGCGGCATCCTCGAAACCGAGCGTCGCGAGACGGTAAAGAAGGTTCCCTACCTGGGCGACGTGCCGGTGCTCGGACGCCTGTTCAAGACCACTGGCAAGACCAACAACAAGGACGAGTTGTTGATCTTCGTCACCCCCAAGATTCTGCGTGAAGGGGTCAGCGTGTACTGAGCGAGCCAAAAAAGGCCGCCGTACTTCACCGAGACTCAGGAAAAAGACATGCGTAAATTTCTCTTATCGATCGTGTTTGGTTTCGCCCTCGCAGGTTGCGGTGGCAGTGATGGCGAGAGCAATGACGCCTTCCGCCCGCCCGCAGGTCCTCCGGGCGGTGGTGCGGGTACGGCTACGCAGCTGTCCGTTTCTGCGAGCGCACCGAGCATGCCGTCGGATGGCTCCACGCCGGTCACGATCACGGCGTTCGCGCGCGACGCAAACAATGTCCTGGTGGCGAACGTACCTGTCGTCTTCACTGCGACCTCGGGCGGCATCAGCGCTGCCACGCCAACCACCAACGCCAACGGCGAAGCCACGGCAAATCTCGGCACGGCGGGGGACAATGTTCCTCGTACCATTACTGTGACCGCGACCAGCGGCACGCTTACCGCGACGACGACGGTTCAGGTCATTGCCGGTGGAAACGTTCCGCCGTCCGTGTCCCTGGGCAGCGGAACTGGCGCAGCTTTCCAGCCTGGCGTGCTTGCGCTCACCAGTCCAAACCTTGCCGCCGGCGGCAGCACTTCCATAACGGCTGTGCTGCAGCAGTCTGACGGAGCGTTGTACACGCAAAACGCGACCGTCACGTTCAGCTCAACTTGTATCGCCACGAATCTCGCAACGGTCACGCCGAATCCGGTGACCACCAACACGGGCATCGCAACCGTGACCTACGCCGCCAGAGGCTGTAGCGGAAACGACGTGATCACCGCCTCGACGACTGTTGCTGGTTCGGCCCCCACGGCGACTGCCACGGTCACCGTTGCTCCGGGCGTCATCGGTTCCATCGTCTACGTCGAAGCCGACCCGGAAAACATTGCGCTGCGCGGCACCGGCAACGCCGATCATCCGGAAACTTCGCGGGTAACCTTCCGAGTCGTCGACCAGGCTGATGGCCCGCGCGTCGGCGTCACGGTCAATTTCTCGTTGAACACCACTGTCGGCGGTATTTCCTTGTCGCCGACTTCCGCGGTAAGCAACGCCGACGGAGAAGTTCAGACCGTCGTTCAAGGCGGTACGGTAGCCACCACCGTGCGTGTCACCGCAACGGTTCAGGGCGTCACACCGACGTTGTCCACGCAGTCGAACCAGCTCACCATCACCACCGGTATTCCCGACCAGGACAGCTTCTCGCTCGCCGTCGAGTGTCAGAACGTCGAGGCCTGGAATCGCGATGGCGAAATCGTGGCGGTCACCGCGCGGCTGTCCGATCGTTTCAACAATCCGGTGCCGGAAGGAACAGCCGTTGCGCTTCAGGCCGAAGGTGGTTCGATCGTGTCCCAGTGCACGACGGGAACCGGACCTTCGCTCGGACGGTGCTCCGTGAACTGGACGAGCTCCAATCCGCGCCCGCCGGCTTCTCCGGCCACTCCGGCTGATCCGCCGAATGGTATTCCTCTCGGTGATGTACGCCCGGGTCGTGCAGCGATCTTTGCGACCGCCATCGGCGAAGAGTCATTCTCCGACACCA
>DASTXR010000151.1:0-4119 GCA_035765415.1 Steroidobacteraceae bacterium | reverse complement strand
GGCCATGGGCGGCATCAACGCCGCCAGCAAGAAGATCGCCGACATCATCGGCGTCATCGACGAGATCGCGTTCCAGACCAACTTGTTAGCCTTGAACGCCGCGGTGGAAGCCGCGCGCGCCGGCGAGCAGGGCCGCGGCTTTGCCGTGGTCGCCACCGAAGTGCGCAATCTCGCGGGCCGATCGGCAACGGCGGCCAAGGAGATCAAGGCGCTCATCCTGGACAGCGTCACGCGCGTGGACGCGGGAGCCAGGCTCGTCGACGAATCGGGCAAGACGCTCGAAGACATCGTGAGCGCGGTCAAGAAGGTGACCGACATCGTGGCGGAGATCGCCGCGGCGTCGCGCGAACAATCGAGCGGCATCGAGCAGGTCAACAAGGCCGTGATGCAGATGGACCAGACCACGCAGCAGAACGCGGCGCTGGTGGAAGAGGCGTCGGCCGCGAGCCGCGCCATCGTCGAGCAGGCGCAGTCACTGAACGGAATGATCGCCCGCTACAACGTGGGCGGTGACGGCGTCGCGAAGCCCGCCGCCAAGCCCGCCGCGAAGGGTGCGCCGGGTGGCGTCGAGCGCCGCTCGGCAGATCGCCCGTGGACGAACCGTGCGGCACCGGCCGCGAGCCCCGCGAAGTCCGGCGTTGCGACGGCGTCGCGCAAGGTCGCCAATGGTGACGATACCGAGTGGAAAGAGTTCTAGGGCGCGTCCGGGGCGCGGCTCCGGCGTTGTCTTCAAGGAAGTGAGCGGAAATGAGTTTGAAGTGGTCGGCGAAATCGAGCGGGTTCTCCGCCAACACCGAGCGGCGCAACTTCCGTCGCGTCGTGGTGGCGGTGGCGTTGCTCGCGCTCGCCGCCCTGGGCAGCGCGCGCGCGGACGAAGCCGCTGACGCCGACACCGGTCTCGCGGTGAGTTTCGCCTACACCGGCGACCTGCGCCGTAACACCACCGGTGGCCTCGCGACCGGCACTGCGTATTCCGACCTGCTGGATCTCGGCGCCACGTGGACCTCGGACAAACTGTTTTCCGATACGCGACTGACGACCAACCTGTCGGTGATGCACGTGGGCGGCGACGAGATCAGCAGTGAGCTCGTCGGCGACCTGCATGGCGTGAACAACATCGAGGCGCCGGATGCCTGGCACCTCTACGAATTCTGGAGCGAGTTCAGTTTCGGCGGGCGTGGCAACACGTCGCTGCGCCTGGGAATGCTCGACATCAATGCCGATTTCGATACGCCCGTGACGTCGGGATTGTTCGTCGGATCGCCTCACGGCATCGGCACCGAGTTCAGCCAGACCGGCGGCAATGGTCCTTCGGTCTGGCCCGTGACGGGCCTCGGCATCCGTGTCGCCGGCGAGTGGAGCGACGCTTTGCGCTGGCGCTTCGGCGCGTTCGAAGGCGCACCGGGAGACGATGACGAAACCCGCTTCGCGGTGTTCGACCTGGCCGGAGGCGAGGGCAGCCTGCTCATCGGTGAACTGGAATACGCGAGCGAACGCGTCAACAAGATGTCGCTTGGCCTGTGGTCCTACACCGCGGCCTTCGAGCGGCTCGACTCAGGCGCTACTGCGGGCAACCGCGGTGCATATGCGCTCGTGGACCTGCCGCTGGCGAACATCGGCGCGGCCGAGGTCGATGGCTCGCTGCGCGTGGGCGTCGCCGACGCGCGCTTCAATGCCGTGGATCGGTTCGCGGGCGCGAGCGTCGTCGTCAGCCATGCGTTCGCGGCGCGCCCTGGTGACGCGCTTGGTTTCGCGGTGGCATATGGCCGCACCGGTGACCTCTATCGCGCGGTCCAGTCGCTGGCCGGTGTGCCGGCGGCGCGCGCCGAAACCTCTTTCGAGCTCACCTATCTATCGCCGATCACGAGCTGGCTGATGCTCGCCCCGTCGGTGCAGTTCGTGAGCAATCCGGGCGCCGATCTCGCCATGCGTGACGCATGGGTGGTGGGGCTTCGATTCGAGCTCTCGCACGAAAAAGCCTGGCCGATGTTCGCGCAGCGCGCAGCACAGCCGGCACCCGCGGTCGCAAGGACGGACGAATGAAATTCTCGAACCTGAAAGTCGGCACCCGTCTCGCCATCGGCTTTTCCGTGCTGCTGTTCGCCTGCCTGTCGGTGGGTGGCATCGGCTGGTATCGGCTCGCGCAGCTCGACAAGGTCGTCAACCGCATCACCACGGAAAACTGGGAGAAGGCGCGGCTGACCATGGAGATGGAGATCCGCACGCGCGACAACGCCTTCAAGACCGGCCGCGTGCTCATGGCCGGCAAAGACACCGAAGCGGTCGAGGTGCTCAAGGAAGAAATGGCGGCCAACACGAAGTTGAACACGGCGGCGCTCGAGCAGCTCGAGAAGCTGCTGGTTGAATCGGAGGCGAAGATATTGCTCGCCGAAGCGGCCGATGCACGCGAACGCTACGTGGAGTCGCGCGCGCGAGTGACGAAACTGGCCGCCGATCCGAAGACGCAGGCCGCAGCACTGGACCTGTTCCGCACCGAGACGGCCGGAATCCTCGAGCAGTACATGACGCCGTTCCGCAAGCTCACCGAGCGTGAGCGCGCGGACTTCGACAAGGCCAGCCAGGACAGCGATTCGACCTACGTGGCAGCGCGCAATGCCATCCTCGCGGCGAGCATCGCCGCGTTGATCGCCGGCATCCTCCTCGCGATCACACTGGCGCGCAGTATCACGCGGCCCCTCAAGAACGCGGTCGCGGTGGCCAGGGCCGTGAAGGAAGGGCAGCTCGACAATCACATCGACGTGTCGGGCGAAGACGAAACCGGCGAACTGCTGAGCTCGCTCGACGCCATGCAGGGCGCGTTGCGCGAGCGCGATGAGCGTGACGCGGACTATCGTGGCCTGATTGCGGCCATCGGCAAATCGCAGACCGTGGCCGAGTTCGACATGGACGGCCGCGTGCTCAACGCCAACGAGAACTTCCTCGATGTCATGGGGTATTCGCTCGAGGAAATCCGCGGCCAGCATCACAGCGTGCTGCTCGATGCCGCCGCGCGCGGCAACGCGGAGTACCGCGCGCTGTGGGAGAAGATGGCGCGCGGCGAATTCGACGGCGGCCAGTACCGGCGCGTGAGCAAGGATGGCTGGGAAGTCTGGATCCAGGCGTCCTACAACCCGATTGCGGATGCGCACGGCAAGATCTTCAAGGTGGTCGAATACGCCACCGACATCACCGAGCAGAAGCTGCGTACCGCGGACTACGAAGGCCAGCTCGCCGCCATCGGCAAGGCGCAGACGGTCGTGGAATTCAACATCGACGGCACCATCCGCTCGGTCAACGAGAACTTCGCGAGGATGTTCGGCTACACGAACGCCGACGTGCAGGGCAAACACCACAGCCTGCTCGTGGACCCGGCCGAGCATTCGAGCAGCGAGTATCGCGCGTTCTGGGTCAACCTCGCGCGAGGCGAGGCGACCTCGAGCCGCTGCAAGCGCATCGCGAGTGGCGGACGCGAAGTCTGGGTGCAGGCTTCGTACAACCCGATCCACGATGCCAACGGCCGGCCATTCAAGGTGGTGATGTACGCCACCGACGTGACGACGCAGATGCTGATGTCGCAGCAGCTCGAGATCGCCGTGAAGCAGACGCAGTTGACCGTGAAAGCGGCTATCGACGGCGACCTGTCGGCGCGTATTCCCATCGGCGGCAAGACCGGCGAGATCGAGGCGCTGTGTCGCGGCGTCAACGCGATGCTCGACAACACGGTCGACCTCGTGCGGCGCGTGAAAGACGCGGCCGCCGAAGTCCAGACTGGCGCCGAAGAAATTTCCAGGGGCAACCTGAATCTCTCGCAGCGCACTGAACAGCAGGCGTCGAGCCTGGAAGAAACCGCGTCGTCGATGGAAGAGATGACTTCGACGGTCAGGCAGACCGCCGACAATGCCGGCCAGGCCAATCAGCTCGCGATGGCCGCGCGCCAGCAGGCGGAGAAGGGCGGAGCCGTCGTGAATTCCGCGATCACGGCCATGGGCGGCATCAACGCCGCCAGCAAGAAGATCGCCGACATCATCGGCGTCATCGACGAGATCGCGTTCCAGACCAACTTGTTAGCCTTGAACGCCGCGGTGGAAGCCGCGCGCGCCGGCGAGCAGGGCCGCGGCT
>DASTXR010000150.1:0-21747 GCA_035765415.1 Steroidobacteraceae bacterium | reverse complement strand
GTCGACCTTGGGCGCTTCGACCTTCTTGGCCTTCTTGTCTTCCGGCTCGGCTTCGACGGCCACGGGGGCCGAACGCTCGACCAGCTGCATCAGCGCCATCGGGGCGTTGTCGCCCGGACGCGGCGCCATGTGCAGGATGCGTGTGTAGCCACCCGGACGCGCCTTGAAGCGCGGGCCGATGGTGTCGAACAGCTTGGCGACGATTTCGGAGTCACGCAGGCGCGCGAAAGCGATGCGGCGATTGGCCTGGCTGTCGTCCTTGCCGAGAGTGATCAACGGCTCGACGACGCGGCGCAGTTCCTTGGCCTTCGGCACCGTGGTGCGGATGGTCTCGTGACGCAGCAGCGACACCGACAGGCTGCGCAACAGCGCGTGCCTGTGCGGCGCATTGCGCGACAGCTGGCGACCGGAAAGATTGTGACGCATGGAATTTTGTCCTGACTATTTCTTCGACTAGATCGGCTTAGATCATGCCGCGGTCGGCATCGTGCTTGAGACCGGCCGGCGGCCAGCCATCGAGACGCATGCCGAGCATGAGGCCGTGGCTCTGCAGCACTTCCTTGATCTCGGTGAGCGACTTCTTGCCGAGGTTCGGCGTGCGCAGCAGCTCGACTTCCGTGCGCTGCACGAGGTCGCCGATGTAGTGAATGTTTTCCGCCTTGAGGCAGTTCGCCGAACGCACGGTGAGCTCGAGCTCGTCGACGGGCCGCAGCAGCAGCGGGTCGAACTGCATCTCGGAGACCTTGGTGGAGGCTTCTTCCTCACCCTGCAGGTCCACGAACACCGACAGCTGATCCTTGAGGATGCCGCCGGCGCGACGGATGGCTTCTTCCGCGTCGATGGTGCCGTTGGTTTCGATGTCGATGACCAGCTTGTCGAGGTCGGTGCGCTGTTCGACGCGGGCGGCATCGACCATGTAGGTGACGCGACGCACGGGCGAGAACGAGGCGTCGAGCTGCAGTCGGCCGATCGGACGGCTCTGCTCTTCGAACGCAGCGCGATTCAGCGCCGGGCGATAACCACGGCCGCGTTCGACACGCAGCGTCATGGTGAGCTCGCCGGCCTTCGTGAGGTTGGCGAGCACCAGCTCCGGGTTCACGACTTCGATGTCGTGGTCCGTGTGGATGTCGCCGGCCGTCACCGGGCCCGGGCCCTTCTTCGACAGGCGCAGCTCCGCGCTGTCGCGCGTGTGCATCTTGAGGGCGACCTGCTTCAGGTTGAGCAGGATGTCGACGACGTCTTCCTGAACCCCTTCGATGGAGGTGTACTCATGGAGCACGCCTTCGATCTCCACTTCCGTGATGGCGGCGCCCGGCATGGACGACAGCAGAACGCGACGCAGCGCGTTGCCGAGCGTGTGGCCGAAGCCACGCTCGAACGGTTCGATCACGACGCGAGCCTGACGCGGGGCCGTCGGCTGCACTTTCACGACTCGGGGCTTGAGGAATTCGCTGACTGAACCTTGCATAGTGTCTCCAGACTAGTTGGCCGCTTGCGCGGCAACTCTTAAACCCGCCGAAGACGGCGGGTCCGTGAGAATCAATTACTTCGAATAGAGTTCGACGACGAGGTTCTCGTTGATGTCCGGCAGGATTTCATCCCGGCCCGGCACCGACTTGAACACGCCACGGAACTCCGTGCTGTTCACGTCCACCCACTCGGGCAGACCCACCTGGGTCGCAATCTGCATCGCACTCTGGATGCGGAGCTGCTTCTTGGCCTTTTCGCGCACCGTGATGACGTCGCCGGCCTTGCACTGGTAGGAGGCGATGGTGACCACGCCGTCATTCACCGCGATCGACTTGTGCGACACCAGCTGGCGCGCTTCCGAGCGCGTCGCGGCGAAGCCCATGCGATAGACCACGTTGTCGAGACGGCACTCGAGCAGCTTCAGCAGGTTCTCTCCCGACGAACCGGCGCGGCGCGCGGCTTCGACGTAGTAGTTGCCGAACTGGCGTTCGAGCACGCCGTACATGCGGCGCAGCTTCTGCTTCTCGCGCAGCTGCAGACCGTAATCGGACAGGCGCTGCTTGCGCTCGCCCTTGATGCCGCCCGGCGGCACCTGGAACTTGCACTTGCTCTCGAGCGGCTTGACGCCGCTCTTCAGGAAAAGATCAGTGCCTTCGCGACGCGAGAGCTTGCACTTGGGACCGGTGTACTTTGCCATCTGTATTTGTCCTGCTTAGACGCGGCGCTTTTTCGGCGGACGACAGCCGTTGTGCGGAATCGGCGTGATGTCGGAAATGCTGGTGATCTTGAGGCCGCAGGCGTTCAGGGCACGCACCGCCGACTCGCGACCGGGGCCAGGACCTCCGACGCGGACTTCGACGTTCTTCACGCCGTGTTCCTGCGCCGCATTGCCGGCCTTCTCCGCCGCCACCTGCGCCGCGAACGGCGTGGACTTGCGCGAACCGCGGAAGCCGCAACCGCCCGAGGTCGCCCAGGAAAGCGTGTTTCCCTGGCGATCGGTGATCGTGATGATGGTGTTGTTGAACGAAGCGTGCACGTGCGCGATGCCGTCGAGCACGTTCTTGCGCGCCTTCTTCGGCTTCTTGGCACCACCAGCGGCGGCGCCCGCGGCGCCTGCCGGCGCGGCAGCTTCAGACTTCTTTTCGTCAGCCATGTGTCTTTACCTAACTACTTAAACTTTGCCCGGGGGAGCGTTCAACTTCACCGCCTGCTTGCGCGGGCCCTTGCGCGTGCGCGCATTGGTGCGCGTGCGCTGGCCGCGGACCGGCAGGCCCTTGCGATGACGGATGCCGCGATACGCGCCGAGATCCATGAGCCGCTTGATGTTCATGGAGTTCTCACGACGCAGGTCGCCTTCGACCGCGGTCTTGGCGAGCGCCGAACGGATCGCGTTCACTTCCACTTCGGTGAGGTCTTTCACCTTGGTGGTGGGCGCGATGCCCGTCGAGGCGCAGATATCCTTGGCGCGGGAACGACCCACTCCGAAGATGTGCGTGAGCCCGATAACAACGTGCTTGTTCATCGGGATGTTGACGCCAGCAATACGTGCCATGTGCTTGTCCTACTGAAACCTGACTGTGTTCTGTGCTCAGCCCTGGCGCTGTTTATGGCGCGGGTCTGCACAGATGACGTAAACCACGCCTCGACGACGCACGACCTTGCAGTTCTTGCAGATCTTCTTTACCGAGGGACGTACTTTCATGTTGATGAGTCCTAAAAATTAGCTTTGCGGCGCGCCACTGCGGCCGTAACCCATGAGGTTCGCCTTCTTGAGCAAACCCGGATAGTGGTGCGACATCAGGTGGGCCTGAAGCTGCGAGAAGAAGTCCATGGCGACCACGACCACGATGAGCAGCGAGGTGCCACCGAAGACGAACGGCACGCCGCCCTGGGTCATCATGAGCTCGGGCAGCAGGCACACCGAGGTGATGTACACGGCGCCCCACAGCGTGAGCCGCGTGAGCACCTTGTCGATGTATTCGCCGGTCTGCTGGCCGGGGCGGATGCCGCGGATGAAGGCGCCCGACTTCTTGAGGTTGTCGGCCGTCTCGCGCGCGTTGAACACCAGCGCCGTATAGAAGAAGCAGAAGAAGATGATCAGGAACGCGTAGATGGTGATGTGCAGCGGCTGGCCGTACCCGAGCGTGGTCGAGAAGGTCTGCAGCGCATTGCCCCACCAGGTTTCGGTGTTGGTGCCCGCGAATCCGGCGATGGTGGCCGGGAACAGCAGCAGCGACGACGCGAAGATGGGCGGGATCACGCCCGACATGTTGAGCTTGAACGGCAGGTGCGTGGTCTGGCCGGCGTACATGCGGCGGCCCACCTGGCGCTTGGCGTAGTCCACCGGGATGCGGCGCTGCGCACGCTCCACGAACACGCAGAACGAGGTGACCGCGAGCACCACCACGATGAGCACGATGGCGAACAGGCCGGACATTTCGCCGGTGTTGATCTGGTCCACCGTCTGGCCGATGGCGCCCGGGATGCCGGCAACGATGCCGCCCAGGATGATCATGGAAATACCGTTGCCCACGCCGCGCTCGGTGATCTGCTCACCCAGCCACATGAGGAACATGGCGCCGGTCGTCATGGTGATGGTGGCGACGAACAGGAACTGCCAGCCCGGGGTGACCACCATGCCCTGCGTTTGCAGGCCGCTGGCGGTGACGAACGACTGGAACAGCGCGAGACCCAGGGTGCCGTAACGCGTGATCTCGGTGAGCTTGCGCCGTCCGGATTCGCCTTCCTTGCGGTACTCCATCCACGTCGGCACCACCATCGCCATCATCTGCACGATGATCGACGCGGAGATGTAGGGCATGACGCCCATGGTGAAGATGGACAGGCGCTCGAGCGCGCCGCCCGAGTACATGTTGACGATGCCGAAGATGGTCTCGGCGTTGTCGCGGAAGAAACCGGCCACGCGCTCAGGGTCGATGCCCGGCACGGGGATGTACGTGCCGATGCGATAGACGATCAGGCCGCCGATCAGGAACAGCAGGCGCTTGCGTACGTCGCCGAAACGCGCTGCGTCGCCGAGTACTGATGCCGGGTTCTGGACTGAGCTGTCTGCCACGTTATCCCTTTAGGCTTGCTTCTTGGCCTTCAACTTCTCGGGTTTCGGCTTCTCGGGCAGAGCCCCGACCGAACCGCCAGCCTTCTCGATGGCTTCGCGCGCACCCTTGGTGGCGCCGATGCCCTGGAGCGTGACGGCCTTCTTGATTTCGCCAGACAGGACGACCTTGGCCTGGGCAGCGAATGTCGGGACGACATTGGCCTTCTTCAAGGCGTCGAGATCGATGACCGCCGAGTCGACCTTGGCGAGCTCATCGAGCCGCACTTCGGCATGCAGGGCCTGGATCTTCGAGCGGAAGCCCACTTTCGGCATGCGGCGCTGAATGGGCATCTGGCCGCCTTCGAAGCCGACCTTGTGGTAGCCGCCCTTGCGCGCGCGCTGGCCCTTCACGCCACGGCCGCAGGTCTTGCCCTGGCCGGCGGAGGCGCCGCGACCGACACGCAGGCGCGTCTTGCGGGCGCCGTGTGCGGGTTTGAGTTCATTGAGACGCATGGTCATCTGCTTACTCCTGGACCTTCAGCAGGTGCGAGGCCGTACCGATCATTCCGCGGTTTTGCGGCGTGTCGGCGACTTCGACCGTCTGTTGCGGGCGGCGCAGGCCCAAGCCACGCACCGACGCCGAGATGTTCTTCAGTTGTCCCGCGAGGCTCTTCACCAGCGTGACCTTGATCTGTTTGTTTGCCATGAGTGTCGTTCCCGGATTTAGGCCAGGATCTCCTCGAGCGTCTTGCCGCGCTTGGCGGCGATGGTCTCGGGCGAGTTCACGTTGGCCAGCGCATTCACCGTGGCGCGAACCACGTTGATGGGATTGCGCGAACCGTAGCTCTTGGCGAGCACGTTGCGCACGCCGGCGCACTCGAGCACCGCGCGCATTCCGCCACCGGCGATGACGCCGGTACCGTCGGACGCAGGCTGCATGTACACGTGGGTCGCGCCGTGCGCGCCCTTGATGGCGAAGTGCAGCGTGTCGTTCTTGAGCGCCACGTTCACCATGTTCTTGCGCGCCTGCGCCATGGCCTTGGAGATCGCGACCGGCACTTCACGCGCCTTGCCGAAACCGAAGCCCACTCGGCCGGCCCCGTCACCGACGACGGTCAGCGCGGTGAAACCGAACTGACGACCGCCCTTGACGACCTTGGCCGTGCGATTGACCGCAACCAGCTTTTCCAGGAACTCGTCCTGCGCCTGCGATTTGTTTTCGACTCGTGCCATGTTGTTAGGTCCTGTTAAAACTCTAGGCCGGCTTCACGCGCGGCATCGGCCAGCGCCTTGACGCGACCGTGGTACATGAAGCCCGCGCGATCGAACGCGACCTTGGTGATGCCGGCGGCCTTGGCGGCCTCGGCAATCGCAGTGCCCACGGCCTTGGCGGCCTCGACGTTGCCGGTGCCCTTGAGGCCCTTGGCAACCTTTTCCTGCACGGTGGACGCCGAAGCGAGCACCTTGGCGCCGCCGGCGTCGAACACCTGCGCGTAGATGTGCTGCGGCGTGCGATGCACCGTGAGACGGGCAACACCCAGCTCGCGGATCTTCATGCGGGTCTTGATGGCGCGGCGCTGGCGCCGCTCTTTCTTGGTGATCTGCATATGAGTGCCGAAGAATTACTTCTTCTTGCCCTCCTTCAGTGTGATCTGCTCGCCGGCATAACGGACGCCCTTGCCCTTGTACGGCTCCGGCGGACGGATGGCGCGGATCTTCGCGCACACCTGGCCGATCTTCTGACGGTCGATGCCCTTGATGATGATTTCGGTCTGGGTCGGTGTTTCCATCGAGATGCCATCCGGGATCGGAAAATTCACGGCGTGCGAGAAGCCGAGCGTGAGGCCCAGCACCTTGCCCTGCACCGCGGCGCGGTAACCGACGCCGACGAGCTCGAGCTTGCGCTCGTAGCCCTTCGACACGCCCGTGACCATGTTGGCGAGGTGCGCGCGCGCGGCACCGGCCGACATGCGGCTGGCATCACTCGCGTACGCGCAGACAAGAGATTTCTCTTTCTGCTGGACGCTCACACCGTCGGCCACGACGAGCGTGAGCTCGCCCTTGGCGCCTTTGACCTTGACCGTGTTTGCCGCGATGGCGGCGGTGACGCCGGCGGGCAGCTCAACAGGTCGTTTTGCAACTCGGCTCATGTGCGTTCTCTTTAGTTAGGCCACGATGCAGAGGACTTCGCCGCCCTGCCCGATGGCCCGCGCCTGTTTGTCCGTCATCACGCCCTTCGGCGTGGAGACGATCGCGGTACCGAGACCGCCCTGGATCTTCGGCAGTTCGCTCTTGCTGCGGTAGATGCGCAGGCCGGGACGCGACACGCGCTCGAGGCGGTCGATGACCGGGCGGCCTTCGTAGTACTTCAGCTCGATGGTCAGCGTCTGCTTCGGGCCGTCGTTAACGACGCCGAAGCCGGCGACGTAACCTTCGTCCTTCAGGACCTTGACCAGCGCGGTCTTCAATTTCGACGACGACACCGACACGTCCGGCTTGCGCGCAAGCTGCGCGTTGCGGATGCGGGTCAGGAGGTCGGCAATGGGATCAGTCATGCTCATGCCATGCGCTCCTACCAGCTCGCCTTGGAAACGCCCGGCAGCTCGCCGCGCGCAACCGCTTCACGTACCTTCACGCGCGCAAGGCCGAAGCGCCGATACACGCCGCGTGAGCGGCCTGTGATGGCGCATCGATTGCGTCCACGCGTGGGGCTCGCGTCACGCGGCAGCTTCTGCAGCTTCACCTGCGCATCGGCGCGAACTTCCGGATTGGTCTTCGGGCTGCGAATGAGCTCTTTCAACTGAGCGCGCTTCGCCGCGTATTTCTTCACGATCTTGGCGCGACGCTTCTCGCGCTCGACCATGTTTGTCTTGGCCATACCCTATGGTTCCTTACTTGCGGAACGGGAAATTGAAGGCGTTGAGCAGGGCACGGCCCTGCTTGTCATCCTTCGCCGTCGTCGTAATCGTGATGTCCATTCCCCGGAGCTGATCGATCTGGTCGTACTGGATTTCCGGGAAAATGATCTGTTCCTTGATGCCGAGGCTGAAATTGCCGCGGCCGTCGAACGAACGCGGGTTGATGCCGCGGAAGTCACGGATGCGGGGAATCGCGATCGTGATGAGACGATCGAAGAACTCCCACATGCGCTCGCCGCGCAGCGTCACCTTCGTGCCGATCGCCAGGTTCTCGCGAACCTTGAACGACGCGATCGACTTCTTCGACAAGCAGAGCTTGGGCTTCTGGCCCGTGATCTTGGTGAGATCGGCGACGGCGGCGTCCATGACCTTGCGGTCGGCCACTGCTTCGCCCACGCCCATGTTCACCGTGATCTTCACGAGCTTCGGGACCTGCATGGCGTTCTTCACGCCCAAGTCCTTGGTGAGCTTCGGGACCACCGTCTCTTTGTAAAACTCTTTCAACCTGGCCATTGCTGCCTATTCCTTACGCTGATATCGACGCTCAGGCGTCGATCACTTCGCCGTTGGACTTGAAGAACCGCACGCGCTTGCCGTCCTTGAGCGCCTTGATGCCGACGCGATCGGCCTTCTTGGCGCCCACGTTCCAGATCGCGATCTTGGAAATGTGCAGCGGCATCGCCTTGTCGACGATTCCGCCCGGCAAAGGAGCACCCTTGCCCTGGCGCGGCTTCTGATGTTTCTTCGCCTTGTTGCTGTTCTCGACGGTGACCTTCTCACCATCGACGAGCAGAACGGTGCCCTGGCGGCCCTTGTCCTTGCCCGACAACACGACCACCTGGTCGCCTTTTCGAATCTTGTTCATGGATCCCAATCCTTCCGATAAGGCTCAGAGCACTTCGGGCGCGAGCGAGACGATCTTCATGAACCGCTCGGTGCGCAGTTCGCGCGTGACGGGTCCGAAGATGCGCGTGCCGACCGGCTCGAGCTTGTTCGTCAGCAGCACCGCGGCGTTCGTGTCGAAACGCAGCAGCGAGCCATCGGCGCGGCGCACGCCACGCTTGGTGCGAACGACGACGGCGTCATACACCTCGCCCTTCTTGACCTTGCCGCGCGGAATCGCGTCCTTGATGGACACCTTGATGACATCGCCAACCTGCGCATAGCGCCGGCGCGTGCCACCGAGCACCTTGATGCACATCAAGGTCCGGGCGCCGCTGTTGTCAGCGGCATTGAGCATGGTTTGTAACTGGATCATTAGGCGCTCGCCTTCTCGACTACCGAGACCAGCTTGTACGACTTGCGACGCGACAGCGGGCGGCAGGGCGCGATCGACACGACATCGCCTTCGCCGGCTTCCGAATTCTCATCGTGCGCCAGCAGCTTGGTGGTGCGGCGGATGTATTTGCCGTAGCGCTCGTGCTTGATCAGGCGCTCGATCTCAACGGCGATGGTCTTGTCCATCTTGCTGCTGACGACCTTGCCGACGAGGGCGCGCGAGGGCTTCTTGGTTTGATTGTCTTCGGGGGCGTTCATTTCCTGGCTCCTGCGCGGACCTTTTCATTCATCACGGTCTTCACGCGCGCGATGCTTTTCTTGACCTTGCTGAAGTCCGAGGTCTTCACGGCCTGGCCACTCGCCGACTGCATGCGCAGCGAGAACTGCTCGCGGCGCAGCTTGATCAGTTCGCCCTGCAGGGCGGCGGAATCTTTACCGCGCAATTCTTTGGCGCTCATCAACGCACCTGCCGTTTCACGAACATGGTGGACACCGAGAGCTTGGCGCCGGCCAGGCGGAACGCTTCGCGCGCCGTGGCTTCATCGACACCTTCGATCTCGAACAACACTTTGCCGGGCAGCACCTTGGCCACCCAGTATTCGACGTTGCCCTTGCCCGAGCCCATGCGGACTTCGAGGGGCTTCTTCGAGACGGGCACGTCGGGGAACACGCGGTTCCAGACCTGGCCGCCGCGTTTGACGTATCGCGTCATGGCGCGTCTCGCCGCTTCGATCTCGCGCGCGGTCATGCGGGCGCGGCTGGTCGCCTTCAAGCCATATTCACCGAACGAGACCGAGCTGCCGCGATGGGCGAGGCCGGTGTTCGTTCCCTTGAACTGCTTGCGATATTTGGTGCGCTTGGGCTGTTGCATATTCGTTGAACCTTGTTAGGCCTCTCAGGCGGCCGGCGTCGGCGCGGCGGCTGCAGCAGCGGCTGCGGCGTTCGCGGCGGCACCCTGGGCTGCCTGGGCGGCTTCGACATTCGCGTCCTGAGCGGCGAGCTCGGCCTTGTCGAACACTTCACCCTTGAAGATCCAGACCTTGACGCCGATGACGCCGTAGGTGGTGCGGGCTTCGCCGAGTCCGTAGTCGATGTCGGCGCGGAAGGTGTGCAGCGGCACGCGGCCTTCGCGGGCCCACTCCGTGCGCGCGATTTCCGATCCGTTGAGGCGGCCCGACAGGCGCACTTTCACGCCGAGGGCGCCCGAACGCATGGTGCTCATCACGGCGCGCTTCATGGCGCGGCGGAACATCACGCGCTTTTCGATCTGCTGGGCGATGCCATCGGCCACGAGCTGCGCATCGAGCTCGGGTTTGCGGATTTCCGAAATGTTCAGGCGCACGTCGGTGGACGGCAGCTTGAGCATCCTGGCCGTCTCGGCGCGCAGCTTCTCGATGTCCTCACCCTTCTTGCCGATCACGATGCCCGGACGCGCGGTCTGGATCGTGATGTTGACGCGCTTGGCGGCGCGGTCGATGAGGATGCGGCTGACCGACGCGTCGGCGAGCTTGGTCTTCAGGAACTGGCGCACACGGAAATCCGTGTGGACCTGCACCGGGAACTGCTTCTTGTTTGCGTACCACTTGGACACCCAGTCACGGGTAATGCCAAGGCGAATGGCAAATGGATTGACCTTTTGACCCATGACTTACTCGTCCTTCTTGCCGTCGCCGACGACGACAGTGATGTGACTGTTGCGTTTCACGATGCGCGTGCCGCGGCCCTTGGCGCGGGCGGCAAACCGCTTCAGCTGCGGGGCTTCGTCGACGTGGATCTTCGTGACCTTGAGGTCGTCCACGTCGGCACCCTGGTTGTTCTGCGCGTTCTCGACGGCGGACCAGAGCACCTTGTAGATGAGGTCCGCGCCTTTCTTCGGCATGAACTTGAGCGTGTTGAGCGCCTTGGACGCTTCCGCGCCGCGCACGGTGTCGGCCACCAGCCGGCACTTCTGCGGCGAGATGCGCGCGTACTTCAGTTTTGCTGTCGCTTCCATGGATGTCTCGCCCGCGATTAAGCGGCGGCCTCGACTTTCTTGTCGCCCGAGTGCGCCTTGAAGGTGCGCGTCGGCGAGAACTCACCCAGCTTGTGACCGACCATGTTCTCGGTGATGAGCACCGGGATGTGCTGCTTGCCGTTGTGCACGGCGATCGTGAGACCGACCATGTCGGGGATCACCATCGAGCGGCGCGACCACGTCTTGATCGGCTTGCGATCGCTCTTGGCAGCGGCCGTTTCGACTTTCTTCAACAGGTGAAGATCGACGAACGGACCTTTTTTCAGTGAACGAGGCATGTCAGATCCTCTTAACGAATACGGTTCTGGCGACGCTGCACGATCATGTTGGTCGTGCGTTTATTGCGGCGCGTCTTGAGACCCTTGGTGTTCCAGCCCCACGGGCTGACCGGGTGCGGGTTGCCCTGTCCGGACTTGCCTTCGCCACCACCGTGCGGATGGTCGACCGGGTTCATGGCCTGGCCGCGAACGGTCGGGCGGATGCCGAGCCAGCGCTTCGCGCCGGCCTTGCCGTACACGCGCAGGTTGTGCTCGTCGTTCGACACTTCGCCGATCGTGGCGCGGCAATCGACGTGCACCTTGCGGCTCTCGCCCGACTTCAGGCGCAGCGTGGCGTAGATGCCTTCGCGCGCGGTGAAGCTGGCCGAGCTGCCGGCGCTGCGCGCCATCTGGCCGCCCTTGCCGGGCTTCAACTCGATGTTGTGCACGATCGAGCCGACCGGAATGTGGCGCAGCTGCATGGAATTGCCCGACTTGATCGGGGAATCGGCGCCCGAGCGCACTTCGTCACCGGGCTGCATGCCCTTGGTGGCGATGATGTAGCGGCGCTCGCCGTCGGAGTACTTGACCAGCGCGATGTGGCAGGTGCGGTTCGGATCGTGCTCGAGACGTTCGACCACGCCCTTGATGCCGTCCTTGTCGCGCTTGAAATCGATGATGCGGTACTTGTGGTACTGCCCGCTGCCCTGGTGGCGCGTGGTGATGCGGCCCACGTTGTTGCGGCCGGAATGGCGCGTCTTCTTGACGGTCAGCGGCTCGTGCGGACCACCCTTCCACAGGTGCGACTTGTCGAGTTTGACGACGAAGCGCGTGCCGGGGGAAGTCGGCTTCATTTTGATGACTGGCATATCTCTAACTACCTTAGGCCTTCAGCTTGGCTTCGTAGTCGATCGTCTGGCCGGGGGCCAGGCGAACGTAAGCTTTCTTGATGTCCTGCGTGCGGCCCTGGACCTTGCCCATGCGGCGCGTCTTGCCGGTTTCGTTCACCACGTTCACGTTGGCGACTTTCACGCCGAACATGAGCTCGACCGCGGCCTTGATCTGCGGCTTGGTCGAATCACGCAGCACGCGGAACGCGTACGAGTTGTTGTTCTGCATCGCCAGCGACGTCTTTTCGGTGATGTGCGGCGCGATGAGCACGTTGATGAGCCTTTCGGGGCTCGCGACCTTCTTCGGAGCGGCGGTGATCTCGACGACCTTCGCCTTCTTCACCTTGGGCGCCTTCGGGGCTTTCGGCGCCTTCTCGGCTGCTACTGCAGTCTTGGCTTTGGCAGCGCTCATTGCAGACGCTCCTCGATGAGTTTCACGGCGCCGACGGTCACGAGCACTTTGTCGTAGCTCACGAGCGACAGCGGGTTCAGCAGCGCCACCGGCAGCACTTCGACGTGCGGCAGGTTGCGCGCGGCCAGGAACAGCTTCTCGTCGATGCCTTCGACGATGATGAGCACCTTCTCGAGGCCGAGCTTCTTGAGCTCGGTGGCCACGAGCTTGGTCTTGGGCGCATCGACCGTGAACGCCTGCGTGACGATCAGGCGATCCTGGCGGACGAGCTCCGACAGCATCGACTGGATGGCGCCGCGGTACATTTTCTTGTTCACTTTCTGCGCGAAGTCGCGCGGCTTCGCGGCGAACGCACGGCCACCACCGACCCAGATGGGCGAGCGGATGGAGCCGGCGCGCGACGTGCCGCCACCTTTCTGCGGGCGCGGCTTGCGGCCACCGCCACGCACTTCGGCCTTGGTCAGCTGGGCCTTGGTGCCCGCGCGACCGCCGTTGCGATAGGCCGTGACGACCTGGTGAACCAGCGACTGGTTGAATTCCTTGCCGAAGGTTTCGTCGGAAACCTTGAGCGTGGCGCCACCATTGATGACTTTGAGTTCCATGTGTGCCGCCAATTACTTCTTGTTGGACGTGCCGGTGTTGATCTTGGCCGGCGCGATCTTCTTGCGGTTCTTCTGACGCGCAGCCTTGGTCGACGGACGCACGATGACCTGGCCGCCTTCGGCACCCGGGACAGCGCCGCGGATGAGGAGCAGGTTACGTTCGGCGTCGATCTCGACGACCTTCAGGTTCTCGACCGTGCGGCGCACGACGCCCATGTGGCCCGACATGCGCTTGCCCTGGAACACGCGGCCCGGGGTCTGGCGCTGGCCGATGGAGCCAGGCGTTCTGTGCGACACGGACACACCGTGCGACGCGTGGTGGCCGGCGAAGTTGTGACGCTTCATCGTGCCGGCGAAGCCCTTGCCGATGGTGGTGCCCGTGACGTCGACGATGGCGCCCGCGGCGAACACGCCCGCCTTGAGCTCGGCGCCAACCGCGAGATCGGTGCCTTCTTTCTCGGTGAGCCGGAATTCCACCAGCGACTTGCCCGGCTCGACATTCGCTTTCGCGTAGTGACCCGCGGCCGCCTTCGACAGGAGCTGCGGACGCTTCTTGCCGAAAGAAACCTGAATGGCGCGATATCCGTCCTTGTCGACGGATTTCACTTGAGTGATGCGGTTCGGCAGCACTTCGATGACGGTTACCGGAACCGTCTCGCCCGCATCGGTAAAGATGCGGGTCATGCCGGCCTTGCGGCCAATAAGAGCAACGCTCATGACTATCCTCTCGTTCCTGCATGCGCTTCGATTGGCGCTTGCGGTGTAGCTAGGTCTAACGAGGGAACACTGGAGAAGCGCGGCAGCAAGAATTTGCGCCGCGATGCTCGAGTGGTCTTGGGTTTGGAGCTTCGAAGGCTCGCCCAACCTCGCCCGATTTCGCTGGAAATCAATCGCTTGAGACTTTGGTCCCAGGCGAAAGGGCGCGCAGTATATGCAGCGACCCCGTAGGCCGCAAGCCCGGTTTCCCTGCCGGGGGTGCGAAGCGCATCTATATATAGAGTGGCCGCCGGGTCCGGTTTCCCGAAACGCCGTTCGGTTGACATAACGGCCTTGAACGAGGTTGGGACTCTTGCGCCGCTGGCGGGAAAAATCCCCAGCTATCAATGACCTGCAAAACGGTAGCTGAATTTGACCAGCAGCTGCTCATCGTCGCGCAGCCGGAAGCTGTCGCGCAGCAGCCGCCCTGCCCCTTCGTCGGTCGGCTCCTGGTCGAAGCCGCCACGTCCATACACCACGTACAGATAAGACAGTGGCGCCAGCTCGTAGCGATAGCGAATCTGGAAGCCGAGCGTGCGCACGTTGATGTCTTCGATGGCATCTTCGACCGGCACGGCGTCGCCTCCGGCCTCGACGCGATATGCCTGCTGCAGTCGCCCCTTGAGTCCGATGGCCTGGAGCTTCACGCGCAGTTCCTGCCTGCTGCCGATGGTCCAGTTGACCCCCGCGTCGAAATGCAGCTCGTGCTCTTCGAAACTGCCAATGAGGTTGTCGCTTTCCCAGACCAGCCAATCCGGATTCCAGTCGGCATACACGCCGACAAACACATTGAAAGCATCGCTCACGAAGTAGGTAGGCTCGAAATTCGCGGTGTAGCCCACCTTGCTGTTGCCGGCGAGGCCGCCGCTGTAGGCATTGAGCTCCACTTCGTAGGCCCAGTTGCCCTTGCGAGGGCGCTGATAGTTGAAGTAGCTGTTGAAGTTGGGCGGCAGCCAGAGCACGCCGTGGCCGCGCGTGATCAGGTCGTCGAAGCCCGCGCTGTTGACGTTGATCTGCCCGTACTCGTAGCTGCCGTTGCGCAGCCGGCTCTCGCGGCTCACGCGGAACTGGTGGCCCAGCAACTGCCCGCGGTCGTTGTAATCGGTGCTGACGCGGCCGCGCCAGTCCTTCGAGGAGTAACGCGAAGATTCCGGCATGTCGGTGAAACGGCGATTCACCTGCCAGTGCAGGTAGTTGGTGCTGTTGCGTGAGAGATAGCCGGCATCGTTGATCTGCAGGCCATTGCCGAAATGCATCGCGATCCATTGCTGGCGCCAGCCGTGGTCCATCTCGTAGTCGGCCCAGACCGTCGCGCCCGTATCGCTCGTGCCGGTTCGCTGCTGCTCGATGTCGCTGCCGAACACTCGCGTGCGGACGTTCCAGCGCGCGGTGGGCCGCCAGTTGTGATCAACGCCGAACACCGTGGCCTCGCGATCGAGATACGGGCGATCGACGTGCGTCGCGATGAAGCCGAGATTCTGCGTGGCGAAATCGCGCACCACGCGCAGCGCGCTGAACGTGCGGCCCACCGATTCGGCCTCATCGGCCGCAAACACTCCGTACTTCGTCGAGCCGAGACTGCCGTTGACCTTGAGTGCGGCGGTGATGTCGCCCGATCCCTCGCCGTCGTCGGCGGGGCCGCCGACCCGGCGCGTGTACAGCAACTGGCTGTAGTCCGACGGAGTGATGAATTCGAAGATGCCCTGGTTCTCGGTGAAGAACGGCCGTTTGTCGCTGATGAAGGTTTCGGTGGCGCTGAAGTTGACGACCAGGTCGTCACTCTCCACCTGGCCGAAGTCGGGATTCACGGTCGCCGTCAGTTGCACCTGGCCGTTCGGTTTCCAGAACACGTCGACGCCGGCATCACTGTCGCTGCTTTCGCCCACGTTGTCATAGAGGCCTGAAACGTAGGGCGTCACCGCGAGCAGCGACTGGCTGTGATTGGCCACGTCCACCGCTGCGAAATCGGACAGGAAACGCGACCGTTCCTGGCTCGCCTGTGGCCACGCGACGCGCTCGCCCGTCGAACCGATGATGCGGTCGAGATAGATTTTCATGCGGCGCGTGTCGCCCTTCGCGTCGCGCATCGGCGCGATATACCACGGGATCAGGACCTCGACCGTCCAGCCCGCATCGTCCACGCCCACCGCGTGCTTCCAGTTACCGTCCCAGTCCTTGTTGAACTGCAGTTCGTCGGTGACCACGCCGTCGTAGACGTCGTCGGTGGAGCTCACGCGGAAGTTGTACCCGGTGCGGCTGTCACCGTCGAAATCGACGATGAGGTTGACGCGGTCGACCTGCTCTTCGAAATCCCGCTGCACGCGCTGCTGGGTGCGCGGCACCGACGCGGGCTGCGTATTCCGGAATGCCACGGCCAGGCCTTCCGGCGTCGACAGCACCCACGCTTCGGTCGCATGCGAGGGAGGCTCGCCCGTGAGGGGCTGGGTCTTGCGGAAACCGGTGATGTGCTCGGCGCCTTGCCACTCCGCGCCATCCACATGCCCGTCGATATCCACCGCGGACGCGGATGCATGAACCGCCAGTGAGAGGACCGCGGCGATGAGCCGGGTGGCCATACGAAACTTCATTGTTTCGTAGACGCACCCGGCACCGGAAAGGTTTATCTCACCAGATGAACTCGACCTGCGCCCACAACTTGGCTGTCGTGCGCGCCGACGCCAGCACTCCCTCTTCGTAGTCCGCGTACTTGAGCATTGCGTTGAAGCGCTTGTGTTTGGCGGCGATGGACGCGTTCCACTCGTTGCCGTAGTCGGCCGTGATCTGCTCGGCGTTGTAATCGTGATAGCTGACGATGAAGGCGAGCGTATCGAGCATCCCCACGCCCTTGAGGTTGACGCTCGCATTGGCGTACAGATCCTCGAGGCCGTTCGGCGGTGTCGTCAGGAACTTGTCGGCCCAACCCTGGAACTTGTGCAACGTGCCGAGCGGCGTCGTGAAGCCTTTGCCCGCGGCGCCGGGCAGCCCGTTGCCTTCCATGATCTCCGTGCCGACACCGAAGCCGAACTGGCGGAAGGTGGCGGTGAGATCCGCGGACAGGTAGCCGAGATCGAAGTCGAGCGGATTGTCGCCGTAGTCTGTCTGGGTGGCGTACGACGCGGCATACGCGAGCTTGATCTTGCCCGCCGGCTTGTCGCCCGCGAAGCGCAATCCGTACGTCGACGTGGAATCGCGGATCGGGTTGATGCCCGCCGGGATGTTGGTGATCGGCTCGAAGTCGAGTAGATAGCCGAAGCCGGTGATCTTGCCGATCTTCGTCTGGTACCCGGCATTCAACAGGAAGCCGTCGCCCTTGTAGACGCCTTGCGGCGACTCCGGGCCGTTGACGCGATTGACACGGTTCAGGTACGTGGCGTCGAGCACCAGGTTCGTGACCGTGCGGTTCACCATGCGGAACGCGTCGAAGGTCTGCTCGTTCTGCCGCCAGCCCGAGTTGCCGATGAAGCGCTGGTCGTCGAGCAGGATGCGCTGGCGGCCGAGCGTCAGCGTGGTGCCCGGCAGGCTGGTGTTGGTGAACTGAAAACGGTTCACCTCGTAGGCTTCTTCGTCGGCCACCACCGGATACGTGACCATGGTCGGCACGGCCGGATCGGGACGATAGTCGTCCTGCAGCGGCATGACTGCCTCACCCTCGACGAGCAGCGCGGTGTTCCACGCCTTGCCGGTTTCGAATCCGAGGCGGGCCCGCAACGTGAGCGCGCTCGCATCCTGCGCGAGCGGGTCCTGGTCGACTTCCTCCATGCGCAGGCGCGTGTCGATGATGGGTTTGATTTCGCCGAAGGCGCCCTTGACCGGGGCGAGCCCGTCGGCGCGGGCCGCGCCCATCGCCAAAAACGCACCCAGCGCGGCTATTCCTGAACGTGTCCACATCGTCATCGAAGACTCCCCATGCTTGCGGCTTGTTTTGTCAGGCAGCACGGTTCCCCGCGCCGTGCTCGTACTCTTCCAGAAAGCTCAATAGCTCTTCTCTATAGGCGTAGTAGCGCGGATGCTCGAGCAACATCTTTCGCGTGCGCGGCCGCGGCAGATCGACCTGCATGATCTTGCCGATGCGCGCGCGCGGGCCGTTGGTCATCATGATCACGCGATCGGCGACCAGGATCGCCTCGTCCACGTCGTGCGTGACGCAGATGGCCGTGATCTTCGTGCGCTTGAGGATGTCCATGAGGACCTCCTGCAGGTCCCAGCGCGTGAGCGCGTCGAGCATGCCGAACGGTTCGTCGAGCAACAGCAGCTTCGGCGACAGCGCGAACGCGCGGGCCAGGCCCACGCGCTGCCGCATGCCGTTCGACATGTCGCTCGCGCGCTTGTCGAGCGAATCGCCGAGTCCCACGCGCGTGAGGTAGTAGTCCACGACGTCGCGGCGCTCGGCGCTGGTGGCGTGCGGATACACGCGATCGACGCCGAGCGCCACGTTCTGCCGCGCCGTGAGCCAGTTGAGCAGCGTCGGCGCCTGGAACACCACGCCGCGATCGGGGCCGGCGCCCGTGACTTCACGGCCATCGAGCGTAATGCCGCCGTCGGAAACCTCGGTGAGGCCGGCGCACATCGACAGCGCCGTGGACTTGCCGCAGCCGGAATGGCCGATCAGCGAGACACATTCGCCGCGCTTGATGTCGAGCTGGAATCCTTCGACCACGGTGAGCGGCCCGCGCGGTGTCGGGTAAACCTTGTGAACGTTGTAGAACTCGACGTACTTGTCGGGGTTGGACAGAGGCTTCGGTTTGTTAGCCGCACGCACGGCGTTGGGCAGGAAGTCCGCCGAGGTGATCGGGATCACTTCGGGCAGCTTGAGCGACCCGTCCGCGGGCACCGGCTTCTCGGCTTCGACGTCGAGCAGATACTGGGTGATGCTGGCGCGCAGTTGCCGGTACTGCGGATCATGGTTCACGTCCTTGCGATTGCGCGGCCGCGCCAGGTTCACGCGGAACTCCGGGCCCAGCGTGGCGCGTGGCCCCGGCTTCAGCGGGATGATGCGGTCGGCGAGCAGCAGCGCCTCGTCCACGTCGTTGGTCACCAGCACGACGGTTTTCTTTTCCTCGCGCCAGATGGATTCGATCTCGTCCTGGAGCTTGGCGCGGGTCAACGCATCCAGCGCCGACAGCGGCTCATCGAGCAGCAGGAACTCCGGGTTCATGGCGAGCGCGCGCGCCACCGCGACGCGCTGGCGCATGCCGCCGGACAGCTCGGCGGGATGGCGGTCCATGGCGTGCCCGAGGCCCACCATGCGCACGTATTTGCCGGTGCGCGCCAGGCGTTGCGCGCGATCTTCGCTGGCGAACACGGTGTCGACCGCCAGCGCCACGTTCTCGAACACCGTGAGCCAGGGCATCAGCGAGTAGCTCTGGAACACGACGCCGCGATCCGGACCCGCGGCGCCGGCCGTCGCGCCGCGCATGCGCACTTCACCGCGATCGGGCGCGATGAGCCCGGCGAGGATGGAGATGAGCGTGGTCTTGCCGGAGCCGGAGAAACCGATCAGCGCGACGAACTCGCCTTCCTCGATGGACAGGTTGATGTTCGACAACACCTCCGTGCTGCCGTAGCTCTTCGACACATCGCGCAGCTCGAGATGGCTCATCGCGTCGGCCCGTACGTGAACGCGCTCTGCAGCGCCAGCATCACGCGGTCGAGCAGGAAGCCGATGATGCCGATGGTGAACACCGCCACCATGATGCGGCTCAGGGATTCGGAGCTGCCGTTCTGGAATTCATCCCAGACGAATTTTCCGAGGCCCGGGTTCTGCGCCAGCATCTCCGCCGCGATGAGCACCATCCAGCCCACGCCGAGCGACAGGCGCATGCCGGTGAAGATGTAAGGCAGCGACGAGGGGAACACCAGCTTGGTGAGCTGCGTGGTCTTGCTCAGCCGCAGCACGCGCGCCACGTTGAGCAGGTCGCGGTCGATCGAGCCCACGCCCACCGCGGTGTTGATGACCGTCGGCCACAGCGAACACAACGTGACCGTGACCGCGGAGTTGATGAAGGACTTGTCGAACATCGGATCGGCGGTCACGTACAACGCGCTCACAATCATCGTGACGATGGGCAACCACGCGAGCGGCGACACTGGTTTGAAGACCTGGATGAGCGGGTTGAACATCGCGTTGAACGTCTTGCTCACGCCGCACAGGATGCCGATGGGCACCGCGAGCAACGTGGCCAGCAAAAATCCCGCGAACACCGTCTTGAGACTCGTGAAGATCTGGTCGACGTAGGTGGGCTTGCCCGTGTACTTGCGCACCGTCATGTCGGCGGCGGGATCTTCCGCCTGCTTCTCGGCGTTGCGCTTTTCCTGGCGTTCGTAGAAGGCCGCGGCCTTTTCACGCTGCACCAGGTGATCGGCCCACAACGCTTTGGTCTGTTCCCACACCGCGGTGGGGCCGGGAATCTGCCCCAGGCTGGTTTGGATGCCCTGCGACACCTGGCTCCACACCAGCAGGAACGCGGCGATGGCCACGACGGGCGCGCCCAGGTCCAGCCAGAGCTGGCGCATGTGCACACGCGGATCCTCGCCGCGCATCATGCAGACGATGGGCTGCAGGAACCCGAGGCCGATCAGCGAAAGCGCGCGGATCGACGCATCGATCGCGGAATTCACACGCGGGAGGTACGGCTTCGGCGCGGACGCCGATGACTTCGCAACGGGCGCCGCTTCCGGAGCGACAACTGCCGGCGCGACCAGAGCCGGGCCTTCGACTGCTTTTACGTTACTTGCCGACGACATTACCGCTCTCGATCTTCTGCTGGCCTTTGAGCCCGAGTGCCAGCTTCTCGATGTAGGCATTCGGCTTGCGCCCGTCGTACTCGACGCCATCGATGAAATCCTTCGTGGGCGCCCGGAAGCCATCGCTTCCGAAATCGAAGTCGGCCGCGTTCGCTTTCTTCTCGGCGACCAGCTCCTTCGCGGCGGCCACGAACACATCCGGGAGATACACCTTCTTCGCGGTCTCGAGGTACCAGGCATCAGGTTTGCCATCGGGAATCTGTCCCCAGCGGCGCATCTGCGTCAGGTACCAGATCGCGTCCGAATAGAAGGGGTAGTTAGCGTGGTACCTGAAGAACACGTTGAAGTCCGGTAGCGCGCGCTTGTCGCCGCGGCCGTATTCGAAAGTGCCCGTCATGCTGTTGGCGATGACGCGATAGTCGGCGCCGACGTACTCGGGGCGCGAGAGAATCTGCGCCGCTTCCTTGCGGTTCGCGCCTCCCTTGTCGTCCAGCCAGATCGTCGCGCGCGTCAAAGCCTTTATCAACGCAATGTGCGTGCGCGGATTCCTGTCGGCAAATGCCCTGGTGACGCCAAATACTTTCTCCGGGTTGTTCTTCCAGATTTCGTAGTCGGTGATCACCGGCACGCCCACGCCCTTGAAGATGGCCTGCTGGTTCCAGGGCTCACCCACCGAATATCCGTTGATGGTTCCGGCTTCGAGCGTAGCCGGCATCTGCGGTGGAGGAGTGACCGAGATCAAAATATCCGCGCGCGTCTGCCCGGTGACGTCCGAGGGCGAATAGAAGCCGGGATTGATGCCGCCGGCCGCGAGCCAGTAGCGCAGCTCGTAGTTGTGAGTCGACACGGGAAAAACCATGGCCATCTTGAACGACTTGCCGGCAGCCTTGAATTTTTCCAGCGCCGGCTTGAGCGCCGCGGCGGAAATCGGATGTTTGGGCAGGCCCTTCTCGTCAGAAGCAAGGCCGCCCTTCATTATCGCCCACACTTCGTTGGAGACGGTGATGGCGTTGCCGTTCAGGTCCATGCTGAAGCCGGTGACGACATCCGCCCTGGTGCCGATGCCGACGGACGCACCGAGCGGCTGGCCCGCCAGCATGTGCGCGCCGTCGAGCTCGCCGGTGATCACGCGATCGAGTACGACCTTCCAGTTGGCCTGCGGCTCGAGCGTGACGTACAGGCCTTCGTCTTCGAAGTAGCCTTTCTCATACGCGATGGCGAGCGGCGCCATGTCGGTGAGTTTGATGAAGCCGAGCTTGAGCTGTTCTTTCTCCGGGCCTTTGCCGGCAGCGGCCGCATGCGTGAAGGCTAACAAGGCGCAGATTGCGCCGGCATAGATTGTTTTTCTCAA